>NZ_CP114905.1:6813000-7475000 GCF_027497195.1 Streptomyces sp. WMMC500
CCTCGTCGGTCTGGTTCAGCAGCGCCCGTACGCTCGTCAGCAGCGCGATCGCGTCCGGCCAGCGCTGCTCGCGGCGGGCCCGCGAGGCATCGGCGATCTTCTCCTCCGCCTCGGTCACGGCCTGCGCGGCACGGTCCGGCACCTCCTGCAGGTCGCGCCAGCACGCGAGCGCGAAGCGCCGGCGCAGCTCGCTGAGGACCGGCTTGACCTTCTCGGCACGGGTGGCGAGCGCCTGCGCGCGGGTGCGCAGGCTGACGAGGCGGCGGTCGATCTCCTCCGCGCGCTGCGGCAACTGCTCCGCCTCGCTGCGCAGCGCCTCGGCGTCGCGCTGCACGCCGACGGCGCGGTGGATGGTCTCCTGCACGCCGTGCCGCCCCGCACCCTCGTTGAGCTTGGTCAGCTCCGGGCCGAGCCCGGCGAGGCGGGCGGCGAGGTCGTCGGCCTGGAACCCCTTGCCGCGCACCTCGTCCAGAGCCGTCGTCGCCGCCAGCAGCGCCTGCCGGGCCCGCTCCACGGCGGGCGCGAGGCGGGCGAGCTGGGTCTCGGCCTTGTCGAGGAGAGGGCCGAGGCCGTGCGCGAAGTGGTTGAGGTCGGAGCGGACCCTCTCCAGCCGGTTCGTCGCCTGCTGCAGCTCCTGCCGGGCGCGGGAGGCGGTGCCGTGGTCGAGGTCGGCCCGGTCGAGGTCGTAGGAGTCGACGGCGGTGATGTACGTGTGGCTGACCTCGTCGATGCGCTGCCCCAGCGCGGCGAAGTCCGAGGCCGCCTTGCGAGCGGCCGGCGAGTCGTCGACGGCGGCGATCGTCTCCACGGAGATGCGCAGGTCGCGCTGCGCGGTATCCAGCTCGTAGAACGCGGTCGCGGCGGCGTCCTTGGCCGCCTGCGCCTCGGCCCGAGCCCCGTCACCCCGGTCTCCCCAGCCCCACCGCCGGGTGCCGCCTCCGCCTCCGCCGAATGCCACGAGACCCCTTTCCGTGCCCTGCGCTCCCCTGGAGGAACATTCTCCCACCAGGGCTGAACGAACACACGGCCCACGACGATCCCCGCACCACCCGCAGGTCGATCGGCGTCGGCGGGGCACGGTACGCTGTCCCCGCATCCGGGCGCGTAGCTCAGCGGTAGAGCGCTGCCCTTACAAGGCAGATGTCGGCGGTTCGACCCCGTCCGCGCCCACCCCGGGATCAAGCCCCCTGACCAGCAGGGGAGCCCCCACTCTCCACCTCTCCAACGGCCTCGGACGCTCCGTCCGGGGCCGGTTGCGTGAGCGATGCGTGAGCGGCAGTGCTGGCGATCTTCTCTTTCGGGGCCGCCGGCGTGCTGTTCCGCCGGAGCGGGACCTCGACCGCCGCAGCCCTCCTCGCCGGCGCCGCCATCGTCACCGTCCAGCAGCTCGCCGACGACCTCCACGGCGCCAACGCCGCGCGCGACGCGCTGGCGCTTCAGGTGGAACGGCTCGGCGGGGAGCCGGTGGCCGGCCCGCCGGGCTCGCGCGGGGAGCCGGGCGAGTCGGTCACCGGCCCGCCCGGGCCCCGCGGCGAACCCGGCCGCGACGGCACCACCCCGTCGCCGCGCACCGAGCCCCGAGGAGCGGAAGGCGAGCCCGGCGCGCGCCCTTCTGTCCCACCACCAAGGGCGTTACGGTACGCGCAAGTTCGTGCACACCTGTGGCCGCGTGGTCGGCCTGCGGGCAAGCCTGGGCAAAGCGGTTCGTCACTCCGGCGAAGGAGGCCAACCATGGCGCTGCACATGCTCGGCAAGGACCCCAACAGCCCCGAAGGCAAGTCGGCGACCGTCTACCTCGACGACGAGACCGACGTCTACCTCCTCCAAGGGAAGATCGTCACCGACCCCGAGCGCCTGGCGCAGATGGACCTACCTGACTATGAGACCGTGATCGAGTTCCCTCGGCACATGCTGCAGTTCTTCCCGGAGGTCACCAACGGTGCAGCCCCTGACGCTTGAGGACCGGCTGCGCGCCTGCCGGCATACGGCGGTGCACCTGGAGATGCGCGACGGCTACATGCGCTCCGACCCGCGGTTCGTCGCCTGGCAGCAGGGGCGCCGCGAGACCTCCGACGACACCGCGGCGGGGCCCTGGCTCGCGATGATGGAGGAGGTCACCGGCCGCGGTGTCGTGGTCCGCCGGGCGCGGATCGTCTCGGAGCCGGTCAGCGACTACATCCGGTTCGAGCACGCACTGACCGCCGGCAACGTGGCCGCCGGGGAGGACGTCCGGTGGCTGCCGCGCCGGCGCGCCTCGGATCTGGCCCTGCCCGGGAACGACTTCTGGCTCTTCGACGACCAGATCGTCGTGTTCCTCCACTTCGACGGGGACGGCGAATTGGCACCCGGCGGCGACGAGGAGGCGCGCGCAGAGCCGGCCGTGGCGAAGCTGTGCGCCGCCGCGTTCGAAGCCGTGTGGGAGCGGGCCGTACCGCACGCCGAGTACCGGCTCACCTGACCTGCGTTGTCGTCGCCGTCGTCCAGTGTCCAGCAGGCCCGCCGGGCCCTGGGCCAGCGCCTGCGTGAGATCCGCAAGGATGCGGGGATCACCGCGCGGGAGCTGGCCCGGCGGGCGGGCTGGCACGAGTCGAAGTGCTCGCGCCTGGAGCACGGCAGGACGCCGCCCTCGGACGCCGACATCCGGGCATGGGCGCTGCACTGCGACGCCCTCGGACAGGCCGACGACCTCATCGCGACCGCCCGCGGCATCGACGGCATGTACGTCGAGTGGCGCCGCATGGAGCGGGCCGGACTGAAGCGGGCGCAGCAGTCGGTGGCGCCCCTGTTCGAGCGCACCCACCGCTTTCGCATGTACCAGTCCTGGGTCGTCCCCGGGCTGCTGCAAACCCCCGCCTACACCACCGCCATCCTGCGCACCGTCGCCGAGCTGCGCGACGTGCCCGACGACGTCGCCGACGCCGTCGCCGTGCGCATGGAGCGGCAGCGCGTGCTGCACACCGGCGTCCGCCGCTTCGCGGTGCTGGTGGAGGAGTGGGTGTTGCGCACGGTCATCGGCGATGCCGAGGTGATGGCCGGGCAGTTGGGGCACCTCATCGCCGTCGGCACACTGCCCGCGGTGAGCCTGGGCGTGATCCCGCTCGGCGTGGCACGGGGCATCGGCTGGCCCGTGGAGTCGTTCACCATGTACGACGACCTGCAGGTGAACGTCGAACTGGTTTCGGCGCACCTGACCGTCACCCAGCCGCGCGAGATCGAGGAGTACGCGCAGTCGTTCGCGAACCTGGCTCGTCTCGCCGTGTACGGCCCACGGGCGCGGACGCTGATCACCTCCGCGATCGACGCCCTGGGGTGATCCCATGCAAGTTCGTAGAAGTTCGTTGAGGCCCCTCTGAGGGGGTTTCTACCTTCCTGGGCATGGCCGCCCGAGCAGAGGCGCCGTCGGCGCCTGAACGTCCGTTGCTGACCCTGCGTGTGTCCCGCGACAGCGGGCGCACCTGGGGGCGCGAGAAGAACTGCTACGCCCGCGACTGCGAGCCTCCCCTGTTCAGCAGCACCATGCCGCCCTGTGAGTGCCCCCGGTGTCGCGGGAGGCGGCGACCGTGACCGCCGATGCAGGGGACGCATCCGCCTGCCGCACCTACCCCTCTCCGCCGGTGGTGCTCCCGGTCCGCGACAGCAGGGAAGCTCAGCCCGTTCGTGGTTGCGAGACGTGCAGCCGGCTCGGCGAGGAGCGCCGGGACGCGCGCAACCGTGGTGATCACTCGGCGGCCACGGACCGCTCCGTCCTCATACGCCGGCACCCCGACCACTGAACCCCGCCCCCTGGCCGCCTGTCCGATCCGCCAGGGAGCGGCCCCCCGGCCGGTCGGCCGAGCACGAACCGGCCGGGAAGGCGCCTCGCCCGCCGCAAACGGCACGGACAAGCCGAAGGCGAGCTGACGACCACGTACCGCGCGCGGCCCATGGGTACCTCGAGCCACCCGCCGCGCGGTGCGCTCCAACGCGCCGCCATCCAGGGCCGAATGGCCCATTCCGCCCGCTCAAATCACCATCTAAAGTCCCGTCTCCACGCGAATCAGGGGGGATCGCCATATGACGTACCCACAGCAGCCCCAGCCCGGACAACCGCAGCAGCCGGGCTACGGCTACCCGCAGCAGCCCACGCAGCCGTACGGCCAGCAGCCGTACCCGCCACAGCAGGGATACCCCCCGCCGCCGCCGAAGCGCAGCAAGGGGAAGGTCATCGGCTTCTCCGTCCTGGGCGTCGTTGCGTTCATCGTCATCATCAGCGTCATCGCCGCTGCCCTCGGCGGAGGCAGCGACGACGGCGGGAGCGCGTCTGACACCTCCAACAGCGCGCCCGCGGCCCCGTCGGAGGACAAGCCCGCCGACAAGGGCGCCGCCGAGCCGAAGGAAGATAAGCCGCCCGGGGAAGAGAAGCCTGCCGCCAACGACGAGGCGAAGGACCTCACGTCGATCGAGTTGGACGACCGCAGCGAGTACGGGATCGCCGACATCTGGGTCACGTACACGGTCAAGAACAACAGCTCGAAGCCGTCGGACTATCTGATCAAGTACGAAGTCGTCGACTCCTCTGGCACCCGGGCCGACAACGGCGAGTTGTACGTCACCAACCTCCAGCCCGGTCAGGAGACCAAGGAAGAGATGTTCACGACCTTGGAGACGGTCAAGGGCATGAAGCTCAACGTCACGTCGCTCGACCGGACGGAAGCCTTCTGACCACTGCCCCGAGTCGAGGCCCCGCCGCCCTGCGAAGCTCGCAATCCCCGGTGGCGGGGCCTCTCGCTGTGCGCCCCCATAGTTGCCTACCAACTGGCCCAGCCGAGCGGGCCCTCCAGGGCCGCCCGACCCATAGCCTGCCGCGGAATGCTGGGCGGACGATGGCGTGATGGCAACCGAGAATGAAGATCAACAGCATCAGCGCGCCCTGCTGCAAATCCTCTACGACGCCCGGAAATACGACGAGATCGTCCGCACTGACGGTGGGTGGTCGATCCAGGACGGTAGTGCCCTCGCCGGCGACGACCCGCGTACACACCCGTACGAACTCTCTGGAGCTGCGTGGAGTGCCCTCAGTGTCGCCCGCGTCCACCTGAGGTGTCTCTACAGCAGCCTCACCGGTCTGGACATCGACGGGGACGTGCCAGAACAGTGCACCGTGACCGTCCACACCCACGCGCAGTACACCCTCATACGTGGCCTCCTTGAGAACGGCGCGCGCACGGTATGGATGCTCGCCCCTACCCTCCGCGCTGAGCGAGTGCAGCGCCGGATTATCCTCGAATGGAACGAAGTGCAGCAGGTCGTCAAGACCCTCGCTCTCCTCGGAGGTACTCTCACCCCCGACCTCGAAACCCGAAAGGCAAAGCTCACAGCCATACTTACTTCTGGAGGCACCTCCCCGCGGGACGCAGCAGCACTTCTGAAATCCCGCCCCGGCTACGGGGAGATGGTCCGTGAGGCAGGCTCTCTCACGACCATCACGAGCGACCGCGCGGAAGCAGCCTGGAAGGCTTGTAGCTCGATGGCTCACGGCGACTTCCGCGGTTCGTTCTCCATAGGAGAGCACGAGACCCTCCGCACGGAGGGCACCACTGCCATCGCGCGCGTGAGTGGCTCACCGAAGACCATGTTGTGGGGCACCAACGTGGCCATCACCCTCCTCAAGCACGCTTTCCACCTCTACGAGCAGCGCGCCACCCGGCACCACTGACTGTCCACTGACTGTCCACGCCCGGCGGATCGCTGCGCCGGAGCAGGCCCGTGAGCCGGACGCCACCCGGATCACCGCGACCCGCCGGGTGGGTCATCGGCACTGCCATCACCGTCGTGGCCGCAGCTGCTGCCGTACCGGGGATGCCGACGATCCGGCATGCCTCCCGGCTGCTCACACCTTGATCCATGAGCCGGAAGTATTCCTCCCTCTCACGGACCAGCGTCCTGGCTCCCTGAGCTGTACGGATCTTGCGGATCTCGAAGGCCATCGCGTCCCCGGAGGTCGGGTGTTGCGATGATCGCTAGAACTCAAGCACGGCCGGGGCAGGGGGTGATTTCGCGGGCCCGCGTGCGCCCTTGACGTGCTCCACCGCCGGGGTGACCGTGGTGCACACCCGTGCACCACCCTTCGACGGAGAATCACCATGCGCTTACGGTTTCTCGGGATCATCCCGAACACGCCCGGCAACGAGTCCCCCACCATGTGGGTCGACGAGGACACCGGCGACCTGCTCATCCAGTCGTACAAGGCCACTGACGAGGAAGTCGCGGCGTGCCAGGCGGTCGGCTCGATCCCCGGGCACGGAACCGACGTACCCGACCACGAGACGATCATCAGGCTGCCGAAGGTGATGCGGCAGTTCCTCCCGAACGACGAGGAGATCAGTGGCTGACTACCGCGACGAGTTCAACGCCGCCCAGCGCTCCGCCGTGCACCTGGAGATGCGGGACAGCTACATCCGCACCGACCCCGGGTTCATCGCCTGGCAGGGCGGCCGGCTCGACGAGGCCCTGGAGCGGTACGGGGAGTGGCGGGAGCTGATGCAGCAGGTCACCGGCCGCGGCGTGGCCGTGCGCCGGGCCCGCATCGTCTCCGAGCCCGTCAGCGACTACATCCGGTACGAGTACGACCTGACCGAGCCGTTGAACCTCGCCGGCGGCGAGGAGGTGCGGTGGCTGCCGCGCCGCCGCGCCTCGGACATCGCCCTGCCGGGAAACGACTTCTGGCTGTTCGACGACCGCATCGTGCGCTTCAACCACTTCACCGGCGACGGCGGCTCCGCCGGCCCCGAAGTGGTGGAGGAGCCGGCCGTCGTGAAGCTGTGCAGCGCGGCTTTCGAGACCGTATGGAGCAGGGCCATCCCGCACGCGGACTACGAGGTCTGACCGCCGCGGCACATCCTGACAATCGGACACCGCTATGCCCGCGTCACCGTCATCCAGTGCCCAGGCCGCGCGAGAAGCGCTCGCCGCGCGCCTGCGGGACCTCCGCCTCGACGCCGAGCTGACGGTGCGCGAGCTGGCTGAGCGGTGCGGCTGGAGCCATTCGAAGGTGTCCCGCATCGAGAACGCCCGCACCGCGCCGTCGCCCGCGGACCTGCGCACCTGGGCGCACGTCTGCGGCGCCGAGGGCGAGACCGACGACCTGACGGCGGCCCTCCGCGCGGTAGAGGGCATGTGGATCGAGTGGCGCCGCATGGAGCGCACCGGGTTGAAGGCCGCGCAGGAGGCCGTCCGGCCGCTGTACGAGCGCACACGCCACTTCCGCGCGTATGACTCCTGGCTCGTGCCCGGTCTGCTGCAGACCATGGGCTACACCACGGCGATCCTGCACGCCGTCCGCCGCCGCCGCGGCCTCATCGACGATGTTGACGCTGCGGTCGTCGAGCGCATGGACCGCCAGCACGTCCTCTACGAGGGCCGCCACACCTTCGCCTTCATCCTCGAAGAGGCCGTGCTACGCGCGGGAATCGGCGGGCGGGAGACGATGCGCGAGCAACTGCGGCACCTGCTCACCGTCGGCTTCCTCCCGAGCGTCAGCCTGGGCATCGTGCCCATGCAGCCGGCGCGCGAGGCGATGCGCCCGGTTGAAGGGTTCTGGGTCTTCGACAACGCCCAGGTGGCCGTCGAGCTGGTGTCCGGCTACCTGACCATCACCCGCCCGCACGAGATCGAGATGTACACCAAGGTGTTCCACGAACTCGGCCAACTCGCGGTCTACGGCGAGCGGGCGCGGGTCCTCATCCGCTTGGCGATCGACGCCTTGGAGTGAGTTCGTGCACCAACGTGCACCACGCTGGAGGCACTTGGTGCACCATCCCTAGCTTCGAAGCATGGCCGCCCAAGCAGAGGCGCCGTCGGCGCCCGAACGTCCGCTGATGACCCTGCGCGTGTCCCGTGACAGCGGGCGCACCTGGGGGCGCGAGAAGAACTACTACGCCCGCGACTGCGAGCCTCCCCTGTTCAGCAGCACCATGCCGCCCTGTGAGTGCCCCCGGTGTCGCGGGAGGCGGCGACCGTGACCGCCGATGCAGGGGACGCATCCGCCTGCCGCACCTACCCCTCTCCGCCGGTGGTGCTCCCGGTCCGCGACAGCAGGGAAGCGCAGCCCGTCCGCGGCTGCGAGACGTGCGGGCGGCTCGACCAGGAGCGCCGGGACGCGCGCAACCGTGGTGATCACTCGGCGGCCACGGACTGCTCCGTCCTCATACGCCGGCACCCCGACCACTGAACTCCCGCCCCTGGCCGCCTGTCCGATCCGCCAGGGAGCGGCCCCCCGGCCGGTCGGCCGAGCAACGAACCGGCCGGGAAGGCGCCTCGCCCGCCGCAACCCTGTCGGCCCCGGCGGGCGGGGCGCGCACCACCGCCCCGGGCGGTCCGGGGCAACCGGAAAGGAGGCACACCCGATGACCTTCAGCAACCCGCTGACGATCACCCCCGCCGTGTGGGGCGACCCGGGCGACGAGGACGACAACACCGACATCGAGGACGGCGACGGCGGAGGCGGCAACCCGTCCCCCGGCCACCGCTGACATACCCCGACAAGTCAGTCCCCGCGGCTACGGCGCCGCGGGGACCGACCCGGACCGACGGGAGCCCCATGGGCAGCGAGCAGACCGGCACCGGCCGCGTCACCGTCTTCCCGCTCACCCACCACTGGCCCGACCGCCGCTGCCTGCTCGCCTACACCACCACCGGCGACTTCGGCACCACCGCCATCGTCGGCGTCCTCCCAGTCCCCGAACTGGAACACCCCGACCTGCTGGCAGTCGCCGCCGACCACCACCCCCATGGCCTCTACGGCTCCCGCGGCGGGCACGAGAACGCCTGCGCCGGCTGGGTGATCTGCACCGGCTGGTCCGCCCGCATCGGCGGCTCCGGCCCCCGCCTCGACGTCCACAACACCGCCTGGAGCCTGCACCTCGACCGCCGCATCCCACTGGCCGAGCAGATGTACGGCCACGACGTACTCCACACCGGAACCTTCACCCTCAACGACGGCGACCTGATGCAGCAGGCCCTCCAGCTCGTCCGCTGAACGCCCGCCGCCGGCGTCGTGCCATTCACCGTCGACGCACACCCGAAGGAGCGGCGCCTCGCGGGCCGGGTAGACCCGGACACGCGGAGGCCGTCCCATATACACCCGCCGCGGCGGGAGACCTCGATCGAATCGTCCGCACGTTCGATTCTAGTCGCCTGGCAGGCGAAGAGATGCAGTGGAGCCCCGCTGTCCTGTGCCACCGAACCTTGAGCCTCGTGACACTGAAGACTGAGTGACGTGGGTCACCTGACGGGGCGCCACCATCTTTCTGTGAGGCCGACCCAATCTGGGTGCAAGAGCCAGTAGAGAAGCCCCAAGATCAGTGCGCCGATCAGGCTGCCGATGGCGAGGGTGCCCGTGGGGTCGTTGCGAGGCTTTGGGCAGGGATTCTCGTTGCGGGCACCGATGGCGCAGGCTCTTGCCTCGATCTCCTGCTTGTCCGCATGGCTCACGCGCCCGTCCCTCACCAGCCACTTCGAGACGACCATGAGTTCATCGACCTCGGCTTCGGTGAACACCCCGTAGTCGGGGTCCTCCACAATGCGGGCCACGGGGCTCACCGTGCAAACCATCAGCTCCCCCGTGTCTTCGCTGAAGATGAGGTCGGGTGGATAGTCGCAGTCCACATCGTCAGAGAAGGCCACCGCATAGGAGGAAGACCCGGGCTGTGTCGCCAACCAGATGACGCCGAACACCGCGGCGAATATCGCGACCACGACGGTCCATACGCCGATGATCTTCACCATGCGACGAGCACGCCATGCGGAGCTAGGTCCTTGCGCGGCAGGGGGCATCCTCAGAGTGTGCCAGTGGGGACCGGGACCCGTCCCGGGACAATGAACCGCCCTGGCCGCCTGCACTCAGCGCGATCAACCTTCGATGGCGCAGGACACCGGCGGGCCGAACGAGTGCTGGAACACGAAGCGTTCGCTCCGCAGAAAACCCCCGCCCTGTGCCGGCGAGTGGATGGCACGCAGCACCGGACAGGGGTTGTCGCATGAGCCACGACAGCTCAACCGGGGATCGGCTGCGCGGCTTTAGGCGCCGTCACGGCTGGACGTAGGAAGAGCTCGCCGAAGCCGCCGGCCTCAGCCCGGGGGTAGTCAAGAAGGTCGAACGCGGGGGGAAGGCGCGGGTGGAGACGTACCACGCGCTTGCCCGAGCGCTGAGGGGCAAGACGTCCGCGCTGTTCGAGCCCGCTGGGCCGCGGCAGAACACGCGCGCAGACGACGACACGGTGGATCTGCCGCCGCTGCGGCGTGCGATCTCTCCGCCGGTGACGCTCACCGGCCGACTGGGGCTGGATGGGGCCGACGAGGAACCTGACCTTGACGGCTGCGGGCAACCGCTACCGCCGTGGCACTGGCTACTACCGCGACACGTTGAGCCGCGGATCTCCGAGGCTCCGGCCGGTATGAGTACGCGTACTCACCCCAGGGCAAGGACACCCGCGCTCTGGCGCCGCGGCCTCGGCGCCGCGGGGCGGGGGCTGAACTTCCCACGCCCGTGCGCTGCGGTCCGCAGGCAAGAAAAAACCTGACCCACAAGGGGTCAGGTGGTTTGTGCCGCCAACGTACGTGGCGTCGGCGCACGGGTCAACTTTGCACTCGTGCTCGGTAACGCTGTGTCATCACCAGTCTGCGGGGCGCGCGTACCTCCCCAAGCTGGTGCCGCACAGACCTCTAACGCCGTAGGAGAGGTTGTAAGTACCTACGCACACTCCCACCCGCATGGGCACAAGCTAGCAGAATTCAACTCCCTTGCTGGTCTGTCGCGTTGGCGGTCGCCGGGCCGCCGGGGTCAGGGGGAGGTGGGTTCTGCCGCTCCGGGCTCGGCGCCAGGCGCCGTTCCTTCCCCGGACTCGTCCGGGGCCTCCCCCTCCGTCTCCTCCGGTGCCAGCTTCGCGTCGACCCTCTCCCGCGCCCACGAGCGCAGCGCCGAACGGGAGCTGAACTTCCCTATGTTCGTGTCGATCGGCGACGACGTGTACTGGTGGAAGCGCCACGGCGCGCGGATGTCCGGGTTGCCCGGGTCGCCGTTGTACTGGGCGATCCACAGGCCGTCGCCGGCGTAGCTGGTGGTGTCGCGGTTGAGCCAGAAGTCGCGGTTGCAGTAGAGCAGCACCTTGTAGCGCGGGCGCAGCCGCTTCACCGCGCGGATGAAGTTGTCCTTCTCCTTGTTGCTCGCGGCGGTGCCCTCGCTGGTGTGCTCCCAGTCGCAGGCGAGCATGTCGCCCGGCCTCTCCTTCGCCTTGTCGACGAAGTACCGGGCCTGCGCCTCGATGTTGCCCGGCCACAGGAAGTGGTAGAAGCCCAGCACCAGGCCCGCCTCGCGGCCGTGCGACGCCTGGGCGCCCTGCTTCGGGTTGACGTAGCTGCGGCCTTCCGACGCCTTGACGAAGACGAAGCTCATGCCTCGCGTGGAGTAGTTGCTTGACTGGTGTGAACTGACGTCGATGCCCTTGATGGTCATCATTCGTCCCTTTCGAGTGGGGGTCGGGACGGGACGGTGGCCGAATCCCTGGCGCTGTCCGTTGCTGTCCGTCACTGTCTCGGGGCGTTTCCCCCCTCATCCCCGTTACTAGCGCGGCGCATGCACCCCCGTGGAACCTCGCGCCCCCGGAGTGCGCCCCCAACGCGTGGGCGCGCCGGGGGAATTCGGTTCAGGTGTCCGCTGAGCGGGCATCTCCCGGGTACGAAGGCCGCTTTACCCGCGGTAGCCCCAGATCGGGGGATCTGACCATGAATCTGTACATCTCTGTGGTACGTACCCTTGTGCCGCTGTTCGTCGGCTGGGTCGTGACCGCGGCCGGCGCCTTCGGCGTGGATACCGACTCCGAGTCCGTGACCGCCGGGGTCACGGCCCTGGTCTCCGCCGGCTACTACGCGGTGTTCCGGGCCCTGGAGGAGTGGGCGACGAAGCACGAGTCGAAGCCGCTGCGGCTCGTCGCCGGTGTGCTGCTGGGCTGGGCGCGCCCGCCGCAGTACCCGCCGCGGGCGGCCGCGGAGCCGTCGGACGCGGCGCAGGGGCAGGCGCAGGCGGAGGCGCAGGCGCAGGCGCCGGTGTCCGCCGTGCCGCCGCCCGACGCCGCCGAGGGGCGGCCGGCGTGAGCGGCTCCGACTGGGTCTGGGGCGGGCTGCTCGCCCTCGGCGCGGTCGTGGAGATCGTCGCGCTGCGCACCCCGCAGAAGGGCGACACGCTCTCCGAGCGGACCCGGGCCTGGTTCCGGGTGCGTACGCCGGTGGGCAAGGCGGTCTTCGTCGCGGTCTGGATGGGCTTCGCGGGCTGGTTCCTGGTGCACATCGCCTGGTGACCGGCCCCGCGCGGCGGCTGAGCGCCGACCGCCGCTACCGTACGCGTACGGGGGCGGAACCGCCCCGTACGCGTACGGGAGGAACGGCATGAAGCTCACCGTGCTCGGCGGCAGCGGCGCCTGGCCGACCGCTGACGCCGCCTGCAGCGGCTACCTCGTCGAGCACGACGGCCACCGCCTGCTGCTCGACCCCGGGTACGCGGTGATGCCGCAGCTCCTCCGGCACCTGCGGCCCGGCGACGTCGACGCCGTCGTCGTCACCCACGGCCACCCCGACCACTGCGCCGACCTCAACCCACTGCTGCGCGCCCGCGCCCTGGCCGACACGCCCGCCCCCGCGCTCCCGCTGTACGCCCCCGCCGGCGCGCTCGACGCGGTCCTCGCGCTCGACCGGCCGGGGATGCTGCACGGAGCGTACGAACTGCACGAATTCGACCCGGCGACGGAACCGGAGTTCACCTCCGGACCGTTCCGCATCGGCACCCGCGCGCTGCCCCACCACGTACCCAACGCCGGCCTCCGGCTGACCGCCGCGGGCCGGGTCCTCGCCTACACCGGCGACACCGGCCCCAGCCCGGCGCTTGCCGAACTCGCCGACGGGGCCGACCTCTTCCTCGCCGAGGCCACGTACCCGGAGGAGGTGCCGGCGGAAGACGCGCCGTATCTGTCCAGCGCGCGCCAGGCGGGCGAACACGCGGCACGCGCCGGGGCGGGCCGGCTGCTCCTCACCCACCTGTGGCCCGGCGGGGACGCGCTCGCGGCGGTCGCCGCGGCGCGACGGGGGTTCGGCGGGCAGGTGGGGGTGGCGCGGCCGGGGACGGCGATGACCCTGGGGGCGGGGGAGACGGGGGCAGGGGCGGAGGCCGAGGCGGGAGCGGGGGAGGGAACCGGCTGACCGTCGCCCGCGGCGGTCGTACGGGCCGCACCCCGGCCGCGGTCGTTACGGGCCGCACCCCCGGCCGCGTACCCCCGCCGCCCCCTACACCCCCCGCGCCGCCTCCACCAGCGCCGCCACCGCCCGGTCCACATCCCCCGGCCCCGTACGCCAGTTGCTGAACGCCGCCCGCAGCCCGTGCGTCCCCCCGTACACCGTCGGCGTGACCACCACCTCCCCGCCCGCCGCGGCCGCCTCCGCCACCGACGCCACCCGCTCCCGCGTCGGCTCCCCGGCCAGCGTGAAGCAGACGACGTTCAGCCGCACCGGCGCCAGCAGCCGCAACCCGCCCCCGGCCGCGCCCTCCACCCGCTCGCCGAACCGCCGCGCCAACGCGGCGTTGCGCTCCACGACCTCCCGGTGCCCCTCGCGCCCGTACGCCGCCAGCGTCAGCCACGCCGGCAGGGCACGCAGCCGGCGGGAGTTCTCCGGCGTCAGGTGGACGAAGTCGGGATCGTCGCCCGGCTGCGCCATGTACGCCGCGGCGTTGCGGAAGACCCGGACCTGGAGATCCCGCCGGCGGGTGAACTGCACCGCCGCGTCGTACGGGACGTTCAGCCACTTGTGCAGGTCCACGCAGACCGAGTCGGCCGCGTCCAGCCCCGCCACCAGGTGCGCGTGCGCCGGTGACAGCGCCGCGAACGCGCCGAAGGCCGCGTCGACGTGCAGCCAGAACGGATACCGCGCACGCAGCGCGGCGATGGCGCGCAGGTCGTCGAAGTCGACGGTGTTGACCGTCCCGCTGTTGGCCACGACGATCGCCGGCCGCCCGTCCAGCTCCGCCAGCGCGGCGGCCAGCGCGGCCACGTCCACGGCCTCCCGCGCGGGCAGCAGCGGCACCTCCCGCAGCGCTCCGCGGCCAAGACCGAGGAGCGAGAGCGCCTTCGGCACACTGGAGTGCGCCGCACCCGACAGCACCGTGACCTCGCCCAGCGCCCCGACCCCGGCGTCCGCGACCGCGACGCCGAGCCGCTCGCCCAGCCACTCCCGGGCAACGGCCAGACCCACGACGTTCGACATGGTCGCCCCGGACACGAACGCGCCCGCGTGCGCGGCGCCCAGCCCGAACAGCTCGCGCAGCCAGCCCACCGTCTCGCGCTCCAGGTCCGTGGCGGCGGAGTCGCCGGCGGCGACCACGTTCTGGTCGTACGCCCCCACCAGCCAGTCGCCCGCCACCGCCGCCGGGGTCGCGCCGCCGGTGACGAACCCGAGGTAGCGCGGCCCCGCACTGCCCGACAGACCCGGCTCCCAGCGCTCACCGAAGCGCGCGAGCGCGGCGAGACCGCCGGCACCGCGCTCGGGCAGCGGCTCGTACGGGCCGGCGGCGCGCGGCGCGGGGGCGGCGACGGGGCGGTCGGCGAGGCCGCGGAGCGCGGCGACGGCGCGGGCGCGGGCGGCGTCGAGGAACTGGTCGAAGTCTTCGAGGTCGGCGGCGAGGGCGGGGTGCACGGGGCCTCCTTGTCGTAGGGCGGGAGGGGGCTGGGGTCGGGCGGGGGCTCTCCGGGCAGGACCGCTGCCCCCGGCGACCTGCGGCGATGTGTCCGTCGGGCGGTCACTTCCGCGTACGCTACGGGCCCGCACCCGCCTCGGTCCGGGGCCACTTCCGTCCCACTGGACCGCTTCCGCCGGCGCCCGGGCCCGGGCCCGCGCCTCAGACTTCCGTAGCACCCGCGGTTCCCGGCGTCAGCCTCGCCGACGACGCGGAGCCGCCCGCCGCTCGCCATCATGGTCGGCATGAGCCCGACCGTCAGAGGCATCTCGTACACCACGGGCGAGACCGACGCCGACCACGTACGCGCCGACATGCGCGCCATCCGCGACGAACTCCACTGCACCACCGTCATGCTCATCGGCACCGACGTGCCGGCGCAGACGGAGGCCGCGCGGATCGCGCTCGACGCCGGGCTCGACGTCTACGTACGCCCCTACCTGCCCGACCGGCCCCGCGCCGAACTGCTCGCCCACCTCGCCGAGACGGGCGCCGCAGCCGAGAAGCTGCGCGCGGCGTATCCGGGGCGGGTGACGCTGCTGGTGGGCAGCGAGTTCTCGCTCACCCAGCGCGGGATGCTGCCGGGACCGCGGCTGTACCTGCGGGTACAGGTACTGGTGCGCTGGCGGCGGTTCTTCGACCGCCGGATCACCCGCAAGCTCCGCCCGCTCCTCGCCGAGGCCCTCGCGACCGCGCGCGGCGTCTTCGACGGCCCGGTCACCTACGCCGCCGGCTACTGGGAGGACGTCGACTGGACCGGCTTCGACGTCGTCGGCGTCAACCTCTACCGCATGGGCACAGACACGGCCGCCTACGAGTGCCGCCTCGACGCGCTGCGGCAGGAGGCGGAGGCGCAGGGCAAGCCGCTGGTCGTCACCGAGTTCGGCTGCGGGGCGCACGTCGGGGCGGACCTGCGGGGGCCGGGGTCGTTCCTGATCGTGCAGTGGCTCGCGGACAGGCCGAAGGTGCGGGAGGGGCACGTACGGGACGAGGGCACGCAGGCGGCGTACCTGACCGAGCTCATCGACCTCTACGCCGAGCGCGGCGTGCACGGCTGCTTCGTCTTCACCTTCGCCATGCGGGACTTCCCGCACACCCCGGACGACCCGCGGCACGACCTGGACATGGCGGGGTTCGGGGTGGTGCGGTTCGCGGAGGGCGAGACGGGGCGGTGGGAGAAGAAGGAGGCGTACGAGGCGGTGGCCGGCCGGTACGGCGCCTTGGAGGGCTGAGGCTGACGCGCGTGACTGCTGACGTTTGACCGCAGACACCTGACGCCTGACTGCTGACGTCTGACACCTGACTGTTGACAGGCAACAACTGACAGATGACGGAGATTGTCAGTGAAAGGTATGCGCCGGGGCGGCGCCGAGCAGGGCATCCGGAAACGCGCGGGGCAATAGGCCGCAGGGACTCGACCCGAGCGCCGTCGACTCCCTACCCTACTGGCCAGTTGTCACCGCGTGCCGGAGGAGCCGATGGAGACCAAGCGCTGGGCGGGGCCCGTGCTCGCCGTGCTGCTGGTGGCCGTGGCCGTCGGCTGGGGCGCGGTGTCGCGGTCCGACGACGGCTCGGGGGACGGGGGCACGGTGGACAGCGCCGTACGGAACCAGGCGCCCGACCGCTCCCGCTTCACCTCCCCCGATCCCGACTCCACCGACCCCGGCCCGTCGAACCCCTCGAACCCGTCGTCCTCCGCACGTGCCCCGAGCACGCCGCAGGACGTGCTCTACCTCGGCGACTCCCTCGCCATGGAGGCCCAGGACGTCCTCGGCGGCCATCTCGAACGCTCCGCCCGCGTCGGCTCGTACAGCAGCGAGCCCGTCGCCGGCGTGACCGTCTGCGACTACATCCAGGGCCGCCCCGGCCGCTCCCTCGTCCCGCCCGAGGACAAGGCCGCCGCCCTGGTCGAGGAGCGCGAACCGGGCGTGATCGTGCTGCAGTTCTGGGGCAACACCTGGGGCTACACCCCGTGCATGGAGGGCGTCGAGTGGGGCACCCCCGAGTACTACGAGCGCTACGCCGCCGACCTGCGCGCCCTCACCCGCCAGATCGCCTCCGCCGCGCGCGCGGCGGACGTGCCGCGCCCCCGGCTCGTGTGGGTGCAGCAGCCGCCCGACGCGCTGCACCCGGAGCGGATCGAGCAGGTCAACGACCTCTACGAGGAGCAGGCCGCCGCCTCCGGCGACCTGCTGGCCGACGGCGGGCGCGAACTGCGCGACGGTGACGGGAAGTGGACGCAGTACCTCCCGTGCAACGACGACGAGCAGCGCACCGCCGGCTCCTGCACCGGCCCCGACGGCACGGTCCAACTGCACCGCGAGGACGACCCGTTGCACTTCTGCCTCGCGCCGACCCCGGAGGGCGGCCGGCCGTGCCCGGTCGAGTCGCCGGGTCTGGAGCGCTACAGCAGGGCGGTCGCGGAGGAGGTCGACGCCTACCTGGGCGGCTGACGGCGCCGGCCCGCCCCCGCGCCCGGGCCGCGCCCGCACAGGGCGCATCCGGCGGGCGGTTAGCCGGCGTTCGTCAGTCGGCGTTCGTCAGTCGGCGTTCGTCGGCTTCGGGCGCGGCCTGCGGACCAGGTACGCGGCGCCGAGCCCGCCGACGAACAGCGCCAGCACCGACACACCCGTCGCCAGCCAGCCCGCGCCCAGCCAGCGGCTGCCGAAGTACCCGAGCGTCACCCCGTACGCCGCCCACAGCAGCCCGGCGAGCGCGGACCACGGCAGGAACTCCCGCACCTGCCGGTGCATCGCGCCCGCGCCCAGCATCACCACGCTGCGCCCCGCGGGCGCGAACCGGGCCAGCACGACGATCCCGCCGCCGCGCCGCCCGCTGAGGTGGTGGCCGAGGCGCTCCTGCGCGCGGGCCACGTAGCGGGAGTTGGCGAACTTCTCGCGGCCTCTGCTGGCCAGCCGGAAGGCGAGCATGTCGCCGAGTACGGAGGCGGTGGCCGCGCAGATCATCAGGGCCAGCAGCTCCGCGAGGTGGTCGGCGGCGGGCAGCGTGGCCCCGTTGCGTACGGCGTCGGCCGCGGTGGTGGTGCCGGCGGCGGCGGTGGCGGCCATTATGACCAGCGCGCCGCTGGGCAGCACCGGCAGGAAGACGTCGAGGAGGACGGAGGTGGCGACGATCGCGTACATCCACGGGGTACCGCTCAGTGACCCCACAAACTCCACAGTTCCCCTGCTCCCCGTGTCCCGGCCGGCCGTCCGGTGTGTCTGCTGCCGCGGACGAGAGCGCCGGGCGGATCACAGCGTACGCCTGGCGCGTCGCCGGAAATCGCATGGGGGGACCAGATGTTACCTGCGTCACTCCAGAGCACCCGCTCACCTGCCGTCACGCGGATGGCGTACGACACGGGCGCGGCGGTGGCGTTCGGCGCAGGTCCGGGCGGTGCCGTACGGCGACGGCCGCCGCGCGGCACGCCCGGAACGCGGGCCTCCGCCCCCGCTCAAGCGGGCGGCCTCGGCGGGGAGTCGGCGCCCGGTCCTGCGCCCGGTCCTGCACCCGGTCCGGCACCCGGGCCGGGCTGCCACTTCTCGACCGCCTCACCGGGCGGCGCCTCCTCGTCGGAGCCGCACAGCTCCGCCGACAGCTCCTCCACCAGCTCCGTCAGGTCCTTCGGCCGGTCGGGCGTCCACCAGTCGCCCAGCATCTCCGCCAGCGCCGCCCGGCGCGCCGCCGCCAGCCGCTTCGCGACCCGGGCGCCCTCCTCCGTACAGACCAGCGGCAGCCCCTCCCGGCGCGTCAGCCCGCGTACCTCCAGCTCCTGCGCCGCGCCCAGGACCACCTCCAGCGGCAGCCCGGTGTGCTCCGCCAGCGCCACGGGCTCCACCTGGTCGGTGGACTCGTACCGCCGGACGCGCAGCAGCAGCCAGCTCGACGCCGGCCGCAGGTCCAGGCCGGCGCGCCGGGTGATGTCCTCGTACAACTCCCGCCGCCCCTCCCGGGTGCTGAGCGCGCTCAGGGCGCGGCACACCTCGTCGCGGTTCGAGCGCTCGACCGGGTGGGTGGCCACGGTCTCGCTGCCGTCCGGCACGGTGACGGTGCCGCGCAGCGGGTCCTCGCGCAGGAAGAGCGCGACGACGAAGGCGACGAACGCGACGGGTGCGGCGTAGAGGAACACGTCCGTGATGGAGGTGCTGTACGCGTGCACCACTTCCTCCCGCAGCGAGGCGGGCAGCCGGGCGAGGGAGCGGGGGTCGGATTCCAGCGTCTCCCTGTTCAGCCCGCCGGGCAGGGGCACGCCGCTCAGTTCGGCGTCGAGTTTGTGGCGGAGCCTGCTGGTGAAGACGGTGCCGAAGACGGCGACGCCGAACGAGGCGCCGATGGAGCGGAAGAAGGTGGCGCCGGAGGTGGCGACGCCGAGGTCGCCGTAGGAGACGGCGTTCTGTACGGCGAGGACGAGCACCTGCATGACGAGGCCGAGGCCGAAGCCGAAGACGAAGAAGTAGCCGCTGAGTTCCCAGTCGCCGCTGTCCTGGTGGAGCCGGTGGAGCAGGAGGAGTCCTGCGGTGGTGACGGCGGTGCCGAGGACGGGGAAGATCTTCCAGTGGCCGGTGCGGCTGATGAGCTGCCCGGAGCCGGTGGAGGCGATGAGCATGCCGGCGACCATCGGCAGCATGTGCACGCCGGAGGTGGTCGGGGAGACGCCGCGTACGACCTGGAGGAAGGTCGGCAGGTACGTCATCGCGCCGAACATGGCGAAGCCGACGACGAACCCGATGACCGAGCAGAGCGTGAACGTGCGGACGCCGAAGAGCTTCAGCGGGATGACGGGCTCGGCCGCCCGGCGCTCGACGTGCACGAAGGCGGCCAGCAGGACGATCGCCAGCAGCCCGGTGACGGCGACCTGCCAGGAGCCCCACGCCCAGGTCGTACCGCCGAGTGAGGTGACGCCGACGAGGCAGATGGCGAAGGAGGCGATGAGGGCGGTGCCGAGGTAGTCGATGCGGTGCCGGGTGTCGCGGCGGGGGATGTGCAGGACGACGGCGATGACGACGAGGGCGGCGAGGCCGACGGGCAGGTTGATGTAGAACACCCAGCGCCAGCTCAGGTGTTGGGTGAAGATGCCGCCGAGCAGCGGGCCGAGGACGCTGGTGGTGCCGAAGACGGCGCCGAACAGGCCCTGGTAGCGGCCGCGTTCGCGCGGCGGGACGATGTCGCCGACGATCGCCATGGCCAGCGCGATCAGCCCGCCGCCGCCGATGCCCTGGAGGGCGCGGAACGCGATGAGCTGGCCCATGTCCTGCGCGATGCCGCAGAGCGCGGAGCCGGTGAGGAAGATGACGATGGCGGTCTGGAAGAGCTTCTTGCGGCCGTACTGGTCGCCGAGCTTGCCCCAGAGGGGGGTGCCGGCGGTGGCGGCGAGGAGGTAGGCGGTGACCACCCAGGACAGGTGCTCCATGCCGCCGAGGTCGCTGACGATGGTGGGCAGGGCGGTGGCGACGATGGTCTGGTCGAGTGCGGCGAGGAGCATCCCGGAGAGGAGGGCCGCCATCGACAGCAGGACGGTGCGGCGGGGGAGGCCCTGGCCGGGGACCGCGGCGGCGGGCGCGGCGCCGGCGTCCTGGGACATGCGCGGCTCCCCTCGGGCGGCTTCGGTGTGCGGCGGGTGGTGTGGGTGGTGCGTGGGGTGCGTTCGGTGCCCGTGAGGCGCGGGCCGTTTGCCTCATAGTCGCCCGGATGCGGTGATACGGCCTGCCGGGGCGGTCCGCTCGGGCCCGGTTGCGGCCGGGGTGCGGTGCGCAGGGTTCCGCGGGGTCTGCATAATCGCCTCAGCCCACAGGAGGGGGAGCACGGTGAGACCTCGCGCATGCCGCACCTGCGGCGAGCCGCTCCAGGAGCAGGGCGGGCAGGGCTGCGCCTGCGGCGCGGGTGGTGCGGAGGGCGGTGCCGGGGCGCGCGCGGGGGGTACGCCGGGGCGGGAGAGGCCGCTGGTACGGCCGTACGTCATGAAGGCACCGGGTCCGGTAGGGGGGCGGGACGGCGCGGGCTCCGGGGCGGACGGGCCGCCGGCCCCGGAGACGTCGCTCCCGGCGACGCAGGCCGCGGGCGGGCCGCCGCCCGGTGCGCTGCCGCCCGGAGCACTGCCGCCTGGAGCACTGCCTCCCGGAGCGCTGCCCCCCGGGGCACTGCCTCCCGGAGCGCTGCCCCCCGGAGCACCGACCGCCGGCGGCACCCTCGCCGTCCCCTACGGCCTCGTCGGCGCTGCGCCGGAGGGCCCCGCGGACGCGGACCTCGGCCTGTTCGCCGACGACTCCGCCGGCGGCGCCCCGCGCGGCCCGTACGACGACGCGGACGACCTCGGTGATCTCGGCGGTCCCGCCGGCCCGTACGACCCGCGCCGGCACCGCGACCGCCTCGCCGCCCGCCGGCGCCGCCGTCTGACGCTCGTCCTCACCGTCGGCGGCGTCGTGGCCGCGCTCAGCGCGGGGCTCCTCGGCTCGGGGCTGTTCTCGGACGACGGGAACGACGACCGCGCCGTACCGAAGCCGGACACCATCACCGCCGTGCCCACCGGCGGCGGTACGGAGCCCGGCCCCGAGGACACCCGCAGCGGCGCCCCGACCGCCGCCCCCGACGGCGAGAACCCGGCGGAGCCCAGCGCGACCACCTCCGACCGCGCCGCCGGCGGCACCGGGACCGGGGAGGGCGACCCGGACGCCGAGCCCACGGGACACACCGAAGCCGGCCAGGTCACCGCCGCCCCGCCCGGCTCCGACCCCGACCCCACCGCGCCCGCCGACCCCACCGACGGCACCACCCCCGACGACCCCGACGACCCCCCGCCGCCGCCCACCCTGCGCCAGGGCGACGCGGGCCGGGAGGTCACCGAGATGCAGAAGCGGCTCACCGAGGCCGGCTACGGCAACTTCCTGCTCGACAGCGAAGGCGAGTTCGGCTGGTTCACGCGGCAAGAGGTCGAGCGCTTCCAGCGGAACCACGACGTCGAGGGCGACGACAGCGGTGTCTACGGTCCGGCGACGCGCCGCGCGCTGGAGTCGATGACGAAGGAGCCCTGAGGCCGGATGCATCGGCCCCGGCCTGCAGTTTCCGCAGGATGTGGGCCCGGACTCCGTCGGTCGGTATGGGCGGCAACAGCGGCTCCAGCCGCTGCGCTTGTTCATCCGTCAGGCCGCCACGTGCCATCCAGTGATCGTCTCACCATTTTGAATTGGTCAGTCCAATACGTGTAGGCTGCCCCGCATGGCACGACCGAGGACCTTCGACGAGGAGAGCGCCCTTGAAGGCGCCATGCGCCTGTTCTGGGAGAAGGGGTACGAGTCCGCATCGACCCAGGATCTCTGCGAGGCGACCGGCCTGGGCCGCAGCAGCATCTACAACACCTTCGCCAGCAAGCATGCGTTGTTCATCCGTGCGCTGGCGCACTATCTCGACACCATGGCCGAGGGGCAGGCGGCCATCCTGGAGGACGCGGTCCAGGGGTCTGTCGCCCGCCTGCGGAACCTGCTCTCCTCGGTCATCGCCATCGAAGAGGCCAACCGCCGCGAGGGGCTGGGCATCGGCTGCCTGGGGGTCAACAGCAGCGTGGAGCTCTCCCTGCGCGACCCGGAAGCCGCCGGGCTGCTGCAGCGCGACCTGAGGCGACGCCTCGGAAGGCTCCAGGACGTCATTACGTCCGGCCAACAGGCCGGCGAGATCTCCCAGGCGCGCAGCGCCCGCGAGTTCGCCCTGTTCCTCAACGCCGCCATCGCCGGGATGCGCGTCTCGGCCCAGAGCGGGCTCGACGGCCTCGCGCTGGAGGCGATCGCCGGAGCCACCCTGGGTGCCCTGACCCCTTGACCTGAACCGCACCGCTCGCATGCCGTCCAGGCATGCCCCGGTTTTGCACTGAACGATACAAAACGCTCTACGGGGCGATTCCCACAACAAAGGAAGCGATCGCACATGCCACGCGCTGTGTACGTACTGGCAGTCGGCATCTTCGCCATGGTGACCAGCGAGTTCGTCGTCGCCGGACTCATGCCGCAGATGGCGGCCGGACTGAATTCGACCGTCCCGCAGATCGGCTACCTGATCACCGCGTTCGCCGTCGCGATGGCGGTCGGTGGCCCTTTTCTGACCATCGCGCTCATGAAACTGCGCCCCAAGCAGGCGCTGCTCATCCTCTTCGCCGTCTTCCTCGTCGGCAACGCCCTGGCCGCGACTGCCGGCAGCTACGGCGTCATGCTTACTGCCCGCATCATCACCGGTATCGCCTCACAGGCGTTCTTCGGCATCGCGATCTCGGTGTGCTCCTCGATCACACGTGCGGAAATCCGCGGCCGCGCCATCGGCGTGGTCATGAACGGCCTCATGCTCGGCACCTTGCTCGGTCTGCCCATGGCCACCTTCATCGGCGGCAACCTGGGGTGGCGGGCCGCCTTCTGGGCCATCTCGGCTCTCACCGTCATCGCGGCCGCAGCGACCTTCCTCGGAATTCCCCCGCTCGACCGCCCCGGCAGCGCGGCAAGCACCTTCCGCGAGGAGATCCAGGTCTTCCGCCGGCCCCGCCTGTGGCTGGTGCTCACCACGAGCACGCTGATCATCGGCGCCACCTTCTCCGCCTTCAGCTACTTCAACCCGATCCTCACCGAGGTCAGCGGCTTCAGCGAACAGAGCGTGCCCGCCCTGCTCATCGCCTACGGTGCCGCCACCGTCATCGGCAACACCGTCGTCGGTCGCCTCGCCGACCGGTGGACGGTCGCAGTGCAGGCGACCGGGCTCGCCCTCAACATCGCGTTCCTGACCCTTTTCGCCCTCCTCGCCCACGTGGGCGCCACCGCCGCCCTCCTCATGATGGGCATCGGCCTCGTCGGCGTGACGATGAACCCGGCCATGGCGACCCGCGTCCAGCGCACCGGCAATCCCGGGCCCCTCGTGAACACGGTCCACTCCTCCTTCATCACCCTCGGCATCATCATCGGCTCGTCCGCCGGCGGCTTCTTCGTGGACACCTTCGGGCTGCGCTCCCCGCTGTGGCTCGGCGCCGCTCTCGCCGTCCTCGGCCTCCTCAGCCTGCTGCCGGAACTGCGACGGGCACCCGGCACCCCACCCACGGCAGACAACCACCCGCCGTCCACCTCCCCCCGAACGGACACCCATCCACCGACGCCGGCGAAGACCGGGCGTAGCTGAGCCCCGGCTGCCCTTCGGTCCGTCCCGTCAGGGCACGACTGACGGGACGGACGGTGATTCATCGAACCGAGGTGTCGAACATTCCGCCCTCCGGACAGCAGCGGCCGCTCCCCTCCTCAATCCCCTTTCCACAGGCGCTAGCGGCGGGCGGTGCGCAGGTGGATGCGTTCGCCCGACTTCCCGAAGAGGCTGAGCAGTTCGACGGGCCCGCGGCCCGCGGCGCCGAACCAGTGCGGGATCTGGCAGTCGAACTCGGCGGCTTCGCCGGCGGCCATGACGAAGTCGCGGTCGGCGAGTCGTACGCGCAGGCGCCCGCGCAGCACGTAGAGCCATTCGTAGCCCGCGTGCGTCCGCAGGTGCGGTTCCTTGTCGTGGGCCGGGATGGTCATCTTGTACGCGCGCGGCTCTCCCTGCTGCCGCGAGAGCGGGATCAGCACCCGGCCGTCCTTCGTGGTGGGCTGCTGGGGCACCCGCGGATCCACGATGCGGGGTGCGACGACGATCTCGTCGAGGGGGATGCCGAGGGCCGCGGTCACCGGCAGGAGCAGCTCCAGGCTCGGCTTGCGCTGCCCGGACTCCAGCCGGGACAGCGTGCTGGTCGAGATGCCGGTGGCGCGCGCGAGGCCGGCGAGGCTGACGCCCTTGTTCTCGCGGGCGCGGCGCAGCCGGGGAGCGATCTGGCCGATGACGGCGCCGACGGTGGGCTGGTCGTCCATAGGCCGCAGTCAACCAACGCGTCCCGGAATCGGCAACAGAAGTTGTCGGTTCGGAGCGCGCGGGCGGACTCTGCCCGCGGAGGTGGTCGACATGCGGACGGACGACGAACTCACGGGGACCGGCCGGCAGGGGCGGGCGGGCGGCGGCCGGGGGCCGGGACGGAAGGACACGCGGCTGCCCGCGGGGGTGTATCTGCTCGCCTTCAGCCTCTTCGCCATGGGGACGGCGGAGTTCCTGCTCGCGGGCGTGCTGCCGGACGTGGCCGGCGACCTGGGCGTCTCGCTCTCCTCGGCGGGCTATCTGATCACCGCCTTCGCCCTGGGGGTCGTCCTCGGCGGCCCGCCGTTCGCGGTGCTCAGCCTGCGCTGGCCGCGCCGCACCGCGCTGCTGGCGACGCAGGGCGTCTTCGCCGCGGGGATCGCCGTCGGCCTGCTGGGCGGGTACGAGGTCCTGCTGGTGACCCGGGTCGTCTCCGGCGTCGCGTACGCGGGCTTCTTCGCGGTGGCGTCGGTGACCGCGATCGGCCTGGTCACCCCGGACCGCAACGCCCGCGCGTCGGGCGTGGTGGTCAGCGGGCTGAGCGTGGCGATGATCGCCGGCGGCCCGGCGGGGACGCTGCTGAGCCACTTCGTCGAGTGGCGGGGCGGCTTCTGGGCGGTCGTCGCGCTGACGCTGGCGGGGATGGCGGGCTGCTACGCGGGCATCCCGGCGGGTGCCGGTGCCGGTGCCGGTGCCGGTGCCGGTGCCGGTGCCGGTCCCGGTGCCGGACCCGGTGCCGGACCCGGTCCCGGTGCTGGTCCGGGTGCGCGGAAGGCGGGGGAGTCGCGGCCGAGTGTGGCGCGGGAACTCGCCGCGATCCGCAATCCGCACCTGTGGGGGATCTACGCGATCACGATCCTGACCACCGCGGCGTACATGATCACGTTCAACTACCTCGCGGCCATGCTCGACGAGATCACCGCCCTGCCCGAGGTCTGGATCCCCGCGATCCTCGCGCTCTTCGGCGTCGGCGCGTTCGTCGGCCTGTCCGTGGGCGGTCGCGTCTCCGACCGGCGCCCGCACGCGGCGCTGCTGACCGGCGCGGTGGCACTCGTAATCCTGTCGCTGGCGATGACGGTCGCGATCCGCCACGCCTGGGTCGTGACGCCCACGGTCTTCGTGCTGGGCGTCGCGGCGTTCGTCCTCAATCCGGCCCTCTACGGCCGCGTCTTCGCCCTCGCGGCGCACGCGCCGACCCTCGCGGGGGCCACCACGGTCTCGGCCTTCCAACTGGGCATCAGCGGCACGCCGCTCCTCGCGGCGGCGGCGCTGACCCGGGGCGCGGACCTGACGGCGGTCTGCCTGATAGGCGCGGTGCTCGCCGGGTGCGCGGTCCCCTTCATCCTGGCCGACCGCGCGCGGGCGGCGCGCGCGGGCGGCGGAGCCGGCAGGTAGCCGCGTACGGGCGCAGAGGCTCGGAGTGAGTCCTCACTCATTGACGGAGTGAGGACTCACTCCGTACGATCGTGTCATGACGGCACCCAAGGAGAACCAGACCGCCCCCGCCCGCCGCCGCGCCCCCGGCATGTCGCCGGAGCAGCGGCGGGCGATGATCATCCAGACCGCGATCCCGCTGGTCGCCGAGTTCGGCGCTGCCGTGACCACGGCGAAGATCGCCCGTGCCGCGGGCATCGGCGAGGGCACGATCTTCCGGGTCTTCGCCGACAAGGACGAGCTGCTGCAAGCCTGCCTGGCGGAGGCGCTCTCGCCCGAGCACGCGGTCCGCGAACTCGGCGCGATCGACTCGTCCCAGCCGCTGCCCGACCGGCTCGCGGACGCGGTCGAGGCGCTCCGCGCGCACCTGGACCGGATGGGCGCGATCGCCGGCTCCCTGCTCGCCTCCGGGCACCGCGGCGGCAAGCACCCCGGCACGGTGCGTGGCGCGGGCCGCGACGAGTCGACCACCCGCATCCGCGCGGCCCTCGCGGACCTGCTCCGGCCCGACGAGGCCACGCTGCGCCGGCCGCCGGAGCAACTGGCCGCCCTCTTCTTCGGGCTGCTCTTCACCCAGCCGCACCTGGAGGACGAATCGGGGCCGACCGCGCGGGAGCTGGTGGAGATCTTCCTGCACGGTGCGCTCGCGGGCGGCGCCGAGTGAGCGCGCGCGCCCGGCGCCGGGCGGTCACCGGCCTCACGGTCGCGGCGGCCGCCCTGGTGTGGCTGGTCGCGGACCCGCTGCTGGGGTACCGGCTGCGGATCGCCCAGGGCGAGCGGACGCTCGACATCGGCGCGGTCGCGGTGGTGCTGATCGCGCTGCTCGCGTCCCTCGCCGCCTGGGGGCTGCTGGCCGCCCTGGAACGGTGCGGGGTACGCCGCGTCCGCGCTGTCTGGACCGGGGCGGCGGTCACCGTACTGGCCCTGTCCGCCCTGCCGTTGACCGGCGACGGCATGACCGCCGGCACCCGGACGGCGCTCGCCCTGATGCACCTGACGGTGGCGGCGGTCCTGATCCCGGGCCTGCGCGCGACCGCCGCGGCGGCGACGCCGGGGGCGCGCACGGCGCGTATGCCCGGCACGCGGCGCACTCCGCGTACGGCACCGGACGGCGACGGCTCCGCCGGAGTGCCGCGCGGCGGCCGGGGATGACCGCTCGCTACTTCGCCGGGAAGAGCCGCAGCTTCGCGGTGTCCCCGGCGATGGAGACCACGGCGATGGACAGCTCATTGATGGTGGAGGCCCCGCCCTGGTCGGGGCGCTGATCGAGCAGGCTGGAGTTGAATCCGGTCGCGTCGACGGACGTCAGGTCCACGCCCTCGGCGCCGACGCCGGTCACCGAGAACGGCCCCGCGCGCAGCCCGGGGGCCGCCGGGATCTCGGTGCCCTTCGTCACGACGACCGTGCAGCTTCCGTCCGTACAGGCGTCCAGCTCGGCGGGCGTCGACGGCTTCATCGGCTTCGCGGGTCTCGGCGACGGCGGCGGGGACGACTTCGCGGGCGTGGGCGTCGGTGAGGCGGGCGACGGTTCGGCCGAGCGCGAGGGCGGGGCCGACCCGGCGGCCTTGGCGTCGTCGTCCGAGTCGGAGCCGCAGCCGGTCAGCACCGCGGCGAGCGCCAGGAGCCCGCAGCCGGCCCCGGCGGCACCGCGTACGGCGGAAAGCCCGGGGCGGCGGGCCGTTGAGTCCGATGTGGTCATACCGGCGTTCTACCGCCGCCCGCCCGGGTGGGGTCCCGGGTGCCCCGCCACCGGCGCCTGCGTCCGGTCGGAAAATTGCGGGACCGGGAATGTCGAGATCGGTGTGGCGGCTGCGTCCCCGGGGTGGATGCGGTCGGATGGGGCCGTAGCCGGATCCCGGACCGGAAGGACACCGACATGGCCACCGCAGCAGACCTCGACCGCGCCACCGACTCGCAGTGGGACTGGGTCGCCGAGCACACCCGTACGTACCTCGCCTCGGGCGGCACCGAGGGGCATCAGCGCGATGGGGCGTACACGCTCCTGCTCGCCACCACCGGGCGGCGGACCGGGATGCCTCGCCGTACCGCCCTGATCTACGGGACGTCGGGCGACGACTACGTGGTCGTGGCCTCCAAGGGCGGTGCCGACGTCGACCCGGCGTGGTTCCTGAACCTCGTGGCGGAGCCCGTCGTCGGGGTGCAGGTCGGCACCCGGCGGTTCACCGCGCGTGCGCGGGTCGCCTCCGCGGACGAGCGGCCGGCGCTCTGGGAGCAGATGGTGGGCATCCTTCCGCACTACGAGGAGTTCGCGCGGAAGACCGCCCGCGAGATCCCGGTCGTCCTGATCACCCCGCTGGACGCACCCGGCCAGGCACCCGCGCCGCGCTAGGTGTGCCGATCCGGGATGTTGCGGTGTCCTGGGTTTCCCCGTGACCCCACGGCGCGGCCGATGAGTTCGTGGCTTCCGGCCGGTCCAAGCTGGTGACACCCCAGGAAAGGACACCGCCATGTCGGAGCTTCTCGTCGATTTCATCACCTCCCTCGACGGCTACGCGTCGGGAGAGGGCTGGCCCGGGTTCTGGGGCCTGGAGGGCCCGGAGTACCTCGCATGGCTCGGCGAGCAGCCCGAGGTCACCTACCTGATGGGAGCGAACACCTACCGCCAGATGTCCGGCTTCGCCGCCGGCGAGGTCCCCGTTGGCCAGGACGAGTTCAGGCCCGAGGAGGAGGCGTCCGTGGACGAGCTCACGCGAGCGTCCAAGGTGGTGTTCTCCTCCTCGCTCCAGGAGCCGCTGACGTGGGCGAACACCACGCTCGTCCGCGACGACGCCGTCGAGACGGTCCGCGCCATGAAGGAGAGTGGCTCGGGGCTCCTCAGCACGATCGGCAGCCTCAGCCTGTGCCGGTCCCTGCTGCGAGCCGGACTCGTCGACCGCTTCCGGGTCGGGATGTTCCCGGTGATCACCGGGGCCACGGGCGCGGAACGCATCTACGACGGCTATCCGGACGTCGCCCTCGAGATGACCGAGCACCGCACCTTCGACGGCCGTATCCAGATGGTCGAGTACAAGCCCCGCGTGCTGGAGCACCCGCCGCTCGCCGCCCCCGCGTGACGACAAGCCGACACGGTCGGTAAAGCTAGGGGTACGTCACGCCGGGCGTGAACGAGTCCGTCACCACCGCCAGCACCCGGCCCCGTACTCGAAGGCGGCGATCCGGCCGTCCGTGAGCTTCTGGAGTGCCGCGGCGGCGGCCGGAGGGCGGGTGGCCTTCGGCGGGGGGCGTGTTCATGGTGTCCGTTCGGGTCGTCGTTCCGGCGTCGTCGTCCCTACGGACAGCGGGGTTCCCGGGTGCTTCGAAAGCGGTTTTCTCCCACCCGGCCGGACTGCGGCGCCCGCCGTCTCCGGAGTGGTGCTTGGCGTGCGGTGCCGGATTTTGTATCGTGGGGGAACAAACGCCGTCTCCACCCCTGGGGGTTACGTATGGGCAGGCCCGCGGACATAGGTGTCTTCAAGGCACTGCTCCTCGACATGGACGGCACGCTCCTCAACTCCGACGCCGTCGTCGAGCGCATCTGGCGCCGCTGGGCCGCCGAGAACGGCAAGGATCCGGAGGAGATCCTGCGCCACGCCCACGGGCGGCAGGCGCACGCCACCATGGCGCACCTCTTTCCCGAGCGGCCCGTCGAGCAGAACCTCGCCGACAACGCGCGCATGCTCGCCTGGGAGACCGCCGACACCGACGGCATCGTGCCGGTGCCCGGTGCGCCGGAGTTCATGGCGGCCCTGGCCGGGCTGCCGCACGCGCTCGTCACGTCCGCCGACCGCGCGCTGTCGCAGGCGCGGATGGCCGCCGCCGGGCTGCCGGTGCCGGCGGTCTCCATCACCGCCGAGTGCGTGAGCGCCAGCAAGCCGGACCCGGAGGGGTTCCTCAAGGGGGCCGCCGACCTGGGGTTCGCACCGGCCGACTGCGTCGTCTTCGAGGACGCGGCGGCCGGTATCGCGGCGGCGCGGGCGGCCGGGATGCGGGTGGTGGGGGTCGGGCCGCGGGCGGCGGCGGAGGGGACGGACCTGCACGTGGAGTCGCTGGCGGGGGTGCGGATCCGGCCGCTGGGCGGCGGCGCGCTGCGGCTGGCGCTCGCGTAGGCGGCGCGGAGAGCGGACCGCCGCCCGACGCGCCGGGCGGCGGTCCGCTCAGCCCCTGATCGCCTCGTAGATGCTCACGCCCGCCAGCACCAGCATCACCCCCGCCGCCACCTTCGTGATCAGCTTCAGCGGTACGTACCGCATCAGCGTCCTTCCGCCCAGGATCCCGATCGCCGCCACCGCCCACAGCGCCAGCACCGCCCCGATCCCGACCGACAGCCAGTCGTCGTACCGCGCCGCCAGGTTCGCCGTCATGATCTGCGTCAGGTCGCCGAACTCGGCGACCAGGATCAGCATGAAGCCTGCCCCCGCCACCTTCAGGAAGCTCTGGTCGGCCGGGGCCCTGACCTCCTCCTCGTCGTCGTCCTTCTTCAGCAGCAGGATCAGCGCGCCCGCCAGGAACAGCGCGCCGACGATGCCCTGCACCGGCCGCTGCGGCAACTGCGCGAGCAGGCTGCCCGCGGCGATGGCGAGAGCGACGTGGACGACGAAGGCGGCGGCGACGCCGGCGAAGACGTAGGAGGCGCGGTAGCGGGTGCCGAGCATGAGGCCGGCGAGCGCGGTCTTGTCGGGGAGTTCGGCGAGGAAGACGACGCCCAAGACGATCGCGACGGTACTGAGGCTGAGCAAGGGTTCCCACTCTCGGTCGGGCGCCGTACCGAGAGCGTAAGCGCGGGGCAGACCTCGGCACGGCAGCGTCAACGGACACTGCGGCCGAAGGTCTCGCCGGCGCGGAGACCTCCGGCCGGACGGCCGTACGGTTCCGCGCTCCGGGCGCCGGCCCAGCGGGCTGGGCAGTATGTCGACGACACCGGCTGAGGGCTACTCCCCTTCAGACGTCCCCGAGTCTAGGCGATGCACCCGGCCGCGGGCGACCAGCTCCAGCACCACCGCGACCGCGACCGCCTGCACGGCCATCAGCGCGACCAGCACGAAGAGCTGCACCGCCCCGGCCTCGACGGGCGACGCGCCGCCCAGCAGCATGCCGACGTACGCGCCGGGGAGGGTGACCAGGCCCACGGTGCGGGTCTGGTCGAGGCCGGGGATCAGGGCGTCGGAGGCGGCCGGGCGGGCTACCTCCAGCCGGGCCTCGTGGTCGAGGAAGCCGAGCGCGAGAGCCGCCTCCACCTCGCCGTGCCGGGCGGTCAGCTCGTCGAGCGCACGGCGGCCCGCGAGTACGGTGCCGGTCAGCGCGCCGCCGATGAGGATGCCGCTGACGGGGATGAGGGCGATGTCGTCGACCGCGACGAGACCGGTGAGCAGCAGCGTGGCGACGACCGGGGTGACGCCGGTGGCGATGGGCACGGCGGCCCAGCGCCAGGTGCGGTTGTGCGTGATGCGGTGGCCCGCGGTCCAGGTGGCGACGGCGAACATCAGGGCCACGAAGGCGAGGAGGAGGGGCACGGCGTGTACGACGTAGCCGATGACGAGGGAGACGGCGGCGAGTTGGGCGGCGGCGCGCAGGCCGGCGGTGGCGATGGCGCGCGCGTGTGGTGAGCCCCCGAGGGTTTTACGGCCCTTCCCGCCCCCGCCGCCCTTGGCGCTCCTGCCGCCGTCCCCGTGTGCGTGTCCCTCGCCGAGCCGGGCGAGCGCGGCGACGGTGACGGCGGCGGCCAACAGGGCGGTGAGCACGGCCGCGAGGGTGACGTTGACGGGCAACACCGACCGAGCTTAATCCGGTTGCGGGGCGGTGGCGCCGGGGGCGCGGGGTGAGCGAACGGGCCACGCGGTCTTGTGCGTGACATGGCCATGTCCTCATGGTGTTACCTGGCGACTGCAGAAACGACACTTCGCAGCGCCAGGATCCACGTGCATGGCACAACACCCCCCATAGATCCGGGAGTTCGTATGTCCGGCATTTCCCTGCCGCGGGCGTCGCGGCTGAAGGTCTACGCGCGTCACCTCGCCGTGCCGCTCGCGGCCGCGGCGCTGCTGCTGACCGCGGCACCCAGCGCCCAGGCCGAACCGCCCACCCCGCCGAGCCCCAGCACCGCCCTCGGCTACCTCGGCGAGATCACCACCGCGCCCGAGGGCTCCTCCGACGGCTACGACCGCGACCTCTTCCCGCACTGGAGCACCCAGTCCGGGGCCTGCAACACCCGCGAGGTCGTCCTCGAACGGGACGGCGACAACGTCGTGCAGGACGCGAGCTGCGCCGCGGTCAGCGGTTCGTGGTACTCGCCGTACGACGGCGCGACCTGGACCGCCGCCTCCGACGTCGACATCGACCACATGGTGCCGCTCGCCGAAGCCTGGCGCTCCGGCGCCAGCGGCTGGAGCACCGGCGAGCGCGAGCAGTTCGCCAACGACCTCGACACCGCACAACTGCTCGCGGTGACCGACAACGTCAACCAGTCCAAGAGCGACCAGGACCCGGCGGAGTGGATGCCGCCGTCGACCGGCTACCACTGCACCTACGCGAGCATGTGGGTGTGGGTCAAGCACACCTGGAACCTGACGGCCGACGAGGCGGAGAAGTCCGCGCTGGAGTCCGTCCTTTCCGGCTGCTGACGGCCTGACCGCCCGCCGCTCCGGCGGCACGCGGGCGCGGCGCGGAACCCCCGCGCCGCGCACCGCCCGTGTTTGCGGCCCGCGATACGGGCTAACCGCCCTGCATGACTGTGTGGCTGATCATCATCCTGATCGTGGCCGCCGTCGCACTCGCGGCCCTGGTGTACACGCGCGCCGGTGGAGGCGTGGCCCTCCCCGGTCTGTCCGGCGGCCCGCGAGGGCTGCGGCGGCGCTTCGGACCGGAGTACGACCGTACCGTCGAGCGCTACGACGGCGACCGCAAGGCCGCGGAGAAGGACCTGGCCCAGCGCGTCCGCATGTACGGCAAGTTGCGGACCGTACGGCCGGACGCGGCGGCGCGCGAGCGCTACGACGCCGAATGGAGCCGGATCCAGGAGCACTTCGTCGACTCGCCCGCCCACGCCGCCGCCGAGGCAGACCGGCTCATCGCCCGGCTCGCCGGAGACTGCGGCTACCCCGCGGACGAGTACGACGAGCGGGTCTCGGCCCTGTCCGTCCACCACCCGCGGCACGTCGGCGACTACCGCCGGCTGCACCTGCTCGCCCAGCGCGACTCCCGCCGGGGCGGCGAGGAGCCGCCCACCGAGGAGGCCCGCACGGCGCTGCTGCGCACCCGGGAGCTGTACAAGGAGCTGGCCGGCCGACCGGCCGCCACCGCCACGCTCCCGAAGGCGCCGGCGGCGCCGACGGCGCCCGCGGCCCCGGATCCGGCCGGGAAGGCGGCGCAGCCCGCCGGCGAGCGCGGCTTCGGCCGCCGGCTGGCGGACCGGGTGCACGCGCCGCGGGCGATGCGCCGTGGCCACGGGCCGGGCGGGACCACGCCGTGAAGGGCGCGAGGGAACGCGACGGAGCGCTGGACCGGCAGCCCGGCGTCGCCGGGCGGCTGCAGCCGGAGACCGAGGCCCCGGGTGCGCCGGCGCCGGACGGCACGGAGCCGCGCGAGCCATCGAAGGGCGAGCCATCGAAGGTCGGCCCGGCCAAGGCCGACCCGGCGCACGGCGGCCCCGCGACGACCGACGAGGCAGCCGCCGCGGAAACCGTGGCCGCCGACCCGGTGGCGGTCGCGGACCCCGTGGCCCCCGCCCCCCGGACCCCGGCGTCCGCGTCGACTCCGGCGTCCCCATGGGCGCCGGCGTCCGCGGACCCCGGCCGCGACGGGGGACGGCAGCTCCTCGATGCGTCCGAACGGGACGAACTGGGAGACCGGCTGCAGCGCGCGACCGGCCGCTTCGTGGACAACCCGCCCGCCGCCCTCGACGACGCCGGCGTCGTCCTCGACGAGGTCGGCCGGCGGATCGCCGCGCTCCTCGCGGAGCGCCGTGACGCCTGCCGCGACCTGACCCGCGCGGCCCGCCGCGGCGGCGGCACCGACGGCACCGCGGACGCGGAGACCGAGCGCCTGCGCCTCGCCCTCCGCGACTGCCGCGACCTCGCGGAGCGGCTGCTGGCGTTGTAAGGCGCTGCCGCGGGCCCCTGGGGCCACCCGACCGGCCACCCCGACCGGCCACCCACCTCGGGGTGCCCGCGGCAGTCACACCCCGGGCCCGGCACCGCCGGGCCCGGGGTTCATGAACGGCCCGGCCGCGCCCCGTAGTTCGTTCCCCTCACAGGCCGCGCAGCCCTCAGCCACCCGCGACGAAGCCCGCGTGGTGCCGTCACTCCGCCGGAAGCGCCACTCGGCTCCGGACCCTCACGCCTCCCCGCCGTCCGTGCGGCCCGCCTGCTGCACCACCTCGAACGTCCAGAGCTCCGAGTCCGTCGCCGCCGGCCGCCGCTGCTCGCCCTCGCCGCCCGCACCGCCCCCGCCCCCGCCGTGCGCGGCCTTCATCGAACCCTCCCGCCACCTCTGGAAGTCCTCCTCGCTGCGCCAGCGGGTGTAGACGAGATACCGGTCCGACCCCTCCAGCGGGCGCAGCAGCTCGAACCACTCGAAGCCGTCCGCGCCCTCCACCAGGCCGGCGCGGGCCGCGAAGCGCTTCTCCAGCTCCTCCCGCTGCTCGGCGGGAACGGTCAGGGCGTTGATCTTCACCACGCTGGGCACAGGTCACCTCTCAGCCGACGGGGCGCGTCCGCCTCGGGAACGCCGCACGCGCCGTCTTCTCCGCCGCCAGCGTAAGCGCCGCAGGGTCTCCTCAGCCGCCTTGCCCGGCCTGCTGCCGCAGCGTGGCGATCTCCTGGAACGTGTGCTTGAAGTCGGCGTACGCCTGCTCGCCCACGACGGCGGCCAGCCGCCGTTCGATCAGGGCCAGGAGTTCGTCGGACCGGTTCATCTGATCGAGCCCGAGCTCGGTGGGGACGATCAGCTTGGCCCTGCGGTCGTCCGGGTCGGGTTCCCGGCGGACGTAGCCGAGGTCGATCAGTTCGTCGACGAGCGTTCCGATGACCTGCTTGTGCTGGCCGGAGCGCTGGGCGAGTTCGGTGGCACGGCTGCCCTCGGCGTCCAGGTAGGCCAGCACCGCCCCGTGTTTGGGCCGGATCCGCTCGTGGCCCTGGGCCGCGAGGGTCTCGACGACCTCGCGCTGGACGGAGAGCAGCACTCGTCCGGCCAGGATGCCCAGGTCGGGCTCGATTTCCTTGCGTGCGCTGCGGCTCACTCACCACACCCCTGGTAGTCACTAATCTTGACTGTCACTAATATTGACTATATGGTTCCCGGCAGAACCCGGCACTCACCGCACAGGAGTAGTCCGTGAACCAGCCCGTGAACCTCACCATCGTCTACTACTCGGCCACCGGAACGATCGCCACGATCGCCCAGGAGATGGCCGACTGCGCCGGAAAGGCGGGAGCCGAGGTACGGCTGCGCCGTGTCCCCGAACTCGCGCCCCGGTCGGCGATCGAGTCCAATCCTGCGTGGGCGGCCCACGCGGCCGCCACCGCCGACGTCCCGGAGGCCGTCCCCGACGACCTCGTCTGGGCAGACGCGGTGCTCATGGGGTCGCCGACCCGGTTCGGCAACGTCTCCTCGCAGCTCAAGCAGTTCGTGGACACCCTGAGCGAGCCCTGGCGGCGAGGGCTGCTCTCCGACAAGGTCTACAGCGGCTTCACCTCCACCGGTACCGCGCACGGCGGCCACGAGACGACACTGCTCGCCCTCTCCCACACCTTCGTCCACCTCGGCGGGGTGATCGTCCCGCCCGGCTACACCCACCCCGACAAGTGGTCCGACGGAAACCCCTACGGAACCTCCCACTGCGACCACGGCGGCACCCACGCCGTCGACGACACCACCCGCGCCGCCGCCCGCGTGCAGACGGAGCGGGTGCTGAGGTTCGCCGCCTCGGTCAAGGCTGCACCGGCCGAGCCGGCCGCCGCGTGACGCCCGACGGTACGCAGTCGGCGCCGAGCGAAGGAGGGGCCCCACTCGTGTCCGCCGGGACTCCCCCTGCGCCCGCAGAGCTCGTGCTGGTCCGGGCGTCCGACGCCGAAGTGCTGACACACGGCCCCGGCAGCCTCGTCACCCTGCTGACCGACTCGGATGCCACCGGTGGAGCGCTGACCAGCAACAGGGCCACCCTTCGACGGGGCGTCGACGGAGCGCCCCCGCACTTCCACACCAAGGCGGCCGAGATGCTGTTCGTGCTGGACGGTTCGTTGCGGGTGCTCGCCGGTGACCGGGTGCTGACCCTGTACGAGGGCGACACCTTCCTTGCCCCGCCCCGGCTGACGCACGCCTTCGCGCCGGCACCGGATGCCGACGCCGAGGTGCTGGTGGTGTTCACGCCCGGCATGGACCGCTTCGACTACTACCGGCTGCTGGACAGGGTGAACAGCGGCGAGGCGGACCCCGCGGAGATCGCGCGGTCGCAGCAGCGCTTCGACAACCACTACGTGGACAGCCCCGTCTGGCGGGAGGCCCTCAAGGGCAGGCCGGTCAGATGACCCGGGCTCGGCAACGCCACGACAGCCGGCCGGGGCGTCCCGCACGCCGCGCCGCCATGCGGGCCGTGCGGCCCGCGTGGCTCGCGCTCCTGGCCGGGCCGCTGTCGTTCGGGATCACCGGCCCCGCGCTGGTGCTGCCCGAGGTGGCACACGATCTCGGTGTCTCCCGCGTCTCCGCGACGGCGCTGGTCACCGCCTTCGGCTGGGGAATCGCGGTCGGAACGCCGGTTGCCGGTGTGCTGCAGACCCGGCGCGGGGTGCGCGCGGCGCTCCGCACCCATGTGCTGCTCGTCGTGGCGGGCGCCCTCCTCGTCCTCGGCATCCCACGGTTGCCGGTCCTGGTCGCCGGGATGGCCCTGATGGCGCTGGGCGCCGCCGGCATGACCGTGGCGGCGCTCAGCCTCACCCGGTCAGCGCGCGCCATGGGACTGGTCACCGCCTCGCTGGCGGTCTTCGGCGCCGCCGCGCCGCTCGTCGGCACCGCGGTGACCGCGGCGCTGTCCTGGCAGGCGGCGCTGGTGATGCCGCTGCTGAGCCTGCCCGCCGTGCCCGCGGTGCTGCGGAGCACCGCCGCCGTGTCCTGGCCGCCGGATGCGCAACGGTTCGATTCACGGGGAGCGTTTCTGTTCGTGGCCGCGCTGACCGCGCTGGTGCTCGTACCCCGGTTCCCGCTGTGGGCCGGCGGTGCGGCGGCGGTGCTCGCGGTCGTACTGTCCCGGCACGTCCGCCGCCTGCCCGGAGGGTTCGTCCCGGCCGCGGTCCTCGGCTCGCGCCGCTTCTCGGCTGCCGCCGGGCTGGCGTTCGCGCTGGCGGTGGTGAACTTCGGCATCGTCTACGCGGCGCCGGATCTGCTGGCGACGCAGACCGGCTGGAGTCCCGCAGAACTCGGCGTCGCACTGCTGATCCCCTATGTGACCGGCGGTGCGGTTTCCGCCGCGCTCGTCGCGGCGTCCGTACGCCTGCGCTGGCCGCTACTGACGGGATCGCTGGCCGCCGGAGCCGCCGCGGCACTCCTGTCGATCACGTGCGGCGGCTCTGCGACCCCGCTGCTCTTCGCGGGGATGCTGCTCGGCTCCCTGGCCGCCTCCACCGGCCAGGGAGCACTCGGCCACCGCGCGGCGGCTGCCGTGCCCCTCTCCGCCCGGGCCACCGCCCTGGGCCTGTTCAGTGTGTGCTTTCTCCTCGGCGCCGCCTTCGGGCCCGCCATCGCGACGACGACCACTTCGTGACGCACGGCCGACACCCCGGCTCGGGGGTCCGGCAAGGAAAGGAACGTCATGACGCAGGCAAACCACCGTCCTGCCGGTACGGCAGGCCGTATCACCGTGCTCGGTCTCGGCGACATGGGATCGGCGATCACCAGGGTCTTCCTCGACCACGGGTATCGCACGACGGGCTGGAACAGGACCGCGAGCAAGAGCGCCCCCCTGGCCGCTGCCGGCGCCACGGTGGCCGCGACGGCCACCGAGGGAGTCGCGGCGAGCCCGCTCGTCGTGATCTGCCTGCTCGACGGCACGGCCGTCGACGAGGTCATGGGTTCGGTCGAGGCCGCGGTCGCGGGCAAGGTGCTGGTGAACCTCACCAGCGGCTCCCCCGGACAGGCGCGGGCGAACGAGCGCTGGGCGAACGAGCACGGCGCCGAGTACCTCGACGGCAAGATCATGGGTGATCCGCCCTACGTGGGCACGCCGCATGTCGTGCTCCCGTTCAGCGGATCCCGCAGCGCCTTCGCCACCCACGAGCAGACGCTGCAGGTGCTCGGCAGCATCGCCTACCACGGCACGGATGCCGGCATGGCCGCCGTGGAGTTCATGGCCCAGGTTGCGGTCGCGTACGAACTTCTCATCGGTTTTCTGCACGTGCTCCGCCTCGTGCAGGCGGAAGGAGGCGACGTGGCGGAGTTCGCCGAGCGGATCGCCGGCTCCGCGGCGGCCTACCCCCCGCTGCTGACCTCGATGGGCAAGGCGGTCAGGACCGGCGACCACCCCCCGGACCTCGGCTCGCTCGACGTCCAGGCCGCGCTGATGGACGACATGATCGGCCACCGCGAATCCGTCGGCGTGGAGGCGGTGCGGATGCGGGAGGTGAAGGAGCTGATGGAGCGCCGCATCGCGGGCGGGCACGGCGCACAGGGATTCTCCAGCCTGTTCGAGCTGCTCGCCGGGCGATCGTGACGTCTGCCCCCGCCTCCGACGCGCCATGACCGTAGAGATCGTCTACGAGACCCACGCCACCACCACGGACAACGAGGCCGGCATCGCCACCGGCCGGCTGCCGGGCCGCCTCTCCGCCCGGGGCCGCCGCGAGGCCCGCGAACTCGGCGAACGGCGCCGTGGCCAGGACATCGCCGCCGTGTTCACCTCCGACCTGCACCGCGCCGTGGAAACCGCCCGTCTCGCCTTCCCGGACGGCCGGCCCCCGATCCACCGGGACCGCCGCCTGCGCGAGTGCGACTACGGCGACCTCAACGGGCACCCGGCCCGCCTCCTCGCCGCCTGGCGCACCCGGCACATCGACACCCCCTTCCCCGGCGGCCAGAGCTACCGGCAGGTCCTGGCCGCCACCGACGCCTTGCTCCGCGATCTGGCCCGGCAGTGGAACGGCACCCGCATCCTGCTGATCGCCCACACGGCGAACCGGTGGGCGCTGGACTGCCTCCTCACGGGGGCGTCCCTGCACGACCTGCTCGGGGAACCCTTCGCCTGGCAGGCGGGCTGGTACTACACGCTCCCCGCAGGCTGGGGCGCCGCCCGCCCCGGCGACGCCCCTGCCCACCCTCGGTGACGCGCGCATCCCACCGTGGGCACCGCCATGTCAGGCGCCGGAGGGCTGCCGGGTTCCCGGGACTCCGTGCAAACCGACTGCCGGGGGGACCGGGTCGCCTTGCGCCCGGCTTGTACCTGACGCGATCGTGAGGTTCTGTCGTGGCGACCACTTCAGCCCGCCCAGCGCGCGGTGGCCCGGGGCGCCACCGTCATCGGGACGGCCGGCAGGATCGTGGTCCGCATCTGAGCCGCCGGCGCGGGGGGCGTGGCTCAGGTGTGCAGGGACAGGCCCTTGACCGTGCGGTCGACGGCGTTCCTCGGCCCGTAGACCGCGAGCCCGGCCAGGGTCAGGTCGTCGGCGGCGACGTCGCGCACGGCGGCGCGGTTGTCGTCGTCGTTGCCCGTGGCGAACAGCTCGTCGGTGTAGACGGCGGTGGCCAGGCCGCGGGAGAGGGCGCGGGTGTGCGTGCGGGTCAGGCCGGCGGCGTCGGCGGCGAAGACGAGGACGGGCTCGCGGAACATCGGCAGGTAGGTGTTGCCTGAGGCGTCCTCGTACGGCTTGCCCATGACGTCGTCGGCGGCGTGGGCGACGCCGCTGCACAGGAAGGCGGTGACGTTCAGCCGCTGCCAGGCGGCCAGGTCGTGCCGTACGATCACGGCGATCTTGGTCTCGAAGCGCATGCCGCCAGCGTCCCCCGCCCGGGCCGCGCCGGTCTTGAACGCTCGTGCGGCACCATGGAGGGCGTGAGCGACTGGGTTTCCTACTGGCGGGACGCGCAGCGGCCGGTCGAGGCCATGCGCGCCCACTTCGAGGAGCACGTCTTCCACCGCCACAGCCACGACGCGTACTCCTTCGGCCTCACCGAGACCGGCGCCCAGCGTTTCGTCTGCCGCGGCGGCTCGCACACCTCCGCCGCGGGCCTCGTCATGGCCTTCAACCCCGACGACCCGCACGACGGCGAGTCGGCGACCGAGCTGGGGTTCACGTACCGGATGGTGCACATCGGCCCCGACGTCGTCAGGGAAGTCCTCGCTGACGCCGGCACGCGCCCGGGCGCCCCGGTCGCCCTCCCGCTGTTCACCGACCCCGTGCACCGCGACCCGCCGCTGTGGCGCGCCCTGCTGCGGCTGCACGCCGCGCTCACGGAGGACGCGGGCCCGCTGGTACGCGACGAACGGCTGACCGCCGCCGTGACGGCGATGGTCCGCCGCGCGTCGACGGCCCCGCCGCGCGCCCGCACGCTGCGCCCCGGCGGCCCCCGGTCCGGCGCCGCGCGACGGGCGCGGGCGGTGCTCCGGGAGCGCTTCGCCGAGGAGGTCCCGGCGGCGGAGCTGGCGGCGGCGGCGGGCTGCAGCCGCTACGCGCTGTACCGGGCGTTCCAGGCGGAGTACGGCATGTCCCCCAGTGACCTCCAGCGCCTCCTCCGCCTCCGCGACGCACGCCGCCGCCTGACGGCGGGGGAGAGCGGCGCCGAGGCCGCCGCGGCGGCGGGCTTCGCGGACCAGAGCCACCTGCACCGCTGGTTCGTCCGCAGCTACGGCATCACACCCGGCGAGTTCGCCCACGCCGCCCGGCGGCGGTGAGCCCGGAGTCACCGCGGGAGCACACCCGCGCCCCTCGACGTGCCCGGCCCTCGCGGCAGAGGTACCGGAGTCAGATGTCGCGGAAGGTTTCGATGCGGGCGCCCACCGAGTTGAGGCGGTCGGCGAGGGACTCGTAGCCGCGGTTGATGACGTAGACGTTGCGGAGCACCGACGTGCCTTCCGCCGCCATCATCCCCAGCAGCACCACCACCGCGGGGCGCAGCGCCGGCGGGCACATCATCTCCGTCTCGCGCCAGCGCGTCGGGCCCTCGACCAGGACGCGGTGCGGGTCGAGGAGCTTGACGCCGGCGCCCAGGCGGGTCAGTTCCGTGAGGTAGATGGCCCGGTTGTCGTAGACCCAGTCGTGGATGAGGGTCGAGCCCTGGGCGGAGGCGGCGATGGCCGCGAAGAACGGGACGTTGTCGATGTTGACGCCGGGGAACGGCATCGGGTGGATCTTGTCGATCGGCGCCTGCAGCTTCGAGGGGCGTACGGTCAGATCCACCAGCCGCGTACGGCCGTTGTCGGCGGTGTACTCCGGGGTGCGGTCGAGGTCGAGGCCCATCTCCTCCAGCACCGACAGCTCGATCTCCAGGAACTCCACCGGCGCCCGGCGCACCGTCAGTTCCGACGACGTGACGACCGCCGCCGCCAGCAGGCTCATCGCCTCCACCGGGTCCTCGGAGGGGGAGAAGTCGACGTCCCGGTCGATGTCCGGCACGCCGTGCACGCGCAGCGTGGTGGTGCCCACGCCGTCCACGCGCACGCCCAGGTGGTCCAGGAAGAAGCACAGGTCCTGGACCATGTAGTTGGAGCTGGCGTTGCGGATCATGGTCACGCCGGGGTGCCGGGCGGCGGCCAGCAGCGCGTTCTCGGTCACGGTGTCGCCGCGCTCGGTCAGCACGATGGCCCGGTCGGGGGCGGCGTCCGGGACGACCTCGCAGTGGTAGACGCCCTCGGTCGCCGTCACGTCCAGGCCGAAGCGGCGCAGCACGGCCATGTGCGGCTGTACGGTCCTGGTGCCGAGGTCGCAGCCGCCCGCGTACGGGAGTTTGAAGCGCTCCGTGCGGTGCAGCAGCGGGCCGAGGAACATGATCACGCTGCGGGTGCGGCGCGCCGCGTCGTGGTCCATGGAGTCGAGGTCCAGCTCGGCCGGCGGTACGACCTCCAGGTCGGCGCCGTCGTTGATCCAGCGGGTCCGCACGCCGATGCTGTTCAGCACCTCCAGGATGCGGAAGACCTCCTCGATCCGCGCCACCCGGCGCAGCACCGTGCGCCCGGAGTTCAGCAGGGTGGCGCACAGCAGCGCGACGCAGGCGTTCTTGCTGGTCTTCACGTCGAGTGCGCCGGACAGCCGGCGGCCTCCGCGGACCCGCAGATGCATCGGTCCCGCGGTGCCCAGGGCGACGATCTCGCTGTCCAGCGCCTCGCCGATGCGTGCGATCATCTCCAGGCTGATGTTCTGGTGACCGCGCTCGATGCGGTTGACGGCACTCTGACTGGTGCCCAGCGCGGCGGCGAGCTGACTCTGCGACCATCCCCGGTGCTGCCGGGCGTCACGGATGAGTCTGCCGATGCGCTCGAGGTAGTCGTCTGCCATGACTTTGACGCTATCTCACATATGAGATGTACGCGCATTCAGGGGGTTCACGTCCTGAATGTGACTGGTGTATCGAATGCGGCCTTTCGGGTGGCCCGGCGCAGCGCCGCCAGCACGGCCCGGCCCAGCGTGAGCGTGCAGACCGCGGTCACCACCGCGCGCGGCAGGTCCCAACCCAGCGAGGTGGCCAGGCAGTACGCGACGAACCGGGCGAGGTTCTCCGGCAGCGGGTCGCCCGCCACGAACGACACGCCCGACGACATGCCGCTCAGATACGGCCACCCCTGGAGGTTCATGATCGTGCCGTAGAGAACCGAGGCGATTGCTCCATACGAGGCAAGCAGCCACAACTCCCGCCGCCCCCGCAGCCGCTCCGCCCCCGGCAGCAGCCCGGCGCCCATGGCGACCCAGCCCATGGCCAGCATCTGGAACGGCATCCAGGGCCCGACCCCGCCCGTGAGCAGGGCGGACGCGAACATCGTCACGGCCCCGAGGACGAACCCGAAGCCCGGCCCCAGCACGCGGCCGGAGAGCACCATGAGGAAGAACATCGGTTCGATCCCCGCCGTCCCGGCCCCCAGGGGCCGCAGTGCGGCGCCCACGGCGGCCAGCACGCCGAGCATGGCGACGGCCTTGGCGTCGAGTCCGGAGTCGGCGATGGTCGCGCCGACCACGGCGACGAGGAGCGGGAGGAGCGCGGCGAAGAGCCAGGGGGCGTCGCCGGAGTGGGCGAGGCCGGAGTCGGGGGCGGCGAGCAGCGGCCAGCCGAAGGCGGCGCCGCCGATGGCGGAGACGAGGAGCAGGGCGGCGGCGGAGACGGGACCGAGGCGGACGGCGCGGAGGGCCTGCGGCCGGCGGAGCGGGGTGGGGCGCGCGGAGTTGCTGCTCGTGCGGCGGGGGGTGGGGCGCGCGGGGTCTTCGGGCGGGGTGTCGTCCTGCGGGCGGCTCGCGTCCGGCTTGCCGGAGTTGTCTGCGTCGGTGGCGTCGGTGGCGTCGGTGGCGTCGGTGGCGTCGGTGGCCGGGGCGCGCGCGCCTTCCCGGTTCGCGGCGTCGGCGTTCTGGTGCGCGCCGCCGGGTACGCCGGCGTCGCCCGCGGGCGCGCTGCCGGGCTCGTCCGCGCTCATGCCGCCGCCTCCAGCGCGTGCCGGACCTGGCTGACCGTCAGCCACGTCGTACCCTCCGCCGGCTCGCCCGCCGGGCTCAGGATCTTCGCCACCTGCGGTGCGAACGACGGCGAGGCGACGACGACCTCGGCGGTCGGCCCGTCGGCGACCACCTCGCCGTCCGCCAGGATCACGACCCGGTGCGCCAGCTCGGCGGCCAGCTCCACGTCGTGCGTCGCCAGCACGATGGCGTGGCCCGCCGCCGCCAGCCCGCGCAGCACGCCGACGAGGCGGGCCTTCGCGGCGTAGTCGAGGCCGCGGGTCGGCTCGTCGAGCAGCAGCAGCCGGGGGCGGGCGGTGAGGATCACGGCGAGGGCGAGCGCGAGCCGCTGGCCCTCCGACAGGTCGCGCGGGTGGGCGTCGTCCGGCACGCCGGGCAGCAGCTCGGCGACCAGGGCCCGGCAGGTGCCCGCCGCGGCCCGCGCGTCACCGTCGGCGGCGGCGCACTCCGCGGCGACGGTGTCCGCGTACAGCAGGTCCCGCGGATCCTGCGGTACGAGCCCGGCGTGCCGCAGGAGTTCGGCCGGGCGGGTGCGGTGCGGCGCGAGGTCCCCGAGCCGTACGGACCCGGCGGCCGGCCGGTGCATGCCGGTGAACGCGGCCAGCAGCGTGGACTTGCCGGCGCCGTTGCGGCCCATGACGGCGACGGTCTCACCCCCCGCGACGGACAGCGACACCCCGCGCAGCACGTCGGCCCGCCCGCGGCGCACGGTGAGCCGCTCGGCGACGGCGGCGGGGCCGGCGGTGGGTTCGAGGGCGGCCCGGGCCGGTGCCGGTGCGGGGGCCCGGTCCGCGGCCGGCGGGCGGGCGGCGTCGGGCCCGGGGGAGAGAGGGGCCGGGGCCGGGAGACCGGCGGGCGGGGGCGCGGTCGTGGACTCGGGTGCGTCGGCGGGCGGTGTAGGGGCCGGCACCGGGAGACCGGTGGGCGCGGTCGCGGTCGTGGGCGGGGACTCGGGCGCGGGCGAAGGAGCGGACACAGGCGCGTCGGCGGACGGCGTACGGGTCGGCGCCCCGCCCGGCCCCGGCAGCCCGCCCGGCGTTCCCGGCGCCAGGCCGACCAGGCGCTCCCGCAGCGGCGCCGCGCGCCGCCGCGCGTCCCGTACGGTCAGCGGCAGCGGGGACCAGCCCGCCAGCCGGCCGAGCGCGACCACCGGCGGCCGTACCGGCGAGACCGCCATCATCTCCGCCGGCGCGCCCGCCGCCGGCGCCGCGCCCGGGGACGGCAGGACGATGACCTGGTCCGCGTACTGCACCACCCGCTCCAGCCGGTGCTCCGCCAGCAGCACCGTCGTACCCAGGTCGTGCACCAGCCGCTGCAGCACCGCCAGCACCTCCTCCGCCGCCGCCGGGTCCAGCGCCGACGTCGGCTCGTCCAGGACCAGCACGCGCGGGTGCGGCGTCAGCACCGAGCCGATCGCCACCCGCTGCTGCTGGCCGCCGGAGAGCGAGGCGATCGGCCGGTCGCGCAGTTCGGTGAGGCCCAGCAGGTCGAGCGTCTCCTCCACCCGCCGCCGCATCGTGTCGCGCGGCAGGCCCAGCGACTCCATGCCGTACGCGAGTTCGTCCTCGACGGTGTCGGTGACGAAGTGGGCCAGCGGGTCCTGGCCCACCGTGCCGACGACGTCGGCCAGTTCGCGCGGCGGGTGCGTGCGCGTGTCGCGGCCGTCGACGGTGACGCGGCCGCGGAGGGTGCCGCCGGTGAAGTGGGGCACGAGCCCGCAGACGGCGTTCAGCAGTGTCGACTTGCCGACTCCCGAAGGGCCGACGAGCAGCGCGAGTTCGCCCTCGGGGACGGTCAGGTCCACGCCCCGGATCGCGGGCTCCGCGGCGCCGTCGTAGACGACGGACACGTCCTCGAAACGGATCACTGGGCGGTCTCCTCGGCGGTTCTCGGATACGGCAGTTCTTTCTGAGCCCGCTGTGCTTGCCGGGCCGGGCCCGGCCGCCGCGGTACGGGCGCGACGAGCGCCGGCAGCAGGCCGAGCAGGCAGCTCGCGGCCGGCCACAGCGGCAGCCCGGGCGCGGTCAGCGGGACGACCGTGGGGTGCAGGGCGTCGGGCCCGTACGAGTTGGCGTAGATCATCAGGCCCCCGACGGCCGCGCCGGAGGCCGCGACCAGCCAGGCGCGCGGGCCGAAGCGGTCGGGCCGGTAGCGGCTGCGCACCGCGCGGCGCCCGCCGAGCCACAGTCCGCCGGCCGCGGCGGCGGCGCCGAGCGCCAGCACGGGCGCTCCGTAGCCCGCGCCGGAGGCGGCGAGCAGCCCGTACGCGCCGGCGCAGACGCCGAGGAGCCCGCCGAGGGTCAGCGCCGCGGTGGTGACCCGGACGGCGCGGGGGAGTTCGGCCGTACGGCCGTAGCCGCGGGCGTCCATCGCGGCGGCCAGCGCCACCGAACGCTCCAACGCGCCCTCCAGCACGGGCAGCCCGACCTGGAGGAGCGCCCGCGGCCCGCGGTCGTCCCGGCCGCGCAGCCGGCGGGCGCGGCGCAGCCGGGCGACGTCGGCGACGAAGTGCGGGGCGAAGGTCATCGCGACGACGACGGCGACGCCGAGCTCGTACAGCGCTGCGGGCAGGGACTTCAGCAGGCGGGCGGGGTTGGCGAGGGCGTTGGCGGCGCCGACGCAGATGAGGAGCGCGGCGAGCTTCATGCCGTCGTAGAAGGCGAACGTGAGCTGCTCGGCGGTGACCCGGCCGCCGAGGCGGACGCCCTGCGCCCACTCGGGGAGGGGGACTTCGGGGAGGGTGAAGAGCGTGTGGGTGCCGGGGATCGGCGAGCCGAGGAACGTCGCGAAGAGGAGGCGGATGACGATGACGAGGAGGCCGAGCTTGAGGAAGAGGCCGTAGGAGCGGGCCCACGGCGCGTCGGTGCGGCGGGCGGCGACGACGTAGCCGGCGACGGCGACGAGGAGGGCGAGGAGAAGGGGGTTGGTGGTACGGGAGGCGGCGGTGGCGAGCCCGAGTGCCCACAGCCACCAGGCCCCGGCGTGCAGGGCGTTGGCGCGGTCGGCGAGCGGTGGCCGCAGGGCGCCGGGGACGCCGGGGGCGGCGGCGGGGTGGACCGGCTTGTGCCGCCGGCCGGCGGGCGGCGGGGCGCCGGCCGTGGTCGGCGCGGTGGCTTCGCGGTCTGCCGCGTCACTCCCGAGGGCCGGCGGTGCGGCGGGGGTGTCCGCCGGGGCGGTACGGGACCGGGGGTCCCCCGCGCCGGGGCCGTCGGCCGCCGCCGCGGGCGTGCCCCGCGCCTCGGTGGCGCGCGGGCGGTCGGGGCGGTCGGGGGCGGCGGGGGTCATGTGCGGCGGCGGCGCAACTGCCAGACCGCGAGGCCGGCGAGGACCGCGACCACGGCGATGCCGCCGACCGTGCCCGTGGACGGGCCGGAGTCGCCGTCGTCGGCGGCTTCGTCGGCCGGGACGGCGTCGACGGTGATCTCGGCGCGCGGCTCGCCCCCCGCGTCGCCGTCGCCGCCCCCGCTGCCGGAGGCCGGCTCGGCGCAGCCGGTGCGCGGGTAGCCGTCGATGGCGCAGAGCAGGCCGTCGGAGTCGTAGCGCAGCGGCTCCGCGACGGCGGCGAGGGCGTCGCCGAGGGTGGCGTCCTCGGGGACCGAGGCGCACTCCGTACGGGCGGGGGGCGGCGTCTGGCCGTCGGGGGCGTGCGCCGCGGTGCCGAAGTCGAGGACGAGGGCGACGCGTTTGCCGCCGTCGCCGGGCTCGGTGCCGCCGCAGATGGCGGCGAAGCCGGCCGCCCCGCGGGGGCGCGGCCCGCCGCCGGACTCCTCGCTGACGGCGAACCGCACGCCGTGCACGTCGCCGTCCGCGGGCCGCTCGATCCCGGGGCCTTTCGTCGCGTAGACCCACGCGTCACCGTCCCGGTCCCAGAAGGACCAGTACCGGTACCCGTCCGCCGCCGGCCCGGCCTGCGCCGCGGGCGCGGCCACCCCGAGGGCCAGCAGCGCACCCGCGGCACCGCCGACGAGCGCCCGCCGTACGGCCCTTCGCGGCGCCGGCCGTCCCCTGCGCGGCGCGGCGGCGCGGGTCATGCGCTCTTCTTTCTGCGGGCGCTCACCAGCAGCCCGATGCCCGCACCCGCCGCGAGGCCCACGCCCAGCAGCGTCCACGTCGCCACGCCCGGGCCGTCGTCGTCCGACGACTCCTCGTCCGCCGCCGCGGTGTCCGCCACCGGCTTCTCCGCCGTCGGCTGCGGTCCTGTGGCGTTGAGGCGGGCCACCAGGTCCGTGTCGCCGGCGAAGGCGCTCGGGTCGGCGTCGACCGCGGCGGCGGCGAGGATGAGGGTGGCCAGGGCCGCGGGGTTCTCCTTCGACCAGGCCAGGGTGCTCTTGTCGCGCTCCAGCCAGCCGTACGGCTCGCGCGCCGCGCTGGCGTGGCCGCCGGCGGCCAGCGCGAGGGCGGCGACCGCGGTGGCGTTGTGGTCGGGACCGTCGCCGGTCATCGCCGGAAGGTGGGCGTCGCCGGCCGCGAGCTTCTGCGCCAGGTACGCCGCGCCCGCCTCCGCCGCCTGCGCGGGCGACGGGTCCTTCGTGCAGGCTCCCGCCTCGACCGGCTCGTCCTTGCCGTTCCCCGCACCGTCCTCCGCCAGGCTGAACCCGAGGCCGTTGCCCGTGCCGGCGAGGACGGCGGCGGCGGTGGCGTAGTCGTTGGGGAACAGCGCGCCGTCCTCCTCCGGCTGGTACGCGTACGCCCCCCGCTCCGCCTTCTTCGCGTCGCAGCCGAGTTGCAGCGCCGCCAGCGCGTCGTACGGATTGCCGCCGTCGGCCGTCGTCCGCTCCGGCCGCTGGCCGACCGCGGCCAGCGCGCCGACGACGACCGCGGTGGAGTTGGCGTCCGTGGGGCCGCCGGGGTTGAAGCCCCAGCCGCCGTCCTCGTTCTGGATCTTCTTCAGCCAGGCCACGCCCTTGTCGATCGCCTGGTGCTCCCCGCCCGCCGCGGTCAGCGCCTGCACCGCCGCCGCGGTGGCGTTGGTGTCCTCGGTGGCCTCGTCGCAGGGCTTGGCGACATCCGCGCGGTACGCGGCGAAGCCGCCGTCCGCGCACTGCTGGCCGGTGAGGAAGGCGACCGCCGCGGGCGCCGGGCGCAACCCCTGGGTGCGCTGGGCGAGGATGGCCAGCGACTGCCGCCAGACGCCGTCGAACTTGGGGTCCGCGGTGCCGTACAGCCCCTCGGGGAGCTTCTTCTGCGCGGGTGCGGCGTGCGAGGCAACGTGCGATGCGGTCTGCGGCGCGGTCTGCGCGGGGGCGGCCGGGGCCGCCGTCGCGGTCGCCGAGCCGGCGACGGTCAGGGGCAGCAGCACGGCGGCGGCGAGTGCGGCGCGCGTGCCGCGGGCGGCGGTCCGGCCTATGGGAGCCATGGCGGAGCGGGGGCCTTTCGTGACGGGGCGGCCGGCACAGCCGGCCGCGGCCGCCCGTCCGCGCGCCGTGCGCGCCGGGGGTGCCGGGCTCAGCTCCGCGTACCGCGACGGACGGGCCCGGGCCGGCGTGGGTGCCGGGCGGGGCCCATGAGCCTGCCGCGCCCCGCGGGTCCTCCGGCTCGCCCGGCCATGACGGCCGCACTCACGGTTGCGGGTCAGCGCCGGATTCGCACCGGCTTCCCCCGAGGGGCACGGTTGAAGTTGTCGCCGCTCACCTTACCGCCCCGTACCCGCGGAGGTCAGCGCCGGTCCCGGGCGGGGGGCGCCTGACGAGGGACGTTGCGTACGGGCCGGCGCTCCCGGATCCGGTGCGGACCTCCGGTACGCACCGCGCCCCCGGCCCGTACCCCCTCAGCAGCAGTCCGGGTCCAGCCCCCGCGGCAGCCCCGCCCCGCCGAAGACCGCCCCCGTCGCCTCCTCGCCGGCCAGGGCCGCGAGCGCGAGCAGCAGCGCCCCCGCCGTCCACGACGTCCGCTCCGCGGGCCAGATCGCGTCGTCCTCGAAGACGTACCCCGTCCAGTACATGCCGTCCTCCGCCCGCAGGTGCTTCAGCCAGCGCAGCACCTCCAGCGCCCGGTCGCCCTGGCCCGCCGCCCACAGCGCGAGCACCAGCTCCGCGCTCTCGCCGCCGGTCACCCACGGGCGGTCGCCGACGCAGCGCACGCCGAGCCCGGGGACGACGAAGCGGTCCCACTCGCGGTCGAGGCGCGCCACCGCGGCCGTGCCGGTGACCGCGCCGCCGAGCACGGGGTAGTACCAGTCCATCGAGAAGCGGTCCTTGTCGAGGAACCGCTCCGGGTGCCGGCGGATCGCGTGCGCGAGCCGGCCGAGGGCCAGCTCCCAGCCCGGCTGCGGCTCGCCGAGGTGCTCGGCGGCGGCCAGCGCGCAGCGCAGCGCGTGGTGGACGGACGACGAGCCGGTCAGCAGCGCGTCCGCGCGGACTTCCCCGTCCGCCGCCTCCCGCTTCCAGCCGACCTGCCCGCCCGGCTGCTGCAGCCGCAGCACGAACTCCGTCGCCCCCCGCACCACCGGCCACATCCGGCGCAGGAACGCCTCGTCGCCGGTGGCAAGATAGTGGTGCCAGACGCCGACCGCGGGGTACGCGCAGAAGTTCGTCTCCCGGCCCCGGTCGGTCGGCCGGTCCGCGTCCCCGTCCGCGTACGCCGCGTACCAGGAGCCGTCCGTGAGCTGGTGCCGGCGCAGCCACTCGTACGCCGCCTCCGCCCGCGCGTGCTCGCCCGCGGCGTCCAGCGCCATCGCCGCCTCGGTGTGGTCCCACGGGTCGAGGTGGTGCCCGCGGAACCACGGGATCGCCCCGTCGTCCCGCTGCACCGCGGCGATCCCGGCGACGGTCTGCGCCACCTCGGCGGCGTCCAGAACGCCGGGCAGGACGAGGAGTTCGGTGCGTTCGGAGCGCGTCACCGGCCGCCCTCGCGGGGCTTGGTCGCGTAGACGACGACGCTCTTGCCGATCACCGGGTCGAGCAGCCGCTCGGCGAGGCGGGTCGCCAGCGGCTTCTTCATGATGTCCCAGACGAGCAGTTTGTGGTACGCGCGCACGGCCGGCGACCGGTCGTTGTCGACGCCGACCGCGCACTTGATCCACCAGTACGGCGAGTGCAGCGCGTGCGCGTGGTGGAGGCCGTACGGCCTGAGGCCCGACTCGCGGATCCTGCCGACCAGTTCGTCCGCCTTGTAGATGCGGATGTGGCCGCCCTCGACCTCGTGGTACGCGTCCGAGAGCGCCCAGCAGACCTTCTCCGGGCCGTAGCGCGGGACGGTGACCGCTATCCGGCCGCCGGGGCGCAGCACGCGCACCACCTCGGCGAGCACGCCCTTGTCGTCGTGGATGTGCTCCATCACCTCGGAGACGATGACGACGTCGAAGGCGTCGTCGGGGAACGGCAGCGCGAGCGCGTCGCCTTCGAGGGCGGTGGCGGTGGCACCCGCCGGGGCCTCGCCCGCCTCTTTCATCGCCGCGAACCAGCGGGCGACTTCGCGGATCTCGCCGCCGTCGCGGTCGAGCGCGACGACGCGGGCGCCGCGCCGGTAGCACTCGAAGGCGTGCCGCCCCGCGCCGCAGCCCAGGTCGAGCACGCGGTCGCCGGGCGCGAGCGGGAAGCGGGTGAAGTCGACGGTCAGCAAGTCTCCTCCGGAGGGGTCGGCGGGAGGCGGCGGCGTGTTGGCGCGGGTGGAGAGGGGAGGGGAGTGCCGGGCGCGGCGACGTTGCCGCGGGGCGGGGGAGTACGGGGGGTGGGGCGGCGGCGCGGCGTCGCGGCGCGGCCGGACGCGGCCCGGCCGGGCGCGCCGCCGTCGCGGACCGATGACCGTAGCCCGCCGCGGCCCGGCGCGGGGGTGACGAGGTCATCCGGCCGTGTCCGGCGATGCGTTGGTGGTGGGTCCGGCCGCCGCGCGCGGTCGCGCGCCGAGGGCCCGGGTGTCACCTGTCACCGCCCGCGGTGGGCAGGCTCGCCCGGGCCGGGCCGGTTGCCGTCCGGGGGCGCCTGCCCGCCGCCGCGGCGTGCGCCGCGATCGCCTCCCGGTAGCGTTCCGCGGTCTGCTTCGCCGCCTGGGCCCAGGTGAAGCGCGTCAGCACCCGCTCCCGGCCCGCCGCCCCCAGGCGGTCGCGGAGGCGGGCGTCGGCGAGCAGCCGGGTGAGGGCCGTGGCCAGGGCGCCCGCGTCGCCCGGCGGGACCGCCAGGCACGTGTCGCCGTCCGGGCCCGCGACCTCCGGGATCGCGCCGCCGGTGGTGGCGACCAGGGGCGTGCCCGTCGCCATCGCCTCGGCGGCGGGCAGCGAGAAGCCCTCGTACAGCGAAGGCACGCACGCGACCTGCGCACTGCGCAGCAGGCCGACCAACTCCTCGTCGCTGACGCCGGTGACGAACCGGATCGCGCCGCCGAGCCCGAAGCGCTCGACGGCCTGCGCGACCGGCCCGTCCTCGGCCCGCTTGCCGACCACGACCACGTGCGCGTCCGGCTGTTCGGTACGGATCTTCGCCAGCGCCTCGACGAGGTGGACCAGCCCCTTCAGCGGCACGTCCGCGCTCGCCGTCGTGACGATCCGGCCCGGCACCCGCGGCACCGCGGGGTCGGGGGTGAAGAGCGAGGTGTCCGCGCCGATCGGCACCACGTGCACCCGCTCCGGCCGCACCCCGAGCTGGTCGGTGATCTGCGTACGGGACGAGCCGGATACCGTCAGCACCGCGGGCAGCCGGCGGGCGACGCGGCGCTGCATGCGCGTGAACCCGTACCAGCGGCGCACCGAGTAGCGCCGCCGCCGGTCGGGCGCGGCGGCCAGCTCCAGGTCGCGGTCGACGGTGACCGGGTGGTGCACGGTGGTGACGAGCGGGGCGCCGAGGGCGCGGGTGCCGCCGAGGAGGCCGTAGCCGAGGGTCTGGTTGTCGTGGACGACGTCGAAGTCGCCGCGCCGGGCGGCCAGATGGCGGCGGGCGCGGAGGCTGAAGGTCAGCGGCTCGGGGAAGCCGCCCGTCCACATCGTGCCGACTTCGAGGAGGTCGATCCAGTCGCGGTACTCGCCGCGCGCGGGGGTGCGGAAGGGGTCGGGCTGCCGGTACAGGTCGAGGCTGGGCAGCTCGGTCAGGGTGACGCCGGGGTCGAGTACGGGGTAGGGCTGGGCGCCGATCACCTCCACCCGGTGGCCGAGGCGGGCCAGTTCGCGCGAGAGGTGGCGGACGTAGACGCCCTGTCCACCGCAGTAGGGGTTGCCCTTGTAGCTGAGCAGAGCGATGCGCAGTGGCACCTCGGCGGTCACGTACGGCCCCCTTCTCACTGCAGTTTCGCCGGAGCGTAACCGCTCGCGCTAATCTAGAACAAGTTTCAGGCGGACGTGCGACGGCTTCGAATCTACCGGTTGGTAGCGACGCCTGTGCGCGCGGTCCGCCGTCGGGGGAAGCACGGCACAGATCGGGACACATGACGACAACATCGAGGGGCGGCGTCCCGGCCGGGCCCGGCCGGGGCCACGGCCGGCGCGGCCCGGGACGGTCGCAGCTCAGCGAGCGGCAGGAGGAGCGCCGCCGCCGCATCCTGAAGGCCACCGCGGAGCTGGCCGCCCACGGCGGCTTCGACGCGGTGCAGATGCGCGAGGTCGCGGAGCGGGCGGGCGTCGCGCTCGGCACGCTGTACCGCTACTTCCCGTCCAAGATCCACCTGCTCGTCGCCACCCTCCAGGACCAGTTGCGGCAGTTGCACGAGACGTTGCGCACGTGCCCGCCGACGGCCGCCGAACCGGGCGCCCGGGTGGCGCAGACGCTGACGCGTGCCCTCGGCGCGCTGCAGCGCGAGCCGCAGCTCGCGGACGCGATGGTGCGCGCGCTGGGCTTCGCCGACCGGTCGGTGCGCCCCGAGGTCGAGGCCGCCTCCCGGCTGACGTCGGCGATCATCCTGGACGCGATGGGCGCCGGGGGCCGGGCGACGCCGGAGCAGTTGTCGGTGGCGCGGGTGATCGAGCACACCTGGCACTCGGCGCTCACCACCTGGCTGTCGGGGCGCGCGTCGATCGCCCAGGTGCGCACCGACATCGAGACGGTCTGCCGGCTGGTCGACGCACCGGCGGACGGGGTGCGCGGCCAGGGCTAGCGACCGCGGCCGGCAACCGCGGAGCAGCGGTGGCCGGGCGGCGGACGGCGCGGGAAACGGGCGGCGGCGGGCGGGGTGTGCGCCCGTAGAGTGCGGCGGCATGAGACTCCCGTACGACCGCTACTGCGGCGAAGTCGTCGCGCAGACCGACCTGCTGCGCCGCACCGTGCGCGGCGCCGACCCCGGCACCCGCGTGCCCACCTGCCCCGACTGGGACGTGGGCGAGCTGGCCGTGCACGTCGGCGGCGCACACCGCTGGGCGGCCGAACTCGTCCGTACGCGCGCCACGGACGAACTCGCGGAGGAGGACGTGCCCGGCTTCACCGGCCCCCGGCCGCGCACGGCCGCCGCGCTCGACGGCTGGCTGGCCGAAGGTGCGGACCTGCTCGCCGCGGAACTGCGCGCGGCCGGGGCGGACGCCCGGGTGTGGACGTGGGCGGCGGAGCGGCGGGCCGCGTTCTGGGCGCGGCGGATGACGCACGAGACGGTGGTGCACCGGGCGGACGCGGAGGGGGCGGCCGGGGTGGAGTTCGCCGTCGCGGCGGACGTGGCCGCCGACGCGGTCGACGAGTGGCTGGAGATCCTGGAGTTCGCACAGCGCGGCGGTGACGCGGACCTGGCGGCGCTGCGCGCCCCGGAACTCGCGGGCTCGGACATCCACGTACACGCCACCGACACGCCGCCGGACGTGGCCGCGGAGTGGCTGATCGAGCTGGGGGCGGCGGGGTTCGGCTGGCGCAGGGAGCACGCGAAGGCGGCGGTGGCGCTGCGCGGGCCGCTGGCGGACCTGCTGCGGGTGCTCTACCGGCGGCTGCCGCCCGACAGCGACCGGGTGGAGGTGCTGGGGGAGCCGGAGCCGCTGAACAGGTGGCTGGCGGCGACGGCTTGGGGCTGAGCGGAGACGGCCGGGGCTGAGGCGGGGGGCCCGGGGCTGCGCGGGCGGCACATGCGGCGGCCCCCGCCCGAGGGTTCGGGCGGGGGCCGCCGGGGGACGTGCCGGGCGCGGCCGGTCAGGCGCCGCGCTGGATGCCCGTGGTGTCCTGCAGCACGCCGCGGCGGCCGTCCTGGGTCTGCGCGACCAGCGCGGGACCGCGCTGGTCCACCGCCAGGTACCAGATGCCCGGGGTCAGCTCGGCGATCTGGGCCGACGAGCCGTCCTCCGCGAACAGCGGCCGGGCCGCCGGCACCGCGAACCAGAACGGTGCGAACGAACCGCCGGCCGGCGCCTGCGGCGCGGCCTGCGCCTGCTGCGGCCGGGCATCCGCCCGCGGGCCGCCCGCGCCGGGACCGGCGCCGAACGGCTGCTGCTGACCGCCGAACGGGGCGCCGCCCTGCGGGCCGCCGGGCTGCGGGGCACCCGGGCCGGGCTGGCCGCCGCCGGGGTAGCCGTAACCGGGCTGCGGCTGACCGCCGCCGTACGGGGCGGCCGGCTGCGGGGCACCCGGGCTGGAGAGCAGGTTCGCCTTGAGCGCCGGGACGGTCTGGCCGAGGATCGCGCCCGCGGTCATCGCGAGGTTGGCGATGAGCCCGAGGATCAGGCCGAGGCCCATGCCGAAGACGTCCGTGCCAGCGGCGTCGTTGGCCAGGTTGCGCGCACCGCCGAAGAGCATGAAGACGGAGCTCAGGAGCGCGGCGGCGGACAGCGCGGTCCCCCACTGGTCGAGCCGGAGCCCGCCGAACTCGCGCTCGCCGGTCTTCGTCCGGCCGACGAAGATGAGCGCCGCGGCGATGATGCCGGTCAGGAATACCGCGGGCAGCAGGGGAAACTGGTCGGAGTCCCAGCCCGTGGGCACGTCCCCGCAGTCGGCCCCGCTGGGGCAGTCAACCGAGATGCTGCCGAGGAACGAGGCGATAATCAGCAGCAGCGCTGCTCCGATCACTACGCCGTCGCCCCGAGTGAGTGAGCGGATGTTCACGAAATGTCCCTTACGTATTGGTCGTTGTCGCTGTTGCCGGTGCAGATCCCTGCCCTGCGGGGCGCGAAATGCCGCCCCATCGTACGGGTCGGCGGATCGGCCGCATCGGGCCCCCTGGCCACGAGTCCCCCTTGTTCCCCCGGTGTGCGTTTCCCGGCCTGTCGGCGGCTTGCGCCTACCCTGCCAGGAAAGCCCCGATGCCGTTCGTGATTCCGAGCGCCGCCCGCTGCCGCCATGCGGCGTCCGTCAGCAGGGCGGCGTCCTTAGCGTCCCGCATGTTGCCGCATTCGATGAAGACTTTGGGCACAGTCGAGAGGTTCAGCCCGCCTAGATCGGTGCGTACCGTGAAGCCTGTGTCGTTGCCCACATAGTTGGAGGGCTTACTTCCGGTTGTCTTCGCGAAGTGCGACTTCACCTCTTCGCCCAGCTTTCGCGACGGCTTCACGATGGCGGTGGTGTCCGCCTTTCCCTCGTCCACCCGGCCCGGCAGGATCACGTGGAACCCGCGGGCGCCGGGACCGTTGCCGTCCGCATGGATGGAGACGACCGCGTCGGCCCCGGCCTTGTTGCCGGCCTCGGCGCGCTCGTCGATGCACGGCCCGTACGCGCGCGATCCGTCCTGCGTCAGCCGCACCTCCGCGCCTTGTGCGCGCAGCAGGGTGCGGGCGCGCCGGGCCACGTCCAGGGTGAAGTCGGCCTCGGCGTAACCGCCGTTGGTGGCGGTGCCGGTGGTGTCGCACTCCTTGCGCACGGTGCCGATGTCGACCTTGCGGTTGATGTCGGCGGCGTGGTCGCGGTTGTTCGGGTTGTGCCCGGGGTCCAGCACGATCACCTTTCCGGCCAGCGGCTTCTCGCCCACCTCCGGGTCCTTCGCATCCTTCGAGTTCTTCGAGTCGTTCGAATCCTCGGGATCCTCGGCGGTGGGCCGGGTCGGGGAGGAGGACGCCGGCGGGGCCCCGCCGGGTTCCCGCCCGTTCGCCGCGGAGCCGTCGCCGTCCACCGACTGCCACACCAGTACGCCGGCGAAGGCCAGCGGTGCCACGGGTGCGAGCAGAAGATAGGCGCGGAGAGGCCGACGGTTCTGGCTGGACATCCGTGCGACCGTAGCAGAATTATCGGGGGCTCAAATTCCGGTGCCGGTACGGCGCAGCACCCTGAGGCTCCCGTGGGCGGCGGTCTCCGCGAACGCCCCGGAGCCCAGCGCGCGCCGGTAGATCCGGTACGGTGCCTGCCCGCCGTCCGCCGGGTCGGGGAACACGTCGTGCACCGCCAGCAGGCCGCCCGGCGCGACGTGCGGGGCCCAGCCCTCGTAGTCGGCGCCGGCGTGCTCGTCGGTGTGCCCGCCGTCGACGAAGACCAGCCCCAGCGGCCGGTTCCACAGCGCGGCGACCCGCGGCGAGCGGCCGACGACGGCGACGACGTGGTCTTCGAGGCCGGCCGCGTACAGGGTGCGGCGGAACGTCGGCAGGGTGTCCGTCAGGCCCGTCGCCGGGTCGACGAGCGCGGGGTCGTGGTACTCCCAGCCGGGCTGCTGCTCCTCGCTGCCGCGGTGGTGGTCGACGGTGACGGCGACGACGCCGGGGCGGGCGGCGGCGCGGGCGGCGGCGGCGAGCAGGATCGTGGAGCGCCCGCAGTACGTGCCGACCTCCAGCAGCGGGAGCCCGAGCCCGGCGGCCTCGGCCGCGGCGGCGTGCAGGGCGAGGCCCTCGTCGCGGGGCATGAAGCCGGGGGCGGCCTCGAAGGCGGCCAGGTCCTCGGGAGACAGGACGCCGGGGGAGAGGACGCCGGGGGAGGGGACTGCGGGGGAGAGGACGTCGGGGGAGGGGTGGGCCGGCTCCATCGGCGGTGCCCTTCTTTCGGTCGGTGGTCGTGGCCGGGGCGGCGCCGCCGGTGCCGCGTACCCGCCCGATCCTCCCCCATCGGCCTACGACCCGAGTCGCATGGTCCGTACACCGATATGCCCGTGCGGGTGTCGGAGGCCGGTGGGATCATGACGCCATGCACCATTCACCACCCGCCACCCGGCCCTCCGCGGCGGGGCGCCGTGCCGCCGCACCGCTGTGGGTCGTCGTGCTCACGGCGTGCGCGGGGCAGTTCCTCGTCGTGCTCGACGTCTCCGTCGTCAACGTCGCGCTGCCGTCCATGCGCGCGGACCTGGGGATGAGCGCGACGGGCCTGCAGTGGGTGGTGAACCTGTACACGCTGGCCTTCGCCGGCCTCATGCTGCTCGGCGGCCGGGCCGGTGACATCTTCGGCCGCAAGCGCGTCTTCGTTCTCGGCCTCGCGCTGTTCACCGCCGCGAGCCTCGCCGGGGGCCTCGCGCAGGAGCCGTGGCAACTGCTCGCCGCGCGGGCGGCGCAGGGCGTCGGCGCCGCGGTGCTGGCGCCCTCCACCCTGACGCTGCTCACCTCGGCCGTGCCCGAGGGCCCCGCGCGGGTCCGCGCGATCGCGACGTGGTCGGCGACCGGCGCCGGCGGCGGGGCGGCCGGCTCGCTCGTCGGCGGGGTGCTGACGGACGCGCTCTCCTGGCGCTGGGTGCTGCTGATCAACGTGCCGGTCGGCGCCGCGGTCCTCGTCTGCGCGGTGCTGTGGCTGGCGGAGAGCCGCGGCGGGCCGCGGCGGCGGCTCGACATCCCCGGCGCGGTCCTGGTCACCGCCGGGATCGGCGCCGTGTCGTACGGGATCGTGCAGACCGAGAGCCGCGGGTGGACCTCGCCCGCCGCGCTGCTGCCGCTGGCCGGCGGGCTGGCGCTGGTCGCGGCCTTCCTGGCGGTGGAGGCCAGGACGCGGGCGCCGCTGATGCCGCTCGGGCTGTTCCGGCTGCGCTCGGTGTCCGCGGCCAACACGGCGATGTTCGTGACCGGCGCGGCGATGTTCTCGTCCTGGTACTTCCTGTCGCTCTACATGCAGAACGTCCTGGGCTACACGCCCATCGAGGCGGGCCTCGGCTTCGTGCCGCACTCGCTGACGATCGTGGCCGCTGCGAAGCTGGCACCGCGGGTGCTGGCCCGTACGGGCGCGAAGGCGCTGGCGATCGCCGGCGTGCTGCTGGCGGCCGGCGGTTATCTGTGGCAGAGCACGGCGGGCGTGGGCGGCGGGTACGTGACGGACGTCGCCGGGCCCGGGATCCTCATGATGGCGGGGGTGGGCTTCATGATCACGCCGCTGGCGCACCTGGCGACCTCCGGGGCACCCGCGGCCGACGCGGGACTGGTGTCCGGGGTGATGAACACGTCGCGGACGATGGGCGGTTCGCTGGGTCTCGCGGTGCTGTCGACGGTGGCCGCCACGCGCATCGGCGGCGAGTCCGGTCCCGCGGTGCTGGCCTCGGGGTACTCGCTGGCGTTCCAGACGGGCGTCGGGATCCTGCTGGGCTGCGCGGCGCTGATGCTCATATCCCTGCCCCGCCCGGCCGCCGTGCCGGAGCCGGCGCGGGCGTGATCCGGGCGGGGGTTCGGGGCGTGGCGGATGCCTTCCCGCGGGCTCGGTACTGCTCTGTGCCCCTCACTACGGCACCCCTGGGTGCGGCGCCCCCGCGTGCGGTGCGCCGCGGGTTCAGCGGGGCGTGATCAGCCCGTCGTCGCCCGCGCCGCGGCTGAGGACGACGTCGCTGATGCGGTCGCGCACGCTCCGGTAGCGCTCCGGGGCCTCGCCGTCGGCCATCTCCGCGTCGAGGTCGACGACCCTCGGCGGCCCCGCGCCGTCGTGGTCCATCAACTGCGGCAGGTACTCCGCCTTCGTCACCCGCCAGCGCGCGCTGTCCCGCGCGGGCGGGGTGAAGGTGAAGCGGGCGATCGTGCCCTGGTTGCCGCGGGGGTCGCGGGCGCCCGCGTGGTTGATCATGCGGCCGGCGATCTGGTCGCCCATGCCGTAGACGACCCAGGTGCCGTTGACCTTCTCGTACGCCTGCGGCACGTGCGCGTGCGTGCCGAGGATCAGGTCGACGTCGGGCGCCCCGGCCGAGCGCGAGGCGGTCAGCTCGCGGGCGAGCCGCCGCTGCGTGGCGTCCGGCGCGTCCTGCCACTCCGTGCCCCAGTGCAGGCTGACCACGACGATGTCGGCGCCCGCCCGGCGGGCGCGGCGCGCGTCCTCGACGATCCGCTCGGGGTCGGTGATGTTGACCGCCCACGGCTGGTCCGGCGGGGCGGGAATGCCGTTCGTGCCGTAGGTGTACGCGAGTTGCGCCACCGTCGCGCCGCCCGCCTCCAGCATCGCGGGCCGGCGCGCCTCGGCGGGGGTGCGCGCGGAGCCGGTGTGGGCGACGCCCGCGGCGTCGAGGGCGTCGAGGGTGCGGCTGACGCCGGGGAAGCCGGCGTCGAGGGTGTGGTTGGAGGCGGTGGAGCAGGAGTCGTAGCCGGTGGCCCGGGCGGCGGCGGCGAGTTCGGGCGGCGAGACGAAGGAGGGGTAGCCGGTGTACGGGCCGCCGGCCGGTCCGTAGACGGTCTCCATGTGGCAGATCGCCAGGTCGGCCCCGGAGATGACGGGCTTGACCCCGGCCAGCATGGGGCGGAAGTCGTGGCCGTCGCCGCCGGCGTCCAGCTTCGCCTGGGCGATGACCGAGTCGTGCGGGAGGATGTCGCCGGTGGCGACGAGGGTGAAGGGCGCCCGCGCCTCCTTGCCGGGGGCCCTGCCCTCGACGGGGGTGGTGCCGACGGGGCCGTGGGCGCAGGCGGTGGCGGCGGCGAGCAGGGCGGCGGTGAGCGCCAGCGCCGCGGTGGTCGTACTAGTCGTTTTATATCCGCGCATGGGTCGAATGCACAGGAGCGGAAAAGGGCATACAAGAAACCAGGCCGGGACTGTCCCCCGAACGGCGGCCCGGGATCGCGCGGATGCATCGCCGACCGCCCGTGCCCGACTGCTGACGGAGTGTCAGTAAGGGGGCCTTACGGTCTTCCCATCCGCGGGGGAGTGGGTTATACATGTATCCGACGGCTAGAACGTGTTCCTGTCGCGGTTCCGGCCGTCTGCCCCGAGAGCGACCCCGGCGTGCCGACTGGTGCGGACGGCACGCCGGGGTTTCTCGTGCTCTCGGCCGGTGAAGGAGCCAGCGCCGCCATGCCCCTCGACGCCGCCCGGGCCCTCGCCGCCGCCCCCCGCGAGACCCGGATCGCCTGGACCCCCAAGGACGTCCTCCTCTACCACCTGGGCATCGGCGCCGGCCGCGCCGCCACCGAACCCGCCGAACTCCGCTACGTCCTGGAGGACCGGCTGCGCGTGCTGCCCAGCTTCGTCACCGTCGCCGGTGACGGCGGCGTGGCCGGCGAGGGCGCCGGACTCGACGCCCCCGGCGTCGACGTCGACCTCACCGCCGTCCTCCACGGCGCCCAGCGCATCGCCCTGCACCGCCCGCTGCCGCCCGCCGGCGAGGCCGCCCGCACGTCGCGCATCGCCGCCGTGTACGACAAGGGCAAGGCCGCCGTGCTGGTGCTGCGCACCGAGGCGGCCGACGGGGACGGCCCGCTGTGGACGTCCGACACCCAGCTCTACGTGCGCGGTGAGGGCGGCTTCGGCGGCGAACGCGGCCCGTCGCCGCGCCTGCCCGCGCCCGCGGGGGCGCCGGCGCACGTCGTCGACCGCGGCATCCGCGAGGACCAGGCGCTGCTCTACCGGCTGTCCGGCGACTGGAACCCGCTGCACGCCGACCCGGACTTCGCCGCGCTCGCCGGGTTCGACCGGCCGATCCTGCACGGGTTGTGCTCGTACGGGATGGCGCTGAAGGCGGCGGTGGACACGGTGCTGGACGGGGACGCCGGGCGGGTGCGGTCGTATGCGGCGCGGTTCGCGGGGGTGGTGTACCCGGGCGAGACGCTGCGGATCCGGATGTGGCCGGAGCAGGGTGAGTCGGCGGGGCCGGCGGGGCCGGCGGGCGGCGGGCGGATCCGGCTGACCGCGAGCGCCGTGGAGCGGGACGAGGCGCCGGTACTGGCGGACACGGTGGTCGAGTTCGCCTGAGCGCGGGCCGGCCCGCGGGTGCGGGTGCCGGGTGCGGGTGTGGGGCGTCGCGTGTCGTTCGCCGGAGGGTCAGAGCGGGGCGTGCCGGAGCGGTACGGGGCGCGTGTGGGTGTCCTCCTCGCGGGCGCCGCCCGCGTCGTCCGGGGCGGGATCCGTCGCCGGGTACGCCCCGGTCCGTTCCTCCGCCGCCGTCGCCTCCGCGGGTTCCGCCGCCGGGTCGGGGACCGCCAGCCGGGCCAGGCCGCACGGCTGCGCCGGCGTCGCGTACGGCAGCCGCAGCTCGCCCCCCTGCGTCCACAGCCCGCTGCCGGTGATCCACCCCGGCAGCGGCGGCAGTTGGACGAGCCGCCGCGCCACCGGCCGCCACACCCCGAGCCGGCAGCCGCCGGGCCCGTCGAGCCGCAGCGCCACCCCGCACTGCTCCGGCGTCAGCACCTGACCCGGCTGCACCGCGAACGGCGTCACCGCCGTCTCCGGCGGGCACAGCGCCTCGGGGAACCGCACCGGCCGCCCGCTGCCCACCACCCCCCACCCCAGCCGGTCGTGCCCCGGGGCGTCCGAGCACAGGAGCAGCAGCCCGCTGTCGGGGTCGGCGAGCAGCAGGCGGTCGTTGCTCTCGGCGGTGAGCTGCAGCAGCGGGCTGACCTCCACCCCGTCGTGCAGCACCACCGTCACGGCCTTCGTCCGCCCCGCCAGCTCCTGGTCGACGGCCAGCACCCGGCCCGTACGGTCCAGCCAGCCGCGTGCCGCGCACCGCCCCGGCAACTCGCCGACCCGCTCCGGGCGTGCCGTGCCGGCGCCGGCGAACCCGCCCCCGTACACCCGCCACACGGCGGTGGTCTCGCCGCCGGGACCCGGGGGCGCCAGCGCGTACACCTCGGGGCTCTCCGGCGCGGGCGGCACGAGCGCGAGCCGGGGCGCGGTCACGGAACCGAGGGACTGCTCGGTGGTGTCGGGGCCCGAGGGGTGCAGGAGGGAGAACGTCTGCTCGGTGCAGCCGACGAGCCGGCGGATCAGCACGCGGCCGTCGGCCAGGGGCAGGACCGTGGTCCCCGGCTCCTCCGGCTGCGCGCAGGGGAGCGGGACGGTGTACGCCTCGGGGCCGTGGAGGGTCCAGCGTTCCGGGAACCAGTTGCCGTCGGCGTCGGTGGCGAGGCAGGCGCCGTACGTGCCGTCGGCGGTGAGGGTGAACCCGGCCCGGCCGACGGGGCGTCCGGGGGCGGCGGCGGGGAGCATCCGGGTGGCCGGGGCGGGCTCGCGCGGCGCGGCGGTGGAGGAGGCCGCGGTGGAGGAGGCCGCGCCGGGGGAAGCCGCGCTGAGGGAGGCCGCGCTGGGAGAGGCCGCGCCGGGGGAGGACGGTGGCGTCGCGGAGACGGCCACCATCGCGGGCGCCGCCCCCGCGGCGGCGGGCGCTTCCGCACCGGTCGGCACCGCCGTGTCCGCCGGCCCCTCGGAGCCCGCAGCCCCGGCGCCCCGGTCTCCCGCCCCCGCGCCCCGGTCTCCCTCCTCGGGGTCCGCTACCGCATCCGCCGCCGCCGTCGCACCAACCGTCGCATCCGCCGCGGCGGGCGCCGGGACGGTCGCCGCCCCCGCCCCCCTCGTCGCCGACGGAATCGATTCTGCACTGGGCCTCATCCGGTCCCCTCACCTCCGTACCCGAAGGTAGTTTTCGCACGTCAAAGCCATCGGCGCGGCGCCGGTGACTTCACACGTACGGGTGGCGGATCCGCCGTTCCGCTTCGCCGCCGCGCCCCGTTGTGCTTTCGAGCGGGCGCCGCGACCGGGCCGTGTCGGCGGGGGTAGCCTTGCCCCGTGCCCGCACTCGCCGACGTCGTCGCCGCGCTCGAAGCCCTCTGGCCCGCCGGCCGCGCCGAGCCGTGGGACGCGGTGGGCACGGTGTGCGGCGACCCGGACGCCCGGGTGCAGCGCGTGCTGTTCGCCGTCGATCCCGTCCGGGAGGTCGTCGCGGAGGCCGTCGAGTCGGACGCCGACCTGCTCGTCACGCACCACCCGCTCTACCTGCGCGGTACGTCGACCGTCTCGGCCGGGACGTTCAAGGGCCGCGTCGTGCACACGCTCATCAAGAACGACGTCGCGCTGCACGTCGCCCACACCAACGCCGACCGCGCCGACCCCGGCGTCTCCGACGCCCTGGCCGGCGCCCTCGGCCTGCGCGTCACCGGCCCGCTCGTGCCCGACCCCGACGACCCCGCGGGCCGCCGCGGCCTCGGCCGCCTCGGCGAGCTGGACGCCCCCGTGACGCTGCGGGAGTTCGCCGACCGCGCCGCCGCGTCCCTGCCCCGTACCGCCACCGGACTGCGCGTCGCCGGCGACCCGGCCGGCCAGGTCCGTACGGCCGCCGTCTGCGGCGGCTCCGGCGACGGGCTCTTCGACGCGGTGCGCGCCGCAGGGGTCGACGTCTACGTGACCGCCGACCTGCGCCACCACCCGGTCTCCGAGGCGCAGCAGCACGCCGCCCTCGCCGGCGAAGGCCGCCCGTACCTGATCGACGCCGGCCACTGGGCCACGGAGTGGCCCTGGTGCGAGCAGGCCGCCGCGCAGTTGGACGCCATCTCGGACCGGAACGGATGGGGTCTGCGCACGCGGGTGTCGCGTATCGTGACCGACCCCTGGACCACGCACTCGCCCGCCCCGGCCGCGCCGAACGGGCCGAGCCCGGGAGCCCCGGCCCCCCACGCCAGCCTTGCCCCTACGAGCCCGGAGCAGCCAGCTTGAACGCCGCCCCCGCCGACCAGATCCGCCTGCTGGACGTCCAGGCCCTCGACGTCCGCCTCACCCAGCTCCAGCACCGCCGCCGCACCCTCCCGGAACACGAGGAGGTCGCCTCCCTGGAGGCCGACCTCGCCCAGCACCGCGACCTGCTCGTCGCCGCCCAGACCGAGGAGGGCGACACCGGGCGCGAGCAGACCAAGGCGGAGAAGGACGTCGACCAGGTGCGCCAGCGCGCCGCGCGGGACCAGCAGCGGCTGGACTCCGGCGCGGTGACCTCGCCCAAGGACCTGGAGAACCTGCAGAGCGAGATCGCCTCGCTGGCGCGGCGCCAGAGCGACCTGGAGGACGTGGTCCTGGAGGTCATGGAGCGCCGCGAGACCGCGCAGGAGCGGGTGACCGAGCTGACCGGGCGGGTCGAGTCCGTACAGGCCAAGATCGCGGACGCCACGGCGCGGCGCGACGCGGCGGTGGGCGAGATCGACGCCGAGGCCGCCACGGTCACCAAGGAGCGCGCGGACGCCGCCGACGAGATCCCCGCCGACCTGCTGAAGCTCTACGACAAGCTGCGCGAGCAGCAGGGCGGCGTCGGCGCGGCCCGGCTCTACCAGCGGCGCTGCGAGGGCTGCCGGCTGGAGTTGAACATCACCGAGATCAACGAGGTACGGGCCGCGGCCCCCGACACCGTCGTACGGTGCGAGAACTGCCGCCGGATCCTGGTCCGTACACCCGAATCCGGCCTCTGATGCCCGGCCCGGCCCGGCGCGTGTTCGTCGTCGAGGCGGACGGCGGCTCGCGGGGGAACCCGGGGCCCGCGGGGTACGGGGCGGTGGTGCGCGACGCGGACGGCGGGGTGCTGGCCGAGGACGCGGCGTACGTGGGGGTGGCGAGCAACAACGTCGCGGAGTACCGGGGGCTGATCGCCGGGCTGCGGGCGGCGCGGCGGATCGATCCGGACGCGGAGGTCCGGGTGCGGATGGACTCCAAGCTCGTCGTCGAGCAGATGTCGGGGCGCTGGAAGATCAAGCACCCCGGGATGCGCGAACTCGCCGCCGAGGCGCGGGAGGTCTTCCCGCCGGGGCGGGTCTCGTACGAGTGGATCCCGCGGGAGAAGAACAAGCACGCGGACCGGCTCGCCAACGAGGCGATGGACGCGGGCAGACGGGGCGGGCGGTGGCGCCCCGAGACGTCCCGGGCGGAACAGGACGCGGCGGACGCCGCGTCCGCGGCCCGCGCGGGCGGCGCGGTACGGGCCGAGGGCGCGGCACGGTCCGCCACCCCCGCCGTGGGCTGGGGCGCCGGCCTCGGGACGCCCACCACGCTCCTCCTGCTCCGCCACGGCGAGACGGACCTCACCCCCCAGAAGCGCTTCTCCGGCACCGGCGGCAGCGACCCCGCGCTCTCCGCGACCGGCCGCGGCCAGGCCGCGGCGGCCGCCGGGCTCCTCGCCGCCCGCGGCGCCGGCCAGGCCACCGCCGGCCGGGACGCCGCCGCCGTCCAGGACATCGTCAGCTCCCCGCTGCGCCGCTGCCGCGAGACCGCGGAGGCGGTCGCCGGGCGGCTCGGGCTCGGCGTCCGGGTCGAGGACGGCCTGCGCGAGGCGGACTTCGGCGCGTGGGAGGGGCTGACGTTCGCGGAGGTGCAGGAGCGCCACCCCGACGACCTCGCCGCCTGGCTGCGTTCCACGAAGGCGGCGCCGAGCGGCGGCGGGGAGTCCTTCGCCGAGGTCAGCCGGCGCGTCGCGGTCGCCCGCGACAAGATCCTCGCCCGGTACGCCGGGCACACGGTGCTGCTCGTCACGCACGTGACGCCGGTCAAGACGCTGGTCCGGCTGGCGCTCGGCGCGCCGCCCGAGTCGCTGTTCCGGATGGAGCTGTCGCCGGCGGCGCTGTCGGAGGTCGCGTACTACGCGGACGGGCACGCGAGCGTACGCCTGCTGAACGACACGTCGCACCTGCGCTGAGCGACTCCCACCCCTTCCCCGGGCGACCCCTCCACGGGCGGGCACCGCCCGGGGTCCGTGCTGCCCGCCATCTGGTACGGATGTACATGTACACTCGTACTAGTACATGCGTACAGCTACGGGAGGGATCTCCATGGCAGCCTCGCCCGCGGAGAAGGAACAGCCGGCCGCGCGCACCCGCCGCGACCCCCGGGCGCGCCGCCGGGCGATCGTGCGCGCCGCCGCGGACCTGCTGGTGGAGGGCGGCGGCGGCGACATCACCCACCGCCGGGTCGCCGAGCGCGCCGGGGTGCCGCTGGGCGCGACCACGTACTACTTCGCCTCGCTCGACGAACTGCGCGAGGCCGGGCTGCAGGTCCTGGTGGACGAGATCGAGGAGTTCGTCGACTACGCCCGCCGCATCTCGGCCGGCGTGCCGCGCGAGCCGGAGGCCCTGGCCCGGCTCTTCCACGACTACTTCAGCGACCGCGACAAGATGCGCGCCGACCTCGCGCTCTACGGCGCCACGATCCACCGCCCGGAGCTGCACGCGCTCGCGCTGCGCTGGTTCGACGCGATGGTCGAGCTGCTGACCGACTGGACCGACCCGGCCACCGCGCGGCTGCTCGCCGCGTTCACGGACGGCATCGGCCTGCACGTGATGCTCCGCGGCGAGCCGGTCGAACTGGACGAGCTGACCCGGGCGATCACCGCCCTGATGCGTTCGGCTCCGGGCCGGGAGGAGGACGGGTGAAGACGGAGCAGGCAGTGGCGGACCGTGCCGCCGGGCTGAGCCGCGGGCGGCGCTGGGCCGCGCTGGCGGTGCTGTCCGCCAGCCTCCTCGTGATCGCCATGGATATGACGATCCTGAACGTCGCCCTCCCGCACATCACCGCCGACCTCGCCCCCTCGGCGGCGCAGCAGTTGTGGATGGTCGACGTCTACGCGCTGATCCTGGCCGGGCTGCTGGTCCCGGTCAGCGCCCTCGCCGACCGCTACGGGCGCAAGCGGATGCTGCTCACGGGGTACCTGTTCTTCGGCGGGTTCTCCCTGGCGATCCTGGCCGTCGACGGCGCGGCCGGGGTGATCCTCGTCCGCGCGCTGCTGGGCCTCGCCGGGGCCATGATCATGCCGACGACCCTGTCGATGGTCCGCGTGATCTTCACAGACCCGAAGGAGCGCGCCACCGCCCTGGGGATCTGGGCGGCGATCTCCGCCGTGGGCCTGGCGGTCGGGCCGGTCGTCGGCGGGCTCCTCCTGGAGCACGTCTCGTGGCACTCGGCGTTCCTCATCAACGTGCCGCTGATGGCCGTGGCGATCGTCGCGGGCCTCTTCCTGCTGCCGGAGTACCGCACGGCGGTCCGGCCGCGCTGGGACCTGCCGGGGACGCTCGCCACGATCGCGGGGATGGTCGCCCTGGTCTGGTCGATCAAGCACTTCGCGAAGGAGGGCTTCGGCGACGCGGCGTCGTGGGCGGCCCTCGGCGCGGCGGTGCTGCTGCTCGGCTGGTTCGTACGCCGCAGTCTGCGCCGCCCCGACCCGATGCTGGACCTCCGGCTCTTTGGCCGGGCGCCGTTCACGGCGGGGATCGTCGCGGCGCTGGCGTCGATGTTCGCGCTGGGCGCGCTGCTGCTGCTGGTCGCGCAGTGGCTCCAACTGGTCGACGGCCGCACCCCGTTGCAGGCCGGCGTCGCGCTGACGCCGGCGGCGATAGCCATGACCGTCGCGTCGCCGCTCGCGCCCGCGCTCGCGGCGCGTATCGGTGCGCGCGCGGTCCTGGCCGGGGGTCTGGCGATCGCGGGGGCGGGGTTCCTCGTCATCCACCTGGCGCCGAGCCCGATCGGCTACCCGTGGATGGCGGTGGCGCTGGTGCTGCTGGGCGGGGGCGGGAGCTCGCTGGCGGTCGCCTCGGGGATCATCATGGCGGGCACCCCGCAGGAGAAGGCGGGCAACGCCGCGGCGCTGGAGGAGACTTCCTACGAACTGGGCAGTGTGCTGGGGGTGGCGGTCCTCGGCAGCGTCGCCGGGGCAGCGTACCGGTCACACCTGGGGGAGGGGGTGCTGCGCGCGCTGACTCCGGCGCAGGCGCACGACGCGCGCGAGTCCCTGGCGGGGGCGCTGGAGGCGGCGGAGCACACGGGCTCGGGGCGGCTCGCCGCGCGAGCGGCGGACGCGTTCGTCGACTCACTCGCGCTGACGGGGCTGGTCGGCTTCCTCACGCTGCTGGGCGCGGCGGTGCTCACGGCGGTGCTGGTGCCGAAGGACCTGGACCTGACGAAGCAGGCGCACTGACGCGACGGCGCGCCAACCGGACCTCCTCCGAGGCGGTCATGCACCCGGGCCGTCCGTGTCGCGGTCGCCGGCGGGCCGCCCGGCACTGTCGCGCTGGTGGCTGCGGCGGGCGTCGCGGTCGAAGATGCCGAGGATCTCACAGGGGCCGCCTTCGGCGCCGAGTGCGTGCGGGAGCATGGTGGGGAACTCGGCGGCCTGGTGCGTCTCGACGCGAAAGCGGCGGTGGCCCAGCATGAGGCTCGCGGTGCCGGACAGCACGACGATCCATTCCCGCCCCGGGTGCGCGCGCATGCGTGCGGGGTCGTCCGGCGGCGGATCGGTGATCCGCTGACGCATGACCGTCAAACCGGGGTCGCCTTTGACGGGCCAGCGCATCAGCCCGTGCGCACTGTCGATCATCGGGCTGGTGACGACGTCGTCGGACGCCGTCTCCACGAGCTGGTCCAGCGAGGTGTCCAGGGCGCGGGCCAGGGTGACGAGCTGATCCAGCGCGAGGCGGCGCTGGCCGTTCTCGATTCGGGAGAGCGTGGACTGGCTGACGTTGGCGCGGCCGGCCAGCTCCTCCAGGGACCAGCCCTGCGCCACCCGCAGGGCGCGGATGCGCTTGCGTACGAGGCCGTCCAGATCGCCGTCGTTTTGCGTCATAGGCAAGATTGTATGCCCAGGATGCAAGTCAGGGTTAGCGTGCTGAGCAGAGCCCGGAACAGGGGGCCACGCCCTTCTGAGAGGATCCGATGAGCACGAACCCTCCCGTACCCACCGCCGGCCCCAGCGGTGCCGGGGTACCCGATGCGCGTCAGCTACGCGGCATCCTGATCGCCGTCTCCGTCGCCCTGATGGCCGTGATCGCGTCGGTGTCCGGGCTGGGCGTCGCGCAGACCCACATGGCGGTCGAGTTCGGCGCCTCGCAGAGCACCGTCCTGTGGATCATCAACATCTACACCCTCGCCCTGGCCGCGCTCCTGCTGCCGTTCGGCGCGATCGGTGACCGCCTGGGCCGCAAGCCCATGCTGATCGCCGGACTGATCGTGTTCGCCGCCGCGAGCATCCTGGCGGGCCTGGCCCCGACCGCGGCGGTCATGCTGGCCGCGCGCGTGGCCGCCGGGGTCAGCGCGGCGATGATCATGCCGATCACCCTGGCCGTCATCACCTCCACCTTCCCCGAGGAACGGCGCGGCAAGGCGATCGGCGTGTGGACCGGTGTCGCGGGCAGCGGCGGCGTCCTCGGCATGTTCCTCTCCGCGCTCCTGGTCGACGTCGCGGACTGGCGCTGGCTGTTCGTGCTGCCCGTCGTGCTGAGCGTCGTCGCCCTGGGCATGACGCTGAAGTCGGTTCCCGACTCCCGCGAGAAGCCGGCCCATCGCTTCGACACCGTCGGCGCACTGGTGTCCAGCGTCGCCGTGAGCGGCCTCGTCTTCGTCCTGCAGGAAGGCCCCGAACGCGGCTGGACGGCCCCCGCGACGGTGACCAGCCTCGCCGTCGGCCTGACGGCCGCCGCCGGCTTCGTGGCCTGGGAACTACGCCGCCGGGACGCCGCGCTCCTGGACGTACGGCTCTTCCGCGAGCGGGGTCTGGCGGGCGGCTCGCTCACACTGCTGGCCGTCTTCGGCGTCCAGGCGGGCATCGCCGTGGTCCTCTTCCCCTTCTTCCAGGCCGTCTTCGGCTGGTCGGGCCTGCTGTCCACACTGGCGCTGATGCCGATGGCACTCACGATGATGCTCGCCTCCGGCCTCGCTCCCAGGCTCGCCGTACGCGCCGGCTCCCGCGCGACCATGGCCGCGGGCGTTGCGCTGGCCGGGACCGGGCTGGCCCTGATGGCGCTGTTCGTCTCCGCCGACGGCTATCTGAACATCCTGCCCGGCCTGCTCGTCATGGGCATGGGCATGGGCCTGTCGATGACCCCCGCCACCGAGGCCATCACCGCCTCCCTGCCGCGCCGGAAGCAGGGCGTGGCCTCCGCGCTCAACGACGTCACCCGGGAGCTCGGCACCGCCCTCGGCGTCGCCATGCTCGGCGCGCTCCTGTCCGCCGGGTACCGCAACGCCATCGACGGCCGGCTGAACGGCATCCCCGAGGGCGCCGCGGACACCGCCCGGGAGGGCGTCGCCAACGCCGTCGAGGCGGCGGGCGGCGCCGGCCCGCACGCACCGGACCTGCTCCACGCCGCCCGGCAGTCCTTCGTCGACGGCTGGCAGCAGGCCATGTGGGCGGGCGTCGCCGTCATGGGAGTCCTGTTCCTTTACCTCCTGGCCCGCGGCCCCGGGAACACCGGCCCTACGGCGCCAGCGCCGCGGCCTCCGCGGCGAGCTTCTCCACCGTCGCCCAGTCCTTCGTCGCCAGCGCCGCCTTCGGCAGCATCCACGTGCCGCCCACGCAGCCGACGTTCGGCAGCGCGAGATACCCCGGCGCCGACTCCGCCGTGATGCCGCCCGTCGGGCAGAACCGGGCGCGCGGCAGCGGGGAGCCGAGGGACTTCAGGTACGCGATGCCGCCCGACGCCTCCGCCGGGAAGAACTTCATCTCCGTCACCCCGCGCTCCAGCAGGCCCATCGCCTCCGACACCGACGACACCCCCGGCAGGTGGGGCAGGCCCGAGGCGGCCATCGCGGTCAGCAGCCGGTCCGTGGTGCCGGGGCTGACGAGGAACCGGGCGCCCGCGGCGGCGGAGGCGTCCACCGCCGCCGCGTCCAGCACCGTGCCGGCGCCGACCACCGCATCCGGCACCTCGGCGGCGATGGCCCGGATCGCGTCGAGCGCCGCGGGCGTGCGCAGGGTCACCTCGACCGCCGGCAGCCCTCCGGCGACCAGCGCGCGCGCCAGCGGCACGGCGTCGGCGGCGTCGTCGAGGACGACGACGGGGATGACGGGCGCGAGGCCGAGGACGGAGGCGGGAACGGAGGCGGAGTCAGTGGTCACGCCGCCATCGTGCCTCTGCGGACAGGCGGGTGCAACGCCCGTTGCGTACCGTGCAACTGCCTGCGCGCGGGCACTCTCAGCCCTGCCCACGGGCGCTCCGGCTGGAACGGCGCGTACGGGCACCGGCCCCGGCGCCCGTACGCCGCGCCGGCTCTACAGCTCCGTGACCACCACGTCCAGCTCCCACGGCTGCCCCGCCCGCCGCGGCGCCTCCCCCTCCACCCGGTACCCCAGGTCGCGCAGCGCCGTGACCAATTGCTCGGGAGCGCGGGGCTTCGCGCCGGAGGTCAGCAGGTCGCGGAGCAGCCGGCCCTTCGTCGCCTTGTTGAAGTGGCTGACCACCGACCGCTTCTCCACCCCGTCCACCACCGTCGCGTGCAGGACCCGCACCGCCGCGGTGCGCGCCGCCAGTTCGCCGCGGGGCCGCCAGGCCGTCGCGTACGCCGACGAGCGCAGGTCGAGGACCAGCCCGCGCCCCGCCGCCGCCGGCAGGGCGGCGTCCAGCGGGCCGCGCCAGTACGCGCCGAGCGCGCCGGCCGCGGGCAGGCGGACGCCCATGGAGCAGCGGTACGCCGGGATGCGGTCGCCGATGCGCACGGCGCCCCACAGGCCGGAGAAGACCAGCAGCGACGCCGACGCGCGCCGCTTCGCCGCGGGATCGAGCGTGGCGAGGCCGAGGGCGTCGTAGAGCACGCCGGTGTAGACCTGCCCGGCGGGGCGGGTGGGCGCCGTCCGCAGCCGGGCGTTCCGCGCCACCTCGCCGCGCAGCCCTTCGGTGAGGCCGAGCACGTCGGCGGCCTTCTCCTCGTCGGCGGCGCAGAGTCCGACCAGCTCGTCGAGGACGGCCTCGCGGGCGGCGGTGAGGCCGGGCAGGGAGAGCGCGTCGAGCTTCAGCGGGGCCCCGCGCCTGCCCTCGGCCTTGCCCTCGGACGGTGGCAGCAGTACGAGCACGAATCCTCCCGCGGTGACGTATCGGTCCCCCTCCGCCCTCCGGCAGCCTACCCGCGCGGCGCCGGGGGTCCGGACAAGGCGCCGTGCGCGGACCATTGACAAACCCGCGACCTGCCTCAAAACTCTGACTGCCAATCAGCAAGACATCGACTCAGTTACGCAAACGTACGTTGATTTCTTGCAAGAGCACGGCATGCGCACTCTGTCAGCCCCCCACAGAACAGAGGACACCATGAAGTGGAAGCAGCTCAGACGGCGCGTGGCCGTCGGGATACCGGCGCTCGGCCTGGTCGCGATCGGGGTCCTCCCCCTCTCCGGCTCGGCCATCGCCGGCATCGCCCCCGAGGGCGGCAGCACCGGAAGCACCCGCTCCGCCGGCAACGCGGCGGTGGCGGCCGGCGCGGAACTGCCGTACGTCGCGTACGAGGCGGAGGCCGGCACGTACGACGGCACCCTGCTGGAGGCCGACGCGAAGCGGACCTTCGGGCACACGAACTTCGCGTCCGAGTCCTCGGGCCGCCAGTCGGTGCGGCTGGAGAACACCGGTCAGTACGTCGAGTTCACCTCGACCTCCCCGACCAACTCCATCGTCGTCCGCAACTCCATCCCCGACGCCCCGGGCGGCGGCGGCGCGGAGGCGACCATCAGCCTCTACGCGAACGGCGAGTTCGTGCAGAAGCTGGACCTGTCGTCCAAGCACAGTTGGCTCTACGGCAACACCGACGACCCCGAGGGCCTGACCAACAACCCGCAGACCGACGCCCGGCGGCTCTTCGACGAGTCCCACGCGCTGCTGGAGGAGAGCTACCCGGAGGGCACCACCTTCCGCCTCCAGCGCGACGCCGACGACAGCGCCGCGTTCTACATCATCGACCTGATCGACCTGGAGCAGGTCGCGCCGCCGGCCGAGAAGCCGGCCGCGTGCACGTCGATCACCGAGTACGGCGCCGTGCCCGACGACGGCAACGACGACACCGAGGCGCTGCAGGCGGCCGTCACCGCCGACCAGAACGGCGAGATCGAGTGCGTCTGGGTCCCGCCGGGCCAGTGGCGGCAGGAGCAGAAGATCCTGACCGAGGACCTCGCGGGCGGCCAGTACAACCAGGTCGGCATCAGCGATGTCGACATCCGCGGCGCCGGCATGTGGCACTCGCAGTTCTACACGCTGACCCCGCCGCACGAGGCGGGCGGCATCAACCACCCGCACGAGGGCAACTTCGGCTTCGACATCGACAAGAACACCAAGATCTCCGACCTCGCCATCTTCGGCTCCGGCACCATCCGCGGCGGCGACGGCGGCCACGAGGGCGGCGTGGGCCTCAACGGCCGGTTCGGCGTCGGCACGGAGATCTCGAACGTGTGGATCGAGCACGCCAACGTCGGGGTCTGGGTCGGCCGCGACTACTCCAACAGGCCCGAGCTGTGGGGCCCGGCCGACGGGCTGAAGTTCAGCGGCATGCGGATCCGCAACACCTACGCCGACGGCATCAACTTCACCAACGGCACCCGCAACTCCGAGGTCGTCAACTCGTCCTTCCGTACCACGGGCGACGACTCGCTCGCGGTCTGGGCCAGCAAGTACGTGAAGGACCCCGCCACCGACATCGGCCACGACAACCACTTCCGCAACAACACCATCCAGTTGCCCTGGCGTGCGAACGGGGTCGCGATCTACGGCGGCTACGGCAACACCGTCGAGAACAACCTGATCTCCGACACGGCGAACTACCCGGGCATCATGCTCGCCACCGACCACGACCCCGTGCCGTTCTCGGGCGAGACGACGATCTCGGGCAACTCGCTGTACCGCTGCGGCGGCGCGTTCTGGGGCGAGGCGCAGGAGTTCGGCGCGATCACGCTCTTCCCCGCGGGCCAGCCGATCCCGGGCGTGACGATCAAGGACACCGACATCCACGACTCGACGTACGACGGGATCCAGTTCAAGACGGGCGGCGGCGAGATGCCGAACGTGAACATCTCGAACGTGTCGATCGAGAAGTCCAACAACGGCGCCGGCATCCTCGCCATGGGCGGCGCCCGCGGCAGCGCGAACCTCACGAACGTCACCATCACCGACTCGGCGGAGGGCGACGTCGTCATCGAGCCGGGTTCGCAGTTCGTGATCAACGGCTGGCCGGGCGCGGAGAACGGCACCCCGGCCCGTAGCAAGGAGGGCTGACACCGGCACCACCCTCATGCCATCCCCGAGGCGGGGCCGGCCGGGACGTCACGTCCCGGCCGGCCCCGCCGCCTTGCCCCTGCTCTTGTCCTTGCCCTTGCCGGAACGGTTACGGCAGCCCGTCGACGTGCGGGCCCACCGTGTTCGACCACCCGTTGCCGTTGCTGGCGTCCCAGTTGGTCGACCAGGTCATCGCACCGCGCAGACCCGGGTAGGTCTTGTCCGGCGTGAACGAGCCGCAGCCGGTGCCCCGCGTCAGGCAGTCGAGCGCGTCGGTCACCACACCCGGATCCACGTACCCGCCGCCCGCCGCCTGCGGCGAGGCGGGCAGTCCGAGGCCGACCTGCGAGGGGTCGAGCCCGTTCTCCAACTGGATGCAGGCCAGCGCGGTGAGGAAGTCGACCGTGCCCTGGGAGTAGACCTGGCCGTCGCAGCCCAGCATGGAACCGCTGTTGTAGTACTGCATGTTGACGACGGTGAGGAAGTCCTTGATGTTCAGCGCCGTCTTGAAGTACTCGTTGGACGGCGACTGCATGTCGATGGTCTGCGGCGCCATCGTCACCACCAGGCCGTCGCCCGCGCCCGCGTGGATCGCCTCCAGGGCCTGCGTCATGTACGTGGAGTTGAGCCCGTTCTCCAGGTCGATGTCGACGCCGTCGAACCCGTACTCCTCCATGAGCGACAGGATGCTGGTGGCGAAGGCGTCCGCGGACGCCGCGTCGTTGACGGAGACCGCGCCGCGCTCGCCGCCGACGGAGACGACGACGGACTTGCCGCTCTCCTGCTTCGCGGCGATGTCGGCCTTGAAGGCGTCCTCGCCGTAGTTCAGCGCCGGGTCGAGGGTGAAGTCGACCTGGCCGGGGGTGCCCGTCGCGTCGGCGAAGGCGACGGCGATGATGTCGTACGCCTCCGGCACGTCGGCGATGGTCTGGACCGTCGCGCCGTTGTCGAAGTTCTGCCAGTAGCCGGTGACCGCGTGCGCGGGCACGGCGGCGGTGTCGGCGGCCGGCTCGGGGTCGGCGGCGGCCTCGCTGACGGCCACGGCGGCGAGCCCGCCGGCGGTGAGCGTCGCGGCGGCCACGGCGCTGACGAGGCGTGTGCGTGTCTTCCGGAACTTGTGTGTACGTGCCACAACTGCCTCCGGGTGGGGGGTGGTCGTTTCGGGGTACGGCCGGGCGCGGCACCCGCCCCGGGAAGGGCGGAACGGGCCCGCGCCCGGCCGGGTCGGCCGGGTCGCTCAGGTTGCGTGGCCGACCCGGGTCAGCAGCTCAGGTTGTCGCCGGGGGTCGTGCCGAGGATCCCGGTGAACTGCGTGTACTTGTCGATCCGGCTCTGCACCTGGGCGGGGTTGCCGCCGTTGCACTCGATCGACCCGTTGATGGCCCGGATGGTCTCGCCGAAGCCGTGCCCGCCGACGATCGCGTCGTGCGCGGGCATCGACCCGGGACCGGACTGCGTCATCCAGTACCAGATGCCGGTCTTCCACGCGACGGCCGCGTTCCGCTCCACCTGCCAGGGGTCGTTCAGCAGGTCGATGCCCAGCGCGTCGCCGGCGGCCTTGTAGTTGAAGTTCCAACTGAGCTGGATGGGCCCGCGCCCGTAGTACGCGGCCTGCCCGGCGGGACAGCCGTACGGCTGCGACGCGTCGCAGTAGTGCGGGTAGTTGTCCTGGTTCTGCTCGACGATGTGCACGAGCCCGCCGGTCTCGTGGCTGACGTTCGCCAGGAAGGCGGCGGCCTCGCGCTTCTTGGTGGTCTCGTCGCCGGTGTTGGCGAACGCGGGGTACGCGCTGAGCGCGTCGGTCAGCCCCTGGTACGTGTAGAAGGCGTTCCGCCCCGGGAACATCTGGTTGAACTGCGCCTCACTGACGATGAACTCCGCAGCCACCGCCTTGTCCGCGCCTCCCTCGCTCTCCTCGCCCGCCGACGCGGTCACGGGCAACACGACGGCGAGCGCCGCGGCGAGTGCGCCGATCGCGAGCAGGGCCTTGACCTTTGTTCCGAGTTTCCTCAGCACCTCATCACTCTCCTGGTGGGGGGTCACCGGCGCGAACGCCGACGTTGGAGTTTGACGCGCCGCAGTCAATCACCTTGGTCTGCACCAAGACAAGGTGTAGACCAATGTCTTCCGATCAGGTCGACTTGTCGGCATCCCCCGGGCCTCGCCCGCCTCGTCGACTGCCGGAAGTCGTGGTGCACCGCCCCCTCCACCGACGCCGCCCGCGTCCGGTCCAGCCGCTCCAACTCCGCCCGCTCCCGCGCGGGCTCCCCCCGCCCCGCCGACCGAGCCACCCGTCCCCGCAGCCCGTTCCACGCATCGGTCCCGGCGGCCTGCACCACGGCCGCGCCACCGGCCCCGGCAAGCACGGCCGTCCGGGTCGACGGCCGCTTCGGGGAGTGTGGCGAGAATCCGCGTGACCCGGCCGAGGAGAAAACGTTGTTCCGCGTGCTTTGCGTGGTCGCCCCAGGTTCTGCGCGGATCGAGTGGGCCGTAGTCAAGGGGGAGACGGGAACCAGACCTTGACACGCCGTCACGCTCGCCAGCATTCTCTCGAATAACGTTATCGGTGGTCTTCGGCAGCCGCCGGTCTCTCTCGGCACCCCCACCCTTGTGAACTGAGAGGTCCGGATCCATGGTTCTTCCCGCACGGTTCCCGCGAGCCTTGAGCGTCGCGACCGCGGTCGCGCTCGCCTGCACCGCACTCCCCGTCCTGACCGTCCCGGCGCCGGCCGCGCCGGCCGCATCCGCCGGCTCCGTGTCCGCGGTGGCCTCGTCTGCCACCGCCGACGAGGCGTGGCGCATCGTCCAGCAGTACACCGGCACCTGGACCAGCCCTCCCAGCAGGCTGACCGGCGGGGGAGCGGTCGACGCACCCCTGCTCGGCAATGGCGACGTGGGTGTCGCGATCGGCGGGGAGATCTCCCAACAGACCCTGTACCTGGGCAAGAACGACTTCTTCTCCGGCCAGAGCCATGCCATCAGACCGCTGGGCCGGATCGTGTTCGACGCCCCCGGGCTGGCTGGCGCGTCGTACCGGACGGAGCAGGACATCGCGGAGGCGGAGGTCCGCGGCACGTACACCCTCGGCGACCAGACGCTCACCACCACGAGCTGGGTGGACGCCAACAGGGGCATGGTCGTGACCTCGTTCACGCTGAACGGGGGCGGCGCCCAGACCATCGACATCCGCCTGCAGGACGGCGCCGGCCGCACACCGGGCGTGTCCACGACGGGCCACACCCTCAACGCCGACGTCGCCGCCGACACCGGGACCGGGTCCGATCCGCGGGCGCGGATCGCGGCCCGCACCGTCGGGCAGAGCCAGCAGCTCACCGGCAACACCATCCGGCTGACGCTGTCCCCCGGGGGCACCTCCACCCTCGTCGCGGGGGTCGTCTCCAGCATCGACAGCGGGAGCTGGCGGGAGGACGCCACCGCGGCCGTGGCGAACCTCGACGAGCAGGACATAGCCGGTCACCTGGAGTCGCACCGGAACTGGTGGCGTGACTTCTGGTCGAAGTCGTACGTCGAGATCCCCGACAAGGCCGTCGAGAAGGGCTGGTACGGCTCGCTCTACCTGCTCGCCTGCGCGGCACGGGAGGGCAAGTACGCCCCCGGACTCTGGGGTAACTGGATCACCGGGCCGATGAACTGGAACGGTGACTACCACACCAACTACAACTACCAGGCGCCGTTCTACGCAGGTATGTCCTCCAACCGCGTCGGGCAACTGGAGCCGTACGACCAGCCCGTCCTCGACTGGCAGTCCCGCGCCGAGCAACTCGCCGCGGAACACGGCTTCACCGGCGTGCTGTACCCGGTGGGCCTGTCACCCAAGGGCACGAGCGCGGACCTGAACCTGCACAACCAGAAGTCCAACGCGGCCAACCTCGCCAGCGTCATGGTCATGCGGTTCCAGTACACCCGGGACGCGGCCTACGCGGCCAAGGTCTACCCGTGGCTCAAGCAGGTCGGCCGGTTCTGGCAGGACTACCTGGTCTGGGACGAGGCCGGCAACCGGTACGTCATCACCAACGACGCCCCGCACGAAGGCCAGCCGTACCCCCAGACCAACAGCGGCATGTCCCTCGGCCTGGTGAACCTGCTCTTTCGTGGCCTCGTCGACATCAGCGCGACCCTCGGCCAGGACTCCGAACTCCGCGACACCTGGCAGCACATCCTCACCCACCTCAGCGACCTGCCGACGATGACCCTCGACGGCAAGCGGGTGCTGCGCGAGACCGAGGTCGGCAGCGACTTCCACAACGACGGAAACGACATCGTCGCGCAGCCGATATTCCCCGGGAACATGATCGGCCTCGACAGTGACCCGGACCGGATCCAGACCGCCCGCAACACGATCGACGCCCTGACCAACGCCTGGCACGGCGGCAACGCCCCCGCGACGTTCTACGCCGCCGCGGCCCGGGTGGGCTACGACCCCGCGAAGATACTTGCGAACCTCCACGAGGAGGCCACCGGCCAGAGCTATCCCAACATGGCCGTCCACCACAACGGCGGCGGAATGGAGAACGTCAACGTCCTCACCTCGGGGGTGAACGAGATGCTGCTCCAGTCGTTCCAGAACGACGTCAAGGTGTTCCCGACCTGGCCCACCGGCACGGACGGGAAGTTCGGCGACCTGCTCGCCTACGGGAACTTCCTGGTCTCCAGCAGCAAGGAGTCCGGCAGCGTCCAGTACGTGCAGGCCGTCAGCCGCAGCGGCCGTGAGTTCACCTTCACCAACCCCTGGCCGGGAAGCGTCCAGGTCTTCCGCAACGGCGCCGACGAAGGCACCGTGTCCGGGGCGAAGATCACCATCCCGACCTCGGCGGGAGACACCCTCCAGCTCGCCCCGGCCGGGACACCGCTTTCGAAGATCCGGTCCCAGCTCGTCGAATAGGCGGGCGCCGGCAGATCAGTCCACCCGACTGCCGGCGACGTCTTCCGTCCCTGACCGGCACACACGGCCCCTCGAACCCCCCGCCCCTGGAGCAGGACGCGAGCCGTCCGGCCCCCGGGGGGCCGTTCGTCGAATACGCGACCGCGGCCGGCACGGACGACATCGGTGAATCCGTACAGAAGTGGCTCCAGGAGTGGAGCGACAAGGCACGGGCAGGCGGCGGGCAGCACCACCAGGGCGACTGCGGCCTCGACGTGCCCCGACCGGAAAGTGACCACACCGATCTCGCCAGGACCAACGCCGAAGGGCGGCTTCCTCAGCTCGGGGCCGCGGGTGAAGCGCGCACCCGAAAGGGTTAGATAACGTTATCGTGGCTCGCCGGCTCCATGGACACCTCTCCTCTGACGGAGAGCCCGGAGTGGAGGGCGCGGGCCCGCGGACTCAGGGGCGGATCTCGCCCGAACCGCGGATCGTCATCGACACCGGGACGACGACGCTCTGCACCGGTCGCGCAGGGTCCGCAATCCGGGCACGAAGCAGCTCGACGGCCGTCGCACCGATGCGGGCGGTGTCCTGTGCGACGACGGTGAGGGCGGGGCTCAGCAGGTCGGCCAGGGGCACGTCGTCGAATCCGACGATCGGCAGCCGGGCAGCCTCGGGGCCGAGCCGCCGCAACACCGCCAAGGTGGTGTCCATGTTGCCTGTGACCAGCGCCGTCGCAGGGTCGGGACCGTGGAGTGCCGCGTCCAGTGCCGCCCCGACCCGTTCGGCGGTGAGCTCACCGGGGTGGATCAGGCCGTCAGTCGGCCCTCCGTGGGCGAGGAGGCATGCCCGGAAGGCGGCGGCGCGCTCATGCCCGGAGAAGACACGCTCGTCGTCGCCGATGTAGGCGACGCGCTTGTGCCCGTGCTTGCGAAGGTGATGGAAGGCCATGCCGATTCCTCCGGCATTGTCTGACATCACCGTGTCCACCGAGACGCCGCTCATGGGCCGGTCCATGGCGACCAGGGGCATCCCCGCGGCAAGCTCCGACTCCAGGTAGGAGTGGCTCTCGCCGATCGGTTCGACGATGACTCCGTCCAGCCGCTGGCGGCACATGGAGATCAGGATGTCGTGCTCGCGCTGTTCGTCGAAATCCGTGGAGGAGGCCAGCAGGGTGAGTCCGGCGGCGCGGGCCGTCTGCTCGATGGCGGCGAGTGCGGGGTTCGTCTCGGCGATCCGTCGCACCGCGGCGCCGATGGTGTCGCTGACACCGGTGCGCAGTTGCCGGGCCCGTTCGTCCGGGCGGAAGTTCAGCGCCTTGATCGCGGACTGCACCCGCGCCACGTAGTCGGGGCCGACGGTCGGGTCGTTGTTGACCACGCGGGAGACGGTACGCAGTGCGACGCCGGCCTCCCGGGCCACGTCGATCATGGTCGGTCGTTTGGCCCTCGACCGGCCGTTGCCTCCCGGCGCTGTCCGCATCTGTCCTACTTCCCATCCGAGAAAACGTTGTTTCGACCCTTGACGCAGAGCCACACGCTGATCATACGCTTCGGGATAACGTTATTCCTGCGCTACCCCGGCGTCGAGCCCCCACCCTTGCCGGGGTCGCGCCGAACGTCTTGGAGAAGCTCCATGAGACGCAATCGTATGCTCGCGGCCTGCCTCGCATCCGGCCTCGCACTCCTCGCAGCGTGCTCCGCACCGTCCACCGGGGGACGGGACGGTGACACCTCTCTTACGTACATGGTCTTCGAGACGCCGCATCTGACGGCATCCTTCTGGGACGGCTCGATCGAAAGAGCCGAGAAGCAGGTCCCCGGCGTGGGGATCAGGAAGCTCACCGCTCCGAGCACCGACCGGGACGCGTACGCCAAGCAACTCCAGGCGTCGGGCCAGTTCCCCGACCTGCTTCAGTCGATCTCTCCGTCGACGTTCGCGTCCGCCGGACTGCTCCAGCCGTACGACCAGACCTGGGTGGACGCGAACTTCCTGCTACCACTCGGCAACGCCGTCAAGGGCAAGGTCTATATCCCGCCCACCAACTCACAGGTCATTCCCGAAGTCTTCTACAACAAGAAGCTGTTCGCGAAGGCCGGCATCACGGCTCCGCCGACGACATGGGCGGAGTTCACGGACGTCTGCGACAGGCTGAAGGCCGCCGGTATCACCCCGATCGAGCTGGGCGGCGGGGACCCTTTCGCCGCTTCCATGCCGCTGGTCGGCATCCTCTCGGCCGACGTGCTGGGCAAGAACCCGAACTGGCTCCAGGACCGCTACGCCGGCAAGGTCAAGTTCACGGACCCGGACGTGGTGGCCGCCGCGACCAAGTATCGCAAGATGGCGAAGAGCGGCTACTTCCAGGACGGTGCCCTGGGGGTCAAGTACGCGGACTCGATCACGAACTTCACCTCGGGGAAGGCCGCCATGTACGTCATGGGGAGCTGGTTCCTGGGCTCGGTACCGAAGGACCGTGCCGACGACTTCGCCGCGTTCCTCGTGCCCACCGAGGACGGTTCACCGGTGGTGCCGTTCGCGGTCGGCGGCTCGATGGCGGTCAGCAGCAAGGCGCCGGACAAGACGAAGGCGACGGAGTTCGCGAAGGCGTGGTCGCTGGACCCCGGCAACTACAAGGCGCTGATCGAGGGCGACGGGGCGTTCCCGATGCTCAAGGGCAAGACGCTCGACGACTACAACGTCGACGTCCCGCAGGTGTTCGAGGACTCCTACGCCTACGTCACCGACAAGAACACCAAGGTGTCGGCATTCGGCTGGGCCACCAACGACGACGCCATGCCTTCCGGGCTCAACGAGGCGTTCTACGCCGCAAGCCAGGCCCTGTTCACCTCCGACGACGTCCGGGGGCAGATGGCCAAGCTCGACTCCGCCTGGGACGCGGCCACCAAGTAACCACGATCTCTCGTGACGGGGGCCGCGGCCGCCCCCGTCACACGTCTGCCGCAAGCACCCGACCAGCAAGGAATGACGTCATGCCGACCCGATACCGCGGACTGCGTGGTGACCCAGGACTGACCGCAGTCGCCCTCACGGCGATCGCCCTCTACGCGTGCTTCATCATCCTGCCCGTACTGATGAGCGCGTGGCGCAGTCTCACGAACGAGAACCCCCTGCTGGCCCGGTCGGACTTCGTCGGACTGGCGAACTACCGGCAGATGCTGCATGACGACGCGCTCGGCTCCAGCCTGCTGTTCACCCTCACGCTGGCCTTCGCGGTCACCGTCGTCGCCAACGCCGCGGGCATCGGGTACGCGATGCTGCTCAATCGCACGTCGCTCAGCTACCGGACGATGCGTACCCTCGCGTTTCTGCCCCAGGTCGTGTCCGGGGTCATCGTCGGCTTCGTGTGGCGCACGATCCTGTCGCAGGACGGCCTGCTCAACAGCGTGCTGACGAGCGTCGGCCTGGTCGATGAGCCGATCACGTGGCTGGGCACCCCCGGCCTGGCGATGTTCTCCGTCGGTGTCGTCGTCGCCTGGGTGCTCACCGGTTTCACCACCGTGGTCCATCTCGCCGCGCTGCAGACCATCCCCACGGAGCTCTACCAGGCCGCCACCGTCGACGGTGCCGGGCGATGGCGCAAGTTCACCGCCATCACCTTCCCGATGCTGGCGCCCGGTACGACGATCAGCGTCACCATCTCGCTGATCACGGTGCTGAAGCTCTACGACGTGATCGTGCCCCTGACCTCCGGCGGGCCGGCCGACGCGACACAGTCCACCCCCCTCTACATCATCCGGCTCGCCTTCACCAACAACCAGTTCGGCTACGCCTCAGCCGTCGCGGTGCTCCTCCTGCTGGTGTCCGTACTGGTCTCCCTTGTCGTGACCGGGCTGCTGCGCCGCCGGGAGGTCGACCTGTGAGCGCCGCGCTGGAACGAAGCAGAACCCTCGCGACGCCGAAGCCCGTCGGCCGTTCGCTCCGCCGCTCCCGCGGCTCACGGCTGCGTCTGGCCGCGGCTGCTGTGCTCACCCTCGCCTTCGTGGCGCCCCTCTACCTGGCGCTGGTCAACGCCTTCAAGACGAACGACCAGATCAGCCAGAGCCCACTCGCGCCGCCGGCCCCGCCGACAGTGTCCAACCTGGGCGATGCGCTGAACCGCCCCGACCAGATCATCCAGGTCGGACTGGTCAACACCACCGTCACCGTCCTCGCCTCGGTCGCGCTGATCGTCCCGCTGGGCGCCGCGTTCAGCTTCTGGCTGTCACGGCGCGGGCCCCGTCTGCGCAGGGCACTGCTCGCGGTCTTCGCGGCAGGACTGATGATCCCGCCAACGGTCGTTCTGCTGCCGACCATCGAGATCCTCGAGGTGCTGGGCCTGAACCACAGTTACCCCGGACTGGTCCTGACCAACGTCGGCGGCGGATACCTCTCGTTCGCGGTCTTCGTCTACTCCGGCTTCCTCCGCGCCGTCCCCGCGGAGGTCATCGAGGCCGCCGAGATGGACGGCGCCACCGCGCTGCGCGCCTGGTGGACCATCGTCATGCCGCTGATGCGCCCGGCCACCGCCACGGTGACGATCTTCCTGTCCCTGTGGATCTGGAACGACTTCATGAACCCCCAGTTCATCCTCGGGCCTCTGCGCGGCCAGACGATCACCACCGGCCTCTATCTGTCCCTGGGGCAGTTCTCCACCAACTACGCACAGATGTTCGGGGTCATGTTCCTGGCCGCCGTCGTTCCGGTTGCCGGTTACCTCTTCCTGCAGAAGCAGTTCATCGCCGGCCTCACTTCGGGAGCCACCAAATGACGACGGGCAGCCGGCACATCGAGGAGATACTCGTTCTGCACCACAGCCATCTCGATATCGGCTACACCCACTCGCAGCCAGTGCTGTGGCGGTTGCAGAACGAGTTCATCGACCAGGCCCTCGACTGGCTGGAAGAGACCGCGGATCGCCCCGAGGACGCCCGGCCCACGTGGGTCTGCGAGGCGACCGAGCCCGTCCTCCGGTGGATGAAGGAGGCGTCGCCCCGGCAGATCGCCCGCTTCCGGGCACTGTGCGAACAGGACCGCATCGGGTTGGCGGCACTGCGCTGGCACGTGTCGGCTCTGGTGGACGCGCGGGGCATCCAGCGACTGCTGGACGGTAAGAGCCGCCTCGAAGACGTGGTCGGCAAGCCCGTCCGGATCGCGTGCCAGCACGACGTCAACGGTGTTCCGTGGCCGCTCGCGGACGCACTCCTCGACGCCGACGTGGACCTGTTCGTCATGGCGGTCAACGGCCACCTCGGAGGTCCCGTCCGACCACGTCCCGGACTCTTCCGGTGGGAAGCACCCTCCGGACGGGCCCTGCGCGTCTTCAACGGCAACCACTACACGATGTTCGACCAGATCTTCCACGCCTGGGACGACTCGGTCGGACGGATGCAGGAAGGCTGGCAGGAGTACGAGCAGCAGTTGCGCCAGATCGGATACGCACTGCCGTTCCTCTACCTCACCTCCACCTGTTCACCGATCATGTGGGACAACGCACCGCCCAACCCGTACATGCCGGACCTGATCCAGCGGTGGAACGACCGGCAAGCCGGCCCCGTGATCCGCTACGCGACCTTCGACGACCTGCGCGAACGCGTCCTCAAGGTACCCGAAGAGGACATCCCCCTCCTGCGCGGCGACTGGACCGACTACTGGAGCTTCGGCTACGGCAGCACCCCCGTGGCCACCGCGCTCAACCAGCGCTCCAAGCCGCTGCTGGTCACCGCGGAAGCCCTCGGGGCCGACGCCCACACTGTCCGAGAGGCCGCCGACCACGTCGACACGTTCGACGAGCACACGTGGAGCTACTGGAACACCGACCCCGCCAACCTCCAGGCCCAGTCCATCGAGGCCATCAAGCAGACCGCCGCCCACCTCGGCCACGAACTCGCCTCCCTGGCGGTGATGGACTCCCTGGAACAACTCGCCGGCAACCCGCCGGCCGACAAGGGCATCAAGGGAGTCCTGGTCTGCAACCCGACCCCGTACCGGATCGAAACGGCTCTCGACCTGCCCGCAGCCTGGTTCGACGACACGACACCCGCCACCGAGCGGACCTACCGGGCGAGCCGGATGATCCACGAGAACCGGCCCTGGCGGACACCGTCACCGGACGAGGAGCGACGCTTCATCGGAACCGTCGCCCTCGAACCCCGCTCGTGGCGGATCATCAGCAGTGCTGAACTGCCCGCACCGGGCTCCCTCGGTCAGCCCACCCACGAGATCATCGAGGAAACCGGCTCGGCCCGCGAACTGAACTTCGCGGCGGCGACGAGCCGGACCACCACGACCGGCCGGATCGACTCGCCGTTCCACACGCTCACCTACGCCCCGGACTCCGGCCGCATCACCTCCCTCGTCGATCGACGCACGGGGCGCGAGATCCTCTGCCCTCGCCCCGGCACGGACCTGCTCTCCCCTATCCGAGAACGCCCCGACCCGCTGATCGACGGCACGCGACGCGCGTACTACCAACGCAACCTCGACAAGGAGAAGATCGACGAGTCCTGCTGGCAGGACTGGGCGCGCACCTTCGACCACGCCACCCGCGTGACGGCCTGTGCGGTCAGGGAACAGCCCGGACGGCTCCGCTTCGAACGCCGCCTTCAGGCGCCCGGACTCAGCCATCTGGTCCAGCGGCTCACCTTCAACGCCGCGGATCCCGTCATCGGCGTCGAGACGGAGATCGAGTTCGCCGGAGACGCGTCGCCGGCGGGTGTCTACCTTGCCCTGCCGCTGGCGATGGACGGTGGCTGGAGAGCCGCATTCGACACGGCCGGCCGCAGGGTCGAGCTCGACGCCGACCAACTCCCGGGCGCCTCACGAGGGTGGGTGACCACGGAGTCGACGGCGACGATGTGGGACGAGCACGGCGCGGTTGCCCTGCTCACTCCCGACGTGCCGCTGGTCCAGTTCGGCGAGTTCTCCTTCGGCCCGCCACCCGGAGCCGTCCCCCGCCCCGGCAACCCCCTGCTGCTCAGTTGGGTGTCCAACAACTACTGGGACACCAACTACCCGCAGGTCCAGCGCGGCCGGATCACCCTCCGGCACGGGCTCCTCAGCCTCGCCACCCCGGACTTCGCCGCGATCGACGAGCAGTCGGCGAAGATCCGCAACCCCGTCCTCACCTGGCCGGTGACCACGGGCGGCCGTCGGCCGTCGGCAGGGACTCTCTGACGCGTCCGGGCACTGCCTCGTATCGCTTCACCACCCGCATCCGCCCTCCACTCGGGAGACACAGATGTCAGATCAGAACGCACTCGATCACCAGCGTCACCCCGGCAGACGCTCCGTCCTCGCCGGAGCGATCGCCGTCGCGGGCACGACCGCCCTGACGGCGATCCCGGCACCGGCGATCGCCGCACCCGCCGGAAGCAGCAGCCCCGGTGGAGCGGCCGGACCGCTCACCGAGGACGAACGCTGGCGGCGGCTGCGGGACAAGCTGTCGGAGATCACAGCAGAGTGGACGGACCAGACCTATCCCGGTGCGATCTCGACCGCCATGCCGAACACCGCCCTGCTCGGCAACGGCGATGTCGGTGTCACCTCTGGTGGCCAGAGCGGAGTCAAGACGTTCTACGTCTCCAAGGGCGACTTCTGGACCGCCGGCCCTGACATCCGCCCCCTGCCGATAGGTGGCGTGACCCTGAGGTCCACCAACGTGCCGCCCACCGCCGACCTCGCGCTGGGCGCGAACGCGACGGCGAGTTCGACGCACGAATCCTTCACCCCCGACCGCGCCGTGAACGGTCTGTGGACCTCCGGATACGAGGGCTGGGTCTCGACTGTGGGCAAGCCGCAGTGGATCGCGCTCGACCTCGGCACGGAGCAGACCATCGCCCGGTACGTCATCCGCAACGACGTGGCCGCCCGTGAGGGTACCGAGGCCAACACGACCAAGGGCCTCCGGATCCAGACCAGCGACGACGGCACCACGTGGACCGACGCGGACACCGTGACCGGCAACAGCGACGCCGTCATCGACCGCAACCTGTCCACCCCGCTGACCACCCGTCACGTCCGGCTGTACCTCACCGAACCGACCCAGGGCACCACGGAAGACTCCGTACAGAACCCCCGGGCACGCATCGGTCAGATCCAGCTCTTCGCCCAGCCCGGAAGTGCACAGGAGCAGGACGCCGTCTCCGAGGCGGAGCCCTTCCGCGAGGTCCAGCACGTCCTCGACGCCCGGATCACCACCGCGGTGGAGATGGACGGCGTTCCGCTGAACCTGGAAACCTGGCTGTCCGCGGAGGAGAACCTCCTGGTCACCACCGTCACGTCAGCGGGCGCGGAGCCGGTGGACCTGGTGGTGCAGACCTGGGCGGGTGCCGGGGGCGGGGCGAGCGCGGCCTACCCGTCAACCTCGGGCGTCAGCGCCGGCACCGCGTGGGCGAAGCGCTCCACCAGGCCCGGCGGCGCGTGGGTCTCGACCGGCGTGCTCGCCACCCGGGTGCTCGGCGCCGCAACGAAGCCCCCGACCTCGTCCGGCTCCACCGCGAGCACCGAGTTCACCCTTGCGGCCGGCGGCACCGCGACCATCGTCACCGTCGTCGCCGGCGGCGGACAGAACCCCACCGGCGTGCGGGCCGACGCCGTCCGTGCGGTCGACGCCGTGAAGGCGTCCGCGCTGGCCGGCCTCCGCAGCAGGCATGCCCGCTGGTGGAAGCGATACTGGCTGGCCTCCGGCATCGACATCGGCCGGCCGTTGCTCGAGCGCTACTACTACGCCGCCCAGTACTTCATCGGCGCCTCCAGCCGTGCCGGGAAGGTGGTCCCCGGTCTGTACGGGATCTGGACCACCACGGACCAGGCCCTGTTCCACGGCGACATCCATCTGAACTACAACGCCCAGTCCCCGTTCTACGGTGTGTACTCCAGCAACAGGCCCGAGCTGGCGCTGCCCTTCGTCGACGTCATCCTCGACTACGTGCCCGAGGCCAGGCGCCGTGCCCGGCAGGACCTGACGCGGGTCAAGCCCGACTACGTGTCGAAACGGTTCCCGGAGGGAGGTATGCCGGACGGCGTACTGTTCCCCGTCGGTATCGGACCGTTCGGATCCACCACCGACGACGGCTACTGGCAGCAGGTCGCGAACTCCCTCTTCTCGGCCACGCAGTTCTGTGCGTACTGGGAACACACACGGGACCTCGACTTCCTGCGGGACAAGGCGTACCCGTTCCTGAAGCTGGTGGCGACGTTCTTCGAGAACTGGCTGGAGTGGAACGCCGGTTCGGGGCACTACGAGCTGTGGGCCGGCCCTCACGAGGGCACCTGGGGCAAGAACTCCTCGCCGGACGTCAGCCTGCTCAAGCTGACGCTGCACACCCTGATCGAGGCCAGCCACGCGCTGGACACCGACGCCGGTGAGCGGCGCACATGGCAGCACATCCTGGACCGGCTGTCGCCGACGCCGACCACGGTCCACCAGGGCGTGAAGGTGTACGCGCTCGCCGAGCCGGGGTCGATGCAGGGAGACGACACACGTGAGATCCGGCCCGGCGACAACACGGTGAACCTGGAGTTCATCCACCCCGGAGAGGCGCTGGGGATCACGTCCCCGGCCGCTGAACGGAAGACCGCGGTGGACACCCTGGACGTGATGAACTCCTGGGCGCAGATCAACAGCTTCCCGAAGGTGTTCACGCAGGCCGCCCGGGTCGGCTATCCGGCAACGTCTCTGATCCAGCGCTTCGAGGAGGTCCTCGCGGACACGCTGGCGCCGAATCTGAGTGTCGACGACCTGTACCACGGCATCGAGAAGAGCGGCTCCACGGAGGCGGTGCACAGCATGCTCGTGCAGAGCTTCCGCGGCACTGTGGTGCTCTTCCCCGTGTGGCCGCTCGATCAGGACGCGTCCTTCGACAGGCTGCTGCTCCCCGGCGCCTTCGAGGTCTCCGCCGCACTGGCCGACGGAGCCGTGGCGTACGCCCACGTCACCAGCCGGGCCGGGGGCACCCTGCGCCTCAGGAACCCGTGGGGCCGGAAGGGCCCGAGGGTGACCACCGCCGACGGCCGGGCGGTCGAGTTCTCCCTCCGGGACGACACCATCTCCCTGCGCACCCGGCCGGGCACCGGTTATCGCTTCACCCCCGGCCCTCGCTGAAACCGGCACGACGGAGGACCCCGTCGCCCGACGGGGTCCTCCGTTTCCCAAGCGCCGTTCAGGCGGTTCCGTTCCTGCGCAACCACTCCTCTTCCTCACCCGGTTCGGGTAGCACGCGCCCTCCTTCGACGGCGGACCGGGCGGGGCCGTCCTGGAGCACCACCATGGTCTGGCTCTCGTCCATGCCGGAAATCCGCACGAGCGCCGAGGACAGTCCCCGGGCCAGTCGCGTCGCCTCCTCCTGCGGGTGACCCCGCCGCACCCAGCCGGTGAGGATCAGCGGTGTCGCCGGCTCGCCGCCCGCGAAGACGCTGTCCGCGGGCAGCTCGGAGAAGACCACGTTGACGTAGGCCGGTGGCACGTGGTTGATGTCCACGTGGATCCGGGTGATCTCGGCTGCCAGCAGGGCCTTCACCTCGCTGGTCAGCGATCCCTGGGCCGCCGTGCAGGTGTAAGTGGGCATGAGGGCTCCTCAACTGTGCGGGGAACATGGCTGATTGACGTGCGGGCGGTGAGCAGGGCAGTGGTCGTTGACGGCCCGGGCAAGGGCTGTCGGGCTGTGGTCCCTGTCAAAAGCTTCTGCGCACGCCGCCGTCGATCTGGACCATCGCCCCCGTCAGGTACGACGCGGTGGGCGACATGAGGAACGCGGCGACGCGGCCGAACTCGTCGGGGGCTCCGAAGCGCCGCAGCGGGATGCCGGCGCTCGCCCGCTCGAAGGCCGCTTCGGAGTCTCCGGAGCGTCCGTAGAGTTCGCGTGCCCGGTCAGTTGCGATGTGGGCGGGCACGAGGCCGACGACGCGGATGCCCGTGGGGCCCAGTTCGTCGGCGAGACCCTTCGCATAACCGGCGAGGGCCGGCCGGAGGGCATTGGAGGTGGCGAGGCCGGGAATCGGCTCGTACACGGACGTGGAGAGGACGAAGCCGATGACACCGCCCTCGCCCAGTTCCGCAGCGACGGCGCGGGAGAGGCGTACCGCACCGAGGAAGGCCGACTCGAACGCGGCGCGCCACTGGTCGTCGCCGATCGTGTCGGAGGTACCCGTCGGTGGCCCGCCGACACTGATCAGCGTCCCGTCGAGTCGGCCGAAAGCGTCGCGGGCCGCGCTGACGAGGCGGTCCGGCGTTCCGTCATCGGCGTTGTCGGCCACCACCCCGATCGCCTGTCCGGGACCGCCGAGCTCCTCCGCGGCAGCGGCGACCGATTCCTCGCCACGGCCGCTGACGACCACCCTCGCGCCCTCCGTCACCAGCTCGCGGGCGGCTGCCCTGCCCAGCCCGCGGGTGCCGCCGGTGACGATGTACACCCGGTCCCTCAGTCCGAAGTCCATGACTGCCGTTCCTCGTTGATGGTGTGGACCGTGCGCCTTACAGCGAGGCCTTCTGGGGTTGTGTTTCGACGACGATGACGGTGGGGGCGTCGGCGGTCAGGGCCGTCATGAACTCCCGCTCCAGGTCTTCGGTGGTCTTGACCTCGACGGCCCGGCAACCGAAGCCGCGGGCCACGGAGGCGATGTCGATTCCGGGCAGGTCCAGGCCGGGTACGCCCGGGGTCTCCTCCAGCACCGCGAACGATTTCAGGATCGAGTACTCGTGGTTGCGCATGACCACGTAGACGACCCGGAGGTTGTGCTGGGCCGCCGTGTAGAGGGCCTGCACGGAGTACTGGAGGGACCCGTCGCCGATCAGACCGACCACCGGCCGCTGCACGCCCCGCTCCCGGTCGCCGAGCGCGACGCCGACCGCGGCCGGGGTGCCCCAGCCGATACCGCCGCTGGCCGTGGCGAAGAACGATTGGGACCGCGTGGTGGGGAGCCACTCGATCTGCTCCGCCATCGTCGAGGTCGACTCGTTGACGAACACCGTGTCCGGCGGCCGGACCCTGCTCAGGGCGGCGTAGACCTCGGCCGGGGTGAGCGGGCTGTTCGGCTCCTTCGGCAGCGCGCGCGGTCGCGGCATCGGCTGCGGTGCGGTCCTCGCGGATCCCTCGGCGACCATGTCCAGGAGCAGCTCGATCGCCAGCCCGGGATCACCGAGCAGGCTGTCACCCATCCTCGCCGCAGCCGCGACATCGGGACTGCCGGTGATCTGCAGCAGCTCGGTGCCCTCGGGGAGGTACTCGCCGGGCACGTAGGGGTAGTAGCGGAACACCTCCGCGCCGATCACGACCACGAGGTCGTGCCCGCGCAGCCGGTCGCCGACGGACTTCACCGACATGCCCAACGGGCCGCCGAAGAGAGCATGATCCTCGGGGAAGGAGGCCCGGTCCAACAGCGGAGACCCGTAGACGACCGCGCGCAGCTTCTCCGCGAGGGCCACAGCCTGGTCCCAGCCGCCGGCGCGATCGACCTCGGGCCCGAAGACCAGAGCGGGACTGCGACTGGCGGAGACGCGCTCGGCGAAGGCGCGCAGCCGCGCTGTGTCAGGCGCCACCCGGTCGCTCAGCGTGCGCACCCGGTCGAAGCCGGCCAGCGGGTGGTTCCAGTCGTCCATGGGGATCGACATGTAGACCGGTCCCGCCGGCGGCTGCAGTGCCATCGCATAGGCGCGCATGAAGGCCTCGGGGACATCTTCCGCGCGGACCGGCTCGTAGGACCACTTCACCCACGGCTTCGGCAGCTCCGTGGCCTCCCGGTTGCCCAGGTACGGATCCCCGATCACCAACTCCCGGTGCTGCTGCCCGGAAGTGATGATCAGGGGCGTGTTCCCGTGGTAGGCCGCCACGAGGTTGCCCACCGCGTTGCCCACCCCGGCCGAGGAGTGCAGGTTGACCAGCGCAGGACGGCCGGTGACCTGTGCGAAAGTGTCGGCCATGGCGATGACGGACGCTTCCTGCAACCCCAGCACATAGGTGAAGTCCTTGGGGAAGTCCTGGAGAAACGTCTGCTCGGTGGAGCCGGGATTACCGAAGACGGTGGTGAGTTTGAGCGTGCGTAGCAGGTCGTAGGTCACGCTGTGCACGGTGGACTGCTCGGTCATGGCTGCTACCGACTTTCCTGAGGTGGCGGGCAGCAGGTCATGACCGCTGCCGGAGAGTTACGGAACTGTGGGAGAACCCGCGTACGTGTGTGTCCCCGGCAAGCTCGTTTTCCGGGGTCTCAGGGGGCGCAGGGGCGAGTCTCGGTCCAGTCGGCCAGTAGCCGGCACGGCGGTGTGGGAGAACATGTTTCTACCTGCTGCACAGATACTGGTCACATGCATAAGAGCATGTGCTCCGGCATGTCTGCAAGCGACACGAAGGGGGACGCAGAGGTTGATAAGACTGCGAGCGGAAATCACGTTCCCCGGCATCACCCGGATGGTCGCCGCCTTGCGGCAGGCCGTGGTGGAGATCGCCGCTCAGCAACCTGGCTCCGCCACTCGTCAATGAATTTCCGATGCGTTTCAGTTGCTGCTCGCATCTTGGCGGAGCGGAACTGAACCCGGGCAGAAGTGGAAAGCCTCGAATCCCGCAGGATGGACCTGGTGTCCTGGCTCAGACACCAGCCGCAAAGTAGGTTTCGGGTAGCTGGACGAGTCCCGTTTCCCCGTCCTGGGCGCCGTCGTTGGTCTGATCGAGTGATCGAGGCCAAAGGGGCGTGCGTGCGGCAAGAGTGGTCGCCGGAGGAGCTGTTGGCGAACTGGACGCTGGTCGGCCGGACTGCCGAGTACCACCGCAAGTAGATCCGTGAGGCCCCGGGGTTGAGGCCGTCGGCGGTTGCGGACGAGAAGGCGCCGGCCGAGTGGCCGGCCGTGGAGGTCTGTCCGGTCGAGCTGGTGGAGGACCGGCAGCGCGAGACCCTGCTGGTCGAGTGCCGGGCGCGGAAGATCCAGCCGCCAGGCCGTACCCGGGTCGAGAAGGTACTCGTCGCGGCGCGGGGCAAGTGGGAGAAGACGTTCTGCGCCCGCACGATCGGCCGCCTGGGCCAGGCGGGCACGGCCCGGCTGCTGTCGCTGGTAGCCGAGGACAACGAGGCGGGTACCGCCCTGGTGGCCGCGCTCAAGCACGACCCGGGCGCGGTCGGCCTGGACTCCTTGCTGACGGAAATCCGGGCACGTGCGATCAAGCTGTACCCCTCGGACTTCCGCGACACGAGCGAGGACGTACTACGGATCACCTGCTCGCGGCGCTGTGCTCGTCCCGGCAGGCGGAGATCACCGACGCGCTGGTCGACTTGCTGGTCGCTCTGGTCCACAAGATCAACGCACGCGCCGAGCGGCGGGTGGAGAAGCAGCTCACCGCCGAGTTGAAGAAGGTCCGCACCACCTTGCGCTCCTCCTGCAGCTCGTACTACCGGCAGATGCCGCCGCCTGCTGAACACCCGAGCTTCGAGTGCAACAACACCGCCTCCCGGCCGGTGATGGACGCGATGAAGCTGCTGAAGAAGTCCGCCGACGTCGACGGCAAGACTCGCTTCCACGACGCCGGCGACGACGTGCCCATGGACGGCCGTGGTGCGCAAGGACTGGCGCGAGGCGGGGCCAAGCCAGGTCCCGGGTGCGTGGCGCCCGGGACCCTTCCCGAAGATGGCACTCAGTGCCATATTGGGAGTGTGAACTCTCTAATCTCCGCAGGTACGTCGCAGGCTTGGGCAGCACTGGGTGCCGATTCTTCTCTGCTCGACCGGGTGACCTACGGCGGTCCCTCCGGAGGACTGCCGGCGCGGCTGCCCGTCATGGAGCTGGCGAGGGCCACCGTCGCGGTGTGCTCGCTCGCGGCCGCCGAGCTCACTTCAGTACGCACGGGGCGGCCCGTGCCCCGGATGCGGATCGACGACGAGTCGGTCGCGACGGCGTTCCTCAGCGACCGGCTGATGCGGGTCGACGGGCAAGCGTGGTCGACCTTCGCGCCGCTGTCCCGGTTCTGGCGGGCGGCCGATGGATGGGTTCGTACGCACGCCAATTACCCGCACCATCGGGCCCGATTGCTCGCCGCTCTCGGGGTGCCGGGCGACGCTGGCGAGCAGGCGGTGGACGCGGTGGCCCGGGCGATCGCGGGGCGTACCGCGTTGGAGGTGGAGGAGACCGTGTACGCGGTGGGCGGTCTGGCCGTCGCGGCACGCAGCCCCGAGGAGTGGGCCAAGAGCGAGCAGGGGGTCCTGGTCGCGGGGCAGCCGCTGCTGACGACGGCGCGCGTCGACGACGCCCCGAACCGCGTGCTCGGTGACGCCGCGCTGCCGTGCGCAGGGCTGCGCGTCCTGGATCTGACCCGGGTGCTCGCCGGACCGGTCGCCACCCGAACGCTGGCGCTGCTCGGGGCGGACGTGCTGCGGATCGACGCCCCCCAGCTACCGGAGAGTCAGGAAGCCCACAACGACACGGGGATCGGGAAACGCTCGACCACCCTGGACCTGGGTGACGCCACCGGCCGCCGGGTCTTCGAGGAGCTGCTCGACGAGGCGCACGTGGTGGTTACCGGTTACCGGCCGGGCGCGCTGGACCGGTTCGGGGTGACGCCCGAGGCGCTCGCCGGGCGTCGTCCGGGTCTCGTGATCGCCCAGCTCTCCGCGTGGGGCCGTTACGGGCCGTGGCACGAGCGGCGCGGCTTCGACAGCCTGGTCCAAGTGGCCACCGGCATCGCCGAACTGGAGGGCTCGCCGGACTCGCCCGGCGCGCTGCCCGCCCAGGCGCTCGACCACGGCACCGGCTACCTGCTGGCGGCCGGGGTGCTGCGCGCGCTCACCGAACAGCACCGCGCGGGCGGCACCCGCCTGGTCCGCCTGGCCCTGGCGCAGACCGCGCACTGGCTGGTCCACGAGCTGGCCCCCGCTCCGGGCGAGGACGACGGCTTCGACGCCGGTCGCTGGTTGACCGAGACCGACAGCCCCATGGGCCGGCTGCGGCACGCGCTGCCGCCGGTGTCGTACGAGGGAGGCCCGGTGAACTGGGCACGCCCGCCGGGCCTGTGGGGCACGGACGCCGCGGTCTGGAGCGGCGCCTGACGAGAACTCTTCGGGGCGGTGCGCCCGTCAGACCGATGCGTCTGTGTCCTGCTCGGGGATCAACGGAACCGTGGTTGGCGCTGAGATTGATCACGGTGCGGGCCTGGTGGCTGTTTCCTAGGTGGTCGCTCGTGAAGACGACTTCAAGCGCGTGGAATCGCACGACTGCCCGATGTCCACCTGCGCCGCCCCCGCGGGCTCCCCGTGCCGTACCATGCCGTCGCACCGTCCGTTGTGTTGCCCGGACGCTCCTGAGGTTCGCGCACGGTCCCGGCTCGTTCCACTTCTGCCCCGGACACGCCTCAGCTCCTTAGCAGGTCCAGGTGAACGGTCGTGTCGCACAGTCGCTCCACCTGTGCCGGATCGTGCGAGACCAGGAGGACCGTCCTGCGGCCGCGTAGCGCCGCGATGGACTGCTCGACCGTGTCCCTGCTGTGCTCGTCGAGCGCGCTGGTGGGCTCGTCGAGGAGCAGTCCGGCCGGTTCCAGGGCCAGCGCGCGGGCGAGGCAGAGTCGCTGCCGCTGTCCGGCGGACAGGGTCTGGGCCGGGGCGTCGAGCCGGTCGGAGACCTCCTTCCACAACCCGGCCTCGCGCAGTGCGCGTTCCGCTCGTTCGCGCAGCACCTCCCGGGACGCGCGCAGGACGTGGCGCAGGCCGAACAGGGCGTTGTCGAGGACGCTGCCGCCGAAGACGACCGGTGTCTGGGGTACGAGGACGACTCTGGCCCTGAGATCCGCGTCTCCCTTGCCGGGTGCCACGGTGCGGTCGAGTACCTTCACGTCGCCCTCTCGGACGAGCCCGTAGGGGAGCAGGTCCACCAGGGCGCGCAGGAGGGTGGACTTGCCGGCGCCCGAGGGTCCGCACAGGCCGGTGGTGGACCCGTGTTCCAGGCTGAAGGAGAGGGGGCCGACCAGGGTCCTGTCGCGGGTGCGTACGCGCAGCCGGTGCACGGCGATCACGTCGTCCATCGTTCTCCTTCGAAGCGGTTGCGCAGCGCCATCGCGGCGCCGAGGAGTACCGCGGTGATCAGGACCAGCACCAGGGCGCTTCCCCACGCCTGGTCGACGGCCGGCGAGTCACCCGCGTCCTGGGAGAGGGTGAAGATGTGCGTCGACAGCGCCTGCACCGGGGACTCTACGATGCCGTCCGGCACCGTGGGAGCGCCGAAGAAGACGGTGGCGGTGAACAGCAGAGGAGCGGTCTCTCCCGCCGCGCGCGCCAGGCCGAGGAGCAGGCCGGTGACGGTGGCGGGCCAGGTGTAGGGAACGACGACGGACCGGATGTACTGGGCGCGCGTCAGCCCCAGTGTCAGTGCGCTCTCCTTGAGTTCGGGCGGCAGGCTCCGGATGCGTGCCGCGGTGGTCAGGGCGACGACGGGCGCCACGACGGGGACCAGCACGATGGCGCCGGCGAGCCAGGACCTTCCCCAGCCCATGGCGGTGGACAGGATGACGAACCCGGCCAGCCCCAGCAGGATGGTCGGCACTCCCCCCAGCACGAGCGTCATGGTCCGCAGGACACGAGCGGTCCGGGCGGAGGCATGGGTACCGATCAGGATGCCCGCACCGAACCCCAGCGGCAGGGCGAGCAGCCCCGTGGTGACGACGAGCACAAGGGTGCCCGCGATCTGGTCACGTACGCCGCCGCCGGCCGCTCCCGTGGCCGACGTGAACCAGAACGCCGGACGGAACGCGGCGCTTCCTCGCGTCGCCAGGAGGGCGAGCATCCCGATCAGCAGAGCGCTGGGCAGCAGCAGGGCTCCCAGCCGCCATGCCGTCACCAGTTGGTCCCGCCGGCGGCGCAGCCGCGGTGCCGGCCGGTGCCGGGCCGGGCGCGTGCTCTGGCGTCGTTCTCGTGTGCCCCAGAGCGTGGCCGCGGCCACCAGTGCCAGGAGGACGACGCCCAGTGCGCACAGGGAGGCGAAGTACGGTCCTGAGGTGCCGGCGAGTACGGGCTCGGGGCCGACGAGCTTCGTGGTCAGGGTCTGGCCGGGGTGGGTCAGCGAGTCGAGGAACGCGCCGAAGCTGTGGGGCATGCGTCCGTCGGCCCTGCCCACGACCAGGAACACCGCAACGGCCTCCCCCAGCGCTCGGGCGAGGCCGAGCAGGACGGCGGCGTGCATACCGGAGCGCGCCCGTGGCAGGACCGCCGAGCGAATCACTTCCGCGCGGGTCAGACCGAGTGAGTAGGCGGCCTCGCGGTAGTGGTCGGGCACCGCGGCCAGGGCGTCGACGCTCACGGCCACGACCGTGGGGACGATCATGACGGCGAGGACGGTACCGGCTGCCGCGAGGCTGTCCCCGCCCGGTACGCCGGCGATCGCCGCGATGACCGGACGGACGACGACGATGCCGATGAGGCCGTAGACGATCGAGGGCACGGCGGCGAGCAACTCCACACACATGCGCATCGGCCGGCCGATGCGCGGCGGGAGGTACTCCGACAGGGCGATGGCCGCCGCCCAGCCGACGGGTACGGCGAGGACGAGGGCGAAGACGCAGACCACGGCTGTGCCGTAGATCATCGCCAGGCCGCCGAAGGCGGCGTCGGGCGGGTTCCACGTGTCCTCGGTCAGCAGACTCAGCCAGTCGACGCTCCCGCTGCCGACACCGGTGCCGAGATACCCGACGACGGTCAGCAGCAGGCCCGCCACGGCGAGGGCTCCGGCACAGACCCAACCCCACACCCACCTGGACGGACGGGGGCGTTTCCGCTCCACCGGCATGACGTGTCGTCGAGCCGGTGTCCTGGTGGAAGCCACCGGTTACTTCTTGAGTTCCTCGAGCGTGAGGTAGCGGTGCTTGGTCATCAGCTCCTGGCCTTCCGGGGAAAGGACGTAGTCGATGAACTTCTTCTCCGTACCCTCCGGTTCACCATCGGTGATCAAATACAGCGGCCGGTCCATGGGGTACTCACCGGTGGCGACGTTCTCGGGACTGGGTGCGACGCCGTCCAGCGTCACGACGGCCAGGTCGTCGTGCCCTTCGACGATGCCGGTGGACAGCGGTGCCACGGCGCCGGGGGTCGACTTCAGCTTGTCGCGCGTTTCGAGATCGCCGCCGACGGTGGCGTAGTTGCCCGAATCCGGCGGGGGCGGGGCCTCTTCTTCGCCGTAGACGTACCTGTCGAGTTCTTCGCGCGTTCCGCGTCCGGGTTCCTTGTTGTAGACGAAGACCTCAAGGTCCGGGCCGCCCAGCTCGGACCAGTTGGCGATTCTCCCCTCGAACAGGTCACGTACCTGTGCCTTGGTGAGGTTCTTCACGCCGCCCTCGGCGACTTCCCTGGTGACGATGACCCCGACCGCGTCCGCGCCGACCTGGGTGGGACGGAAGTCGGTGTCGGGGTGGGCGGACTCGTCCTCCACCGCTATCGGCTTCGAACTCATCGCGATGCCGATCTGGCCGGCCGCGAGTTGGGAGATGCCGCCGGCGGAGCCGCCCTGGGTGGCCACGACGATGTCGAGACCCTTCGCCTTGAGTGCCTCAGCCGCGTCGGCGGCCACGGGAGCCACGGTGGTGGAGCCGCTGACCTGCAGAGCACCCCCTGCTCCGGCACTGTCGTCGGCGCAGCCGGCCACGGACATGAACAGCACGGCGGTCGAGGCGAGACAGGCGGCACGGCGCGTGTGAGTGAACACGGTGGGGGCCCTTCCTTCTGCAGGCGTGCTTGTGAGGTGCGCGCTGGGTGTGGGGTCCAGGACGAACTCGGCCTCTTCGGGCGGTCACCGGCGCAACGGTCGGCGACGGCCCCGCTGGGTCGAGAGGTACCGCTCGGTTTCCCGGAGGGAGAACCGGACGGGACACGCATGGCCGCAGAAGGTGGCAGGAGAAGGCACGAATAATCGAACTGGCTGGTCCATTGTCAGATCCTTCGGGTCGGCCGTGCCCTGAAGAGAACGCGGGGCATCGACGCCTGAAAGGGAATGCCCCGTGCAGACTGTGCTGGATCTGGTGCCGGTGTGCCGACAGCGCGTCGCTGTCGCCTGGACGAATGGTACAGGCCCGGCACCACGGCAGGAGTGTGGTCGGCCGGCTCGCGTAACGACGACTTGATACCGTCGGTGTCCGGATCGCGGACGACGTCCTCTTCGGCGAATGCGGCCCCAACTACAGGTGTCCGGGCACCGGGTCATTTCAGGAATGTGAGTCCAGGTGGTTTGCGTGGCGGCCGAGGTTCATGTGCGGCCACGCTCGGTAATTCATCTGACCGTGAATGCGGCGAAACTCGGACCATCTCTGCCCCGACACCGAGATTGCGTTTAGAGGCGGACGAGCCGGCCCGTACGCCGGGGAGAGTAGCCCGCAGAGGAGTCTCGTTGGCCGCACGACTCAGGTGTGGCCGTCGCTCGTTACGTATCCGTCCGCCCATGGCCGGGCTCCCGGCCATGGGCGGACGGTGTGATCTGGACTACCGCTGTCGTTGCCAGCGCTGGAAGAGCCCGGAGTTGCACTGAAGGGTGTAGACCCTGCCGGAAGAATCGGCGTCCAGGCAGAGGTCGCTCACCCGGTGTTGCACCCGGTTTCCGTCGGCGTTGGGAAGCCACCGCCACGCCTGGAAGGTGTTGCCTTTCTCGCATGGGCGCGCATAGACATCGCCCCTGCCGTCGCTGCCCGGCAGGTTGCTGTCCAGGCAGAGGCCGCCGTGTGAACTGACGACCCTGCGCCAGGGCTCACCGAACTCTGAGCGGTGCACGTGCCACAACTGCGCGCCGTTGGTGCGGCTGCAGTTCACGACCGTGGTGATGCGACCGTTGCCGTTGTGGTGCAGGCACTGTTGCGTCGCGTGGTTGCGGACGAGTGACGGCGTGTCTGCCGATGCGGGGAGCGGGGCCGCGACGAGAGCGGACGCGGCACAGACGAGGAGCATCAGTATGCGGGCAGAGAGTCTTCGCACGGTGACCAGTTCCTTCCTGCGGTTCATGGCACCTCCTCATGGCCCGGCCCATGCTTCCCGGAGGGGCGCCCAGATCCCGCCCAGACCCTGCCCAGATCCGCCCCGTCCCGCCCAGCGGGAGAACGCCCCGACCTCGCGCACTCCGCCCGCCCCCTGCCCGGTTACCTGACCGGGCGGTTGCGCGCGGAGGAGGCTTCCCGGCGGTCGAGGGCGGCGAGACGAGCGCGGAGATCCGTGGTGCTGATCTCTTCGATCTGCGTGGTGTTGTGGTCGGTGAGGATGCTCAGGGCGCGCTGCCAGTGGTGGCGGGCCTCGTCGCCGCGCCCGAGGGCATGGTGGCTGTCGGCCATGGCGGCATGGACGCGGGCTTCGTCCAGGCGCTGCCCGAGGACATGGGCGAGTTCGAGGGCCTGCTCGCACTCGGTGAGCGCCTCGCGCGAGTGGCCGGTCGCCTGCCTGGTGAGGGCGAGGCCAAGCAGGCCCTCGAACTGGCCGTTGGGGTAGCCGCCGGCACGCGAGAGCTCAAGGACCTGCCGGAAGCAGTTGGTGGCCGGTACGTGTCTGCCCTGCCGGCGGTACACGTGGCCGAGTGCCCACAGCACGTTGTGCTCCAGCCACCCGTGACCCACCGACCGGGTGAGGGCCAACGCCTCGGTGAGGTAGTCGCTCGCCCGGTCCAGTGTCCCCTGGATCTGGTGGAGGTGGCCGAGTCCGGCGAGCGCGTCGGCCTCGCCCGTGCGTTCACCGGACTCGCGGGCGAGAGCGCGGGCCTCCTGGTAGCAGGCTTCGGACTGCCGCACCTGCCCCTGGGTGTAGAGGACGTGCCCCAGGCCGAGCAGCGCCAGGGTCTCGCCGAACCGGTCGTCGCTCTCGCGGGCGATGTCCAGGGCCGCTCGGAGGTGACCGGTCGTCAGATCGTGCTGGCCGGTTCCGAACCGGGCGTTGCCCAGACCCACCAGCGCGTCGACCTCGCCCACGCGGTTGCCGATCCTGCGGGCGACCGCCAGAGCCCGTTCGAAGGAGTCTATTGCGGGATCTCTCCGATCCTGGCGATCCAGTGTCCATCCCAGATGAACGAGGGCCCGTAGCTCGCCGAGGCCGTCCCCGGTGCGGCGCGCGGCGTGCAGCGCGCGGTTGTGCAGGGCTTGTGCGTCGGAGTGCCGTGAACGGGTCCGCAGGTGGCGGTACAGGACCTCGGACAGGAGCACGGTGTGGGCGGCGGTGTCGGGCTCTGCCGCGTAGGCCGTGGCGAGGACATTGGCCAGTTCGGTGTCGAGCCAGACGGCTGCCCGGTCCGGGGTGTCGACCGCGGGGTTCGGGGTGTCGGGCCCGGCATGGTGCCGGCGGCGGTCGGCGTCGTGGGGATAGAGCAGGTCCACGGCGGCCGAGGCTGTGGACGCGTAGTGGTCGCGCAGCCGGGAAAGCGCTCTGTGCCGATGCGGTGCCGCCTCCTCGGCGGCGAGCTGGCCGGCGTGGGCGCGGATGAGGTCGTGGAACTCGTAGCGATCCGGCTGGTGCTGTTCGAGCATGTGGGCGTCGAGGAGGCCCTCCAGCAGCCGTTCGGCCTGCTCGACGGTCACGCCCGTGAGCGCCGCCGCGGCGTGGGAGTCGATGTCGGTCCCGGGGTGGAGACCGAGCAACCGGAACAGGCGTTGCTGATCGGAGTCGAGGTGGACGTAGGAGAGCTGGAAGGCCGCGGCGACGCTGCGCTCCCCGGCGCGCAGCTCGGTCATCCGGCGCTGCTGGTCGCGTAACCGGTCCACGAGGTGAGCCAGCGTCCAGCCCTGCCGGGTGCGCAGTCGGGCCGCGGCCAGCCGGATCGCGAGCGGCAGGCGGCCGCACAGCTCGGCGACCTCGTCGACCAGGGTGGAGCGGACGGAGGTGGCGCCGGTGAGAGCGAGGAGGAGGGCGGTGGCGTCGGCCGCGGGCAGTGCGTCGAGCGTGAGCGGCCGGGCGTGGTCGAGGCCGCTGAGCCGGCGTCGGCTGGTGACGATGACGAAGCACCCCGCCGTGCCGGGCAGCAGCGGCGCGACCTGCGCCTCACTGATCGCGTTGTCCAGCACGATCAGCATCCGGCGGGCCGCGACGCGGCTGCGGTAGAGCGCGGCGCGGGCGTCGAGCTGGTGCGGGATGCTCTCCCCGGGGACGCCCAGGGCACGCAGCAACTGGTCCAGCGCATCGGACGCGTCGACGGGGTCGACGCCCAGCGTGTGCCCGTGCAGGTCGATGAAGAGCTGCCCGTCAGGGAACCGCGGAGACAGGTGGTGCGCGGCACGTATCGCGAGCGCGGTCTTGCCGCTGCCGGCCATGCCGTCGATCGAACTGATCAGCACGACCGGGGGAGCGTCGTCCTGCAGCGGCGCGAGCAGTTGCTCCAGCTCGCTGTCGCGGCCGACGAACGTGGGCAGGTCGGCAAGGAGTTGCGCGGGACGGACGGCGGGCTCGGCGGGCCTGCCGGGCCCGGGCTCCGGGTCGTCCCGCAGGATCTCGGTGTGGAGCTGACGCAGCCGGGCACCCGGCTCGACACCCAGGTCGTCGACGAGCCGCCGCCGTGCGGCGGGGTACACCTCCAGCGCCTCGGATCGCCGGCCCGACCGGTGCAGGGCGGTCATGAGCTGGGCCCACAACTCTTCGCGGAGCGGATGTTCCGTGACGAGCCGCTGAAGGTCGTCGATGGCCGCATCGTACTGACCGAGCTGGACGCGGGCGGCGGCGGACCGCTCGACGGCCCGCATCCGCCGCTCCCGCAGCCGGTCCAGGTCAGCCCGCAGAGCGGGCCCGAGCCAGCACCCGGCAAGTGGCTCTCCCCGCCACCGGTCGAGAGCCGCCCGCAGCAGATCGACGGCGGCGTGCGCGTCCCCCTCGGCGAGCGCCCTCTCTCCCGCGTCGAGGAGCTGGGCGAAGTCGGCGACGTCCAGCTCGTCGCGGTCGGCGACCAGCAGGTAGCCACCGTCCTTGGTGACGAGCCGAGGCGTTCCGTCCGGCCGTACTCCGAGACGACGCCGCAATCCGGCGACGTACGTCCGCAGGTTGGTCTCGGGCGAGGCGGGCGGCCGGTCCCAGACCGCGTCCACGAGGTAGCCGACACTGGCGAACCTCCCGGCCCGTAACAGGAGCGCCGCCAGCACGGCCCGCTCCCGCGGCCCTCCCAGCGTGATCAGGGCTCCGTCGGACTCGACCTCCAACGGGCCCAGCAGCCGGAACTCCACGGCGCCTCCCACAACACGGTGTGACGCGATGGCCCGGAGTATAACCAGTTGGGAGGGTTTCGCTCAGTGCATGCTCGCACCGGTATCCCACACAGGATCAGAACGCTGAAGGAATACGGCAGCTCCGTGTGTGCCGCGCCGGGTTCAGTCGGTGACGAACCAGTCGTCCTTGAGGTATTCCAGGGTGCTGCTGCCGATCTCGTCCTCGCTGAAGGTGACGGAGGCCCTGACCGCCGCGGCCGGGATCTCGACCTCGGCGGGCGTGAGCACCGAGACGCCCTGCGGGTCGACCGTCGCGGTTTTCAGGGCCTCCTTCTTCTCCGGCGGGATCATCTGGAACACGGTGACGAACGTCGACGTACACGGGCCGAACCCGTCGTCTTCCGCCTGTTGGGCGGCGGGCCCGGCCACCTCGCAGACCGTGTCGATGTCCTCGCGGCCCAGGGCGTGGAGGAACTCCTCGTACCGCTCGATCGCGCCCTCCTTCGTCTTCGGCGCGGGCTGGTCACCTGCCGGTTCGGCCGACGGCTTCTCGCTCGGGGCGGACGGGGACGGCGCAGCGGAAGACTCTTCGACCTGCGTGGACGCCGATGGCTCCGAAACCTTCGCGTCCGACTCCTCCTTCGATTTGTCCGGGCCGCACGCGCACGCCAGCATCGCCACACACCCCGACAACGCCACGCTCACCATCGTCCGAGTCCTCATTCGGTCCCCCTCGCCTTCTAGCCGGCAACACAGAGACGTCACGCAGCCTCCCGCAGAACGGTTCCGGTCCAGGCGGAGCAAAGTTCGGAATCTCGCGGATCGGGGGAGCGCGCGGCGGCCGTACCTTCCGGGGCGCCGCGCTCGTTCCTGCAATTTCTTGCGGCAGTGCGTGCAGTCCCACTCTCTGTGGGTGCGATTCGGGTGATATCTGCACGTTCAGGTGAGAAGGCGGCGGCTGGCTGACGCCCGGAAGTCTTCACCCGTGACCCCTTGACCGGCTCAGGGGGTGGCTCTACGTTCCTCCACGCAATCTCTTGCGGAAAGCCTGCAAGGGCGTGCCCCGGGCTGTCGGGCATGGCGCGTTGCCTTCGCGGCCTCAACCCGTCCACTCCCAGGAGGAGCCTTGTTCGCTCGTCGTCAGCGCAGACGCGGAACTCCAGGCTGGCAGAGGTCCATCGGCGCGTTCACGGCCGGACTGATCGCCGTCTCCGGCAGCGTCCTCTCGATGACCGCCACGACCTCCACTGCCCAGGCGGCACCGCCCGGGTCCAAGGACGTCACCGCGGTGATGTTCAACTGGAGATTCGACTCCATCGCCCGCGAATGTACCCAGCGCCTGGGCCCGGCCGGCTACGGCCACGTCCAGGTCTCCCCGCCCCAGGAGCAGATCCAGGGCGGCCAGTGGTGGACCGCCTACCAGCCGGTCAGCTACCGCATCGAAAGCCGCCTCGGCAACCGCGACCAGTTCCGCAACATGGTCGACACCTGCCGCAGCGCGGGGGTCGGCGTCGTGGTGGACGCGGTGATCAACCACATGTCCGCCGGCTCCGGCACCGGCACCGGAGGCTCGAACTACACCAAGTACGACTACCCCGCGGCGCCCTACAGCGACGGGGACTTCAACGGCTGCCGCCGCCCGATCGGCGACAACTACGGCGACCGCGGCAACGTGCAGAACTGCGAACTGGTGGGCCTGGCCGACCTCAACACCGGCAAGGACTACGTCCGGGGCCGTATCGCGGGCTACCTCAACGACCTGCTCTCACTGGGCGTGGCGGGCTTCCGCATCGACGCGGTCAAGCACATCCCGGCCGGCGACCTCGCCGCCATCAAATCCCGGCTCACCGACCCGAACGTCTACTGGAAGCAGGAAGCGATCTTCGGAGCCGGCGAGCCGATCCTGCCCGACGAGTACCGGGGCACCGGCGACGTCCAGGAGTTCCGCTACGGCCGTGACCTGAAGCGGGTCTTCGAGAACGAGAACCTCGCCTACCTGAAGAACTTCGGCGAGGGCTGGGGGTACATGCCCTCGGCGGGCAGCGCCGTCTTCGTCGACAACCACGACACCGAGCGCAACGGCTCCACCCTCAGCTACAAGAGCGGCGCCAACTACACCCTGGCCAACGTCTTCATGCTGGCCTGGCCCTACGGTTCTCCCGACGTCCACTCCGGCTACGAGTTCGGCAACAACGACGCCGGCCCGCCCAACAACGGCGCGGTCAACGCGTGCTACCAGGACGGCTGGAAGTGCCAGCACGCCTGGCCCGAGATCGAGTCCATGGTCGGATTCCGCAACGCCGCCCGCGGCCAAGGGGTCACCGACTGGTGGGACAACGGGGGCGACGCGATCGCCTTCGGCCGCGGCAGCCGGGCCTACGTGGCCCTCAACCACGAGTCCGGCTCCCTCACCCGTACCTTCCAGACCTCCCTGGCCGCCGGCACCTACTGTGACGTCCAGAGCGACCGCGCCGTGACCGTCAACGGCTCCGGTCAGTTCACCGCCACCCTGGGCGCGAACACGGCGCTGGCCCTGCACACCGGCGCCCGCGACTGCGGCGGCGGCAACCCTGGGACGGGCAGACCGGCGTGACGTGGGAGTCCGGCTCCAACCGCCAGGCCACGGTCCCCAGCGGCGGCTCCCTGACCCTCAACGACACCTGGCGCAACTGACCCCCCTCGACCGGCCGGTGCCCTCCTCCCCGAGGGCACCGGCGGCCCTCTGTCGGTGCCGGCCGTTAGCCTTCGGCGACATGCGCGAGCCGGAAGGGGCAGTCATGGCTGAGGATCCGATCGACCTGATCCGCCTGGAGGGAGACGGCAACAGCGTCGTTCTCCGGATCACCGGGAACGAGGAGCGGAAGCCTCCCGCCGAGGCTGAGGCCCTGGTCGGAGAGTTCGTGGTCGATACGCCCTTCGTCCGTGGCACGCTCAGGACCTGGGTCTTCCCCGAGGACCTGCGGGAGTGGCAGCAGGCTCTCGACTCGCTCGACGCGGGCCAGGACATCGCCTGGCGCGAGGGAGCAAGCGCTGCTCCGTGGCTGTTCATCGAACTCGACGAAGACGACGACCGCTGCCAGGTCACGATCAAGGACGCTTCCATATCCCTGACGACGGTGACAGTCACCGTCCCCCTGGCCGACGCCTGGTTCGATGACGCGTACAGCCGCCTGGACCTGGTCTGGGAGACGTGGCCCATGACCGAGGACTGATTTGCCGCGCCGCGGGATCACCGCTACTCGGGAGGCCGGCACCGATCCACCGGGACCGACGACGAGGGCGGCAGCACCAACCTGACGGAACGTCAGGTGCGCGGGTGGGCCCTGGGGGTGCGCCGCGGCATGTACCGCGGCGCACCCGGCAGCCTGGAGGTCCCCCGAGAACGCGCCGGCCACGGGGTCCACCAGGACAGCCCAGCCGTCGGCCAGGGCAGCGGCTTCGTCGAGCAGCGAGGTGCCGGGGCGGGCCGCGGCGTGCGTGAGCCGCTGCACCACCTGGTAGTGCGTCACCTTCACAGAGGAGGCGTGCGGGCGATCCCCGAGGTGCTGCCGCTGGTCCGCGCTGTTCGTCGTCATGGGATCACGGGATCCGTGCCACGCCACCCCACCCCGCGCGCTCGGTGGTGCGGCCGGTATTCGCGTCGGGCCGCCAGTTCGGCCAGGACACGAAGCCAGGTTCGACCAGATCAAGGCCCTCGAAGAAAGCCTTCGTCACCTCCGGTTCGCGCATGATGTAAGGAATGGCGCCAGAGTTGTTGTATTCCTCCTGCACCGCACGATGCTTGGCATCGCTGGCGGTGGAGTGGCTCAGGCACAGATAGCTCCCCGAGGGGACCCGGGCCACGAGGCGGCGTACCAGGCCCAGGGCTTCGTCCCAGTCTACGATGTGCCCCAGCACGTCATTGATGACCACGGCGATGGGCCGGCTCATGTCCAGAGTCTTCGCGGCGCCGTCCAGGACGAGGTCGGTGTCGCGCATATCCGCGAGCACGTAGTCCATAGCACCCTCTAAGGTGCTGTCGCCCATGGCGTGCACGTGCAGCAAGACGAGGGGGTCGTGGTCGACATAGACCACGCGGCTCTCGGGCGCGATGCGCTGAACGATTTCGTGCGTGTTGTTGGCCGTGGGCAGTCCGGCACCCACGTCGAGAAATTGGCGCATCCCGCACTCTCGGGCAAGGTGGGTGACGGTGCGTACCAGGAAGTGCCGTGATTCCCGGACCATATACTTCATGTCTGGGTACTTGGTGCAGTAGGCATCGCCGGCGGCCTTGTCGGCGGCGAACCAGTCCTTGCCGCCCAGCCAGTAGTTCCAGACACGCGCGCTGTGCGGGACGGACACATCGAGCTCGTCCGGCTTTGTCGGCTCAGTCATGGCAGTTCCTCTTTCCATTTGTAGGGATGGGATGCTGTGACGGACCCCTCGTCGTCGCCCACGCCCAGGCGCTGATGACCAGCAACGCCGCCGGTGCCGTCACCTGCATGCGAGCGGACCTGCGCAACCCGCGCGCCGTGCTGAACTCGACCGAGCTGCACCGCACACTGGACTTCACCCAACCGGTGGCTCTGGTGCTGACCGCCACCGTGTACGCAGCAACCGACATCGACGCCCCCCTGACGACGCGCACACGCGAAGAGATCGCGCTTCTTCACCGGCCTGGAGCTGCTCGATCCCGGCGTGGTCCGCCTGCCCTACTGGCGCCCACACATGCCCCTCCCACGGCGCCGGATCGCCCAGATCTGGACGCCCGTCAAGTCCCGACGGTGTGCCATGGATCTCACGAGCACGCACCCGACAGAGCGGTAGGCCAGCGGGATGCGCGGATACGCCATCCCCTGTGCCGCCACCACGTGTCACCCGGCCCGGGGCAGTGGGGGACGCTGACAGTTGACCGTTGAGCAGCGTGCAGGACTCGAACCTGCGACCAAGTAAGGGGACGGGATGGTCGAGCGGCTCAACCCAGTGGCCTACGCGGGCGCAACCGCGCGGGAACTAGCGATCTGACCTGCAGAGGTGCGGTGTTTCGACGACGGCGTTACACATCCCGTGCACGGTGTGACGAGGTCCGAGCGCTCATCAGTCGCCGTGGTAGAGGCGATGCGGATCGATCAGTTGGATGGTGGGGTCGCTTTCGGCGCGGAGGCGCAGGTCGTCGGTGAAGCCGGCGGCGCTGTAGCAGTGCAGCCTCGTGGCGTCGGTAGCTGTGCCGCGTGCCATGAGCAGGGAGCGGATGCGCTGGAGGCGGTCCAGATGTCTCTGCCCCATGACGTCGTTCCACTTGACTTCACCGATGGCCAAAAGTCCCTCGCCGCCGCTTTCGGTCTCCCCGTGGACGGCGACGTCGACCTCGTGGCTGGTCTTCGCGGCAGGGTCGTTGACGGTGCCGCTCGCCACTCTGGTGGCCACCCCGCCGTGGGTTTCGGCCGACGCGTGCCAACGGGCCCACTCGCGGCAGACCTGCTCGAAGTGCGGGCCGACGACTTTGCTGCGGAACGTGGACTGGGCGCGGTGCCACACTGCACCGGCGCGTCCGGGGCGCTCCAGGTCACCCCAGGCAGGACGCATGACCGCGTGGTAGAAGGCGATGAGGGGTTCGGCGATGCGGTAGGCGGAGCGGTTGCGGCGGAAGGCGTCAGCCTCGTGCGTGATCATGCCGACGTCCTGAAGGACGCTGAGCGGGTGGGCGAGATCGGTGGACTTACGGCCGAGGTAGTCGGCGATGCCGCCGCGGGCGGTGTTTCCGGCGGCGATGGCGGCCAGGACCGAGTGATAGAGGGCGGTGTCGTGGAGTTCTGGCTCTTCGGCGAGCAGATAGCGGGCTTCCCGGAAGAGCGGGCGGGCAGGATTGAGGACTGCGCGGACGACCCAGGCGTCGAAGTCGTCGGGGCCGACGGGGGCGTCACCCTGGGTGAACTCGCGGCGATAGGCGGGAGTACCGCCGACGATGGCGTGGGTGAGCAGCGCGGTGCGCGGGTCGGCGATCTCCCAGAAGTCGGCGGCGAGACGGAAGTCCAGAGTGGGGACGACAAGCTCCAGGCCGGCGCGGCCGCGCAACGGGGCGTTTCCGGCGAGGAGCCCCCCCATGAAGGACAGCGCGGAACCGCACAGCAGGAGCCGTACGGGGGTACTGATGCGCTGGGCCGTCGGATCGAGGGCACGCTGGATGATCGAAGGGAGAGCCGGGGACGCCTTCGCGACGAAGGGAAACTCATCGATGACCGCCGTGACGGGGCTGCCCCCGTCCGCGATACGCATGAGCTCGGTGACAGCTTCACCCCAGTCGGCGAAACGGAAAGGCGTTGGCTGATCGCGATAGTGAGCGAGAGCCGCGCCGAACTGACGCAAGGCGTCAGCTTCCGTGGTCTCCGTAGCGGTGAACATGAACCCGCCGCTCGCGCGGATAAGGGCGTCGAGCAGGAAGGTCTTGCCCTGGCGACGTCGTCCGGAGACCACGCCGAGGGTGGCCCGGGATCCTGGCAGGGCTGCGAAGCGAGCCAGTTCCGACCACTCGAAGTCGCGGTCGAACATCTCGGCGGGTCTGTCCATGGAAGCACGCACCTTCGGAAGAATAATTGCGCCTATTATAACTGCAACTATTACGAGGTCGTACAGACCACTGTGCAACCGGGGGTCGGGGCCGGTCAGCATGCCTGGCCAGAAAGGAGCGCCGGGGGGTGGAAGCGCTCTCGGTGCCGATGCTCTGGACCTCGGCGTGGTCCTTTTCCTCGGTGCTGGGTGGCGTTGGCCGGGGCGCCGCCATCACCAGCCTGCTCCGCAAGGCGCTCGGCCACGGCAACTGTAAGAAGTCATCCGGATTCCGAATGTGATGGCTGGGTTTCTATCGGTCGGGCATGAACGTCGCTTGGTGGCGGGAGGGTCCGGGCGTTCGGTGGAGGTGGCTGATGCCGTCGGTGCTCGGTCTGCTGGAGGTCCGGGAGAAGAAGGTCCGCGCGGAGGTGGCCCGGTTGCGTCAGGAGGCCGAGCGGATCACGGCCGCGCTCAGCGCGGCGGAAGCACATCTGGAGCGGCTTGGCCAGGCCCGCGAGACCGTCACCGAGGTGATGGCCGAGCCGGGCGCCGGGACGATGGGGCAGGTCCAGGCCGCCGCGGTGCCGGGGGCCACGCTGCCGCACCGCGCCGAGGGCGTCAGCACGGAGGCGCTCGCGCCGGAGTGCCAGCGCCTCCTGGCGGTCCTGGCCGCGCCGGAGGCCGGCGGTGTTCGACCACAGCCGCGCACGCCCGGAATGCAGATGGCTTCTCAGGCCCCCGCCTCTTTCGAAGAGCTCTATGGCATCCCCGGCCCCGTTGGCCTACCGGCGGCGGCGTTGCTGCCGCGGGCCCAACGGGAATGGGCGGGTACGGCGTCCCCGATCCCAGAAGTGCTCGTCCGACGCGCGGGCGTACACACCGTGCCTCGCCCCGGGCACTGACTCGCGACTGAGCGCTCTTCAGCCGTCATCCAGCCTCACTGCCGCCCCAACACCAAGATCGCGTTACCCATCCATGACGCAAACGCGCGGGAACTCCCGGGAAACCACAGGTAGAGACGTGAGGCACCTTGGCGTGGAAAACGGCCCTGATCCGGGTAAACACCCAGGTCAGGGCCGTGAAGGCGGACGAGTCGGCCTGTACGCCGGGTTCTGTCTCCCGGGGGCCTTGCGGTCCGCGGGGAGGCGGTCATCCATCTGGGACCGGTGTTGCCACCGGCCTCGTGCGGTCTACCCGCGGACTCGGGCGGGCCGCCCTCGGTCGTCCGCGCAGGGTCGCTTCCGCGGCCCCTCTTGACCTTGCTCCGGGTGGGGTTTACCGAGCCGCCCGGGTCACCCCGGGCGCTGGTGGTCTCTTACACCGCCGTTTCACCCTTACCGGGGGCCTGGCCCCCGGCGGTCTGTTTTCTGTGGCACTGTCCCGCGGGTCACCCCGGGTGGGCGTTACCCACCACCCTGCCCTGTGGAGCCCGGACGTTCCTCGGCGGTCCCTGGGTGGGACCGACGCGACCGCCCGGCCGGCTCGTCCGCCGTGGGGTCCATGGTAGTCGCAGCGAGCGGCCCCGTGCCGCCGCCCGGATCGGAGGCGGACGCGGAGGAGGCGGCAGAGGAGGCGGCGGTGGCCAGGAAGGAGCCGGCCAGGATGAGGACGAAGGCGGCGGCGATCGAGCCGGTCAGGGGTTCATCGAGGAAGGCGACGCCCGCGGCGACCGCGACCGCCGGGTTGATGTACGTGAAGACCACCGCGCGCGTCGGGCCCACCTCGCGGATCAGCTCCAGGAAGACCACGAACGCCAGCGCCGTGCACAGCACCCCCAGGCCCGCGAGCGACGCGAGCACCTTGCCCGACGGCGTGGTGTCCGGCCAGGAGGCGATGCCCGCCGGGGCGTAGACGATCGCGGCCAGCAGCAGGCAGGGGGCGATGAGCTGCAGCGTCGGTACGTCCTTCAGCCGTCGGGCGATGATCAGCGGGGCGGTGGCGTAGCCGAGGGCGGTGAGCATGACCTCCGTGATCGCCCACGCCGAGCCGCCGCTCAACTCCGGTGCCGCCAGCACCGCGACGCCCGCGAGGCCGAGCCCGAGGCCCAGCCAGCGGCGGCGGCCCAGGCGCTCCTCGTCGCCGAGGAGCCGGGCGAGGATCACGCCGATCGTCGGCACCGCGGCGATCAGCAGGCCGGCCATCGCGCTGGAGAGCTTGCGCTCGGCGTCGGTCAGGGTCCACCACGGGCCGATGATCTCGATGCACGCGAACGCCAGCATCGGCGCCCAGTGCGTCCGTACGGTACGGACCAGCCCCCCGCCGCGCAGCGCGAGCGGCAGCAGGATGAGCGCGCCCAGCGCGCACCGGACGAAGACGACCCCGGACGGCGGCACCGCGTCCACGGCCACCTTGATCATCAGGTACGGGACGCCCCAGATGACGCCCATGAGGAGGAAGAGGACCCAGCCGCGTGCAGTCATGCCGTCCAGCCTCCGGGGCGCGACGGCCCGCTGTCTTGAATGCCGTTGCGGGGGAGGGCCCGGGATCTCAGGGACGGACGCTGCGGCGGTACGCCGCCGGCGTCGCCCCCAGGACCCGCCGGAACCACCGCGTCAGATGCGCCTGGTCCGCGAACCCCACGAGACCCGCCACCTCCGCCGGCCGGTGCCCCGCCTCCAGCAGGCCGCGCGCCCGCTCCACCCGGTACTGCGCCAGCCAGGCGTACGGGGGCATGCCCATGCTGTCCCGGAACGCGCGCAGCACCTGGTAGCGGGAGAGCCCCAGGTCGCAGCCGATCGCCGCCAGCGACGGCGGGTCCGTCAGCTCGTCCGCCAGCCGGTCCCGTACCGCGCGGGCGACGCCGTCCCCCAGCGCCGCGCAGGCCGCCGGCCGGGCGCGGCCGTGGCGGCGGGCCAGGGCGGCGAGCAGCCACGGCAGCCGCGACTCCGTCTCCAGAGGCTCCGCGCCGCGGCCGACCGCGACGTGCGCGGCGCGCAGCGCGGCGGCCAGGGCCGGGTCGTCGATGACGGGCTCGGCGAAGTGGGCGTCGGTGCAGGCGCCGTCGGTGAGCAGCGCCATGGAGGGGTAGAACGCCCGGTAGGCGTAGCCCTCGTCGCCCGCCGGGCCGCCGGTGTGCGCCTCGCCGGGGGCGAGGACGACGATGCTGCCGGGCCGCGCCCGGATCCGGTCGCCGCGGTAGTCGATGACCTCGGCGCCGTGCGTGCACACCCCGACGGCGAACTCGTGGTGGGCGTGCGGCGCGTAGCGGTGCGCGGTGAAGCACGCCGTCATCAGGTACAGGGACTGGCCCGCGCCCAGCGGCGTCCGCGTCCAGCGCGCGTACTCGCCGGACCCCCGCCCGCCCCCGTTGCCGTTCATGCGTCGCATTGTGCGCGATGCCGTACGCCCCTTGCCAGCGGGATTCCGCCGCTGGCTACGATGCCCTGATGTCGCAGCGAGATCTGTCCCCGGAAGAGTTCCGCGAGCTGGGCCACGCCTACGTCGACTGGATCGCCGACTACCGCGCCCGCGTCGGCGACCTGCCCGTGCTCCCCGGCGTCGAGCCCGGCTGGGTGCGCGAGCGGCTGCCCGCGAAGCTGCCGGAGGAGGGCGAGCCGCTGACGGCGGTGCTGGCGGACATGGACCGCGTCGTGGTGCCCGCCACCACCCACTGGCAGCACCCCGGCTTCTTCGCGTACTTCCCCGCCAACGCCTCCCTCGCCTCCCTCCTCGGCGACATGCTCTCCACCGGCCTCGGCTCCCAGGGCATGCTCTGGTCGACGTCCCCCGCCGCCACGGAGCTGGAGCAGCACCTGCTCGACCAGCTCGCCGACGCCACGGGACTGCCCGCCGAGTTCACCTTCGCCGGCGGTGGCGGCGGCGTCATCCAGGACTCGGCGTCCTCCTCCTCGCTGGTCGCGCTCCTCGCCGCGCTGCACCGCACCTCCGGCGGCGCGTGGCGGACGGCCGGCCGGGACGGACGCGAGGTGCTGTACGTCTCGGCGCACACGCACTCCTCGCTGGAGAAGGCTGCCATCGCCGCGGGCCTGGGCGCGGACGCCGTACGGACCGTGCCCGCGGCGGCGGGCGGGCAGGCGATGTCCGCGGACGCCCTGGCCGCGGCGGTACGCGAGGACGTGGCCGCCGGCCGCCGCCCGGTGATGGTCTGCGCGACGATCGGCACCACCGGCACCGGCGCCGTCGACCCGGTGCGCGAGATCGCCGAGGTCTGCGCCGCGTACGGCACATGGCTGCACGTCGACGCCGCGTGGGCGGGCGCCGCCGCGTTCTGCCCCGAGCACCGCGGGCTCTTCGACGGCGCCGGGCTGGCCGACTCGTACAGCACCGACGGGCACAAGTGGCTGCTCACCGCCTTCGACTGCAACCTCTTCTGGACCCGCGACACCGCCACCCTCGTCGGCGCCCTGACCGTACTGCCGGAGTACCTGCGCAACGCCGCCAGCGAGTCCGGCGCCGTCGTCGACTACCGCGACTGGCACCTGCCGCTGGGCCGCCGCTTCCGCGCGCTGAAGCTGTGGACGGTGCTGCGCCGCTTCGGCCTCGCGGGCATACGCGACCACGTGCGCCGGCACGTCGGGCTCGCCGCGGAGCTGGAGTCGTGGGCGGCGGCCGACCCGCGGTTCGCGCCGGGGGTGCCGCGGAGCCTGGCGCTGGTGTGCCTGTACGTCGCCACCGGCCGCGGCACCGACGCCGACAACGCCGCGACGAAGGCGGTCCTGGAGCGGATCAACGCCGGCGGGCGGTCGTACGTCACGCACACCGTGGTCGACGGCCGCTACCTGCTGCGGGTCGCGATCGGCGGACTGGAGACCGAGGAGCGGCACGTACGGGCTCTGTGGGACGACCTGTGCGCCGCGGCCGACGCCGTGACCGGCGCGGACGAGGGGGCACCCGCGGGGTGATCCGCCGGGGGCGCCCGCGGGGTCCCGCGGCCCGTCGCTTGACCTTGTCGCGACGTCAACGTTTCTACTGAGGTCATGCGAATCGGAGAGCTCGCCGCGCTCGCCGGGGTCACCACCCGTACGGTGCGGCATTACCACCGCATCGGGCTGCTGCCCGAGCCCGCCCGCCGCGCCAACGGCTACCGCGTCTACACCCTGCGCGACACCGTCGAGCTGGCCCGCGTCCGCCGGCTGACCGAGCTGGGCCTCAGCCTCGACGAGGTCCGCGACGCGCTCGCCGACGACGCCGGCAAGGAACTGCACGAGATCCTCGCCGGGCTGGACGCCGACCTCGCCCGCCAGGAGGCGGCGATCCGGCAGCGCCGCGCGCGCCTCGCCGAGCTGCTGCGGCAGGCGGAGGGCGGCGGGCTGCCCGCCGAGGGGCCGGTGTCGCCGGAGCTGGCGGCGGTGTTCGCCGACATGTCACGGGCCTCCGCCCGGCTCGGCGTGCCCGAGCCGGCGAGCGCGGCGAAGGAGCGGGAGCTGCTCGCGCTGCTGGACACCACCGCGGACGACGCACACCGCGGCTGGCTCGGCGCGCTGGTGCACGCGCTCAGCGCCGATCCGGAGGCGATGACCCGCGCGTACGGCATCTACGCCCGGCTCGACGAACTGGCCGACGCCGACCCCGGCGACCCGCGCGTCGGGGAGCTGGCCCGGGACGTGGTCGCCGCCATGCCGGACGAGGCCGTGGAACTGGTCGCCGCCGGGTCCCACGCGACCGAGGGCGGGGCTGGAGACGGCGGCGACGAGCGCGGGGAGGCCTTCGCGGAGATGTTCTTCGCGGACTTCCCCCCGGCGCAGGCCGAGGTCGTGCGCCGGGCGATGGCCCTGCTCGGAGAGCGGACGGGCGGGGCCGGCGAGGCGGGCGGGGCCGGGCGCGCGGGCCGGCGGCGCGGGGAGAGCGCGTCGTGAACGCTCTGCGCCGCACGGTCCGCTGGGCCCTGGCCTCGCTCGTTCCCGGCGAGCTGGTGCTCGTGCTGTGCCTCGCCTCGGGCGTGCGTATCCCGGAGCCGGTGCTGCTCGCCGTCGAGGTTGCCGTCCTGCTGGTCACCGCGGCCCTGGTCACGCTGCTGGCCGCCGACTACCGCCGCCACCGCGGCGCCGGCCTCGCGCCCCGCGCGGCCGGTCTGGAGGCCGTACGGGACAGCGTCCCGGCCGCCGTGCGCAGGCTCACCGTGCACGAGGTGAAGCTCTTCACCGCCACCCTGCGCTGGCTCGCCCGCCGCCCGAAGCACGGCGTCGGCCCCGGCGACACCGCCGTCCCGTACGCCGCCGGGCAGTCGTTCACGTTCTACGGCTTCCTCTTCGTCTCGGTGGTCGAGACCGTGGCGCTGGCCCTCGTCATCCCCTGGCCGGTGGTGCACGCCGTACTGCTGGTGGTCGACCTGTGGGGCATCTACTTCATCCTCGCGCTCCAGGCCGCCTGCGTGGTCCGGCCGCACGTCGTCGGCGGGGACGGCTCGCTGCGCGTACGGTACGGGGTCCTCCTGGACATACCCGTACCGGCCGAGCTGATCGCGAACGCCCGGCTGGAGCGCCGCTTCCCGGACGGGGGCGGGCTGCTGCGGCTGGCCGACGACGGCACGGCGGACCTGGCCGTCGGAGGGCAGACGACGGTGACGGTCGAGCTGACGGAGCCGGTCTCGTTCGTCCGGCCGCTGGGCGGGCCGGCGCGGGCGCGGGTGCTGCGGTTCTACGCGGACGACCCGCGGCCGGTGGTCGACGCCCTGCGCGCGGCGCGGGACGAGGCGCGGGAGGCGGCGCGGGAGCGGGAGGCGGCGCGGGAGGAACAGGGGGTATGGGGGGAGTCCGGCGAGGCGCCGCCGCCGGACGCTCAGGGCGCCGGCACGAACCCCACCGGGGACACCCCGGGCTCCGCCGCCGTCAGCCGGACCCGCAGCCGGTGGCCGAGCGGCAACGGCTCGCCGGCCGCGGGGCCGGGCGCCGAGTCCGCCGACTCCACGCGGCCGATGACCGCCGGCTCGTAGAGCTGCACCGTGCCCCGCGTCGGCCGGTCCTCGTCGACCTTCACCACGTGCCCGTCGAAGACCTCCCCGATCCGCCCGCTCATGAGCGCCGCCTCGACCAGGTCCACGCACTCCCGCTCCAGCCGGGCCGCCCGCGCCGCGCCCGCGGCCATCAGCTCCGGGATGCCGCCCAGCGCCTCGCGCACCCACTCCGGCGCGGGCTCGTCCGCCACCGCCGCCAGGCACAGCTCCCCGGCGTACCGGTCGGCCAGCCGGCGCAGCGGTGCCGTGCAGTGCGCGTACTCGTCGGCCACCGCGACGTGCACCGCGTCCTGGCGGGCAGGCGGCGCGCCGTCGAAGACGGTGTACCCGGCGCCGCGCAGCAGCGCGGTGCACTCCTGGAGGAACGCCGCGTGGTTGGCCATCTGCGGGTTGAGCGAGCGGATCAGCTCGGGGTAGTCCAGGCCCTCGGGCCAGTCGATGTCCAGCGCGCGGGCCACCCGGTGCAGATACGTCAGCGCGCCGCGCCGCGCGGGCGGCAGCGTACGCAGGATGCCGGTGCCGGCGGCGAGCATCAGGTCCGCGGCGGCCATGCCGGTGAGCAGGGACACCTGCGCGTTCCAGCCGTGGGCGGGCAGCGGGGCGCGGTACTCCAGCGCGTAGCCGCCGTCCCGCCGCGCCACCTCCTGCTCCGGTACGCCCAGCGAGATCCCGCCCCGCTCGCGCTCCAGCTCCTCGCGCAGCAGCCCGACGTCGCGCAGCAGCGCCACCGGCTCCTCGGCGGTGCCCTCGTCGATGGTCTGCTGTACGCCGCCGTAGTCGAGCCGCGCCCGGCTGCGTACCAGCGCGCGGGCGACCCTGGCCTCGGCGGTCTGCCCGCTGGAGTCGAGGTCGATCTCCCAGAGCAGGGCGGGGGCGGTCTGGTCGGGCAGCAGGCTGGCGGCGCCCTCGCAGAGCTGCTCGGGGTGCAGGGGAACGCGGGTGTCGGGGAAGTACAGCGTCGTCACGCGGCGGCGCGCCTCGGCGTCGAGGGCTCCGCCGGGCGTCACGAAGGCGGCGACGTCGGCGATGGCGTAGTGGATGCGGAAGCCGCCGCCGCCCCGGCGGGCGATGTGGACGGCCTGGTCCAGATCGCGGGAGCCGGGCGGGTCGACGGTGTAGAGCGGGATGTCGGTCGCGTCCCGTTCCGGCAGCCGGGGCGCCTTCGCGGCGCGGTCGGCCTCGGCGAGCACCTCGGGCGGGAAAGCGGCGGGTACGTCCTCGGCGGCGCGCAGCCGGCGGAGGGCGGCGCGGAGCGGGGCGTCCTCGGCGTCGACGGCGTACAGGATGCGTTGTGGCACGCATATCACCATAATTCGGACGACCGTCCCGGGCGCGCCACCGCGGCCGGATCAGCCCCCCGCGCCGCGGGCGGGCGGCGCGCTCAGACCTGCTGCAACGGGCGGTGCGGGGCGTCCGGCAGCACGACGACGACCGGGTCTCCGGGACGTACCACACCGCCCGTCAGCACCACGCTCATCACGCCCGCCCTGCGCACCACGTTCCCCGCCGCGTCGCGGCCCACGACCTGCTTGAGCAGCCCACCCTGGAACCCGTCGATCTGACTGCAGGGGTTGCGCAGCCCGGTGACCTCGACGACCGCCTCGGCACCGAGGTGCAGCAGCGTGCCGGTGGGCAGGCGGAGGAGGTCGACGCCGCGGGTCGTGACGTTCTCGCCCATCTCCCCGGGGCGTACCCGAAAGCCCGCCGCGGCGACCTCCGCGAACAACTCCTCGTGGATCAGGTGCACCTGCCGCAGGTTCGGCTGGGAGGGGTCGCGGGCGACCCGGGAGCGGTGCCTGACCGTGACCCCGGCGTGTACGTCGCCCTCGACGCCGAGGCCGGCGAGGAGGGTGATGGCCTCGCGGGCCGGTTTGGTGAAGGTGTACTCGCCGCTGCTGCAGACCGCCGTGACCGTGCCGTTCATGAGGTACGGACCCCCTCCGCCGTGACCGCTGCTCCGCTACGAGCCTAACCGGCGGGTGGACGGGGCGGCATCTGTCCGGCATGCGGGACCGCGGCATATTGATTCGTACGGACGGGTGGGCGCATGGCAGCCTGGCCCGCATGCTTGGAGTCACCGATCTGTCGACGTACCTCGCCGGACTGGCCCTGATCATCCTGCTCCCGGGGCCCAACTCCCTCTACGTCGTCTCCGTCGCCGCCCGCCGCGGCGCCCGGGCCGGCTACCGCGCGGCCGGCGGCGTGATGTGCGGCGACATGGTGCTCATGGTGCTCTCCGCGGGCGGCGTGGCCTCCCTGTTGCAGGCCAGCCCGACGGCGTTCGCCGTGGTCAAGTTCGCGGGCGCCGGCTATCTGACGTGGCTGGCGGTCGGGATGCTGCGCGGCGCGTGGCGGATGTGGCGCGAACGGGAGGCGCGGGCCGTCGCCCGGGCGGAGGGTGAACCGGCGGGGGCGGAGCAGGCGCGGGGGGAGATGGAGCGGCCGTACCGCCGGGCGTTCGTCGTCAGCCTGCTCAACCCGAAGGCGATACTGTTCTTCGTCTCGTTCTTCGTGCAGTTCATCGACCCGGCGTACGCGCACCCGGAGTTGACGTTCCTCGTGCTGGCGGCCTGGGCGCAGTTGTTCAGCATCACGTACCTGACGGCCCTGATCTTCAGCGGCACGCACCTCGCCGCGCTCTTCCGCCGCCGGCGGCGGCTGACGGCCGGGATGTCCGCGGCGGCGGGCACGGCGTTCCTCGGCTTCGCCGCCAAGCTGTCGATGAGCAGCGCGTAGGTCCGGCATTGCGGTCCGCGCGGCCTTCAGCGCGGCGGTCCGCCCGGCGGGCCGCGTCGCCGCGTCGCCGCGCGGGCCGTGGGCTGCCCGGCCCTGACCACCGGACAGCCCCGGCACCCCGCGGATCCCGCGGCCCCTCGGGATCCGGCGGGCTCCCGCTGCCCCCCGCCGGCTCCCGTGGGTGTCAGAAGGGCGTCAGCGTCAGCGTGAGCTGCTGCGGAGCCCCGTCCTCGATGTACGACGCGAAGCCGGAGACGTCGTCGAAGGCGAACCCGTACGCCCGGCCGTCCTCGGACACCTCGTGCATCACCCGTGCGTAGTGGTTTGAGATGTCGGTGCCGTAGAAGGCGGACGCGTCGGTGACCGGCTGGTCGGCGTGGTCGCGCAGCGTGGTGCGGTTCAGCGCCGCGCCCAGGACCGCGGCGACCGGCCCCGTCGTGCCGTCGTTCGGCGCGGCGAGCTTGCCGTCGCAGAACAGCACGTCACGGGTGGGCGGCCGGTCGAAGGCCACGTCGGCGGGGCCGGTGAAGGACAGCCGGTCACCGGCGACGCGACCGGTGAAGGTACCGGCGTTCGTCGTGACCTTCAGGTCCTTGCCCGCGTACGCCGACCAGACCTCGTCCACGTACCCGTCGAGATACGCGCCGTCGAACAGCCCGGCGTCCAGGCCGTGCCCGGGGGCGATGACGCGCAGCCCGTCCGCGTCCACCAGCCGGTCGAAGCCCTCGGTGCCGGCCAGGGTGTCGAACACCTGCTTGCGGGCGCCGTCCTTGAGCGTCCCGGTCGTCTGGTCCTTCGCGCCCGTCAGGTGGATCGACATCGGGACGCTGAACATGTCGACCATGGTGGTGTTGCAGAACATGCCGGCGTCGTTGAGCGTGAACTCCATGCAGTCGTGCACCACGGCGTAGTTGGGGTCGGTCGACACCCAGCCCGCGGGATACGCGAGCGCCGCGTTGCCGGCGCCGTCCGTGACCGCCTTCATCTTCAGCTTGCCGCCGAGGGCGACGTACAGCCGTCCCGACATGTTCGGCAGGGTCAGAGCCGTGTCGCCGCTGCCGGCGAAGGGGATGGCGTAGTCCGTGTAGCCGTCGGGGCCGTTGTCGTCGAGCGAGATCGGCGCGAGCGTCCCGTCCGGCGTGAGGCGGACCTGCCGGCCGCCCTCGTTGCCGACGACGTAGATGCTGACGGAGGAGTTCTCGTACGCCCCGGTCTTGTTGACGACGGTCACGTCGAGGGCCGCGGCGGCGCCGCCCGCCCGCGCCGCGGAGAGCACCAGAGGTGTCCCCGCGGCGGCGGACGCGACGGCAAGGCCACCCAGCAGCCTGCGTCGCGAGATCACTTGGCGGCACCTCCGGACTGCTCGACGGACACGTAGTCGACGACCATCGGCACGCCGGGCCGGGTGGCGTCGACGGGGGTGGCGTGCCCGGCGACGCCGTCGGGGAAGGCCCCGCCCATGGCGACGTTGAGGAGGAGGAAGTGGCCGTGGTGGGCGAGGTTCGCCCAGGTCTCGGCGCCCACCTGGTCGGCGTTGACGGAGTGGTACTGCTGGCCGTCCACGTACCAGCGCAGCTCCTCGACGGAGCCGGAGCGGTCCAGCTCCAGCGCGTACTCGTGGAAGCCGGACTGGCAACTGCCGCCCGGGCAGGCGCGGGAGGCGCCGAGGCCGTTGTTCTCGTTGCACGGGCCGCCGGGGGCGGTGCCGCAGTGCAGGACGCCCCAGACGCTGTCGATGCCGTTGACGTTCTCCATGATGTCGAACTCGCCGATGCCCGGCCAGTTCCAGTAGTTGCCGCGGTAGGCGTCGCCGAGCGTCCAGAACGCGGGCCAGTAGCCGAGGGCTTCCTCGCCGGTGATGTTCGGCATCTGGATACGGGCCTCGATGCGCATCACGCCGCCCGCGGGGGCCTGGAAGTCGGTGCGCTGGGTCTCGATCCGGGCGGACGTCCAGCCGCCGGAGCCGTTGCGGCGGGGGGTGATGGTGAGGTGCCCGTTGCCGTCCTTCTGGAGGTTCTCGGGGCTGTCGGTGTACGTCTGGATCTCGCCGGTGCCCCAGTTGGCGGGGCCGCCGGGGTAGGAAGTGCCGGTGTCGATGATCCAGTTGGCTGCGTCCGGCGGGGAGCCGGCGGCGCCGTCGAAGTCGTCGCGGAAGACCTCGGCGAGGGGCGCCGGGGCGTTGCCGTCGTCCTCGCCGGCCGTCGCGGAGGGCAGGGTCAGGGCGCTGACCGCGGCCAGCGTCGCGACCGCGCAGAGCAGTATCCTGCGCCACCGTCGTCGTATCGCGTGCATGTCTGGCAGCTCCTCGGGGTGTGGGGGATGAGGAGGTTCTCCCCTGGGGATGCGCCCGTTTGAGAGCGCTCTCAGGTTGTGTTGAGGCACACTGCCGAGTGGGCGGGCTACTGTCAAGGCCCACCGAGTGAAGAGGAGTTGAGGTGTCCGGGAACCGCCCCACGCTGGAGGCCGTCGCCGCCCGCGCCGGAGTGTCGCGGGCCACGGTGTCGCGCGTGGTCAACGGGGGCGCGGGGGTGCGGGAGTCGCTGCGCGAACGGGTGCACCGCGCCGTGGCCGAACTCGGCTACGTACCGAACCAGGCCGCGCGCACCCTCGTCACCCGGCGCACCGGCGCGGTCGCCGTCGTCATCGCGGAGCCCGAGAGCCGGGTCTTCGCCGACCCGTTCTTCGCCCGGCAGTTGCGCGGGATCAGCGGCGCGCTGGCCGCGGCGGACACGCAGTTGGTGCTGCTGTACGTCGCCGACCGCGAGGACTACCCGCGCATCGGCCGGTTCCTGTCGGGCGGGCACGTGGACGGCGCGCTGATGTTCTCGCTGCACCGCGACGACCCGCTGCCGGGCATGGCCGCGGCGGCGGGCCTCCCGGTGGTCTACGGCGGCCGGCCCGGCTGGCCGGGGGCCGCGGGGGAGCGGGGGCTGCTGTACGTGGACACGGACAACCGGGCGGGCGCGGAGCTGGCGGTGCGGCACCTGCTGGAGCGGGGGAGGCGGCGGATCGGGCACATCGCGGGGCCGCTGGACCAGACGTCGGCGGTGGACCGCCTGGCGGGGTACAGGGCGGCGCTGGCGGAGGGCGGGGGGACCGGGGGCGGGGGGACGGACGACGGTGCGACGGAGGGCGGGCCGGTCAGGGCCGGGGGAGGGGGCCCGTACGACGGCGGGCGCCACCCGGAGCTGGTCGCGGAGGGTGACTTCACCCCGGCCGGCGGCGAGCGGGCGATGGCCGAGCTGCTGGCCAGGGCCCCGGACCTCGACGCCGTGTTCGCCGCCTCCGATCTCATGGCCACCGGCGCCCTGCGCACCCTGCGCGCGCACGGCCGCCGCGTCCCCGCCGACGTCGCGGTCGTCGGCTACGACGACCTGGAGCCGGCGACCTGGACGGAGCCGCCGCTGACGACGGTGCACCAGGACGTCGAGGGGATGGGCGGCGTGATGGCCCGGATGCTGCTCACCAACCTGGGGGGCGGCCAGGGACACCAGGAGCCGGTGGTGACGACGCCGCGGCTGGTGGTGAGGGAGTCCGGGTGAGGTCGGGTGGCCGGGGGCCCGGCTGAGACCGGGTGGTGGTCAGGGCATCCGGTAGAGGCCCGGTGGCGGCCAGGGCATCCGGCTGAGGCATGGTGGTCAGGGCATCCGGTAGAGGCCCGGTGGCGGCCAGGGCATCCGGCTGAGGCGGCCGTCTCAGAAGCCGGCGCGGGCGGGCTCGTCGACCCGGGCCACGGACTCCTGCGCGAACCGGCGGGTGTACGCCTCCCGGATCTCCTCGATCCGGCCGTCCTGCTCTCCCGCCTCGGTCAGCGGATAGAGCAGGTAGACCTCGTACGAGCGCTCCCGCTCGATGGTGCCGTGCCGGTCGCGGTACTGGCCCCGCACCTCGTCCACCGTCAGCCCCGCCGGGAAGCGCGGCGTGACGACCCGGTCCACGAACGCGCGGAACTGCCGGTCGGTGACGTCCGGGCCGCCGTCGGGCCGTACCGTGCCGAACATCAGGTGCGTCTGCACGTACGGGTCGAGGTCCGCGGCCTGCGGCGGGGCGGCCGGCGCGGTGGTCTCGCCGTCCGCGAGGGCGGCGGGGGCGGTGGCCGCGGCGGCGCCGGCGAGCGCTGCGGCGAGGGTCAGGGCGACGAGGCGGAGGCGTGGCTTTGTAAGGTTCACGACGGGGAAACGACCGCCGGGACCGAAAGTTTCGCGGGGACCGCGGGGGTGGGGCCGCGGGGGTGTCGGGGCGCCGCGGGGGTTGTTTGTTTGCCTGTTGTTCGGCTTCACCTCACCGACGGGTGGTCATGCCGTTGCAGAATCGAGGCTCTCCTCCGGACCACGAAAGGTTCTTCCATGCGGGAAGAGCGATTCACCGAGCCCACCCCACCGGGCACGCGACTGCTCCACATCGGCCCTCACAAAACGGGCACCACCGCCCTCCAGGGCGCCTTCCACAAGGCACGACCCGCCCTCCGGAAGCACGGGGTCGTCTACGCCGGACCGGGCCGCCAGGCGAAGGACCCGGCGGTCGCGATCGCCAGGAAGGACCCGACGCCGGCGGAGCGGGAGCCGTGGGAGACGTTCTGTACGGAGGCGGCGGAGGCGGGGGACAAGCGGTTCTTCGCGAGCAGCGAGTTCTTCGCGACGGCCTCCGCGGACGCCGCGGTGCGGGCGGTGAAGGAACTGGCGGGTGAGTTCTCCGTACACGTCGTCGTGACGCTGCGCCCGCTGCGGAAGATCATGCCGTCGCACTGGCAGCAGTACGTCAAGCACGGCCTCTGCGAGTCGTACGAGACCTGGCTCGACGCCATGCTGCGCAAGCCCCCGTACGAGGAGCCGACCCCGGACTTCTGGCATCTGCAGCGGCACCACGAACTGATCGAGCGGTGGGCGGCGGCCGCGGGCCCGGAGAACGTGACCGCGGTCGTGGTCGACGAGGCCAGGCCGCTGTGGCAGTTCCGCGTCTTCGAGCAGTTGCTCGACCTCCCGGACGGGGTGATCGAACCGCAGGAGAGCGGCGGCAACTCGTCGCTGACGCAGAGCGAGGCGGAGCTGCTGCTGCAGCTCAACCGCAAGCTCCGGGACCGTAACTGGAGCACGTGGCGGCAGAGCAAGGTGATCCGCGAGGGCGTGGTCCCGAGGTTGCAGTCGTACGAACCGGCGCCGGACGAACCCCGCATCACCACCCCGCCGTGGGCGGAGACGGCGGTGGCGGAGGTCGCGGAGCGCGTGACCGCGGGCATCGCGGCGTCGGGAGTACGGGTCGTCGGCGACCTGGACGCCCTGTCCCGCCGCCCGAGCACACCGGCGGAGCCGGCGCCGGCGAGGGAGATCCCCACGGAGGCGGCGACGGAGGCGGTGCTGGGCGGAATACTGGCGTCGGCCGCCTTGGCGGCGAAGACCACGCCGCAGGCACCGGCACCGGAGGTGCCGGCGGCGCGGGGGGCGGTGGAGGACAAGGCGGTGCGGGAAGTGCCGGTGAAGGACCTGATGCGGGTGGTGGCCCGCAGGGCGGTGCGACGGATGCGGGGGTGAGGGGCGGGTGTGGGGCGGTTGGTGTGACCGTCTCTACAGGCGCGTGAACCACCGTTCATCCGGAGCGCGACCACGTACGAGCCGGACCGCGCGGGCTCTGAGGGGATCACCCCGGCTGCGCGGGGTCCATCCCGCCCGCTCGGCGCCCACCTGAGGCGACCACCCGGCACCGCCGGGGACCACCCCGGCTGCTCCGCGGCTCTCCCGCCCGCCGGGGGACCCTCCGCCCCCGCGGGGAACCACGGGCCGCGCGGGAATCATCCCGGCTGTTCGGCGACTGTCCCGCCCGGCGTCCGCCCAGTTCCCATGCCCCCGCACGCCCGCCCAAGGGTATGCGCCCGCTCTGACAGTGAGGATGGGTGATGGCGCTGCCCGGGGGTCTGGCTCTTGCTCTGACTGACGCTTCGGCTGTCTTTGTGTTGAATCGTCGGCTTGCCGGGCGGTGCCGTCCCGGCGTGTGGCCGGTCGGGCTTCTGTGACTTCATAGGAGCCCGGCCAAAGGTCCCATCACTGTCTTGTCCGTCTGCCCGACCGGTCCCACCCCCGCGCCTCGCCTCCTCCACTCGACACGCCCATCTCAGCGCGTTTTCATGGAACTGCCGGACTTCCTCTGGTTTGTACCTCCAGGGAAGGTTGCGAGTACACCTACGCGCCGGCGGGAGGCATCCGTGCACACCGACAAGCGTCCGACCGGCGGCTCCGATCGCGATGACGACGGAGGGCGCGGCGGTCATGGGCGTCGTGACGGCGTGGGGCGCGGGCGTGAGGGTTCGCGGCCCGGGTCCGATGCCGCGCGGGATGCGTACGACGACGAGCAGGATCAGGCCATCGACGCCGATCCCCAACTTCGCGAGGTCGGGCGCGCCCGGTTGCGCAAGCGTGCGAGCCGGCGGGCCGGGGGTGACCAGGGCGGTGAGGCGCGTCGTTGAGCGGCGTGCGGGCCGCTGATTACTCCCTCCGGTCGACACCTGAACGGAGGAGGCGTTACATGGTGATATGACGGTTTCGTCGCTTGAGTCGGCGGACCGCTTCTATCCCTGCACGCACCATCCAGCGGGAGGAACAGTGCAGACCGACAGGAACACAGCCAGTGGCGGAAGTGGCAAGGCCGCGCAAGCCGCGGGGGTAGGGCGCGAGACCGACGCCGCCGCTGCGGCGGGCGGCGGCGGCCAGGGCGAGCAGATGGGCCGGCGCGGTCAGCAGCCCGAGAACGCACAGCGCGGCGGTGCGGCGGAGGACCAGCGTGTCGTCGCGTATCGCGAGCGGCTGCAGGTCGAGCCCGTCGACCGGCGGCAGCCCATGGGCGAGGCCGAGGTCACGGTCCGGGTGCGGGAGACCCCGCAGCGGTTCGAGGTCACCCGCGGCCACGACGAGTGCGTCGTACGGCGCAGTGACGTCGACGGCAAGGACGGCAATCTGGTCGCCGGCGATCACCACGAGTTCGTGGAGCGCAGCGTGAAGGTGCCGCTCTACGGCGAGGACGCCGAGGTCGTCGTCCACAAGGTGTCCGAGCCCTACGCCGTCGCCGACATCGGCACCAGGCGCATCGAGGACACCCAGACCTTCGAGACCGTCCTCAAGACCGAGGAGATCGTCGAGAACGTGCCGGCCGGACAGGGCTCGTCGATGAGCGTCCGCGAGGTGCAGGAGGGTTACGACCTGCGCGAAGGCGCCCGCCGCGAGCAGCGCGAGCAGCGCGAGGAGAGCACCGGCACCTCCGGCCGGGCCGCCGCGCCCGAGAGCGCCGACACCCCCGGCGCCGCCGAGGACATCGGGGAGGGCAAGGGGCGTGGTCGCTGGTTCTGACCGCGTGCCCACCCTTCCTCCAGCGCGGGGGTCCGCCAGGGTGCGGGCCCCCGCTCGTCTGACTCCCCTCCTTGGGTCCCCCTTGCCCCTGTAGTTCCCTCGTCGGTTCCCTCGTCCTTCCTGGGTCTGATCTGGTCTGGTGCTCCGGCTGCTCCGGGCCCCGCCCGGCCCCGTCCCCTCAGGCTGCCTTGCCCGGCTTCTTCGTCGTCTTCTTCGCGGTCTTCTTGCTCGCCGTCTTCTTGCCCGCGCTCTTCTTCCCCGCGGTCTTCTTCGCCGCCGTCTTCTCCCCCGCCGCCTTCTTGCCCGCCGTCTTCTTCGCCGCCGCCTTCTTCCGCGGCGCCGTCGCCCCGCGCTTGTCCCTCGCCGCCTGCACGCTCGCCTCCAGCGCCGACATCAGGTCGATGACCTGCCCCTTCTCCTCGCCCACCGCCTCCTTCGGCAGCGGCGCGATCCCCTCCTTGCTCGCGACGAGTGCCTCGACCGCTTCGCGGTACTCGTCCGTGAACTCGTCCGGGTCATAGCCGCCCAGCGCGTCCATGAGGGAGTCGACCATGTCCAGTTCCTGCCGGCGCACCGTCACCTTCTCGTCCGGTGCCACGCTCTGCGCCGAGCGCACCTCGTCCGGCCACAGCATCGTGTGCAGGACGAGCACGTCCTCCTCCGTCAGCACCCGCACCAGCGCCGGCGCCTCGCGGTTGCGGAGCGCGACCTTGACCACCGCCACCCGCCCCGAGCGCTTCAGTGCCTCGCGGAGCAGGACGTACGGCTTGGCCGCCGCGGCGTCGACGGGTTTGACGTAGTACGCGCGGGAGAACTGGATGGGGTCGAAGTAGCCGGCGTCCTCGAAGCCCACCACATCGATGATCTTCTTGCTGGGCAGCGGCAACTGGGCGAGATCCTCCGGGGAGAGCACGACGAGTTCGCCGTCGGCCGTCTCGTACGCCCTGGTGATCTCCGCGTACTGCACCTCGCGGTCCTCCAGCTCGCAGAACCGCCGGTAGCGGATCCGGCCGCCGTCCTCGGCGTGCACCTGCTTGAAGGACACGCCGTGTTCCTCGGTGGCGGAGTAGAGCTGGACGGGAATGCTGACCAACCCGAAGGAGATCGCACCCTTCCATATAGATTTCATCCATATGTCCTCTCTCCCGGAGGTTCAGCATATGCCGGTCACCGAGGTCGAAGGACGCCGCCTGAAGCTCAGCAACCTCGACAAGGTGCTGTGGCCCGAGCACGGATTCACCAAGGGCGAGGCGCTCCACTACTACGCCCAAGTCGCCGACGTCCTCCTGCCGCACGTACACGACCGAGCCGTGTCCTTCCTGCGCTTCCCGGACGGCGTGGACGGGGAGCGGTTCTTCGCCAAGAACGCCCCCGCGGGCACGCCTGAATGGGTGAGGGTCGCCGATGTCGAGCTGACCCGGTCCACCGTGCACCACGTGCTCGTCCAGGACCTGCCGACGCTGCTGTGGGCCGCGAACCTCGCCGCGCTGGAGCTGCACGTACCGCAGTGGAAGGCGCTGGACGGCAGGGCAGGAAAGGCGAAGGTGCGGGTCAGGGCCGACGAGCGGCCCGCCGACCGGATCGTCTTCGACCTCGACCCCGGCCCGCCCGCCACCGTCGTCGAGTGCTGCCGCGCCGCCCTGCTGGTGCGCGAGGCGCTGCGCGCGGACGGGCTCGACGCCTGGCCGAAGACCTCCGGCTCGAAGGGCCTGCATCTGTACGTGCCCCTCGCGCCCGCCTCCGCCGACGCCACCAGCGCGTACGCCAAGGCCCTGGCCCGGCGGCTGGAGGAGGAGCATCCGAAGCTGATCCTGCACCGGATGGCACGTAAGCTGCGCCCGCGGAAGGTCTTCGTCGACTGGAGCCAGAACTCGCGGGCGAAGACCACCGTCGCCCCGTACGTGCTGCGCGCCAAGGCCCGGCCGACCGTCTCCACCCCGCTGACCTGGGACGAAGTGGAGGCTTGCGCCGACCCCGACGAGCTGGTCTTCCTCCCCGGCGACGTACTGGAGCGCATCGGCACGCACGGTGACCTGCTGGAGTCACTGCTGACCGAGCACTTTGACCTGCCGGATATGACTGATTAGTCCATTCGTGGGACAGTGGAGTGTGACCACGAGGAGGCGTCGGTCATGGCCAAGCACCACAAGCACGACTCCACCCGGCACCGGCAGGGCGGCAACCCCGCGTTCCAGGAGGCGATGAACGCCCGGAACGAGCGCGTCACGGAATCCAGGCGGGAAGCCTCGATGGCGGCGCACGACGACGCCAAGTCCCGGAGCAGCAGGATGACTCCGCAGGTCGAGCGGCGCGGTGCGCGCCGGAACCGCGGATAGCGAACGATCCCTGCTGCCCCGCCCGCGGGCGCGACGCGCACCGCCCCGCCGGAGGTGCGGGCGCGCCCGGCCGCGTGCCCGGCGTGCTCGGGGCGCCGGGCACGCGGCGGTGTGGGGTGGTACGCGGCCGGTGCGGCCCCGGGCGTGCTGGGGTCGGCGGTACGGGGCTACTCCTCCGGCGCGCGTGCCTCCTCCGGGCCCTTGTCCGGGCGCAGCCCGCGCCACACCGGGTGCCGGAGCACGCCCGTCGCCGTCCACTCCCCGTACGTCACCTCGCCCACCAGCTCCGGCTCCACCCAGTGCACCGCGCCCGCCGCCCGGACGTGCCGGTCCGCGACCGGGCCCGCGAAGGGGCTCGTGTCCCGGGCCAGGCCCGCCAGCCGCTCCCGCAGCACCTCCAGCGCGTGCCGGGAGAAGCCGCTGCCCACCGTGCCGGCGTAGGCCAGGCCGCCGTCCTTCGTCCACACGCCCATCAGCAGCCCGCCGACCGCGTCCGACCTGCTGCCCGCGCCCTCCGTCCAGCCGCCGACGACGACCTCCTGCGTACGGACGTTCTTGATCTTCAGCCAGAGGTCGCTGCGCCGGCCCGGCAGATACGGTGACGACAGCCGCTTCGCGAGCAGCCCCTCCAGCCCGTACCGCCTGGTCATCTCCGATGCCTCGCTGCCGTGGCCCTCCCAGTGCGGGGGAGTGCGCCAGTGCGCGCCTTCGACGCGCAGCTCTGCGAGCAGCGCGCGGCGTTCGCGGTACGGGAGGCGCAGTGTGGGCCCGCCGTCGAGGTGCAGCACGTCGAACGCCATGTAGTCGACCGGCACCTCGGCGGCGAGGCGGGCGATCACCGCGCCGCGGGTGAGGTTCATGCGGCGCTGCAACGCACCGAAGGAGGGGCGGCCGTCGGGGGCCAGCGCGACGATCTCGCCGTCGAGCACGCAGGCGTGCCCCGCGGCGGCGAGGGCCTCGCCGAGCGGGGTCAGCTCGGGGTAGCGGGCGGTGACGTCGTTGTCGTTGCGCGTGAGCAGCGTCAGCGAGCCGTCGCCCGGGGCGTACGCGACGGCGCGGATGCCGTCCCACTTCAGCTCGTACGCCCAGGAGGGGTCCGCGGCGGCCGTCGGCAGGCTGCCGGAGACCGCCAGCATGGGCGTGACGTGCGGCAGCCCGCCGAGGTCGGTCATGCGGGCAGAGTAAGTTCCCGGCCTGCGCTACGCCTCCTGGGCGATGTCCGCGCGCAGCGGCTCCAGGGTGCCGCCGATGGTCTTCACGGTCTCGTCCGGTACGCCGAGGCCGACGAGGGTGGCGGTCAGGTGGTCGACGACCCGCTCGAAGTGGGCCGGCGTGATGCCCAGCCCTTCGTGCGCCTTCCGCATGCCGCGGCCGTTGTAGGCGGCGGGGCCGCCGAGGGCGGCGCCTATGAAGGCGCGCTGGTGGCGCTTGAGGCGCGGGACGTCGATGCCGTCGAAGAACGGCTTCAGCTCCGGGTCGTCGAGCACTCGGTCGTAGAAGTTGTCCACGGCGGTCGCGACCGCCGTCTCCCCGCCGATCGAGTCGTAAATAGTCATGGGGCCCGATTATTGGGGCCAGTGGGGCTGGAGTGAAGAGCGTAGAACATTTAATTCCGGCCCAAGTTTTCGCCAACTACGGGCCGGGGGCCACACGTTGTCAGCCGTTACCGCCCATGCGCTGCAGGATTGCCCGCTTTGCGGCTGCGAACTCATCGTCCGTCAGCACCCCGGCGGCGTGCAACTCGCCCAGCTCGCGCAGCCGGCGCAGCACCGCGTCGTGGTCGTCGCCCGGAACCGCGGCCTCCGGAGCCGGCGTTCCCGGCTCCTTGCCAAGCTCCACCGGAGCCGGGCCCACCGGTCCCGGGCCCGTCGGCGCCGCGTCCGCGGGCCTCGCGTCCGCCGGCACCGCGTCCGCCGGCTCCGCCCCGGACGCCGGCAGCGCCGCGGGCCCCGCCGCCGGCGCGTGCGGGTGCGGCAGTCGTACGGTCACCGCCGCCGCCAGCAGCACCGCCGCGCCCGTCTCCTTCTTCGTGCCCCACAGCGCCAGCGTGTGCGGGTCCTTGTCCGGATCGAGGAAGACCGCCGTCCCGTGCGGCCGGAACCGCAGGCCGCCCGCCTCCAGGCCCGCGCCGCCCACCCACTCCACGCCCGCCAGCTCGGCGAGCGGGAACAGCCGGTTCCCCACGCGCTTCTTCACATCCTCGACCAGCCAGTTCCACTCCAGCCTGACCTGCTCGCCGTCGAACGTCGCGGTGCCGTCCAGCCCGCCCGCCGTCAGCGGCACCCCCGGCCCCGGCAGCAGATAGCGCTCGACGGGTCCCTCCGGCACCTCGTCCAGCAGCAGCGCCCTGCGCACCTCCTCGGCGAAGTACTCCGCCACCCCGCCACGGTCGCGTTCCGGGCGCAGCAGGTACGGGCTCGCCGCCTCCGGCAGCCGGCCCCCCGCCGCGCGGAGCAGCGGGCACGCGCCGTCGCGCAGCCGCAGCCGCAACAGCCCGCCCTTGCGCCCCGGTTCGTACGCGATCCCCGCCACCGCCGGCAGCGGCACGGCGACCTCGCCGAGCAACTGCCGCAGCTTGTGCACCCCCCGGTCGCGGCCGGGGACGATCCGTATGATGTCGCCGTCGAAATCCCAGGTTCCGTCTTTCGCGATCACCTCGGCCATACGGCGAGTCTATGGCGCGGTCACGTGAACGTCAGTTCGCCGGCCGTCCGCACGAGACGTCAACGCTCCGTCACCTGACCGACGCACAGGGTATGGACAGCGGTTGCTCCAGGCAACTGCAATACGGCGCATGACCCCTCCCCACCCGCAGGACGCCCTGCGCGCCGCCGCGGCGCACGTCACCCGCCGCCGCTTCCTCACCGTCACCGGTGCCGCCGCCGCCCTAGCCTTCTCCGTCGGCCTGCCGCAGGCCCACGCGGACGAGCCGGCGGACCCGGGGAAGATCCGTCAGGAGCCCTTCACCCTCGGCGTCGCCTCCGGCGACCCGGCGCCCGACGGCGTGGTGTTGTGGACCCGGCTCGCGCCCGCGGCGTTCGAGCCCGACGGCGGCATGCCGCCGGCCCCGTTCCTGGTCGACTGGGAGATCGCCCACGACGAAAGGTTCCGCCGGGTCGCCCGGCGCGGGCGCGAGTTGGCCCACCCCGAGTTCCACCACACCGTGCACGCCGAGGTCGACGGGCTCGCGCCGGGCCGCCCGTACTACTACCGCTTCCGGGTCGGCCGCTGGACCAGCCCCGTCGGCCGTACGAGCACCGCGCCGGCCTACGGCGCGCGCAACTCCGCCATGCGCTTCGGCATGGTCGCCTGCCAGAACTACCCGGGCGGCTACTACACCGCGTTCAAGCACCTCGCGAACGAGGACCTCGACGCCGTCTTCCACCTCGGCGACTGGATCTACGAGGGCGCCGTCGCCTCCACCGGCGGCAGCCGCGCGTACCCCGCCGGCACGCTCCCGGACGTCTTCAACCACGAGATCGTCACGCTGGACGACTACCGGCTGCGCTACGCCCTCTACCGCAGCGACGCCGACCTGCGCGCCGCCCAGGCCGCCCACCCCTGGATCCTCACCTGGGACGACCACGAGGTGGAGAACAACTACGCGGGCGCGATCTCCCAGGACAACCTGCCGCCCGAGGAGTTCCTCGTCCGCCGGGCCGCCGCCTACCGTGCGTACTGGGAGAACCAGCCGCTGCGCAGGCCGCAGCGCCCGCGCGGCGCCGACCTGCGGCTGTACCGGCGGCTGCACTACGGCACGCTGGCGCAGTTCGACGTCCTCGACGGCCGGCAGTACCGCACCGACCAGGCGTACGGCGGCGTCTGGGCGCCGCCGGGGCCGGAGGCGGACGACCCGGCGCGCACGATGCTCGGCGAGCGGCAGGAGCACTGGCTGGCGGACGGGTGGCGCGACTCGCGCGCGCTGTGGAACGTCGTCCCGCAGCAGGTCGTGCTGGCCGAGCGGCGCAGCGAACCGATCGAGGCGTACCACGTCAGCATGGACTCCTGGGACGGCTACACCGCCGCCCGCACCCGGTTCCTGGACGCGGCCGAGGCGGCGGGCGTGGAGAACCTCGTCGTTCTCACGGGCGACGTACACGTGCACTACGCGATGGACGTCAAGCGCGACTACACCGACCCCGACGCCCCCGCCGTCGCCAGTGAGATCGTCGCCACCTCGATCAGCAGCGGCGGCAACGGCGCGGAGCGCCCGGCGAACTACGACCGGCTCACGCAGGCCAACCCGCACCTGCGGTTCTACGACGGCCGCCGCGGCTACGTGACCGTGGAGCTGGACCGCGAGCGGTGCCGCGCGGACTTCCGCGTCGTGCCGCACGTCACCACCGAAGGCGCCCCCGTCGCGACCGCGGCTTCCTATGCGACGGAGGCCGGGCGGCCGGGACTGCACCGGGTGTGACGGGCCCGCCGGCCGGGACGCCGGGTTCGGCTGAGCCGCCCGAGCCGCCCGAGCCGGCCGGGCCCGACGATCTGCTGACGGCCGCGACCCTGAGCCACAGGGCCGCGGCCTTCAGCGCCGAACCGGCGCACAGGCCCCAGGCGGCGCCGAGCACGCCGCCGGCGGCGTAGCCGGTGAGCATGCAGCCGACCGAGAGCAGCGAGAACACCACCTGGATCGGCAGCGTGCTCTCCGGCCGCAGCACCCGCAGCGTGAGCAGCGCGCTGGTGCCCAGGGCTATGCCCGCGTACTGGCTGCCGGTGGCGGGCAGCAGCGAGGACGTCGACGCCCAGGTATCGCCGAGGAGTTCGCGGCCGGCGGAGTCCGGGAGGAGGACGAGCACGGTCGTCCAGGCGGCGGCGGTGCCGGCGAGCAGGGCGGCGAGGGCGGCGGCGGAGCGGAGCTTGCTGCGCAGGTTCGGGATGCGGTTCATCACCGGCGGCCCGAAGGAAGTCGCCGAGTTGTAGAGGACGTTCATGGGCCCGTACAGGGTGGTGGCGCCGCGCAGCGCGCCGACCGCGAGCTGGCTGGCGCCGAGCCCGAGGCCGATGACCGACAACTGCGTCGCGCCGTTGCCCACCGCGAACTCCACCACGAACCGGCGGCCGAGATGCCCCCGGCGCAGATAGCGCCGCCAGTCGCCGCGGGCACCGCGGAGCCGGTACCCGGCCAGGGCCAGGCAGAGCAGCAGCGCGGGCAGCGCGGAGGCCCCCCACACGGCGATGAGCCGGGCCGGGGACGCGCCGTCCGGCTGCAGCACGAGCGCCGGGACGGCGACGACGAGCCGCAGCAGGTCGGCCAGGAGCGCGTGGTGCGGCAGCCGGAGCGCGGCGAAGCAGTAGCGCAGCACGTCGTGCAGCAGCACGGCGGGCAGCACCACGCCGAGCATGGCCAGCCCGTGCGCCAACTCGCCGGGCACCAGCGCGAGCAGCAGCGCCGACGTCCCGCCGACCGCCGTGGCCGACAGCGCCGAGAACGTCACCGCCGACCGGCAGGCGGACGCGACACCGGTGGGGGGCGGGCGCGGCGCGTCGGGGTCCGGCTCCGCCCAGGACGGGATGACGGGCCCCTCCGGCCCGGTGGCGTCGGCCCCGTCGGGCCTCATGCCCGCGCCGGCCCCGTCTGCTCTGCCCCCCTTGCCCCCTGCCCTGTTCGTGCCGCCCTCGCGCTCCAGCACCAGCGCCTGGCCCACGAAGCTGCTCTGCACGCCCAGCACGACGGTGAACGTCATGTAGACGATCGAGAAGACCGCGAAGCCCTCCGCCGACGACTCCCGCGCCGCGACCACCAGCACCGCGATGTTCGTCAGCGCCGCCACGCCCTGGTCGGCGACGGAGGAGGCGATGGCCCAGCGGGCGCGCATCTACCGCCGCGAGGAGCGCACGGCCCGGCTGTCGGCCGGGTAGTCCGCCCCCGTCGCCCCGGCCGGCGGCGCCGGCGCCGCCGTGCCGGAACCCGCCTCGGCGTCGCGCCCGTCGCCCCGGGCGCCGTCGCGGCCGGTGCCTCTGCCGGACCGCCCGCGCCCGCCCGCGTCGGGCTCGCCGCTGCCGTGCGCGTGCAGCACCGCGCCGAGCACCGTGCCGCCCGCGCCGGCTATCAGCTCGCGGATCCGCGCCAGGTCCTCGCGGTGCACCTGCCGCGGGTCGCAGACGACGAGCACGCCGTCGACCCGGTCGGCGAGCGCCAGCGCGTCCGCGTACGACAGCACGGCCGGCGCCAGCACCACCACGACCGACCCCGGCGCGTCCGCCTCCGCGATCAACTGCGTGGCCGGCGCGGACGTCAGCGCCCGCGCGGCGTTGCGCACCCGGGTGCCCGGGATGAGGTCGAACGCGCCGGACTCGCCCGCGTCGATCGGTATCTGCAGGCCCGTCGGCCAGCCGCCGTCACCGCGCGCCGGCGTACGGGCCCAGCCGGGCCGCACCCCGTCGGCCGCGCTGAGCCGCGCCGACAGGCTCGGCGTACGCAAGTCGGCTTCGACGAGCAGCACCTCGTGCCCCATCTCCACGAACGACGCGGCCAGGTTGACCGACACCGCGGCGGGGATGTCTATGCTGCCGCGCGGCGCGACCACCAGCAGCCGCCGCCGGTCGGCGAAGCGCTGGTCGTACGCCAGCCGGAAGGCCATCGAGCGGTACTCCTCGGCGACCCTGCCGGTGGCCAGCAGCCCGCCGGGCCGGCGGGTGCGCGGCAGGGTGCCGAGCACCGGGGCGTGCAGCGCCCGTACGACGTCGCTCTCCGAGCGCGCCGTGGGGTCGAAGACCAGCCGCACCCAGGCGACGAGCAGCCCCAGGCCCACGCCGAACGCGGCGCCGAGGCCGAGCAGCATGAGGATGCCGGGACCCGCGGGCTCTGCGGGCGCGGTGGCGTCCCGCACGACGTGCCCCGGCGTGGTGTCGAGGGCCTGGAGCTTGGCGCGGTCGGCGGTGATCTGGCCGATGCTCTGGCTGAGGGAGGAGCGGGCGGACAGCGCCGACTCCAGCGCGCTGCCGTCGCCGAGGGACTCGATCTCCTCGTCGAGCACGTCCCGCTCCGCGATCAGGGGTTTGACCTGTTCGTCGTACGCCTCGACCATGTTGTCGATCGTGCGCTTGCTCTTGTCCTCGCGGTACGCGAGGTAGGCGGCGGCGAAGGCGTTGGAGCGCTCGGCGGCGGTGTCGGGGTCGTCCGCGCTGTAGTCGAAGCGGAGCACCAGCGTGTTCGGCGGGTTGGTGACCTGGAGGCCGTGCTGCAGCTTCTCGCCGTCCTCGGGCTGCCCGACCTCCTTGGCGACGATCCTCGCCACCGCGTTGCTCGCGGCGGTCTGGCGCTCGGTGCCGATGTTCTCCTTGATGGCCGTGGCGTCGCTGCCGGAGGCGAAGGGGTCGAGGCTGACCTGGCGGAGCGTGACCTCGCTGGACGCGATGTACTCCTCGCCGGAGGCGAGGGCGATCCAGCCGCCGCCGAGCAGCCCGAGGACGACGCCCAGGACGATCATCCCGCGGTAGCGCAGCAGTTGCCGGAACTGGTCGCGCAGCAGGTCTGGCTCGTCCTGCGGCTGCATGGCCTGGCTGTCGCCCGGAACGTGCTGTGACATGGTCTCGGCCCCCCTCAACCGGTCTTCTCAGTATGCGGGACAGGCCCCCCGGCCTGCTCCCCGGCCGCCTTCCGCCTGTGGAAAACCGACCGGTTGTGGACAACCGGCCCCTCGGCTGCGTCCAGTGCCCCGGCCGCGGGCCCGGCCGCGACCGCGGCCCCGGGACGGGCCCCGTCCAGAGCCCTGTCCAAAGCCTCGTCCAGCAGCGCGGTGATCCGGCCCAGACCCGCCTCGCTGCTCAGGTGCTCCCGCACGTACACCGGCCCCCGGGCGCCCAGCGCGTCGGCCGCCTCCGGATCCCCGGCCAGCGAACGCACCGCCGTCAGCAGCGCCTCCGGGTCCTCCGGCGGCACCACCGTGCCCGCGCCCGCGCGCCGTACTTCCGCCGCAGTGCCGCCGCCGTCGGCGACCGAGGCGACCACGGGCCGCCCGGCGGCGAAGTACGAGGTGAGCTTCGACGGCACGCTCATGTCCAGCACGGACGAGCGCTGGGTGACCGCCAGCACGTCCGCCGCCGCCAGCACGTCGGTGAACTCCGCGGCGTCCGCGGGCGGCAGGAAGTCCAGGTTCGGCAGCCCCCCGCCCAGCGCGGCCAGGTGCTCGCGCTGGTTGCCGTCGCCCATCAGCACGACCCGCAGCGAGGGGTCGGTACGGGCCGCCTCGACGAGCACCTCCAGGCCCTGCTTCAGGCCCATGTTGCCGGCGTGCAGCAGCACCGTCTGCCCGTCGCGCCACCCCAGCCGGGCGCGCATCTCGGCGCGCGGCCGGGTGGGTCCGGCCACGTGGGACCAGTTGGGCACGACACGTATGAGCCGCTCGTCCACGCCCATCGCGGCCACCCGCGGGACGAACGTCTCGTGGATCACCCCGACCAGCGACGCCCGCCGCAGCACCCGGGACTCCACCGCGCGGGCCGCCGCCGCCGCGCGCCCCCCGCCGCGGATGCCGCTCTGCGCCGCGGCGGCGCCCATCAGGTCCTGCACGACGGGTATGTACGGCACCCCGTGGCGGCGCGCGAGGCGGGCGCCGAGCACGCCCCCCGCCAGGCTCGGCAACTGCGCGACGACCGCGTCCGGGGCGGCCATGCGGGGCGGCGCGACGACCCCGTGGGCGAGGATCGACGCCTCGTACAGCGCGCGCCGCACGGCGCTCTGCCGCGCGGGCACGGAGTGCCGGCGGCGGTGCAGGCGGACGCCGCCGCGCTCCTCCTCCGTGCGCCACACGCCGCGGTAGCCGTCGGCGACGCGCCAGTTCGGGTAGTGCGGCATGCCGGCCAGCACATGCACCTCGGCACGGCCGGTCCCGGCCCAGTGCTCCGCGATCTGCGTCGCGTATGGTCCGATTCCTGCCTGTTCCGGCGCATAGTTGGTCGAAACCAGCAGTACCCGCGTCACCACGCCACCCCTCGTTTGCCTTCCGGAAGCCCGGGTTGCACCTTATCCGCACCTGCCCGTTATGGTTGACACTCCTGGCGCGCCGGGGGTTGCGCCACTATCAGGGGGAATATTGGGGGGTGCCGTGGCGCACACGGTCGGCTATGCACCGGGGGTCTACGACCTCTTTCACGTCGGACACCTGAACATCCTCCGGCACGCCCGGAGCCGCTGCGACTATCTCGTCGCGGGCGTGGTCTCCGACGAGATGGCGCGGTTGGCGAAGGGCCGTGCCCCGGTCGTGCCGCTCGTCGAGCGGCTGGAGATCGTCCGCAGCATCCGGCACGTGGACGCCGCGTTCGTCGAGACCGTGCCCGACAAGCTGGAGACCTGGCAGCAGGTCCGGTTCGACGTGATCTTCAAGGGCGACGACTGGCGGGGCACGCCCAAGGGGGAGAAGCTGGAGGCCGACTTCAGGACGGTGGGCGTGGAAGTGGTCTACTTCCCGTACACCGTGCACACGTCGAGCACGCAACTGCGCCGCGCGCTCGACACCTTGGCCGACCGCGGCCCCCACGCCCCCCGCGGCTCACGCGGCGACGCGCCGGTCAGCTCGCCGCAGACAGCTCCCGGAACCATTTCGCCATAAAGGCGATCAGGAACAGCGCCGCCGCCACGGCCAGCGCCGTGTACCCGGCGAGGAACGCGCCTTCGCTGCCCAGCAGCAGGAACACCACGCAGAAGACGCCGTAGTCCACGGGCAGCAGCGCCACCGCCCGCAGCCGCGACGGCGGCGCGGCGGGCGCGGGCGCCGGGCTCCCGGGGGCGGGCTTCGGCTTCAGCTTGTCGGCCAGCAGCCCGCCGCAGAAGATCAGCACAGCGGCGAGCTGGAAGCCGAGCGGCAGCAGCAGCCAGGCGTCCGAGGAGAGGTCGAAGAAGCGGTAGAACGAGACGAGGACGGCGGCGTGCACCGCGGTGACCTTCGCGCAGTCGACGACGTGGTCCAGCCACTCGCCGGCCGCGCTCGACTCCCGGCGCAGCCGCGCCAACTGGCCGTCGGCGGAGTCGAGGGCGAAGCCGACGACGAGCAGCGCGTACACCGCGACGGCCAGCGCCCAGCCGGGGCGCACCAGCGCGACGGCGGCGATCCCGCCGCCGGTGAACGCCGCGCTGAGCAGCGTCACATGGTTCGGCCGCAGCCCCAGGACGTACGCGCCGGCCGCGCACACCCGCCCCAGCGGCCGGTTGACGTAGCGCGAGTAGAGCGAGACGCCCTTCGACGTTTTCTGAGCTTTGCGCAACTCGCTCAGTGCCGCCCCGAATGTCATGCGCAGCATGATGATCGCTCGGACCCGTCCCGGGGAAGGGCTTCGGCCCTCCGGAGGCGAATGAGAGCCGAATCACTGCGCGCCCGGCCCCCCGCCGCGGCGTATCCGGTCCCGCTCCGATACCCCGCCCCGGAACCGGTAAGGTGACGCCGTTCCCAGGCCCCGCGCAGGAGTCGGAGAAAAAGATCATGCCGATACGCCGCTTCCGGGTGACCGTCGCCGCGGTGCCGATGCTGGCGGCGCTGCTGACGCTCACGGGCTGCGTCACGGTCCACGGCGAGGAGGTGCTCCAGCCGGCCGTGCACGAGGACGAGGCGGGCCGCATCCTCGACCGGTTCGGGGAGCTGAACAACAAGGCCAACGAGGAGTACGACCTCGACGTCAACTCCCGTATCGAGGCGGGCGGGCTCCGCGAGATCGACCAGGCGGGGCTGCGGGTGCGCAAGGCGGACTACCCGGAGGGCAACCCCGACTACCAGCCGCTGGAGTTCAGCGACACCCGGTACCTGATCCCCCAGCAGCGCGGCTGGCCGCGCTGGTTCGTCGCCGACACCCTCACCAACCGCAACGAGCTGCGCTGGCTCCTGGTCTTCGTGAAGGAGGGGCCGGAGGCGCGCTGGCACGCGACCCACCTGTCGCTGCTCGACGAGAGCGAGATCACCGAGATCGGCGAGTTCGCCGAGGACGGGGACGGCCACGTCCGCCGCGTGCCGCTCGGCGCGTCCGCCGGACTGACCGTCGCGCCGGGGCAGTTGGGCAAGACGTACGCGGCGTATCTGAAGGACGGCGCCGGCGACGACTTCGCGCCGGGGCAGCACACCTCCGAGCGGGTCGGCGCGCGCGATCAGTACCGGCGCACGCCCGAGTACGTCACGCAGTACGTAGACGAGGCCACCCCCGAGTACCCGCCGGTCGGCCTGCGGCTGGCCGACGGCGGCGCGCTGGTGCTGTTCTCCAGCCGGCACTTCGTCAAGCAGACGGTGGCGGAAGGCCGCGAGGTCGAGGTGCCGTCGGCGGCCGAGCCCCTGATGAAGGGCACGCCGGAGAAGTCACTGACGATGGAGCGGGTCTCGCAGCAGGCGGTGGTGGTGCCGCCGCGCGACGACAAGGGCGACGGGATCGTCTTCTACAACCGCCTGGAAGGGCTGGTGGGCGCCGGGGGGAGCTGAGCGACGCGGTCCCGCGTACGCGTACGGGCGGTCGGCCCGGGGCGTACGCCCCCCGCGTGCGACTCCGGCCCGGCGCGCGGACTCAGGTCAGCGCGGCCACGCCGCCTCGCGCTCCCGCTCCGCGCCCGCGTAGACGGCGCACGCGTCCGTCAGCGCCTCCAGCAGCGTCAGCGGGTCCGGCAGCGGATGCTCGGGCCCGCGCAGCCACGTCACACCCTCGTCCCCCGGCAGCCGCGCCGGCGGCACCAGCACGTAGCTGCCGCGGCAGTGCCAGCGCAGCCCCGGGTGCTCGTCCATGGTCTCCGGCCGGCAGTCCAGCTCGCACGGCCACCACTCGTCCTCGTCGTCCGGCGTACCGCGCGTGGAGGTGAAGAACAGCATCCGCCCGGGACCCGGCGCCTCCGGACTGACCGCCACGGGACCGACCGCGACCCCCTCCGCCTCCAGCCGCGCCAGCGCCCGCGTGCCCGCCTCCAGCGGCACGTCGAGCACGTCGTGGCTGCGGCCCGTGGCGGTGACGAAATTGGCCTCCGGCTGGGCGGCGAGCCACCGCTCGACGCGCTGCGCGTCGGCGCTGGCCTGCGTCTGCCAGGCGAAGGAGACGGGATGGCGGCCGGGGGTGGGACAGCCGATACGGTCACAGGAACAGCCGTAGCCCTCCGGGTACGCGGCGGGCGCCAGCGGCAGGCCCGCGTCGGCGGCGGCGAGCAGCAGTTCCCTGCGCTCCGCGGCGGCCGCCTCCAGGCGCTCCGCCGCGGCGGCACCGCCGCGCGTCCGGCCGCGCCGGGTGCCGGGAAGCCACTGCGGAAGCCTGCGTACCCGTGCCATGCGTCCCCTCACCTCGGCCCGTCGTCCCTCCAGGGACCCTGTCCTCATGCTGCCACCGGAGCGGGTGCCTGTAGGCCGATACTGTGCCACGGTATGGCATCCCGACCGCCGACCGCCCTGCGGTACCGAGGCGCCGGGATCCGGCCCCGCCGCCGGCCCCGGCCCGGCCCGTACGCCCGGACCTGCGCGGATGCGGCCGATCGGACGCCACGGCGGCGCCGCGCGCCCGGGACCGTAGCGATGAAAACGTTACCGCCGCTCACCTGTGCGTATCGCGCTAAATGCGCCTTTGGCGGCCCCCGCCCCTCGCACGCGCTCCCGTGCCCCCGGAACGACCCCGGCCACCCGTGCCGCACTACTGCGCACGCGGCCGTTCACCGGGCACCATTCGGTTACGTGCGTCGGCGCGCGCGATCCGCGGGCCGGCGCTTGGACGTCAGCAGTGAGGAGCCCTCGTTGTTGCGCACAGCCTCGGCGCGCCGGTACCTGATGTGCCCACCGGCACACTTCGCCGTCACGTACTCCATCAACCCGTGGATGGACCCCGCCAAACCCGTCGACCTCCAGCTCGCGCTCGCGCAGTGGGAGGACCTGGTCGCCCGTCAGCGCTCCCTCGGCCACACCGTCGAGCTGCTGGAACCCGACCCCGCCCTGCCGGACATGGTCTTCGCCGCCAACGGCGCGCTCGTCGTCGACGGCCGCGTGCTGGGCGCGCGCTTCGCGTACCCGCAGCGCAGCGGCGAGGCCGCCGCCCAGCGCCGCTGGTTCCGCGCGCACGGCTTCGCCGACTACCACCTGCCGGAGTTCGTCAACGAGGGCGAGGGCGACTTCGCCGTCACCCGCTCCTGGATCCTGGCCGGCCGGGGCTTCCGCAGCAGCCCGGAGTCACACGCCGAGGCGCAGGAGTACCTGGGCCGCCCGGTCGTCGGCCTCGACCTGGTCGACCCGCGCTTCTACCACCTCGACACCGCGCTGTGCGTCCTGGACGACTCCACCGACGCCGACGTCATGTACTACCCGGCCGCCTTCTCGCCGGGCAGCCGCGACGTCCTCGCCCGGCTCTTCCCCGACGCCCTCCTGGCGGGCGAGGAGGACGCGCTCGCGCTGGGCCTGAACGCCGTCAGCGACGGCCGGCACGTGCTGTTCCCGCAGGCGGCGGCCGGGCTGGTCGCGCCGCTGCGGGCGCGGGGCTTCGAGCCGGTCCCGATGGATCTGACGGAGCTGCTCAAGGGGGGTGGCAGCGTGAAGTGCTGCACGCTGGAGCTGCGCGCGTAGGGGTACGGCGCGGGACGACGGCATCCGGCCGGCTTCGGGGACGACCGGGGCGGGGCGCGGTGCCGTCGTGCCGCCCCGGCCGCCCCGGCCGGAAGCCGCAGGCCGACGCGGTGCGGGGCGTCCGCGCGGTCAGTCCCCCGGCGCCGGCGGCCACGCGTCGCCCCACCGCACGTCGCGGGCGGCGCGGTAGCGGGGGCCCTGCCGCTTGGACACCGTCGTACGGGCCAGCCCCTCGTCCGCCGTGCACAGCTCCAGCAGCACCTGCCCCTTGCGGAGCTGCGGATGCCGTACGACGCGCGCCGGGGCCGGGCCCGGGCCTGGGGAAGCGGCGGCGGAGCGTACCGCCGCCACGTACGCGAACTTCTCGTCCTCGTGCCCGAGCTCCCCGCCCTTGACCCGGCGGTGCAGCGCCGAGCGCTGCACCCGGGCGGCGAAGTGGCACCAGTCCGCGGTCCCCTCCATGGGACACGCCGCGCTGTGCGGGCAGGGCGCGAGCACGGTGAACCCGGCGTCGACGAGCTGCCGCCGGGCCTCGAGCACCCGGCGGTACCCCTCGGGCGTCCCGGGTTCCACGACCACGACGCCGCCGCCCGCGCCGCGCGCCGCCTCCGCGACGACCACGCGCCGGACGTCGCCGGACAGCTCCCCGAGCACGTACGACACGGTCACGAGCCCGGCCCTGCCAGGTCCTGGGTCCGCCGGGGCGGCACCGAGCGGGTGGCGGCGCCACTCGGCGCCGCGTACCGCCGGGGCCGCGGCGCCGGCCGCCAGCTCGCGGCCGAGCGCCAGGGCCGGTTCCGCGTGGTCGAGGACGACGGTCGGGCGCGCCCGGTCCGGCCAGACGGCCGCCGCCGCCCACACCGCGGCGCCGGTCCCGCCGCCCACGTCGAGGTGGCCGTCCGGCTCCCAGCCGGGCGCGGCGCCGGCCAGCGCGCCCAGGGCGGCCCGCACGGCCCGGAACGTGGCGGGCATACGGTACGCGGCGTACGCCGCCACGTCGTCCCGGTCCCGCAGCGCGGGGGCGGGGCCGCCGCCCCGGTACCCGGCGACGAGCCGCTCCACCGCCGCGGCGGTGCGCCGCGCGCCCGCCCCGTCGAGCAGCCGCCCGAGCCCGGCGCGGAGATCATCCTCGGCATTCACGGCCCCGAGCCTACGGCCCGCGCCGCCGTAGCGCCGCGCCTGCGGGCCGGCCGCTCAGCGCAGCCGCTTGTGCGCGTCCGGCCGGAACGTCGACACCAGCGCCAGACAGAGCACCGCGATCCCGATCCGCCCGGTGGCCTGCAGCAGCGGCCCGCGCAGCAGGATGAAGGAGTACCCGGCGATCAGCGGGACCACCGTCGCCATCACGTTCCCCGGGTCCCGCGACATGTGCCCGGACTCCGCGAACCTCCGGTCCGTACGCGCCGCCCCGTACCCCACCAGCAGCATCCCGCCCGCCATGCCCAGCGGCCCGAAGTCGAGCCACAGCTCCGTCCACAGCGGCGAGGAGAGGTTGACGTTCGTCATCCCCATCCACGTGCCCACCTTGACGCCGGAGTCGCGCTGCTTGCCGTCCCACACCGAGCGGGGCACGAAGAAGAACGCAGACGACGCCAGTTGCTTGCCGTACGTGTGACCCGCACCGGCGTCCGCGTACGAGATGGTGTTCGCGAACATCACCGTCTGGTCGTAGTCCTTCACCACCAGCGGCTCCAGCACCGAGCCCGACTGCGTCTGCCTCCGCGCGCTCTCGTCGTAGCGGAACTTGTCCGCGAACGGGAACAGCAGCACCGCCATCGCCACGCCCCCCGCGAGCGCCGCCCGGTAGACCACGGGGCTGCGCGGGAACGCGGTGAACAGCAGCGCGAAGGCGACGGTGAGGAACCAGTACCGCGGGTTGGAGATCGGGTTGTTGACGATCACGTTGATCAGGACGAGACCCGCCCACGGCAGCACCACGGCCGGCTGCCGCCTGGCCCGCCGCGACATCACCAGCCAGCGCGTCATCATCAGCAGCGCCAGCAGCGCGGGCACCGTCCCGAAGCCGCGCAGGAACGCCGAGCCGACCTGCGAGCCGGACGTGCCGCCGCCGGTCAGCTCGTCGCTGATCGCCTGGCGGCTGCCGAAGAACGGCGCCGGGCCGCCGAAGGAGGCGATGAGCAGGGCGCTGCCCGCGTACGCGACGATCACCAGCAGGTACAGGCGGCGCTTGTTGACCGACGCCACCGGGCGCGGCCGGCTCACCCGCGCCGCCGAGGCGTGCCGCGACAGCAGCGCGCCGACGTCGAAGGCGACGAAGCCGGCGAGGACCAGGGCCACCGCCCTCGTGAAGTCGCCCCGGGTGCCGACGGCGGGCGTCGGCGTCTGCTCCAGCACGATCTGCGCCAGCGGCGCCAGCCCCATCGCGACGTAGCAGAAGAGCCAGACCGTGCCCTGGATGAGCCGCCGCCGGGTGGTGAGGATCATCGCGGACAGCCGGGCGCCCGCGTAGCAGGTGGTGGCGAGCTGGAGCCAGAACACCGCGTCGCGGACGTCGGGCTGGGAGCGGCCGGCGACCGCCAGCGGCAGCACGAAGACGAGCAGGACGACGAGCGGGACGGCCAGCGCGCGGGAGAGCACAGCGCGCGGGGCGGGGCTCTTCGGGATGACGAACGGCGTGAACGGGCGGCGGGCCGGGGCGCCGGTACGGGTATCGGTGCCGGTACCCGCGCCGGGGCTCGTGCCCGCCGCGGCCCGCGCGCGGCGCGCGGCCTTCGCGGCCAGCGGCGCCATCCGGATCTGGACGGTCTCGTCGAGCGGCGCGCGGGCGTCGCCTTCGCCCTCACCCTCGCCGGGCCGCCGCCCGCCCGGTTGGTCCGCCATCGCCCGAACTGCCCCCGCCCCGTATCGCCCCGTACAACCGTCTTGCAACCCAAGACAGTCTAAGGAGGCGCGGGGTTGTGCGCCGGGTAGGCTCCGGGAACGTACGTACGGTACCGGGGGGTGCCGGGGAGGGGACCGTCTTGCGAATTCTGCATGTCGTCACGTTGCACACGCCCACGAACGACTTCGGCGGGCCGACGCGGGTCGCGCTCAACCTGTCCAAGGGGCTGCGGGCCCGGGGCGTCGACTCGCGCATCGCCACCCTCGGCGACGGCTTCGACGGCCCGCTGCCCCGCGACATCGACGGCGTGCCCACGTGGATGTACCAGGCCAAGCACGTCCTGCCGCGGTTCGAGGTCAGCGGCATCACCTCGCCGGCGCTGCTGGCCCGCGCCCGCCGCCTGGTCCGCTCCGCGGACGTCGTCCACGTCCACCTCATGCGGGACCTCATCACCCTGCCGTTCGCCCTCATCGCGCAGCAGGCCGGGGTGCCGGTGGTGCTGCAGACGCACGGCATGATCGACCCCACCGAGAAGCCGGTGGCCCGCGCCGTCGACGTGCTCGGGCTGCGCCGCGCGCTGCGCAGGGCGGACGCGACGCTGTATCTGACGGAGTTCGAGCACGGCGAGATCCAGGCCGTCATCCCGGACACGGCCCTCACCCGGCCGCGCCGCCTCGTCAACGGCGTGCTGCCGCAGGAGCGCAGGCCCGCGCGGACCGAGGGGCCGCCCACCGTCGTCTACGTCGCGCGGGTGCAGGAGCGCAAGCGGCCGGAGGACTTCATCCGGGCGATCCCCGTGGTGCTGGCGAAGTACCCGGACGCCCGCTTCGTCCTCGCCGGACCGGACACCGGCGCGCTCGCCGAGCCGATGATGCGGCTCGCCGCCGACCTGCGGGTGGCGGACTCGGTGTCGTACGTCGGCTCCCTCACCCCCGACGAGGTGCTGGCGCAGCACCGTGCCGCCGACGTCTACGTGCTGCCGTCGGTCGTCGAGCCGTTCCCCGTCTCCGTACTGGAGGCCATGTCGGTCGGCGTCCCCGTCGTGATCACCCGCACCTGCGGCCTCGGCCCCGACGTGGCGGAGGCCGGCGCGGGCCGCGTTCTCGACAGCCGCGCCGGCGCGGACAACGGCCCGCTGGTCGGCCAGGCCGTGCTGGAACTGCTGGACCCTGCCGCCAACGAGGAGGCGTCGCGGGCCGCCTGGCGGCTCATCAACGATCGCTTCGCGATCGACGGCGTGGTGGACACCCTGCTGGGCGTCTACGACGAGGTGCGCCGCTGAGCCGCCCGGGCGCGCGGTTCACTTCCGCGCTCCCTCATGTGCCGGCCGGGGCAGTTCGGCGGCGCAGGTGGCTCGGCCGTGGGGGCCGGTGGCGGTGGCGCGTTGGCGGTGTTCGCCGGCGACGGTGAGGGTGCAGGTGGCGCTCGTGCCGTCGGCGGGGAGGACGACGGTGAGGGTCGCCTCCTCGCTCAGCGGCACGTCGACGGAAGCCGTCCAGGGCAGCTCGGCGTTGGGCAGGACGGTGGCGGTGCCCTTCTCGCCGTTCCCGAGGTAGGTGAGATGGGCCTTGCCGCTGCCTTCGACCGCGTAGGTGACCGGGGCGGTGGGCACGTGGCGTTCGGGGGGCGCGGGGTCGTCGCCGTGAGCCACGCCGTAGGCGAGGAGTCCGACCGCGGCCATGGCCGAGAGCGCGAGAGCGAGGGTGAAGGTTCGGCGGTGTCGGGGTGGGTGTGGGTGGGATTCCCATTCTGTGGCCTGGGGAATCGATGGAGAGCGTAGCGGGCGTCGGGTCCGAATGTCATTGGTGAGGCGAGGGTTGTGGGGTTCTCTGGTTCCTTTCTGCCTCGGCGATGAGTTCCGCCGGGTTGGGGGTTTGCGGGCCCGGTCTAGGTGTTGCTGGCCAGCATGTTGTTGACGGCGGTTAGCCACCAATGCTCCTGCCCATAGGCGGGAGCTCTGTACGCAGGCGTCACGCCCTCGTCGTGGGTGTGGCGTGAGTCGTTGCGGCGATGGCGGCGCGTTCGGCGACGTCTGTGGGTGCAGCGGCGATGACGTCGTCGAGCGCGGAACGGGAGGTCTGCAGATCGGTGATGGCCTGGGAGATCCGTTTGCGTTCGGAGAGCAGGTCGGCGAGGAGGTTGGCGCAGGTGGGCACCAGGCGCTCCTCCTCCTCGCGCAGGCAGGGCAGGATCGTCGCGATGGTGGCGGTGGAGAGGCCGGCGGCGAGGAGGCTGCGGATGCGGCGCACGGTCGTGACGTCGTCCTCGCGGTATTCGCGGTAGCCGCTGGGCCGTCGCTCGGGGGAGAGCAGGTGCTGCTCTTCGTAGTAGCGCAGCAGCCGTTCGTGGACGCCGGTCCTGCGGGACAGCTCACCGATCCGCACGTGATCCTCCTCGCGGGTGCCTTGAGGCTGGGCAGTGCTACTTGACTCTAACATCCATGTGAGACTTTAGCGTCCGGGGTATGGACAAGACCTTTGCCAGGCTCGCCGCCTTGTGCGCGAGCGTCTTCGTTGTCGGTACGTCGGAATACCTGGTCGCGGGCCTGCTGCCCGAGGTCGGTGCGGATCTGGAGGTGTCGCAGGGCACCGCCGGGCAGGCGGTGACCGCGTACGCGCTCGGCGTGGTGATCGGCGGACCGGTGGTGACCATGCTGACCGCACGCCTGCCCCGTAAAGGTCTGGCGATCGGGCTGATGCTGCTGTTCGCCGCGGGCAGCGCGGTGAGCGCCCTGGCGCCGACGTTCACGGTGCTGCTGGCCGGGCGGGTGGTCTCCTCGCTCAGCCACGCCGCATTCCTGGCGCTGGCGTTGGTGATGGCCACCGGTCTGGTGGACGAGGACAAGACCGGCTCCGCCATCGCCACCGTGGCGTCCGGCTTCACCGTGGCCACGTTGCTCGGGGTACCGCTGGGGTCGCTGCTGGGGCATGCTGCCGGGTGGCGCGCCCCGTTCTGGGTGCTCACCGCGCTCACCCTGGTCGCCATCGCGCTGCTGGCGCCGGTGCTGCCCAGGCAGCAGGCGCCGGCCACCCGCCCGCGGGACGAGATCGGGGTGATGCTGCAAAAGCCGGTGCTGCTGGCGGTCGCCACCACCGCGGTCGGCTTCTCCGGCGTCGCCGTCGTCTACACCTACATCACACCGCTGCTCACCCGCGTCGCGGACTTCTCCCCGACCGCCGTGTCCGCCCTGCTGCTCGCCTACGGCGCCGGCAGCTTCCTGGGCAACCTGATCGCCGGCAGGCTCACCGACAAGGCCATGTCCCAGACCGTGCGCGGGGTGTTCGGCGGGCTGACCGGCGTGCTCGCCGCGATCCCGCTCGCCGTCGCATGGCAGCCCACCGCGGTGCTTGCCGTCCTGGTCCTGGGGCTCCTCGCCACCGCCACGATCGCCCCGCTGCAGGGGCTGATCATGCGCCACGCCGGGGCCGCCCCGAACCTGGCCACCGCCGTCAACGTCGGCGCGTTCAATCTCGGCGTCGCCGCCGGCTCCGCCCTGGGCGGGCTCATCGTGGCCGCCGGGGCGCTGCGCTTCACCGGCCTGGCCGGGGCGGCGCTGAGCCTGCTCGGCCTGGCCCTGACCTACCTGGTCCTGCCCCGCACACGGACCGGCGAGCACCCGGACAACCCGGCGGTTCCCACCGCTGCTTGATCACCACATCCTCAACTTTGGAAGGACCCCTTTGATCATGCGTGCGGTCCAGATCGACCGCCACGGCGGCCCCGACGCCCTGATCGTCCGCGAAATAGCGGAACCCGCCCTCGCCCCGGGCGAGGTCATCATCCGCGCGGCGGCCAGCAGCCTCAACCCGGTGGACTGGAAGACCCGCGCCTGGCAGGTCGGACCGCGGCTGCCGGCCACCCTCGGCCGGGACCTGGCCGGCCGCGTCGTCGCCGCCAACGACACCGCCCAAGAGGGGGGCGCCCCGGTGATTGCGATGTCCGCGCAGATCGCCACCGGCCGCGGCACCTGGTCCGACCTGGTCACCCTGCCCGGCCACCTGCTCGCCCCCGCGCCGAGCAGCATCGCGCTGGCCGATTCTGCGTCCCTGCCTCTGACAGGGACGACCGCCCTGCAGGCGCTGCGCAGCGCAAGAACGGTGGCCGGCGAGCGCATCCTGGTCATCGGCGCCGCCGGGGCGGTCGGCGGTCTGGCCGTCCAACTCGCCCACCTCGCCAAGCTCATCGACACTCACGAGCTGCGCCTGCGCGTCGCTGAGTGCTACCCGCTCGACGACATCCGCTCTGCCTACGAGCGCTTCGAGGCCGGCGGCCTGATCGGCAAGGTCCTCATCACCTTCTGATGCTCATCCCGCCCGGCGGCTGTGGATACGCCGCCACTCGTACGCAGCTCAACGGGCAGGGGCATCTGCTGGCCCTGCCCCAACCATTCACTGACGGAAGAATCCTCTTGCCACACGCCAACGCACCACTATCTGTCGAAGGGCGCCGTCGCCTCATCGAACGATGCGAGAGCCGCCCGATCACTCACGGCGCTTCCGAGATGGGCATCTCCCGCGCCTGCGCATCGAAGTGGGTGAACCGCTTGCCAGCACGGCGAACTCGGTCTGCTGGACCGTTCCTCAACACCACGACGCCAGCCGACCGCCACCAACGCCGATGGAGTCGCCGGGATCGATGTGCTGCGCCGGTCCGCGAAGTGGTCGGCGACGCGGATCGCCTTCGAGCTTCAGACCGAGGGCATCTCGATCAGTCGCCGCACGGTGTCGCGTCATCTGCTCGCGCTGGGGCTGCACCGCCGCAGGTTCATCGACCCCCCGGGGACACGAACCGGGAGCCACGGAAGATCACCGCCCGCTGGCCTGGCCATATGGTCCACATCGACGTCAAGAAGGTCGGCCGGATGCCGGACGGCGGTGGCTGGCGGGCCCGGGGACGCGGCAGCCGCCAGGCTAAGGCCGTCGAGCGTCGCAAGAATAAGAGGGAACGCGGCGGCTACGTCTACCTTCACTCCGCCGTCGACGGATTCAGCCGGCTCGCCTACACCGAAGCCTTGCCCGACGAGAAGGCCGCCACCGCCATCGCGTTCCTGCATCGAGCCAGAGCCTGGTTCGAAGCCCATGGCATCACCCGGATCGAACGCATCGTCACAGACAACGGCGCCTGCTACCGCTCCAGCGTGTTCTCCCGGGCCCTGTTCGGCACACGTCACCAGCGCATAACCCCTACACGCCTCGCCACAACGGCAAAGTGGAGCGCTATAACCGGATCATCGCCGAAGATTCCTCTACGCCCGAACCCGGCTGCCCGAAGACCAGCGCCGTGAGGCTCTCGGCATCTGGAACATCCATGACAACTACCACCGATCCCACAGCGGAGCAGGAGATCAACCACCAGCCCGGAGACTATGCGAAGGCGTAACGAACGTCCTGGCCTCCTACATCTAGGGGTGGAGCGGATGTCACGTCTCCCACTTGGCGGGAATTAGCCATCTGTGGCTGAACGTCGGCGTGCGGTGGGTGCGTGGGCGGTGGGTGGGGTGTTCTGGTGGGTTGACCAGGGCGGTTATGGGTGTCGTTGGGTGTGCTGGGCGCTACGGTGCGTTGCTGCTTGAGGAGATTTTGTCAGAGTTTCGTTGTGTATCGGTGTGTGGTTGACAGGTGCATTGCGGTCCGTTGAGGATCGCGTTGCCCCCCACGTGTTGTGTGCGCTGTGCTGGCCGGGCACAAGCCCGTCCGGTTGTTCTGCATGCCGTTTTCCGCGTGTCTTGGTGCGCGTGGAATGTGTTGTGGGGGGCGTGGGATGCGGGCTCGGCTGGCGCGGTTAGTTTCGTCGGTGGTTATGGCGACGCTTTTGGAGGCGTTGCTGCCGCAGCCGGCTTTTGCGGCGGGTTCCACTCCCGGGCTGGGCGGGACGGTGAACGCGGTCACCGGCTGGTTCACCGCAGACGATGACGACGAAGGCTTTGCCGGCGGCGAAGCCGGTGAAGAAGCTGCTTGGTCGGCGCACGCCCGAGGCGCGGTTCTGGCGGATGTCGGACGGTAGAACTACGCCTACCCCGCAGCCGCACTTGCGTGCAACACGGGTCCGGCAACCGTCACACCGGACACCACCGCTGCCGCCCGGACGGGGCAGCCCGCGTGCACCGCCCGGACTGTCAGCGGCCGGCACATGGTGCCGCGATGCCCACCGATCACATGCCCGTATGAGATCCGAGTTCGCACAAGGAGACCTTGCATGACAGTGCCATCCAGACCGGGAAGACGCCGCTCGCCCAGGAGCCACCGCCGTACGGCCACAACTCGTGTTCTCGCAGCGCTGGCAGGTGGCCTGCTGGTGATCACCTTCGGGGGCAGTGCCTCAGCGGTGACCGGCGAACCTGCCTCAGTATCCGGCCGCGACGGGGACTTCAACGGCGACGGCTACACCGATCTCGCCGCCTCCGCCCCCAATGCCACGGTCGACGGCGTGGTCGAGGCAGGGGCCGTCACCGTTGCCTACGGTTCCGTCAGCGGTGCGGGCGCCGTCCAAGCCGACCGTGTCACGATCAGCCAAAACACCCATCGTGTTGACGGAGTGGCACAGGCCGACGACCACTTCGGATTTTCCGTGGCCATCGCCGACTTCAACAACGACGGCTATGACGATCTCGCCGTCGGCACCCCGGGCGAGGACGTTGGGGTGGCTCAGGACACCGGCACCGTTCAGATCCTGTGGGGCTCGCCGATCGGTCTCTCAGGCAGCACCATGCTCACCGATCCCACCAGCACTGACCAGGACGCACACGGGCGGACTCTGGCCGCTGGTGACTTCAACGGCGACAGCAAAAGCGACCTGGCTGTCGGCAACACTTCGGCGCAAGCCTGGCTGTACGAGGGTGGTATCACCAAGTCCGGTGTTGCCAGGGGTACCTATCCGCTGGGCAACCTCAATACCTGGGGCGGTGAGGTCGTCGCCCTGACTGCCGGTGACGCCAACGGCGACGGAGCGGACGACTTGCTGTTCAACCACTATCTGCTCTATGAGAGCGGAGGTGACGCGAGCACGTTGGGCCTCAAGTCGACGCCCATCGAAGTCGGCTACAGAGGTGGCTACTCCTCAGTCCTCGGGGACTTCGACAACGATGGTTACGAGGACATCATCGTGGGCCATGAGGGCGGACAGGGTGGCGAATACACCTACCTTCCGGGGCGCCCTTATTCCGAGACAGACCGCACCTGGACACCGGACTGGAACCTCATCTACACGCACACGCAAGCCGCCTTCGGCACACCTGGTGACGCCGACCTCTACGACCGCTATGGCGCCGGACTTGCCGCGGGCGACATCAACGGCGACGGCTACGACGACCTTGCCATTGGCGATCCCAACGAGGATAGCGACGACGACACCGTCGCCGATTCCGGGCATGTGACAGTCATGTACGGCGGTTCCATCGGGCTCACGACCACCAACCGCCAAGTCTTCCACCAAGGCACCGACGGCGTCCCCGGTGAGGACGAGCCCGGCGACGGCTTCGGCTCACAGTTGCTGCTCAGTGACATCAACGGCGACGACAGGAAGGACCTGACCATCGCGGCGCTCGGCGAAGACAACGACAGCGGCGCACTCACCACGCTCCTCGGCACAGACAGCGTCATTACGGTCACCGGAGCCCGCAACCTGACCCCGACGTCCTACCTGCTGTCGACCGAGGGTCAGCCGCACCTCGGGAGCAGTCTTCAAGGGCACCCACCGATAACGCCTCAGCCGCTTCCCCCCGCCGGGTGAGGACAGTCCGGACACAGGATGGTCCGGGCCGAGGATCAGATCACTGCCCGGACCATCCGCCTGATCACCACGATAGTCATGCAGCGCGGCACACCCCCGTCAGAAACTAGCTGACGACATCGGGACCCGCGCTTCGTGGTTCCGGCGGGGGTCAGGGGTGGGTGGGGGTGTGGGTGAGGAAGGTGGTCCAGGCTTCGGGGGTGAAGCAGAGGTGGGGGCCCTCGGGGTCCTTGGAGTCGCGGACGTGGACGGCGCCGGGGACGGGGGCTACCTCGACGCACTCGCCGCCTTCGTTGTCGCTGTGGGTGGACTTGCGCCAGGCGACGGCGACTTCGACGCAGGCGCCGCCTTCACTGTCGCTGTAGCTGGACTTGAACCAGTCGAGCCTGTCCTTCATCGCTCCTCCAGGAGCCGCGTGATGAACCGTAGGGAGTCCCCCGGGCACAGAGCCTCGCGGGTGACCATGTCGTGCCGTCGCATCACGATACTGACCTTCTCCGGATCAGCGTAGAGCAGTCCGGAGGTATGGCTTTCCTCGTAGGCGAGATGCTCGTGCTCTGGTGTCTCCAGGAGTACGAACGAGCCACGGAGGCCGGCGTGGAGGCCACGGTCGGACGGCATCACTTGCAGGGTGACGTTGCGTCGCTCCGCGGCTTCCAGTAGTCGGTGCAACTGCCGTTTGTACGCCTCCTCATCGCTGAAGCGGCGGCGCAGCACTGCCTCCTCGATGACGAAGCTGAACGAGCGGGACTCGATCTCCAGCAACGCCTGCCGCTCCAGGCGGGCCTTGACCCGTTCTTCGAGCGTCTCCGCGTCCAGTGGCGGCAGGTTTGACGCCAGTACTGCGCGGATGTACTCCTCTGTCTGCAACAGGCCGGGCAGGTACCGCGACTCGTACCAGCTCAGGGCCACCGCCTCGGCCTCGTACACCATGTACTCGTGCGAGTACGACGCGAACTTCTCCGGCTGCAGGTACCCCAGCGCCGCCACCAACAGCCCCTGCGCATCGCACATCTCATCCGCCACCTGCAGCGCCCGCGGCGTCGGCCGGCGGCGGCCCTGCTCCATCATCTTCACGTAGTCGAGGCCGTACCCCGCCTCATCGGCCAACTCCTCCCGGCTGATCCCCGCCCGCTGCCGCCACCGCTTGATCTGGTTGCCGCAGTACCGCCACTGCCCCGGCGGCTGGGAGTTCTCAAGCGTCGTCACCGCGTTCACCTCACCTGTGGTCCCTCGACTCACAGTAGCGAGTCAGAGTCACTCCGTGAGGGGAAACTAGACGCTCTTCTCGCGGGTCTTCAGGCCGATCTGCCAGCGGTAGAAGCTCATCGCCAGCGCGTAGTCAAGACCGGCCCGCCCGTCGAGGAAGCCGCGCTTGTACACGTAGGCGTACGCGAACGACACCAGCGGCTTCAGCGGCGCCCGGTGGAACAACTGCCCTTGTCGCGTTTTCGCCTGGCGGATCTCCTCCCGTACCTCCGGGTGGAGTTCCAGCCACGCCTCCCAGTCCGAGTAGCGGTTGTGCCGCTCGAACCAGGTGCGCACCGGGTCCAGGTCCTCGTGCTCCAGCGTTGCCTTAAGCCGTACCACCGGGCCGTCCGCGAGCGGCTGGTAGTGGCCCTCCTGTTCGCCCATGCCGGGCGCGTCCAGGTCTCCCAGCTCCGGGAAGCGGACGCGGGTGCGGTCCATCAGGGCGCGCTTGACGATGGTGTAGCCGTGGCGGAGGCGCTTGCCCGCGAACCAGTAGCCGAGCGGGATGTCGAACGCGGCCGGCGCCACCTGGAGCGAGCCGTCGATCGCCGGGTCGAAGATGCGGTGCAGTTCGGCGAGCAGCTCCGGGCTCGGGGTCTCGTCGCCGTCGACGAAGAGCATCCAGTCCAGTTCGGGGTGGATGTGGTCCAGGCACCACTGCTTCTTCTTCGGGTACTTGCCGTCCCACTCATACGGGACGATCTCGGCGCCCTGGTCCGCCGCCAGGGCGCGGGTGTCGTCCGTGCTGTCCGAGTCGACCACCACCACGGCCTCGAAGTGGTCGATGACGGACCGCACCGTCGTCGCGATGTTCTCGGCCTCGTTCTTGGTCGGTATCGCGACGACGATGGGCAGTCTCTTCAAGCCGCTCTCCTACAGCAGGTCTTCGTACTGGGGGCACAGGGTGTGGATCGCGTCCTCGGCGTTGGCGATGTCGCCGGAGCGGATGGCCTCCCGGGCCAGCTCGTCGTCCGTCGCCGCGGCGCTCTCGATCTTGGCGCAGGCCTCCTCGCCCGCCTCCAGGATCGCCGCCGGGTCCACACCCTCGGGCACCCGGTCCTTGAGGTACGTCTTCTCCTTCTGGGAGAACTCGCCCTCGGCGGGCGCCAGCTCCTCCTCCGGCACCTTCTCGGTGTCGTCGTCCTTCCCGGCCTCCGGGCCGGGGTCCTGCGGGGCGCGGTCGCCCTCCTGCTGGGACGCCGGGGGCTTGGCGGCCCCCGTGTCGTCCCCGTCGTCGCCGCCGCTGCAGCCGGCGAGGGCGAGAGCCAGGGCCAGGGCGGTGGCCGCCGTCGCCAGTGCCGCGCGTGCGCCGCGCGTCGTACGGGCGCTCATCAGTCCGCTCCGAACGTCAGCGTCAGCTTCGGCGCGTACGAGGTCTCGCGCGCCCGCACCCACCAGGCGTCGGTGCCGTCGCTCGTCAGCGCCACGTCCAGGGTGTCGCCCAGTGAACCGCTGAGCTGGGCGGCGGACAGCGACGCGGTGTAGTCGGTGTCCAGGGCCGTCGTGCCGGTGAACGTGCCCAGCACCGTGGACGACAGGGCCGGCCGGTTCGCGTACGTCACCGCCGACTCCGACCAGGTGCCGGTGACCGGCTGCACGCTGACGGTGTCCGGGGTGCCGGCGCTGGCGTCGGTCGTGGTGCGCAGCGTCAGTTTTGCGGACTTCAGCGTCATCCCGCTGGGCGCCGCCGGCAGCGAGAACCGCAGGTAGCTGAGGTACGCGGAGGTCTTCCTGACCAGGAGCTGGTTGTGCGTGCCGTAGTTGGCGCTCGTCGCGGAGCCGTTGACGTAGGCGTCGGCGGTCGCGGTGCGCTCGACCGTCGTCTCCGTGGGCGTGCCCGGCGTGGTCACCGTGACCGCCGCGGACTTGGCGGTGGTGTTGCCGGCGGCGTCGCTTGCGGTGATCTGGTAGCTGTACGTGGTGCCGGACTTGACCGAGGTGTCGGTGAACTCGCCCTGCGGCAGTGTCCAGAAGTTGGAGTCCAGCGTCGGCTTGGTCGCCAGCGCCTCGCCGTTGCGGTAGATCGTGTACGTCAGCTTGCTGTCGTCGCGGTCCCAGCCGGCCTTCCAGCGCAGCCGTACGCCGTCCGAGACGTTCGCCGCCGTCACGCCGGTGGCGCCGGCCACCGGCTTTCGGCTGTCCGGGGTGTTGGCGAAGCGGACCAGGCCCTGCTGGAGCTTGTTGCCGTTGGACTGGATGCGGGTGAACTCGCCGCCGATCCACATGTAGTCCTTGCCGCCGCTCGACGACGTGACCATCACGCGCGGACCGATCTGCTCGGTGCCGGACGGGCCGTCGTCGGTGTCGGGGAACCAGGACAGCAGCGGCTTGGGGTTGTCGACGGACTCGGCGAGCATGTGCTGCCGCTCGTTCAGCTCCGGGAACTGCCCCATGCTGCCGCAGTTGTGCGCGTGCGAGACGCTGTACAGCACGTCCTGGTAGACGGTGACGTCCTGCGTCGCGCCCAGGCAGGTGTCGCGCCAGCGCTGGGTGAAGGTGCCGTTGAGGTTCATCGCCAGCCGGCCGTCGAAGACGCCGCCGCCGTGGCCCTCGTGCGCGGTGTAGATGCCGGTCTCGTCGATGTGGATGCCCTTGACGAGGGAGTTCCAGTGCAGCTCGTACGGGTTGTTCCTGTTGTTGCTGACGCCCTTGAAGGCCCGTACGGTCGCGCCGGTGTCGGCGCGGACGACGGCGAGGCCGTGCACGCTGCTGTCGCCGTTGAGGCCGTTGAAGTCGCCGCCGACGACGACGTGCTGGCCGTTCGGGGTCTCCTCGATGACCCGGCCGGCCCGGTCCGGGCCCGCGTTGGCCTTCCAGGAGTTCAGCGCGCCGGTGGTCGCGTTGAGGGCGGCGAACTTCACCCGGCTCTCGCCGCGGACGGTCTTGAAGTCGCCTGCCATGTACAGCCGGCCGCTCGCCGCCGCGTCGAGCCCGTAGACCCGGGCGGAGACGCTGCCGGCGTTGAAGCCGGTCTTTACTGTGCACGAGGCGATGTCGATCGCCGCCACGCGGCTGCGCGAGACGCCGTTGACGGTGCCGAACTCGCCGCCCGCGTAGAGCGTCTTGCCGTCGGGGGAGACGGTCAGCGCGCGTACGGTGGCGGTGCCGGAGCCGATGGTGAAGTTCAGCTTGCAGTTCGTCGGCTCGCCGGTCGCCGCGTTGAACGCGGCGAAGTTCGCGACCTTCGTCTCACTGGTCCCGGCCGCCGCGCCGGGCGGGCGGATGGCGGAGAACGTACCGCCGGCGAAGACCGTGCCGTTCGCCTCGGCCATGGACCACACCACGCCGTTGGTCTGCCACGTCGACAGGTCGTCCGCGGTCATCGCCACCGGCGGGGTGACCGCCTCGGCCGCGGGCGAGGAGTACGTGACGCCGACCGTCACCAGCGTGCCGGTCACCACCGCCAGGGCGACGCCGAGCGCCCCCCACTTCCGCGTCCTTCTGTGCTTGTTCATGTGCCCCCCTGGGCCGTCGTCCCCTGCGGTCGCGCATCGCGGGTCAAGGGAGAGAATATCCGCTTACCTGTCGATTCGGACGGTGGTTCCGGCGAGTTCGGCGTCGAGCGCCTCGATGTCCGCCTCCACCATGATCCGGGCCAGCTCGGGCCACCTCACCTGCGGCTTCCAGCCGAGCAGGTCGCCCGCCTTCGTGGCGTCTCCGATGAGCGCGTCGACCTCGCTGGGGCGTTCGTACTTGGGGTCGAAGCGGACGTACTCCGTCCAGTCGAGGCCCGCGGTGGTGAACGCGGCCTGAAGGAACTGGCGGACGCTGCCGGCCTCGCCGGTGGCGACGACGTAGTCGTCCGGCACGTCGCGCTGGAGCATCAGCCACATCGCCTCGACGTACTCCGGCGCGTAGCCCCAGTCGCGTATCGCGTCGAGGTTGCCCATGTAGAGGCGGTCCTGGAGGCCCGCCCTGATCCGTGCCACGGCGCGGGTGATCTTCCGGGTGACGAAGGTCTCGCCGCGGCGGGGCGACTCGTGGTTGAACAGGATGCCGTTGACCGCGAAGAGGTCGTACGCCTCCCGGTAGTTCACCGTCGACCAGTAGCCGAAGACCTTGGCGCAGCCGTACGGGCTGCGCGGGTGGAAGGGGGTCCGCTCGTTCTGCGGCGGCGGGGCGGAGCCGAACATCTCCGAGGACGACGCCTGGTAGAGCCGGGTGTCGATGCGGGCGGCGCGGACGGCCTCCAGCAGGCGCATGGAGCCGAGGCCGGTGACGTCCGCGGTGTACAGCGGGGCGTCGAAGGAGACCCTGACGTGCGACTGGGCGCCGAGGTTGTAGACCTCCTCGGGCGCGAGATCGCGCAGCAGGTTGACCAGCGCGACGCCGTCGGAGAGGTCGGCGTGGTGCAGCACCAGCCGGCGGCCGGGCTCCTGCGGCTCCTCGTAGATGTGGTCGATGCGCTCGGTGTTGAACGACGAGGAGCGCCGCACGAGTCCGTGCACCGTGTAGCCCTTGGCGAGCAGCAGTTCGGCGAGGTACGAGCCGTCCTGGCCGGTGACGCCGGTGATGAGGGCCGTCTTGCCCATGGGATCCTTCCCCCTGATCATTCCGCCGGATGGCAGAATCCGTACTTGTGATGCCATCGAACGAACTGTCCCCACCTGCCGGCGCCGGCGATCTCCTTCCGCCCGGCGCGCGCGTCTTCGTCGCGGGCCACCGCGGTCTCGTCGGCTCCGCCGTCGCGCGCCGCCTGGCCGCCGACGGCTACCAGGTACTCGCCCGCACCCGGGAGGAGCTTGACCTGCGCGACGCCGAGCGGACGGCGGCCTGGCTGGCGGCCGTCCGGCCCGACGCGGTGGTGCTGGCGGCGGCCAGGGTCGGCGGGATCATGGCGAACAGCCGCTTCCCGGTGCAGTTCCTGGAGGACAACCTGCGCATCCAGTTGAGCGTCATCGCCGGCAGCCATGCCGCGGGCGTGCGGCGGCTGTTGTTCCTCGGCTCCTCGTGCATCTACCCGAAGCTCGCCGACCAGCCGATCCGCGAGGACTCGCTGCTGACCGGGCCGCTGGAGCCGACGAACCAGGCCTACGCGCTGGCGAAGATCGCCGGGATCGAGCAGGTGCAGGCGTACCGCAGGCAGTACGGCGCGGCGTACATCTCGGCGATGCCGACGAACCTCTACGGCCCCGGTGACAACTTCGACCTGGAGACGAGCCACGTGCTGCCGGCCCTCATACGGCGCTTCCACGAGGCGCGGGAGTCGGGGGCGGAGGAGGTCGTGCTGTGGGGCACGGGTACGCCGCGGCGGGAGTTCCTGCACGTGGACGACCTGGCGGGGGCGTGCCTTGCGCTGCTGCGGGGGTACGACGCGGAGGCGCCGGTGAACGTGGGGTGCGGCGAGGACCTGACGATCCGCGAACTGGCGGAGACCGTACGGGACGTGGTCGGTTACCGGGGGCGTATCGCGTTCGACGCGGGGCGCCCGGACGGGACGCCGCGGAAGTTGCTGGACGTCTCGCGGATCACGGAGCTGGGGTGGCGGCCGGAGATCCCGCTGCGGGAGGGCATCGCGGCCGTATACGAGAGCTGGCGCCGGCCCTGAGGGGCTGCGCCCCTCAGCGACCCCGCGGCCGGCCGCCGGCCGGGCCTCCGTGGGGCTGCGCCCCTCGGGCACCCCGCCCGTTGCGGCTTCGCCGCGTGCGGGTGGCGGGACCGCAAGCTGTGTGAGCGGGCCGGCCTGGCCTGGCCGGCTGGTGCGACGTGGGTGGGCCCCGCCTGCCGCCGCGGCTTCGCCGCGTGTGGCCGGGGCGCCGGCCCCCGGCGCAGCGTGCGGCGGCCGTCCGGGGCGCGGTGCCACCGCGACGCGGACGGCCGGCCGCGCCGCCTCAGCGGCCGCGCGACGCACGCAGCGTGGTGTCCCGCGTCTCAATACGCCCCCCGGCCGTCGACGACCGCGCGGAGGGTGCGGGCCATCACGTCCATGTCGTGGGCGAAGGACCAGTTCTCCACGTAGTGCAGGTCCAGCGCGATCGTCTCGTCCCAGGTCAGGTCCGAACGGCCGCTGACCTGCCACAGACCCGTCATCCCCGGCTTCACCGCCAGCCGCCGCAGCTCCGTGTCGCTGTAGCGGGCGACCTCCTCCGGCAGCGGCGGGCGCGGGCCCACGAGGGACATCTCGCCGCGCAGCACGTTGAACAACTGCGGCAGTTCGTCCAGTGAGCTGCGGCGCAGCACCTCGCCGACGCGGGTGACCCGCGGGTCGCGGCGGATCTTGAAGATCGGGCTGCCGTCGTGCTCGTTGACGACCGACAGTGCGGACTTCCGCTGCTCCGCGTCCTCGACCATGCTGCGGAACTTCCACATGGTGAACGGCGCACCGCCCCGGCCGAGCCGGGTCTGCCGGTGGAACACCGGGCCCGGGGAGGTGAACTTGACCGCCGCCGCGATCACCGCGAACACCGGGGAGAGCACCGCGAGGCCGACGGCCGCGGCGACGCGGTCGCTCGCCGCCTTCAGCGTCGACTGCGCGCCGCGCCGCAGCGGCGGGGCGATGTGCAGCAGGGTCAGGCCCGCCGCGACCGACAGCCGCAGCCGCCGCTCGGCGACCTCGGCTATGCCCGGCAGGACGGCCAGCGGCAGCCCCGCGTCGTGCAGGGCCCACGCCAACTGCCGCAGCCGGGCCGCCGGCAGCAGCGGGCCGGGGGCGGCGAGTACGAGCTCGGCGCCGTGTTCCGCGGCGGCGGAGAGCACCGCCTGGGCGTCCCAGCCGGCCCGGTCGGAGGGGACCCGGCCCAGCCGCGCGGCCTCCGGGGCGCCGCAGGACAGCGGGGCCTCGCCGACCGGGACGACGCCGACGACGACGTACTCGTGGTCCGTACGCGCCGCCAGCCGGCCGACGACGTGGTCGGCGGTGGCCGGTTCCGCGACCACCAGGACGCGCCGTACGGCGTGGCCCTCCCGCCGGGAGGCGACGAGGTGGTGGTGCAGCAGTTTCGCGGTGACGACGGCCAGCACCAGACCGGGCAGCAGCGCGAGCAGCGCCGGCTGCGGCTCCACGGCGCTGCCGGCGCCGTCGGCGGTGAACGCGCGGACGACGGCGAGCACGCCGAGGAGCAGGAGCCAGTCCTGCAGCACCGGCACCACCGCGCCCGACTCGCCGAGCTGCCGCGCGGAGTAGCGGCGCCGCGCGGCCCGTACGGCGAGCCAGCCGCCGGCGGCCACCGCGGCGCAGAGCGCCGGATAGGGCTGCCGGGTGGTGACGAAGACGAGCACGACGGGGATGGCGATCCCCGCCGCGTCGGTGACGAGGGCGGCCGGCAGGTACCACGCCGGCTTCGCCGCGGCGGAGCGGACGCGGGAACCGCGTCTCGGCTCCGCCGTCATGATCCCGGTATCGGCCACTCCGATACGCCGCATGTTCCCCCCTGGCACATCGCGACTGATGAGGCGCACGCGATCCTCCCCTGGTCGACGTGCGCCTGACGCTCCCGGAACTTTAGGCCAGATTTACGAAGAACACCCAGGGTTCACACAAAAAGGGCCTTATGTGTAGCGAGCTTCACACCAGGTCGGCGACGCCGTGCGAGTCACGACGTACGACTCGCGAGAGGGGCCGAGGGATGTACGGAGTTTTACGGCAGTTTCGATTGCCTACCGCGGCCGGTCACCCACCCCGCTTCCGCAGCCTGATCACGTTCCACGACACGCACGGCAGTTCGGCCTCAAGCTCGCCGTCTGCGCTGATCCGCGTGGTGGCGGCGGACCGCGGCAGCACGCGCCCGGGTTCCGCCTCGGTGTTCGCCGCGTCGGGGTCGTCGTCGGCGAGGACCAGGTGTTCGAGGACCGTGTATCCGTCCGCCCCGGCGCCCGCCCCACCGCGAGCCCCGCCGCCCGCGCCGAAGCCGCGCAGCGCGACGGAGAGCCGCAGCGGCTCGTCCTGGGCCCGGTTGACGGCCAGGATCGTCAGGTCGCCGCTCTCCTCGTCGTACGTCACCACGTGGTCGAGCGCGGGGACGTCGCCGTGCTGCGGCGTCTCGACGCGCGAGCCCGCCGGGTCGGCCGCGGTGCGCAGCACCGTGCCGCGGGCGAACCGGGCGGCCTGCGCGAAGGGGTGGAAGATGGTCTGCCGCCAGGCGGGACCCGCGGGCTCGCTGCGGATCGGCGCGATGACGTTGACGAGCTGCGCCAGGCACGCCACGGCGACCCGGTCGGCGTGGCGGAGCAGGGTGATGAGGAGGGAGCCCACCACGGCCGCGTCGGTCACGGAGTACGTGTCCTCGATCAGCCGCGGCGTCTCGGCGGTGGCCAGGTTTCGTTCGCCGGGGAAGCGGGCGGCGTACCAGACGTTCCACTCGTCGAAGGAGAGCCGGATCCGCTTGTCCGCGCGCCGTACGGCACGGACGTGGTCCGCGGTGGACACCACGTCGGCGATGTACTGGTCCATGTGCGCGCCGGAGGCGAGGAAGCTCGCCCGGTCGCCGTCCAGTTCCTCGTAGTAGGCGTGCAGCGAGAGGTAGTCGACCTCGTCGTAGGTCTCCTCCAGCACCTCGCGCTCCCAGGTGCCGAAGGTCGGCATCTGCGCGTTGGAGCTGCCGCAGGCGACCAGCTCGATCGACGGGTCGACCTGGTGCATGGCCTTGCCGGCCTCGGCCGCCAGCCGCCCGTACTCCCGCGCCGACTTGTGGCCGGTCTGCCACGGGCCGTCCATCTCGTTGCCCAGGCACCACAGCCGCACGCCGTGCGGCTCGGCGACGCCGTGCTTGATCCGCAGGTCGGACCAGGCGGTGCCGCCGGGGTGGTTCACGTACTCGACGAGCGCGCGGGCGGCGTCGATGCCGCGGGTGCCGAGGTTGACGGCCATCATCGGCTCCAGACCCAGCCCCCTGGCCCAGGTCAGGAACTCGTTCGTGCCGACCTCGTTGGACTCCACCGACCGCCAGGCGAGGTCGAGCCGCCGCGGCCGCTCCGCGACGGGACCGACGCCGTCCTCCCAGTGGTAGCCGGAGACGAAGTTGCCGCCGGGGTAGCGGACGAGGCCGGTGCCCAGCTCGTTGACCAGCGCGGCGACGTCGCCGCGGAAGCCGGCGGCGTCGGCGGTGGGGTGGCCGGGCTCGTAGATCCCGGTGTAGACGCAGCGGCCCATGTGCTCGACGAACGTTCCGTACAGGCGCGGGTCCACCTCGCCGATGACGAACTCGGGGTCGACGGTGAACCTGGCGGTGTGCGGCATGCGGTGCCTTTCTCACGGAGATGTGCGGGTGGTGCGTGCTGCGGGGCGGCGCGCGTGAAGGGGCTACTTCAGGCCCGTACCGGCGATGCCCTCGACGATGCGGCGCTGGAAGAGCGCGAAGACGACGAGCAGCGGGATGGCGCCCAGCACCGCGGAGGCCATGAGCTGCGCGTACGGGATGCCGAAGGCGTCCTGGACGGAGTTGAGCCCGACCGGCAGCGTCATCATCTCGGGGTCGGTGACCACCAGCAGTGGCCACAGGAAGTTGTTCCACACGGCCACGAAGACGAAGATCGTCACGGCCGAGACGGCGGGCCGGGACACGGGCATCACGATCTGCCAGTACGTGCGCAGCCAGCCGGCGCCGTCGGCGCGCGCGGCCTCGATGAGCTCCCGGGGGATGCCGTCGAAGAACTGCTTGAAGACGAAGACGGCGACGACGTTCGGCACCTGCGGTAGCACCACGCCCCAGTACGTGTTGAGCAGGCCGACCTCCTGCAGGGCGAGGAACTGCGGGATCATCAGCACCTGCATCGGGACCATGATCCCGGCGAGCAGCAGCAGGAACACCCCGCGGCGGAAGCGGAAGCGCACCTGGGAGAGGCCGAAGGCGGCGAGCGAGGCGGTGACGACGGTGAGCACCGTGGTCAGCAGCGAGACGATGAAGCTGTTGGCGTACCAGTAGGGCAGCTTGCCCTTGTCGAAGAGGTCCTCGTACGCCGCGAAGGTGGGGTTCGAGGAGAACCAGGACGTCGGGTCGACGGCTATCTCGTCCGCCGGCCGGAGGGATATCGCCGTCGCGAACAACAGCGGCACGAGCCACAGCAGGGCGAAGGCGAGGAGGACGCCGAGCGCGACGCGGTTGAAGAGCTTCTCGGCGTCGTAGCCGCGCCGGGGCGCGGGGGCGGTGTCCGCGCGGGCGGGCGCGGCGGCGGGGGCGGCGGGGCTTTCCTTGGTGTGGGCCATGGCTCAGCTCTCCTTCTCTGCCCGGCGGACGAGGAAGAACCAGACCAGGGAGATCAGCAGGATGACGAGGAAGAGGAAGAGGGAGACGACCGAGGCGTAGCCGGTGCGGCCGTCGGTGAAGCCGGTGTCGACGATGTACTGCAGCGTCGGCCGGGTGGAGCCGTCGGGGCCGCCGCCGGTCATCATGTAGATCTGGTCGAAGACCTTCAGCGAGGCGACGATCTGGAGCACGGTGACGAGCGTCGTCGTCCGCCCCAGCATGGGGATGACGATGTGCCGGATCCGCTGCCAGGGCCCGGCGCCGTCGATCGCCGCGGCCTCGTGCACGTCCCGGGGGATCTCCTGCAGACCGGCGAGGTAGAGCACGAAGTTGAAGCCGACGGTCCACCAGACGGTGACGCCGGCCATCGACCACATCGCCCAGCTCGGGTCGCCCAGCCAGGACGGCGGGGTGTCGACGCCGAGCGACTTCAGCCAGTCCTGGGCGAGTCCGGTCTGGTCGGCGAGCACGCCCCACATGAAGATCAGCGAGACGGACGCGGACGGGATCACGTACGGCGCGAAGAACGCGAAGCGGAAGAACCAGCGGCCCCGGACGAACCGGTCGGCGAGGATCGCCAGCATCAGCGCCAGCAGCACCAGCGGGATCGTGGTGAGCACAGTGAACCACAGCGTGTGCTTGAGCGTGCGCCAGAACTCGGAGTCGCCGAGCACGTCCGCGTAGTTGGTGAAGCCGACCCAACTGCCGAAGCCGTCGCGCAGCAGGCTGCCGTTGAAGAAGCCCGCCACGAAGGTGTAGATCAGCGGGCCGACCAGGAAGATGACGTAGAAGAACGCGAACGGCGCGATCAGGGCCGGGCCCGCGAGCCGTCCGCGGACGGCGCCGGCGGCGCCGGTGCGGTCGGGGGTGAGGGCGCCGGTGCCGGCTGTACTCGCCACGGGGATGCCTTTCGTTTGCGGGGGTGTCGGCGGCGGGGTTCAGATCGGGGACTCGACGTCCGCGAGCGTGCGCAGTGCGCTGCGGACCCGTTCCGCGGTGGCCCTCGGGCTCGACCGGCCGGTGAGCGCGGCGGTGACCGCGTCGCCCACGTCGTTCTGCAGGTTGCTGCCCGCGCCGCCGTACCAGGCGACGGGGTCGTACACCGCGCCCTCGGCGGCGGCGGTGTAGTGGGACTGGGGAGTCAGCTCCCGGTACGCGGCCGAGTGCTGGGTCGGCAGCCACGCGGGGACGTGGCCGCCCTCCGCCCAGAGCTTGCTGGAGTCCAGCAGGGAGGCGGCGAACTCCAGCGAGAGGTCGAGGCGTGCGTCGTCCTGCTTCGGCGGCCGGGGAAGCACCAGGGCGTGGCTGTCGGCGAAGCAGGCGTACGGGGCGTCGGAGAAGATCCGCGGCAGCGGCCGCATGTCGAACTTCACCCCCGCGTCCAGGACGGCGATGATCTGCCACACGCCGTCCATCAGGAACCCGGCCTCGCCGTTGGTGAGCAGGGTGATGGCGGCCTGCCCGTTCGCGCCGGTGGGGATCAGCTTCTCCTTGCCGAGGCGCTGGACGTACGCGAGCGCCTCCTCGGCTGCGTCGAGGTCGACCTGCACGGTGGCGCCGGCGTCGGCGACCAGCGGCCGGCCGCCGAGCTGGGTGTAGAGGGACAGGAAGAGGCGGAACTGGGTGGCCGTGTCCTTGACCGAGGCGATCGAGCCGCCCCAGACGCCGGTGACCTCCTTCGCCGCGCGCAGCGCGTCGGCGAACTCGTCGGGGCCGTCGATGTCGACCAGTTCGCCGCCGTCGAGCAGGCCCGCCTTCTCGGCGATGTCGGTGCGGAAGTACAGGGCGAAGGGGTGGGTGTCGAGGGGGACGCCATAGAGGCGGTCGTCGACGTGGGACTTGCGCCACGGCTTGGTGTCGAACTTCTCCGGCATCATGCCCTGCTTGGCGAGCGCGTCTGCGGGCAGCTCGGTGAGCAGGCCGGCCTGGGCGAGCACCGGCAGCTTCGACAGGTGCGCGATGGCGACGTGCGGGGGGCGGTCGCCGACCGTGGCGAGGCTGAGCTTGGTGTAGTACGGGTTGCCCCAGACGAAGGTGGTGGCCCGCAGGGAGTTCTCCGGGTGCGCCTTCTCGTACTCCTCCTGCATGGCGACCATGCGCTCGCCGTCGCCGCCGGTGAACGGGTTCCAGAAGTTGAGCCGGTCCGCGGCGGGTTCGCCGCCGGTGAAGCCCTGGGCGATGGTGCTGCCGCAGCCGCTGAGCGCCGCGGTGGTGGCGGCGCCGGCGGCGAGGGCGGCCCCGCCGCGCAGCAGGGCGCGGCGGGAGGGGGCAGACGCAGTGCGTCGGGAGGGGGCGGATGCGGCGCCGCGGGCGGGGTCGGGCGCCGCGCGGCCGGGGGAGTCGAGGCGTCGGAGCATGGCGGATGTCCCTTTCCGCGGCGAACTTGTACAACGTTGTAATCGGTTCTTGGTGCAACGTTGTATATCGCCGTGCGCACCACGTCAACAGCCTGCGCAGCAAGGCGTAGGGTGTGCGCAGCCAGAACCGCGGAGGAATCGGGAGGAAGCCGTGTCCGGGGCCCGTCTCAAGGACGTCGCAGAGCGCGCCGGTGTCTCCATCAAGACCGTCTCGAACGTCGTCCGCGGCGCCGCGCGCGTCGCCGAGCCGACCCGCGCCCGCGTCCTCGCCGCCATCGACGAACTCGGCTACCGCCCGCACGCCTCCGCCCGCCACCTGCGCACCGGCCGCAGCGGCGTCATCGCGCTGGCCGTCCCCGAACTCGTCGCGCCCTACTTCGCGGAGCTGGCCACCTGCGTCATCGCCGCCGCCAAGGAGTCCGGGCGGACCGTCCTCATCGAGGTCACCGGCGGCGACCCGGCCGAGGAGCTGCGCATCGCCTGCGGCCTCAGCGACCCGCTCATCGACGGCGTCCTTCTCAGCCCCCTCGGTCTCGACCAGGCGGCGCTGGCCGCCCGCGAACGCCGCGTGCCGCTCGTGCTGCTGGGCGAGCGTGACTACGAAGTCCCCGCCGACCACGTGCTCATCGACAACGTCGCCGCCGCCCGCGACGCCACCCGGCATCTGGTTTCCCTCGGCCGCCGCCGCATCGGCGTCATCGGCTGGCAGTACGGCGAGCGGACCACCGCCACCGCCCAGCAGCGCATGCAGGGCCACCGCGAGGCGCTGGCCGAGGCCGGCCTCGCGTACGACCCGGCGCTGGCCCCGCCCGTGGGCGCGTACACCCGCGCGGGCGGCGCGGCGGCGATGCGGGAGCTGCTGGCGCTGCCGCGGCGGCCCGACGCGGTGTTCTGCTTCACCGACATGATGGCGTCGGGCGCGATGCGCGTCGCGCACGACGAGGGCCTGGCGATCCCGGCCGCCCTGGCGGTGGTCGGCTTCGACGACGTCCAGGAGGCGCGGTACATGGTGCCGTCGCTGACCAGCGTGGCGCCGGACAAGCAGGAGCTGGCCAGGCTGGCGGTGAAGGCGCTGCTGGCGCGGATCGAGGGCCCGGCGGAGGCCCCGCCGACGACGCTGCTCGCGGGGTACGACCTGGTGCCGCGGGAGTCGAGCGCGCCGGTGCCCGCCGGGCCGTAGGGCCCGTCCGGCGGATCATCTCCGGGTCCGCGGACGATCCGCCGGAGTGGCCCCCACGGTTCCTACCTCAGCAGCCCCTCGACCTCCGCCAGTTGCTCCGCGGTCAGCGGGCCCGCCGCCAGCGCGCCGGCGTTCTGCTCCGCCTGTGCCACGGTGCGGAAACCGGGGATCGGGACCGTGTGCGGGCTGCGGGCCCAGATCCACGCCAGTGCGCCCTGTGCCAGGGTGCGGCCCTCGGAGGTGAGGATGTCGCGGATCGCCTCGATGCGGGGCAGCCAGCCCGGCGCCATCCGGCCGTCCGGGCCGAAGTACTTCAGCCAGGGCGGCGGCGCGGAGCGGATGTCTCCGGCGCCGACGTGGGCGCCCGCGTCGTACTTCCCGGAGAGCAGCCCCATGGCCAGCGGGCCGCGGTTGACGCTGGCGAGGTTCAGCTCCGCGCACAGCGCCAGCATCTCCGGCGCGTCCTCCAGCACGTTGAGCTGGTGCTGCACCGCCGCGCAGTGCAGGCCCTCGGCGAAGAGCGCGGCGCGTGCGGGGTCGTCGGTGCTCCAGGCGTACGCGCGGATCAGGCCCTCGCGGACGAGTTCCTCGCACGCCTCGCGCAGCGCCACCGCCGCCTCCGGGTCGGCGTCGCCGATGTGCAGTTGGTACAGGTCCACGCGGTCGGTGCCCAGCCGCCGCAGCGACGCGGTCAGCGCCCGGCGCGCGTAGCCGGGGGTCAGGTCGCGGGAGATCGTCGTCCGGCGGTCGGCGTCGAAGGTGTTGCCCCACTTGGTGGCGATGACGACGTCGTCCCGGCGGCCCGCGAGGGCGCGGCCGAGCACGGTCTCGCTGTGTCCCGTGCCGTAGACGTCGGCGGTGTCGAAGAAGGTGACGCCGTCGTCGAGGGCGCGGTGCACGGCCCGCACCGACTCCTCGTCGTCCACCTTGCCCCAGCCCAGCGGGCCGCCCCCGGCGTCCCACCACTCGCCGCCGATCGCCCAGCAGCCGAAGCCGAGTGCGCTGACCTCGATGCCCGTACGTCCCAGAGTGCGCGTCTGCATGGGTACGAGCATGCACCTTCGAGTGCGCTCGCGCGCAAGCCGTTTTCAGGCGCTCAGCGGGTCGGCTCCCTCCAGCTCCCGGAAGACCGCCACGTTGTAGGCGAAGGCCCGGTGGCACTCCTCGACGATCCGCTTCTTCTCCAGGTCGTCGACGGGCAGCTCGTCGAGCAGGCGCCGGTAACCGCGCTTGTACGCCGCCGGGTTGGCCACCCGCTCGAAGACGTAGAAGCGGACGCCGTCGCCCTTGCGGTCGAAGCCCCAGGTCTTCTCCGCGGTGCCGCGCACGACCTGGCCGCCGGAGAGGTCGCCGAGGTAGCGGGTGTAGTGGTGCGCCACGTACCCCGCGGGCCAGTCGCGCGCGCACTGCGCGATCCGGGCCGCGTACGCCGCCGTCGCCGGCAGCGGCGCCGCCGTGGCGCGCCAGCCGGTGCCGCCGTGCAGGAAGTCGAGGTCGCGCGCCAGCTCGGGGACGCGGGCCAGCTCGGGCTGCACGAAGGGGCCCGCGACCGGGTCACCGGCGAGCGCGTCCCAGCCGTCCTCGAGAGCGCGGTAGACGAACCAGAGCTGCGCGGTGTAGCGGCGGTAGGCGTCGATGCCGAGGGCGCCGCCCAGCATGTCGCTCATGAAGGTGGAGTGGTTGGCCTCGTGGTGCTGGTCGTGGGATTCGGTGCGCAGCACGGTGGAGAAGGGCGTCGCGTCCAAGGCAAGCCTCCGAGGCACGGCAGGGGCGGTGGGCCCGACGATTCTCTTTGGTTAGGCTTACCTAAGTCAATAGGTTCCCGACGCCGTGTCGGTATACCCGCGCGGCTACGGCAGGGTCAGCACCTCCGCGCCCGACTCCGTCACCACGAGCGTGTGCTCGAACTGCGCCGTGCGCTTGCGGTCCTTGGTCACCACCGTCCAGCCGTCGTCCCACATGTCGTACTCGTACGTCCCGAGGGTCAGCATCGGCTCGATCGTGAACGTCATCCCGGGCCGCATCACGGTGGTCGCGCGCGGGTCGTCGAAGTGCGGGATGATCAGGCCCGAGTGGAAGGCGGTGTTGACGCCGTGGCCGGTGAAGTCGCGCACGACGCCGTAGTCGAAGCGCTTGGCGTACGACTGGATGACCCGGCCGATGACGTTGACCTGCCGGCCCGGGCGGACCGCCTTGATCGCCCGGTTCAGCGCCTCGCGGGTGCGCTCGACCAGCAGCCGGGAGGGCTCGTCGACGTCGCCGACGAGGTACGTGGCGTTGTTGTCGCCGTGCACGCCGCCGATGAACGCGGTGACGTCCAGGTTCACGATGTCGCCGTCGCGCAGCACCGTGGAGTCCGGAATGCCGTGGCAGATCACCTCGTTGACCGACGTGCACAGCGACTTGGGAAAGCCGCGGTAGCCGAGGGTGGACGGGTACGCGCCGTGGTCGCACAGGTACTCGTGCGCCACCCGGTCCAGCTCGTCCGTCGTCACCCCGGGCGCGATCCGCTCCGCCGCGGCGGCCATCGCCCGGGCGGCGATCCGCCCGGCGACGCGCATCCGCTCGACGGTGTCCGCGTCCTGGACCTCGGGCCCGGTGTAGGGCGCGGGCCCCTTCTTCCCGACGTACTCGGGGCGGGGGATGGCAGCGGGAACGGCGCGGGGCGGGGAGAGGGTTCCGGGCGCGAGCAGAGACGACTGGCCAGACATGGATCCGAGTCTATCGGCGGGGGATCGGGCACGATGGGCGGCGGCAGACCGCGCAGGCACGGCCCAGGTGAGGAGCGAGATGGCGCTGTTCAGGAAGAAGAGGGCGGGCAAACCGGGCGAGTGGTACTACTGCCTGGAGCACGGGCGGGTCGAGGAGGGGCCGCAGTGCAGGGCCCTGAACCGCCTCGGGCCGTACGCGACGCCGGAGGAGGCGGGGCGCGCGATCGAGACGGCGGAGGCGCGGAACGAGGAGTGGGACGAGGACGCGCGGTGGAACGACGACGCGGGAGGCGCGGGGGGCGAGGGCGGGTCGGGACGGTGAGGGGGTAGGGGGCGGTCGGGGGCGGTGCCGCGGCGTCACGTTGCGGTCACGTTGGGCGTCACGTTGCCGGGTCCGGGGCCGGGGTGCCGTCCGGGCCGCCGGGCGCCGGCTTCCCCGCCTTCTCTGCCGCCGCCGCGGCGCGGCGCTCCCGTTCCCGTACCGCGTGCTCGTTCGTGCGCGCGTCGTACGTCATCAGCTTCGGCAGGCACGCCGCCAGCAGCACCACCGCCCCCGCGCACAGCACCCCGCCCGACCAGATCGACGTCCGCACGCTCGTCAGCGCCGCCACTCCGCCGGAGCGGAACTGCCCGGCCACCGGGCCGACCGAGTACGAGAGCAGCTCGATGCCGGCGAGCCGGCCGCGTAGCTCGTCGGGGATGGTCTGGTTCCACATCGCCGCCCGGAACACCCCGCTGACCATGTCGAACGCGCCCGCCACCATGAGCAGCGCCAGCACCGTCCACGCGTTCGGCATCACCCCCGCCGCCGTGATCGCCAGCCCCCAGCCGGCCGCCGACAGCATGACCGCGCGGCCGTGCCGGTGCACCCGCCGGGTCCACCCGCTGGTCAGGCTCACGAGCAGCGAACCCGCGGGCAGCGCCGCGTACATCAGCCCCAGCGCCCACGGCGCGTCCAACTCGTCCGCGAGGAACGGGAACAGCGCGAGCGGGAAGGCGAAGAACATCGCCGCCAGGTCGATGGCGTACGTACCCAGCAGCTCCTTGCGGTGCCAGGCGTAGCGCGCGCCCTCCGCGATAGCGCGCAGGCTCGGCGCCACCGCCTCGCGCGCGGCGGGGGAGGGGGCGAGGAGCAGCGCCAACCCGACGGAGACGGCGAACGTCCCGGCGTCCAGGGCGTACGCCCAGGGCAGGCCGGCGTACGCGACGATGAAGCCGGCGAGCGCGGGTCCGGCGATGCCGCCGAGCTGCCAGCGCAGGGAGTTGAGCGCGGCGGCGGCGGGCAGGTGCTCGTGCGGCACGATGCGCGGGACGATCGAGTCGAGGGCCGGGCGCTGGATGCCGGTCAGGGCGCTGGTCAGCGCGGCGACGACGTACAGGGGCCAGAGCATCGGGTCGGGCAGCAGGCTGTTGACGAGCAGGACGGCGGAGGCGAGGCCGAGTCCCGCCTCGCTGTAGATGATCAGCTTCCGTTTGTCCATGGCGTCGGCGAGGGCGCCGCCGTAGAGGCCGAAGACGATGAGCGGGACGAGCTCGACGGTGCCGATGGCGCCGACCGCGAGGGCCGAGCCGGTCAGCTCCTTCACCTGGACGGGGAGGGCGACGAAGGTGAGGAAGCTGCCGAAGGCGGTGATGAGGCCGGCGACCCACATGAGGCGGAAGTCGCGGGAGGCGTGCCAGGGGGCGAGGTCGGGGAGGAGGTCGCGGTAGGCGCGGGATTCGTCGGCCACGAGGGGCCATGGTCGGGTGGGTGGGGGGCGGGCCGCAAGAGAATTACCGGGCGGAGGTCGCCGGGGCGGGGCGGCGGCGGGACCGGGGGTACGAGCGGGGCGGTGGCCGGCCGGGGGCCGGTGGCGAGGCGGCGGCCGGCCCGGGGACTCCGACGGGCGGTGGCGGTTCGGCGGCGGTTCGGCGGCGGTTCGGCGGCGACCCGAGGTCGCCGGTGGGGCGGTGGTGGGCCCGGGGGCACCGGTGGGGCGGAGGGTCGCCGCGGCGGCCGGGCCGGGTCACCAGCGGGGCGGTGGCGGGGACGAGAGCACTTCGGCGAGGCGGGCGAGGCGGTCGCGGAAGCCGGAGCGGGCGGAGGCGGCGGCGGGCGCGCCGTTGTCGCCGGCGGCGGCGGTGCGGTTCTCGCCGGCGGCGGCGCTGACGAGGTGCTGAACGGTTTCCAGGTCGATGTCGCCGCTGTCGCCGGGCACGGTGAGCAGTTCGTGGGCGAGCCCGGGCAACTCGGTCGAGCCGCCGTCCAGCGCGAGCACCGCGGCCCCGGCGCGGCGGGCGTCGCCGACGCGCTCCAGCAGCGCGTCGCCGGGCTCGTCGGGGGCGACGACGAGCAGGGTCTCGCCGCGCCCGGCGGCCTCCAGCCGGCCGAGCCCGACGCCGAGGTGCGCGGGGCCGGCGGGCGGCACGCGGTGGCGTACGAGGGTGGGGGAGAGGGCGGGCAGCCCGGACCAGGCGGCCTCGTCGTCGAGGTGGGCGGCGAGATGCCACGGCTCGTACGCCTCGGTCCCCACGAGCAGCAGCCCGCCGCCCCGCGCCTCGACGGCGCCCCGCAACACCCCGGCGAACCGCCGGGCGGCGCCGGGCCACTCGGTCCCGGCCAGCACTTCCCGCAGCAACGCAACGCGCACGGCATCCATGCGGCGCGATGCTGCCGGACGGGGCCGCCTCCCGCGGCGAAACGGACGCGGTATCACCGGATCGGGGCGGACCCGGCCGGGGGTCCAGGGGCCTGCGCCCCCGGACCCCCCGGTGGGGGCTGCGCCCCCGGACCCCCCGGTGGGGGCTGCGCCCCCGGACCCCCCGGTGGGGGCTGCGCCCCCGGACCCCCCGGTGGGGGCTGCGCCCCCGGACCCCCCGGTGGGGGCTGCGCCCCCGGACCCCCCGGTGGGGGCTGCGCCCCCGGGCCCCCCGTGGTCCCCGTAGAGGCTTCGTGCCCGGCCTCATCGGGGCGTCGCCTGGACACCCCCGAGGCTCCCCCAGCCCTCGGGGCCGGGGCCTGCCCCGGGGCCCGGAGGGGCCTCGTGTCCGGACCTCCATGGGGCTTCGCCCCCCCCGACATCCGGACGCCCGCGGGCTCGCCCCCCAGCCCTCCGCGGCGTTTGCCCCCGTGCCCCGCCGGGTCTCGCGCTTCGACCTCCGTGGGATGTGCCCCCGGACATCCTGCGGGGCCCATCGGGCTTCGTGGCCGGACCACCCCGGGATCTGCCCTCGGAACGCTCCATAAGGCTTTGCGTCCGCACACCCCGCCGGGCTCGCCCCCAAACCCCACGTGGCTCCGCCCCGGGGCCGCCGCGACGGCCGCTCCGCCCCCCGGGTCCGCCGCGATCCGCGTTACGCGCGGAACGGGCCCCGGACCTCGTAGGTCACCCCGTCCGTGCCCGCCGCGGAGCCGCTCGCGCCCCGCTGGGAGGAGAAGTACAGCCGCGAGCCGTCCGGCGAGAACGCCGGGCCCGTGATCTCGGACTCCGGGTGGCCGTCGATCCGCACCACCGGGGCCACCGTGCCCTCGGGGGTGATGATGTTGATCTCCATGTTGCCGCCGTCCTCGGCGACGTAGAGGTCCCCGCCCGCCCGGCCCGTGATGTTGTCGACCCCGCTCAGCGGGGTGTCCGCGTCGTAGACCATGGCCAGGGTGTTCGCGCCCGCGTCGTAGCCCCACACGCGGTTGTCGCCCTTCGTCGTGAAGTAGCAGACGCCCGCCTGCGGCGAGTAGTAGCAGCCCTCGCCGCCGTCGAAGTGCAGCGCCTCGTCGACCTGCGCCCGCGTCTGCTCCCACGGCCAGGGCGCGTCAGGGTCCGGGACCTCGCGCCATTCCACCGCCCCGCCGCCCGCGTCGCACAGCACGTCCAGGCGGCCCGACGACAGCGCGCCCCACGCTCCCCAGGACGTCGGCGTGAAGCGGTAGAAGCAGCCGTCGTCCTCGTCCTCCGTGAGGTAGACGACCCGGCGGTCCGTGTCGCACGCCGCCGCCTCGTGCTTGAAGCGGCCCATCGCGCCGTACGAGGACGCCGAGCGGTTGCCGTACGGGTCCGTCTCGTAGACCTTGCCGCGGTACGTCTCCTCGCACGACAGCCACGTGTTCCACGGCGTCGCCCCGCCCGCGCAGTTGAGGTTCGTGCCGTCCAGGATGCGGCGGGCCGCCGTCACCGAGCCGTCCGCCCCGAAGCGGATCGCGGAGACGCCGCCGATCAGCGGGAGTTCGGAGTTGGAGACGTAGATCCAGCCGTCGCCGTCCGCGAAGCACGCGCCGCCGTCCGGCGCGCCGTGCCACGTGATGCCGCCGACCGGGCGGGTGGAGCGGGCGACGACGCGGCCGGTGAAGCCCTGGGGCAGCGCCAGGCCGTTGGCGTCCGGGGGCAGCAGCGGCCCGTACGGGCTGTTCGCCGCCGCTGCCGCCGCCGGGGTCGCGGCGGCGTGCCAGAGTCCGCCGGTGACGGCGACGGCGCCGGTGCCTGCGGTGACGGCGCGGAGAAACGAGCGACGCTCCATGGGGGGTCCTCCCGGTGGGGGTGGTCGGTGGCCGGATAACGGGCGAGGGGATGCCCGCGTCACGATGCCCACGCGGCCGTGACGGGTGAACTGGGGCGGATCACAAATCTGCGCGAACATTCTGTGACGCCTGGTCCGCGGCGGATGTGACGCAGTCCGCCCGGTCCGCACACGACATCGCGTCAAACAGACGATAAAATGGCCGCGTGCCTCAACTTCGCCTCGCGCTGAATCAGATCGACGCCACCGTCGGCGACCTCGCCGGCAACGCCGACGCCGTCGTCCGCTGGACCCGGCACGCGGCCGACCGCGGCGCCCACTTCGTGGCCTTCCCCGAGATGGTGCTCACCGGCTATCCCGTCGAGGACCTGGCCCTGCGCTCCTCCTTCGTCGAGGCGTCCTGCGCCGCGCTGCGGGCGCTCGCCGCGCGGCTGGCCGCCGAGGGGCTGGGCGAGACGCCGGTGCTCGTCGGCTACCTCGACCGCAGCGACGAGCGGCACCGCTTCGGGCAGCCCGCGGGATCCCCCAAGGACGCCGCGGCCGTGCTGCACCGCGGCGAGGTCGTCCTCACCTTCGCCAAGCACCACCTGCCCAACTACGGCGTCTTCGACGAGTTCCGCTACTTCGTCCCCGGCGACACCATGCCGGTCGTGCGCGTCGCCGGCGTCGACGTCGCGCTGGCCATCTGCGAGGACCTGTGGCAGGACGGCGGCCGGGTGCCCTCGGCGCGGATCGCCGGCGCCGGTCTGCTGGTCACCGTCAACGCCTCGCCGTACGAGCTGAACAAGGACGACACCCGCCTGGACCTCGTCCGCAAGCGCGCCCAGGAGGCGGGCTGCACGACCGCGTACGTCGCGATGACCGGCGGCCAGGACGAACTGGTCTACGACGGCGACTCGATCGTCGTCGACCAGCGCGGGGAGGTCGTCGCGCGCGCCGCGCAGTTCGCCGAGGAGTGCCTGATCGTCGACCTCGACCTGCCCGCCGCCCCCGCGCGGCCGCCGGCCGGCATCGCCGACGACGGGCTGCGCATCCAGCACGTGACGCTGTCGGCGGAGCCCGTCGAGCCGTACGCGCGCCGGTACGCGGGGACCGTCGCCGCGCAGGTCTCCGACGCCGAGCAGATGTACACGGCGCTGGTCACGGGGCTGCGCGCGTACGTCGAGAAGAACGGCTTCGACTCCGTCCTCATCGGCCTCTCCGGCGGCATCGACTCCTCCCTCGTCGCCGCCGTCGCCTGCGACGCGGTCGGCGCGGAGCACGTGTACGGCATCTCCATGCCGTCGCGCTACTCCTCCCAGCACTCTCGCGACGACGCCGCGGAACTCGCCCGCCGCACCGGGCTGCACCTGCGCAGCGTCCCCATCGGCCCGATGTTCGACGCCTACATGGAGTCGCTGGGGCTGACCGGCCTGGCCGAGGAGAACCTCCAGTCCCGGCTGCGCGGCACGCTGCTCATGGCCGTCTCCAACCAGGAGGGCCCGCTCGTCCTGGCCCCGGGCAACAAGAGCGAGCTGGCCGTGGGCTACTCGACGCTCTACGGCGACTCGGTCGGCGCGTACGGCCCGATCAAGGACGTCTACAAGTCGGTCGTCTTCCGGCTCGCGAAGTGGCGCAACGAGGCCGCCGCCGAACGGGGCGAGATCCCGCCGATCCCGGAGAACTCCATCGCCAAGCCGCCCAGCGCCGAACTCCGCCCCGACCAGGTCGACACGGACTCGCTGCCGGACTACGAGGTGCTCGACGCGATCCTGGAGCTGTACGTCGACCGCGACCGCGGCAGCGCGGAGATCGTCGCCGCCGGGTACGAGCCGGAGCTGGTGGAGCGGGTGCTGCGGATGGTCGACACGGCGGAGTACAAGCGCCGGCAGTACCCGCCGGGCACGAAGATCTCCCCGAAGGGCTTCGGCAAGGACCGGCGGCTGCCGATCACCAACCGCTGGCGGGAGCGCGCGTAGCCGGCGCCCCCCTTGGGACCGGTGGACCGGGCCGCCCTTTGGGTCTGGCTGCCGTGAGACCCCCGCCGCAGGCTGGCGGCCATGAAGGAGATCACCTCGGAGCCGGCCGGCGCGCTGCGCGGCCCCGGGCCGCTGGACGTGGGCACCGAGGCGGGCGCCCGGCTGCTCGAGGAGGCCGTCGGGCTGGTCGCCGCCGGCGTCAACCCGCAGCTCGCCGACGTCGAGACCGCGGTGGCCGCTCTCGCCGAGGCCCGCGCGGTCACGCCGTACTGAGCGGCTCCGCCCGGGCTCCCGGCGTCACAGGTCCACCGAGGCCCGTACCGGGCGGTGGTCGCTGCCCGTCTCGCCCAGCACGTCGGAGCTGACCGGCTGCACGCCGCGCAGCAGGATCTGGTCGATCCGCGCCGTCGGGAAGCCCGCCGGCCAACTGAAGCCGAAGCCGCTGCCCGACGCGCCCTGCGCGGAGCGCAACTGGGAGGTGACGTTCGCCAGCGCGCGGTCGTTCATGGTGCCGTTGAGGTCGCCGAGCAGCAGCACACGGTCGACCGGCTCGTCCTTGATGGCCTCGCCGAGCGCGTCGGCGCTCAGGTCGCGCTGGTTGGCTGTGAACCCGGCGTCGAGCTTCACCCGCACAGACGGGAGGTGGGCGGTGTAGAGCGCGAGCGGGCCGGCGTCGGTGGCGACGGTGGTGCGCAGGGCGCGGGTCCAGCCCATGTGGATGTCCACGGGCCGGGTGTCCGACAGCGGGTACTTGCTCCACACCCCGACCGTGCCCGCCACCTCGTGGTACGGGTACGCCTCCGCCAGGCCGTCCTCGTACGCCGCCCTGTTGTCCTGCGTGACCTCCTGGAGGGCGAGCACGTCGGCGTCGGACTCCACCAGCTTGCGGGCGGTGCCGGCCGCGTCGGTGTTCTCCTCGGCGACGTTGTGGCTGACGGCGGTGAGGTCGCCGCCGCCGCCGGACTTGTCGGTGAGCAGCCCGCCGAAGAGGTTGAACCAGACGAACACCGGCAGCACCAGCGCGCACATCGCCGTCAGCGACCGCCGCCACAGCGCGCACACCAGCAGCACCGGGACCGCCAGCCCGAACCACGGCAGGAACGTCTCGACCAGGCTGCCCAGGTTGCCGACCCGGTTGGGGATCGCCGCGTGGCCCAGCATCACGATGCCGTCGAGCAGCGCGAGCGCGGCGACGACCAGGCCGCGGCGCCAGGTGCCGGGGCCCAGGCCCTCGCGGAGCCGGCGGCGCCAGTACGCCGCGCGTGACTCCGCGGGGGCGGCCGCGTGCGTGGTCCCGGTGCCGCGTCCGGTCTCCGCCATGTCCACGTGCGTCATGCGCTGTTCCTCACGTCACTGCACTTGCCGGTCTGCCCCCGTTACCCCTTACCTGACGAGTGGGACCGCGCCGCGAGTTGCGGACGGGACGTGCCGGAAGGTCACCGTAACGAAACCCGGACATTTCATCGGTCAGGTGAACGGACGCCGTTCCCCGCGGAGGACACATTCTGCCCGCCCTTCGCCGGCCCGGGCGCGCCGCGGTCCTTGGGGGGCATGAACGCCGCGGCCACCGCCGCGCCCGCCAGGGCCGTGCCCGCCGCCGCGAGCGACGTCACGTGCATCGCGTCGATGAACGCGTTGTCGGCCTCCTCGATCAGCTTCTTCCCGGCCTGTCCGGCGCGCTCCGCGAAGGTGCGGGTGGCCTCGATGGACTCGCCCGCCGCGTGCGGCGCCCCCGGAGGCAGCGTCACCTCGCCGCGGTAGACGGACGACAGCAGCGAGCCGAGCACGGCCACCCCGAGGGCGCCGCCGACCTGCCGGAAGGTGTTGTTGACCGAGGAGCCGGCGCCGGCCTTCTCGGGCGGCAGCGACTGCATGATCGAGGTGGTGGCCGGCGGCATGACGTGCGCCATCGCGCTGCCCATGAGGAAGAACAGCACCTCCAGGACCCACAGCGGGGACGACTCGTCCAGCAGCAGGAAGCCGGCGAAGGCGGCGGCGATGGCGAGCATCGCCACCGTGCACACCGCCCGTGCGCCGAACCGGTCGACCGCCAGCCGGGACCGCGGCGCGAAGATCAACTGGGCGACGGCCAGCGGCAGCAGGAGCAGCCCGGAGTCCAGCGGAGACAGGCCGCGCACGCTCTGGATGTAGAAGACCATGAAGAACGTCACGCCCATGAGCGCGAAGAACACCAGGCCGATGACGGCGACCGAGGCCGAGAAGCGCGGGTTGCGGAACCACCGCATGTCGAGCGCCGGGTGCCGGCTGCGGCGCTCGTACCAGACGAAGAGCCCGATGACGACCGCGCCGCCGCCGATCGTGCCCCAGACCTCCGGCGCGCCGAAGTCGGCGCGCTGACCGCCCCGGACCACGCCGTAGACGATCAGCACCAGACCGGCGATGGACAGCAGCACGCCCAGGGGGTCGATCCTCCCGGGGGCCGGGTCCCTGGAGTCGGGGACCAGCAGCACCATGCCGATCAGCGCGACGCTGATGATCGGCACGTTGACCAGGAAGACCGAGCCCCACCAGAAGTGCTCCAGCAGCAGCCCGCCGGTGATCGGCCCGATGGCGATGGCCAGGCCCACGGACCCGGCCCAGATGCCGATGGCCCGGGGCTGCTCGTCGCGCTCGAAGACGTTCACGATGATCGCCAGCGTGGCGGGCAGGACGAACGCGCCGCCCAGGCCCATCAGGGTACGAAAGGCGATCAGCTCGGCCGGGCTGCCGGAGAAGGCGGCGAGCACCGAGCCCACGCCGAAGACGACCATGCCGGCCAGCAGCGTCCGCTTGCGCCCCACCCGGTCGCCCAGGACGCCCGCGGTGAACAGCAGGCCCGCGAAGGCCAGGGTGTACGCGTCGATCGCCCACTCCAGCTCGCTCTGGCTGGCGCCGAGGCCGGTGGGGGCGGGGGTGGCGATCGTCTTCATCGCGACGTTGAGGATGGAGTTGTCGAGGACGACGACGAGGAGGCTGAAGACGAGCACGCCGAGGATCAGCCAGCGGCGGCGGTGGATGTCCGGGGCCGTCTGGTGCGGGGTGTGCATGAAATCCACGCTAGCGTGCGTCCCGCCACGCCGCCGTTTCGTCACACCGGGCCCCGGCACCCGCGCGGGCGGGGGAAAGTGGCAGGTCACAGGCTTGACACGCCGGGCGTGCGACCTTCGGCACACGTGCCGGGGCCGGGGTGTCCTTCGCCGTTGACGCGTGCCAGCATGGAGGTGGTCCGGGGACGCCGTCAGGGCGCCTCGAGATGACGAAGGAGCGTTTGCGATGACGCACGTTTCGCATGCCCCCAAGACGCCCGGCGGCGCCGACTCCGCCCCGGCGCTGTACGGCGGCGCCGCCGATTCCGCCGGCCGCGGCCGGCGGGTGACCGTACGGGACCTGGCCGCCGCCAAGCGGCGCGGCGAGAAGTGGCCCATGCTGACCGCGTACGACTCGACCACCGCCGGCATCTTCGACGAGGCCGGCATCCCCGTGCTGCTGGTCGGCGACTCCATGGGCAACGTCCACCTCGGCTACGACACGACCGTGCCGGTGACGCTGGACGAGATGACCATGCTCTCCGCCGCCGTCGTCCGCGGCACCCGGCGTGCCCTGGTCGTCGGCGACCTGCCCTTCGGCTCGTACCAGGAGGGCCCGGTCCAGGCGCTCCGCTCGGCGACGCGGCTCGTCAAGGACGCCGGCGTGGGCGCGGTGAAGCTGGAGGGCGGCGAGCGGTCGCTGCGGCAGACCGAGCTGCTGGTGGAGTCCGGCATCCCCGTGATGTCCCACCTCGGGCTCACCCCGCAGTCCGTCAACGCCATGGGTTACCGCGTGCAGGGCCGCTCGGACGAGGACGCCCACCGGCTGGTGCGCGACGCGAAGGCGGCGCAGGAGGCGGGCGCGTTCGCGCTGGTGCTGGAGCTGGTGCCGGCGGAGCTGGCCGCGGAGGTGACGCGCTCGCTGGAGATCCCGACGATCGGCATCGGCGCGGGCCCCGACACCGACGCGCAGGTGCTCGTCTGGACCGACATGGCGGGGCTGACCGGCGGCAGGATGCCGCGCTTCGTCAAGCAGTACGCGGACCTGCGGCAGACCCTCGGCGACGCGGCCAGGGCCTTCGCCGAGGACGTCGGCGCCGCCGCGTTCCCGGCCGCGGAGCACACCTTCCACTGAGTCCGCGGGGACGGCGGCGGGCACTCCGGGGCGCCGGAACGATGCGCCGATGCGGTGATCTTATTAACTGCATGCGGGTGCCCGCCGTCGTGCCGACGCGGCGCGTGCGGGGGCCGGGCGGAGGCTGGCGGAAAGACACCGACGGAAGGCGCCGGCGGAAGGACACCGAAGGAAGGACGCCGACGGAAGGTGCCGGCGGTACGACACCGGCGTACGGACGCCGGCGGAGGACCCCCGCGCCGGCCGGTTGCGCCGGTTCCGCGGGTACGGCCGGCCCGCCGGTCCCGTCGGCCAGTCGCCCCCTCGGCCCCGTGGAGAGGAACCCCGCCCATGCCCCCCGGACACCCCGGCCGCCGTCTGCTGCTCACCTGCCTCGCCGCGCCGCTGCTCTGGGCGGCCGTCACCGCCCCCGCCGAGGCCGTGGCGCCGCCCGCCGGGACGCGGGCCGCCGCCCACGTCCCCGTACAGGAAGACGAGCCGCACACCACCGGCGACGGCAAGAACCCCGGCCGCGCGCCCGCGATGGGCTCCCCGGGCGCCCCCGCCGTACGCGGCGACGACGCCTGGCCCGCGGTCACCGCCGGCGGCGTCTTCGCCGCCTCGCTCGGCGCGGCCGTGTACTTCCTCGGCTGGGGCCGCCGCCGCACGGGCCGGCCGGGCGCCGCCTAGCCCGCCGGGTCCGGGTCCCGGTCGCGGTCCCGGTCGCGAGCCAGCCGTGCGCGGCGTACGTAGAAATACGTCATGTTCGACGACAGCCCGGCCAGCAGCACCCAGACCACCCCGATCCAGTAGCCCTTCGCGAAGGACACCACCGCCGCGGCCACCGACAGCACGCACACGACGGTGGCGAAGACGGCGAGCCGGTTCGGCTCGGCGAGGAGGGACGAGGTCTGGCGGGGCTCGGACGGCATGGGGGCGGGCTCCTCGGGGATAAGGCGTGCGGGTCCATTGTGCCTCCACGCCGTACCCGGGCGGCACCGCCCCCGGCCGTTCCCGGCCGCCTGCCGGCCGTCCCACGGTTGTCCGTCAGACGTCTGTCAGACGTCCCTCACACGTCTGTCAGCCGCACCCCGGCGTGCGCCCGGTAGCGGCGGTTGACCGAGATCAGGTTCGCCACCAGCGACTCGACCTGGTGCGCGTTGCGCAGCCGGCCCGCGTACACGCCGCGCATCCCCGGGATCAGCCCGGCCAGCGCCTGCACGACGTCCGTGTCCTCCCGGGACTCGCCCAGCACCATCACGTCCGTCTCGATCCGCTCCACCTCCGGGTCCTGGAGCAGCACCGCCGACAGGTGGTGGAACGCCGCCGTGACCCGCGACTCCGGCAGCAGCGCCGCCGCCTGCTCGGCCGCGCTGCCCTCGGGCGGCCGGATCGCGTACGCGCCCTTCTTGTCGAACCCCAGCGGGTTCACGCAGTCCACGACGAGCTTGCCCGCCAGCTCCGCGCGCAGCGCCGAGACCGTCGCCTCGTGCCCGTCCCACGGCACCGCGACGACCACCACGTCGCTGCGCCGCGCGCACTCCGCGTTGTCCGCGCCCTCGACGCCGTTGCCCAGCTCCGCCGCCGCCGCCTCGGCCCGCTCCGGCTTCCGGGAGCCGATGACGACCCGCTGCCCGGCCCGCGCCAGCCGGTAGGCCAGCCCCCGGCCCTGGTCGCCGGTGCCGCCCAGCACGCCGACGACCAGGCCCGAGACATCGGGCAGCGCCCACGGGTCCTTGCGGGCGGGCGGGGTGTTCTGCTCACTCGAAGTCATGCGCCGATCGTACGGTGATCACCCGCGCACCGGCAGCGGCTCACCCCGCCGGGTCGGCCGTGCACGGCGCGCCGCCGCAGACGTCCACGATCCTGCCGGTGTTCAGGAACGCGGCCATCTGCCGCTGGGCCGCGGCAGAACTGCGCGGGTCGCCGTGCGGGTCCCGGCCCTCGGCGGGCGGGGTGTTCGTCAGCGGCTGGTACGGGCTGCCGCTGTCCCAGACCAGCATCCCGGAGCCGGCGTGCGGGTAGCGCAGCTTCCGTATCCCCCAGTACGGCTCCTCGTCCGGGTTGCGCCCCTCGGCCACCGCGGGGGTGTGGATCCGGGCGCCGACCGTACGGGCCTGCACCTCCGCGGCCGTGGGGGAGACCTGGTGGTCGCCGTACGCGACGTGCATCAGTACCTGATGGCGCGGTGTGCGCGGCAGCGGCTCGGACGTCATGTGCTGCGCGTAGCCGTTCGCCTCGCCGCGGTCCCAGAGCATCTGCATGAGCGCGAAGCCGAGTTGCTGCCCCAGCTTGTCGGGGTACGAGCGGTCCAGGACCTGCTGGAACGGCGCGAAGGCGACGCTGCGGTTGAGCAGCGTGCTGTAGTTCATCGCCGGTACGCCGAGCACGGAGCGCGTGCTGTCCTGCGCCACGGCGGTGTACATGCCGCCCATGATGCCGCCCTGGCTGTGGCCGACGTAGCCGAGCCGGTCGCGGACGTCGATCGCGGGCGCGCCGTCGGCGCCGCGGAAGGCGTCGTCCGCGGCGAGCCCGTCCGCGTGCCGCATGAGGCGGCCGAGCCAGAGGGTGTTGAGCACGCCCTGCTGGAGCCGGTCGGCGACCGCGGGGAAGCCGCTGAGGTCCTGGAGCGTGCCCACGATGAACGGGATGTCCTCGTCCGACATGCCCTGCCACTTCGTGGCGCACAGGACGAAGTTGCCCCGGGCCGCCAGCTCGCGCTGCGTACGGGAGCCGACCTGCGTCTCGTTGCCGAGGAGCCCGTGGCCGTAGAGGACGGGCCGCGCCGCGTCGCCGGGCCCGTGCGGGCCGCCGAGGGCGGCGCGCGGTATCTCGCACTGGAACGGCACCACTTGGTTGTTGCCGGGCAGCCGGGCGGGCAGCGCGTCCTTGCCGGAGTCGGCGCGGTGGAAGCCGGAGCCGGGCGGGCCGCCGGGGGCGTCGAGGTAGCTGGGCACGTTGTAGACGCCGCGGACCGTGCGGGCGACGGGGTCGTCCGCGGGGTGGTCCGTCACCTCGTACACCAGATGCTCGGGTACGCCCTTGCCGAGGCCGGCGAAGGCGTCGTCGCGGATGTGCAGCATCCGCTCGCTCAGGCCGCGCTCGCTGGCGACGGTGAAGTCCCAGGCCAGATAGAGGCCGCGGGACGAGACGCCGGCGCGGTCGAGGCCGCGCCGGACCTGGCGGTGGTCGCGCTGGCGCTCGTGCAGCGGGTCGCCCTTGCGCAGCGCGGGCCCGTCGACGCGGCGGAAGGCGGCGGGGGCGGGGAGGGTGCGGCCCCCGGCGTCCTTGAGCCGGCGCAGGGCGACGATGTAGCGGTGCCCCTCCGCGAGGTTGCGCGCGGGGCGGACGACGAGGGCCCGGCGGGCGGGGTCGGTGGCGTTGGCGTCCAGCTCCGCCCAGTACGGGTGGCGCTCGCCGGTGTCGGCGTCGAGGAGCACGATGGGCGCGTCGCGGTCGAGGGAGGCGCCGATGTCGGTGAGCGGCGCGGCGCCGGTACGCCCGAGGTCGAGGCCGGGCACGTGGGCGAGGATCATCGAGCCGGGCGAGAAGCCGTCGGCCCGGTTCCACTCGGCGGGGTCGATGCGGGTGCCGGCGGCGTTGGCGGGCATGGCGGACGGCTCGAACGCGACCCGGCGGCCGGTGTCCGTGCGGTGGTCCCGCTCGGTGTACCAGTCGTTGGGGAACGGGAGCAGGCAGTCCGCGGGACCGATGGGGTCGCAGCCGGCGCGCTCGGGCTGCCCGGCCCGTACGGGCACCTCGGCCGGATCGGCCGTATCGGCAGGACCTGCCGGATCGGCGGGACCGGCGAGCGCGGTGGGGGCGAGGAGGCCGAGCGCGAGCGCCGTGACGGTGGTCAGGACCGTGAGCCGAGGGCGCACAGGGGGCCTCCAACGGGGTGGTTACCGATCGGTTAACCGAGGTACTTAGTCAGGGCCGCGGGCGGTGTCAATGGCGGAGGCTTAAGCGATTCCGCACGCGGTTCTCACCCAATCTTCAGGCCGGAAGGGGACCTTGGGAGTCATGAACGCGCTTGTGCCCGTCTGTCCAGGCTGCGGCCGCGTGCGGTGCATCTGCCCCCCGCGCGCCCTGCGGTGTCACCGTCCCGGTGTTGACTGGAGGAGTGAACTGCACCTTCTGCGCCATCGCCGCGGGTGACATCGCGAGCCACCGCGTCTTCGAGGACGAGGTCGCGGTGGCCTTCCTCGACGCCCGGCCGCTCTTCGCCGGCCACGTCCTGGTCATCCCGCGCCACCACGTGGAGACCCTCACCGACCTGCCGGAGCCCGAGGTCGGCCCGTTCTTCGTACGGGTCCGGCGGCTGACCGGCGCGGTGGAGCGGGCCATGGGCGCGGCGGGGTCGTTCGTCGCGCTGAACAACCGGATCAGCCAGTCCGTGCCGCACCTGCACGTGCACGTCGTCCCGCGCAACCGCAAGGACGGCCTGCGCGGCTTCTTCTGGCCCCGGACGAAGTACCGGGACGAGGAACACGCCGCTGAGACCGCCCGACTGGTCCGCGCGGCGCTCGACGGGTGAACCGGCGCGGGCGGCGGACCCGGAGGGAACCCGACGCGGAGCGGCCCCGTCCGAGAGTCATGAACAGAACGAGCCCACTGCGCACATCCGCGGCCACGGCCGCGGCACTCGCCACCGCGGCGCTCGCCGCGGGCTGCGGCTCGGAGGACGCCTCCGGGTCCGCGGGCGACGGCAGCCGCGACCCCGCCGGCCAGCTCTACCGCGTCCAGGCGACCGTCCTCGCGAACGACGAGCACGGCCCCCAGCTCTGCCGCACGATGGCGGAGTCGATGCCGCCGCAGTGCGGCGGCCCCGACATCGTCGGCTGGGACTGGGACGACGTACGCGCGCACCGCGCGAGCGGCACCACGTACACCGACCCGCTGGTCCTCGTCGGCACCTGGGACGGCGAGCGGTTCACCCCGGCGGAGAAGCCGAAGCCCGCCGACGAGGCGGCCGAAGAGCCGGACGCGCCCGACGCCGCGGACTTCGACACGCCCTGCAAGGAGCTGAAGGAAGGCGGGAAGGACGCCGCCGGCGCCGGGGACGCCGCCTCGCGGCGGGTGCTGGACAAGGCCCAGGGGATGCCCGGCTACGCCGGCGCCTGGCTCGACGGCGGCATCGTCAACATCAGGTTCGCCGACGCCGGTGAAGGCGGCGGTCCCGACGCCGCCGAGCGCAAGCTGCGCGACGTCTGGGACGGCCCGCTGTGCGTCGTCGGCGCCGAGCACACGGAAAAGGAGCTGGCGCGCGTCCAGCGGCAGGTCGGCAAGCACGTCGACGGCATGCTCAGCTCGGCCGTCGACCCGGTGCGCAACGCCGTGGCCCTCGAAGTCGTCGCCGCCACTCCCGAACTGCGGCGTGAGCTGGACCGGACGTACGGCGAGGACACCGTCCGGCTGACGGGCTGGCTGCAGCCCGTCGCCTGACCGCACCGCCCGTGGACCGGGTCCCGCGCCGCTCCTCCCCATCCGGCGCGGGACCCCGCGCGGCTGGCCGCGGACTCCTCCCGGGGCGGTAGGCGGCGCCGCCGCCTACCGCCCCGGGAGGAGATTCCGGCCCTCGTGCGGCACCGGGGGATGATCTGACGACCCCTCTCCGTCTGGCAAACTGTCTCCTCATGGGCGCGTCGTATTCCCGGGACCTTGCTCCCCGGCCAGCGGAGATTGCGAGGACTCTGCAGGACCGGCGGACCCCCGTTTCCTCGACTGACACGGACGACGGTGAGAGACGTGCTCTCCCGCCGCCGCCCGGGCAGCGCCTGCGCGCCCTCCTCGACCGGATGCGCTCGCCGCGCCCCCCGCGGCTGTGGTTCGAGATCATGCTCGTCGCGCTCGTCTACTGGACGTACTCGATAATCCGCAACGCCGTGCCCGAGCAGGAAGAGCAGGCGCTGAAGAACGCGGACCGCATCTGGAGCTTCCAGGAGGACCTGGGGCTGGCCTTCGAGCGGTCGCTCAACCACGCGGTCGACGGCGTCACCTGGCTCGTCGTGTCGATGAACTACTACTACGGCACGCTCCACTACGTCGTCACCATCGGCGTGCTCGTCTGGCTCTACCGCCGCCAGTCCGGCCGCTACGCCGCCGTGCGCCTCGCGCTCGCCGTGACGACCTGCTTCGCCCTCATCGGCTACTACAGCTTCCCGCTGGCGCCGCCGCGGCTGATGGAGGGCATGGACTTCATCGACACCGTGCGGGTGCACGAGACCCTGGGCTCGATGTCGCAGGGCAACCTGGCCAACGTCTCCAACCAGTACGCGGCCATGCCCTCGATGCACGTGGGCTGGTCCGTGTGGGCGGGCATCACCATCGCCGTGCTGGCCAGGCCGCTGTGGGTGAAGGTGCTCGGCGTGCTCTACCCGACCCTGACGCTGCTGGTCATCATGGCGACGGCGAACCACTTCTGGATGGACGCGGTGGGCGGGATCATCTGCCTGGCCTTCGGCTTCGCGGTCTCGTACGCCTGGTACGGGACGATCGCGTACCGGCTGCCGCAGAAGGTGGCCTCCCCCTAGCGTCGCGGGCGAGGTCCGCGCGCCGTGGTGCGTCCGCGCGGGCCGTCGTCCTCCGTGTCCCGGGACCGGCGGCGGCGCAGGATCACGATCCCCGCGGTGCCGACGAGCAGCGCGGCGGCGGCGCTGCCGACCGCGTAGACCTTGTTCGAGGAGACCCAGGGCTCGGGGGACCACTCGTCGTCGGCGCTGGTGCAGGTGAGCCATTCCCCGCGGGTGCCGCCCTGGAAGCAGACCGTCGTGGCGGACGCGGGGGCGCCGTCGCGGGCGTCGTCCTCGGCGCCGGGGCGCCGCGGGGCGCGTACGCCATCGGAGGCGTCGGCCGGGTCGGCGGCGTCGGCGGCGTGCAGATCCCGGGCGTCCCTTTCGGTCCTGTCAGGAGCGGCGGTCACCGTCAGCACCCGGCTCGTGCCCGCCGGCAGGGTGATCCGCCACGTCACCTGCTGCCCGTTCGTCCTGGCCCGCGGGCTCGCGGACACGTACTCCAGGGATTCGGGGAGGAGCTGGGTGACCCGGCCGTGCGGCGCGTCCGCGCCGGAGGTGTTGCGGACGGTGATCGCGTACGTCGTGCCGCCGTCCGCCGCCGCCCGGCTCTCCAGCGCGATCCGGACCGGCGACGACGGCCCGGCGGGCGGGGGTGCGGCGGGGGAGAGCGGCGGGGAGGTGGCGAGGGACGCCAGCAGGCCGGCGACCGTCGCCGCGGAAGCGATCGCCGTACGCATTCCTGCCACCTCGCTGTCCATGCTGCCCGGCCCGTGCGGACGGTCTACCAGCGGGCGCCGTCGAGAAAAAGGGCAAATCGCACGAGCGAGGCGCCGATGCTACGAACGGCCCGCCGGAGCGTCGCCCCTTCGGAGGAACCGGCCGCGGCGGCGTCCGGGGCCGGCCTCCGGCGTCCGGCGGTCCCGGGCCCCCGGGTCCCGGTGGCCCCGGGCCCGGACGCGTCAGTCGCCGTAGAAGATCCGCTCCACGACCGCCCGCGCCCGCCGCGTCGTCCGCCGGTACTCCTCCGGCAGCTCGCCGGCCTGCCCCGGGCCGTAGCCGAAGTAGCGTGCCACCGCGCCGAGTTCCCGCTCGGCGGCGGGGAAGGTGTCGCCGGGCCGGCCGCGTACCAGCATCACCGCGTTGCGCAGGCGCGTCGCCAGCAGCCAGGCGTCGTCCAGTATCCGCGCGTCGTCCGCGTCCAGCAGGCCCGCGCCGCGCGCCGCGGCCAGCGCCGCGCGGGTTCGGGTCGTCCGCAGCGCGGGCACCGCGCGCGCGTGCTGCAACTGCAGCAACTGCACCGTCCACTCCACGTCCGCGAGACCGCCGCGCCCCAGCTTCGCGTGCAGCGCCGGGTCCGCGCCGCGCGGCAGCCGCTCCGCCTCCATGCGCGCCTTCAGCCGCCGGATCTCGCGTACGGCGTCCTCGTCGAGCCCGCCCGCCGGGTAGCGCAGCGGGTCGATCAGCTCCGTGAAGCGCGCCCCCAGCGCGGCGTCGCCCGCGACCGGCTCGGCGCGCAGCAGCGCGTGGCTCTCCCACGTCAGCGACCAGCGCCGGTAGTAGGCCGCGTACGACGCGAGGGTGCGCACCAGCGGCCCCGACTTGCCCTCGGGCCGCAGGTCGGCGTCGACCAGCAGCGGCGGGTCGGCGCTGGGCAGTTGCAGCAGCCGGCGCAGCTCGTTGGCGACGGCGAACGCCGCCGCGCCCGCCTCCTCGTCGGAGACGCCCGGGCGCGGCTCGTGCACGAAGAGCACGTCGGCGTCCGAGCCGTAGCCCAGCTCGTGCCCGCCGAAACGGCCCATGCCGATCACCGCGAACCGCGTCGGCAGCGTGTCGCCCCAGCGGGCGGCGGTCGCCGCGCGCAGCGCGCCGGCGACGGTGGCGGCGTTGAGGTCGCTGAGGGCGCCGCCGGTGCGGTCGACGGCGGCGGCGATCCGGGCGTGCTCGTCCCCGTCGTCTTCCCGCCCGTCACCGGCCTCCTCCCCGGCGAGCGCCGGGTGCGCCCCGTACGCCGTGATGAGGTCCGCCGCCGCGGTACGGAACAGCTCCCGCCGCCGCACTCCGCGGGCCGCCGCCACCGCCGCCTCCGGGGCCGAGTGCCGGCCCACGGCCGCCAGGATCTCCTGCTCCAGGTGCGCCCGCCCGCGCGGCCGCAGCCCCTGCTCGTCGCCGAGCAGCGCCACCGCCTCCGGCGCCCGCAGCAGCAGATCGGGCGCGAGCCTGCCCGAGGACAGCACCCGCGCCAGGTTCTCCGCCGCCGCGCCCTCGTCGCGCAGCAGCCGCAGGTACCAGGGCGTGCTGCCCAGCGCGTCCGAGACCTTGCGGAAGTTGAGCAGCCCCGCGTCCGGGTCGGCCGAGTCGCCGAACCAGCCCAGCAGCACCGGCAGCAGCGTCCGCTGGATCGCCGCCTTCCGGCTCATCCCCGACGTCAGCGCCTCCAGGTGGCGCAGCGCCGCCGCCGGGTCCTCGTACCCGAGGGCGACCAGCCGCTCCCGGGCCGCGTCCGGGGTGAGCCGCACCTCCCCGGGCGCGAGCCGGGCGACGGCGTCGAGGAGCGGGCGGTAGAACAGCTTCTCGTGCAGCCGGCGCACCTCGAAGGAGTGCCGCCGCCACGCCTTGCGCAACTGCGACACCGGCTCGCCGCGGCCCTCGTCGGGCAGCAGCCGCACCAGCGAACGGCCGAGCGCGCGCAGTTCGTGCTCGTCCTCGGGCACCAGGTGCGTACGGCGCAGCTTCTGGAGCTGGATGCAGTGTTCCAGCGAGCGCAGGAAGCGGTACGCGGCGTCCAGCGCGGCGGCGTCGGCGCGGCCCACGTACCCGCCGTCGGCGAGCGCGGCCAGCGCGTCCAGGGTCGTGCCGCTGCGCAGCGAGGCGTCGGCGCGGCCGTGCACGAGCTGGAGCAACTGCACCGCGAACTCCACGTCCCGCAGCCCGCCCGGGCCCAGCTTCAGCTCCCGGTCGAGCTGCGCCGCCGGGATGTTCGCCACCACCCGGCGGCGCATCTGCTGCACGTCCGGCACGAAGTTCGCGCGCTCCGCCGCCTGCCACACCATCGGCGCGATGGCCTCCGCGTACGCCGCGCCCAGCCCGGGGTCGCCCGCCACCGGGCGGGCCTTCAGCAGGGCCTGGAACTCCCAGGTCTTGGCCCAGCGCTGGTAGTACGCGAGGTGGGAGGAGAGGGTGCGCACGAGGGGGCCGTTGCGGCCCTCGGGGCGGAGGTTCGCGTCGACCGGCCAGATGGTGCCCTCGGCGGTGGTGTCGGAGCAGACGCGCATGAGGCGGGCGGCGAGCCGGGTGGCGGCCTGCACGGCGGCGCGCTCGCGGGCCGGGTCGTCGCCCGGGCCCTCGTCGCGCGGCTCGGCGACGAAGATGACGTCGACGTCCGAGACGTAGTTCAGCTCCCGCCCGCCGCACTTGCCCATCCCGATCACCGCAAGCCGGCACTGCGCCGCGTCCTCGGGCTGCTCCTCGGCCGCGATCTCCAGCGCCGCCCGCAGCGTCGCGGTCGCCAGGTCGGCCAGCTCCGCGGCGGCCTGCACCACGTCCGTCGTCCCGCACACGTCCCGGGCGGCGATCCCCAGCAGCGCCCGCCGGTACGCCACGCGCAGCGCGTCGGCCCGCGGCATCCCCGCGCCCCGCGCCCCCCACACGCCTTCGGCGAGCGCCCGCTCGAACTCCGAGGTCATCGGGTGCAGATCGACCGCCTCGTAGGTGGCCAGCGACTCCCAGTCGTCCGGATGCCGCGCCAGGTGGTCCCCCAGCGCCTCGGACGCGCCGAGCACCCCCAGCAGCCGGTCGCGCAGCGGCTTGGCGGCCACCAGCGTGTCGAGGAGCGCCTGCCGCCGCTCCGGCGCCAGCGCCTCCGCGAGCCGCACGAGCCCGAGCAGCGCCCGGTCGGGATCGGCGGTGCCGCCCAGCGCGTCGAGCAGCACCGGATCGTCCCGTACGCCGTCGAGCACCGGCGACTCCAGCAGCCGCCCGGCGTCGGCCGGTTCGCCGAACCCGTAGCGCAGCAGCCGGGTGAACGCGCTGCTCCTGCGCCCCTGCGGAACCGACATCGCGCGCACCGCCTCCCGTCCCGTGATCACGCCGGGCTACGAGCTTACGACGAGGGGCCCGCGGCCGGGACGGCCACGGGGGCCGGCGGGGGCGGGTGCCTTCCGCGCGCTCACGCCAGCGCGATCAGCCCGATCGCCGCCCCCGCGCACACCAGCCCGGCCGACTGCGGCAGGGTCAGCCGCTCGCGGAGCACGAGCAGGGCCAGCAGCACGGGGATCGCCGGGTACAGCGAGGCGAGCACGGTGGCGACGGCCATCAACTCCGCACGGGCCGCGTAGAGGTAGAGGACGGTCGCGAGGGTGCCGAGCACGCCGGCGACGGCCACGTGCGGCGCGCAGCGCCGGGGCAGCACCCACGGTGCCCGGTCCCCCAGCACCGCGACGGCGACGACGGCGACCGACACGGCTCGGCTGACGGTGACGGCCCACAGGTCGCCTCCCCCGCCGGCTACGCCCTCATTGGCGGGCAGGCGGGCGAGGGCGATGAAGTGGGTGGCGAACCCGGCCCCGGCGATCAGCGCGTCCACCGAGGGGGATCCGCGCCGCCGGGGGTACGCCGCGGGCCGGGAGGGCCCGTGTGCGCCGCGGTCCGGCTCCGGTGCGTACCGCCGCGGCGGCCCGGGACTCCGCCGGCCCTCGCCGCCGTCCTGCCCGTCCGGGCCGCGTGAGACCAGCCACAGGGCGGGGAACGCCGCGGCGATGCCCGCGAGGGCGGCGGCGGCAGGGCGTTCGCCGAGCAGGCTGATGCCGAGGACGACCGGGACGGCCACCGCGGTCACGTCGCTGACCGGCACCACGACGCTCATCGCCCCCGTCGTCAGCGCGCGGTAGAGGAACGCCACCCCCACGCCGGTGCCCACCCCGGACAACGCGCCCCAGCCCAGCCCGGCCGCGTCCGGGGCGCCCGCGGCCGGTATCGCCAGGGCGGCGGTCACGCTCACCACCGTGCCGCACACCTGCGCGTACAGCGCGACCGTGACCCCGGCCGTGCGCCGGGCGGCGAGCCCGGCCGCGAAGTGCGTGAGCCCGAAGCTGACGGCGGACGACAGCGCGAGCAGCTCACCCACCGCGACCACCCTGCCCGGCACGCGCGGCCTGCCCGACCGGGCAGAGGTGCTCCCCGGCCAGGCAGGCGCCGCGGTCGCAGAGCCGGCACAGCACGTCCTCCGAGCCGACGTCCCCGTACACCTCGGTGAGCAGCAGCTCCAGCGCCTCCGTCAGCCCCGCCGCCTGCTGCGCGGGGAGCGCCGCGAGCACGCGCCGCAGCCCGTCCCGGCGCGCCGCCTGGGCCCGCACGGCCGCGGCGGCCCCGGCCTCGGTGAGCCGCAGCGCGACCCCCCGCCCGCCGCCGCGCTCCCGCTCGACCAGCCCGCGGCCGACGAGCTGGTCGACCATCCGCGCACACGCGGGCTGGCTCAGCCCGATCCGCCGCCCCAGTTCCGTGACCCCGATGCCCTCCGCGCCCCGCAGCGTGACGAGCGCGGCGGTGCCGCTGACGCCGACCCCGGAGGCCGCGGCTGCCGCGGCGGTCATCCGGTCGGCCACGGCGAGCGCGGCGGCGCCGAGGAGGTTCGCGGTCCGGATCTCCTCTGGTTCATGCATAACTCATGCATAGCTCACGCGCGCGGGCGTCGTCAACGAGCGGGTACCGCGGCGTTGTCGGGCCGCCGGCGTGTGTGACCGGGCTCAACCGCTGGCCCGCAGGATCCCTTCCTCCACCAGGGCCGCGGCGAGCTCCACCTTCTCGTCGTCGCTCAGGTTGCCCGCCAGCTCGCGCACGTAGAAGGCGCCGGTACGGGCGACGAACTCCAGTGCGTCGGCGGCGACGTCGTTCACGCTGATCAGGATCTCACCGTCCGGCGCGAGCAGATGGACCTCGCTTCTCTCCACCCGGACGCCTTGTCGCCCCGCCTGCTCGTTGACGAGCCGGCGCCGCAACGTCAGAATCCGGCCGTCATACCAGACATCGGGCAGTTCTTCGCCGAACATGTCCTCGTACTGGTCCTTGAACTCCCCGAACGAAGCCGTGGGGCGCTCCGGCGGGGCACCCTTCGCCGGCGCCGGCACGGGTGCGTTGCTGGGCGCGTGATGGACGTAGCGGCCGAAGAAACGCTCGCAGAATTCCTGGTACTGCACCGTGAAGAGAATGAACTGGTGCCATGCCTCGTCGATCCGAAGCGAGTGCATCCGCCAGGACCGCCCGGGATGCTCGTGCACCAGCACGCAGTACCGTTTGACCTCCCTGTAGAGCAGCTCCGCCTCTGCCGGCGAATCGACGATCTTCTCTTTGAGCAGCTTCTCGATCAGGTAGGGCGCCGGATGGTCCACCGCTGCGGACCGCCGGTCGGTCCGCAGGCTCAGAGCCACCGTCTACTCCGGTGGAGACGTGCAGATGCCGCACGGGCTGTGGCAAGGCTGGCAGGGTGAATGGCAGTCCTCTGCGGACTCGGGGCGCTGCCGCCGGGTGATGCGCAGCCGACCTTCCGACGGCAGGGGAGCGGTCACGCCGTAGACGTCGGCCGCGCTCTCCTGACGGCGTTGGGTGGCCGCGCCGTAGACGTCGGCGACGCTCTCCTGACGGTGCCGGACGACAGCGGCATCGGAATCGAGCCAGAGCACGGACCCGCCGAAAGGCAGCAGATGCGCCGGGGCCTCTTCGACGTGCAGAACGTCTGCTCGGCGGATCTCGACGCACTGCGAGAGGTCGTAGAGGTTCGCGTACAGCCGGATGTGGTCACTGCTGTTCGCCGAACCAACGTAGCCGCAGAACATCTTCGCTTTCGGCGCGTGTGGCTGCAGGATGCGCAGGAGCGGATGCTCCGGAACGGACGTACCGGCTTTGTTGGTCGCCAACGTTCTTCCTTCTCTCTGGTTCCACGGGGCTCATGGAAGTCCCGACCGTAGGACCGCAACCGCGAACTCCGCCGACGACGCCACTGGACCGTCAGCCGATTTCAGTAAGCGGCACCGCCACTCGCGCCTCACAGATGCCGGACGGCGGGCCGCGTGGCGCGGATGATGCGGGTGGTCATCGGGAGCCCGCGACCGCGACCGGCGTCGTGGACGGTTTCCACGTCGACGACATCCAGGCCGGCCTGCGCGAGCAGCCGTTCCCACAGCGGGAGGTCCAGGACCCACCGCTCAAGCGTCACCGGAGTCCCGTCGGTCAGGACGGTGGGCAGTCGGGCGGAACGAACCGACCTCTCGGCGGCCTCGCCGTTGCGATAGTGGCCCAGAGTGGAGAACACCAGCATCCCGCCCGGCCGAAGGCTCGCGGCGACGGCCGGGAGGAGACGGCGGGGATCGGTGAAGTCCAGGGCGCCGAAGACGCTGTAGACGAGGTCGAAGGCGGAGGGACGCTCGGCGAGGTGGGAGGCGGCCTCAGCGAGGACCGCGCGGAGCCGCGGCACGTCACCGTACGACCGGCGGCAGCGCTCGTACATGGAAGCGGACGAGTCCAGCGCGGTCACTTCGGAGGCGGTGCTGCTCCGGGCAAGGTGGGCGGCTTGGCGTCCGGTGCCGGCACCCACCTCGATGACGGCGATGCCGTCAAGGGAGCCGAGGATCTCGGCACCCGGCCCGTTGCGCTGGTACCAGTCCCAGTGGAAGGTACCGTCCACCCCCGCAGCTCTGTCGGCCCGGGCCCGGCGGGCGCCGTAGCACTGCCAGAGGTCGGGGCCGGTGTCCCGCGAGGGTGGTGTCACGGGGCTCATCCTCGACCCCCGGTGGCGGTCGACGGGGGCATCGGCGCGTGGTTTCCACCCGAAGGGGTTCGGCGACGCCACGTCCCCGCAGACGGGCCGCGCCTGAAACGTCCACGACCCCGCGTCAGCGGACCGCGGGGCCGATGCGTCGTCCCACCGGGGACGATCACCCTGACCCCTGCGGCTACAGCACCGGGAGGCTCTTGCGCAGCTCGAAGGCCGTGACCTCCGAGCGGTACTCCTCCCACTCCTGCTTCTTGTTGCGCAGGAAGAAGTCGAAGACGTGCTCGCCGAGCGTCTCCGCGCAGATCTCGCTGCGCTCCATCAGCCCGATCGCCTCGCCGAGGTTCTGCGGCAGCGGCTCGATGCCCATCGCGCGACGCTCCGCGTCCGTCAGCGCCCACACGTCGTCCTCGGCGCCCGGCGGCAGCTCGTAGCTCTCCTCGATGCCCTTCAGGCCCGCGGCCAGGAGCATCGCGTACGCCAGGTAGGGGTTGCAGCCGGAGTCGAGGGAGCGGACCTCGATGCGGGTGGAGCCCGTCTTGCCCGGCTTGTAGAGGGGGACGCGGACGAGCGCGGAGCGGTTGTTGTGGCCCCAGCAGATGTACGACGGCGCCTCACCGCCCGCCCCCGCGGTGCGCTGCGAGCCGCCCCAGATGCGCTTGTACGAGTTCACCCACTGGTTCGTCACCGCGGACACCTCCGCGGCGTGCCGCAGCAGCCCGGCGATGAAGGAGCGGCCGACCTTCGAGAGCTGGAACTCCGAGCCCGACTCGTGGAAGGCGTTGCGGTCGCCCTCGAAAAGTGACAGGTGCGTGTGCATCCCGGAGCCCGGGTACTCCGAGAACGGCTTGGGCATGAACGTCGCCTGCACGCCCTGCTCCAGCGCCACCTGCTTCATGATCAGCCGGAAGGTCATGATGTTGTCTGCGGTGGCCAGCGCGTCCGCGTAGCGCAGGTCGATCTCCTGCTGTCCGGGCGCGCCCTCGTGGTGCGAGAACTCGACCGAGATGCCCATCGACTCCAGCATCGTGATCGCCTGCCGGCGGAAGTCCATGCCGATGTTCTGCGGGGTGTGGTCGAAGTAGCCCGAGTTGTCCGCGGGCACCGGGCGGCTGCCGTCGACCGGCTTCTCGTTCAGGAGGAAGAACTCGATCTCGGGGTGGGTGTAGAAGGTGAAGCCCAGGTCGGAGGTCTTGGCGAGGATCCGCTTCAGCACGTACCGCGGATCGGCGAAGGACGGCGAGCCGCCGGGCATGAGGATGTCGCAGAACATCCGCGCCGTGCCGGGGGTCTCCGCTCGCCAGGGCAGCACCTGGAAGGTGGCGGGGTCGGGCTTGGCGAGCATGTCGGACTCGTGCACCCGGGCGAAGCCCTCGATGGCGGAGCCGTCGAAGCCGATGCCCTCGTCGAACGCCTGCTCAAGCTCGGCGGGGGCGACGGCGACGGACTTCAGGAAGCCCAGCACGTCGGTGAACCACAGCCGCACGAACCGGATGTCGCGCTCCTCCAGGGTCCGGAGCACGAACTCCTGCTGCTTCTCCATGGTCCACATCCTCGCAGGTGACTCGGTGGCGCGGGCGCGAGCCCTCAGTATCACGGTAGGGAGTTTCCGCCGCGTTTCGCACCCCGCGGGTGCAGGTGCGTGCGGCGGGGCGGGTGTGGCTGGGGGTACGGGTGTGAGCCGGGGGGTGTGACGTGGGGGGCGCGTGGTCACGTGCGTTGCGGCGGCGGGGCTGGTGGGGCCGGGTACGGGGCCGATCAGGTGCGGCGTGCGTGGGGCGGGAGTGGTGTGGCTGCGGGGCGGGGGTGTGGCGTGGGGGTGGGGTCGCGTGTGCTGCTGCGGCGGGGCGGTGGGGGGCTGTGGTCGGTTCCGCGTGCGTGCGGTGGCGCCGTCCGTGGGTTTCCGCGGGGCCGGGCTACGACAGGGGGCGCAGTGTCGTGCCGTCCGGCAGGGTCGCGCTCAGGTCCGCGCGGGCGCCGCGTTCCGCCGCCGTGGCCAGGAACCGGCCGTCCGCCGCGCCGCTCACGCCGCCGGAGGCGGTGACCGAGGCGACGTCGCGGCTGCCCGCCGCCAGCACGTACCACCTGCCGGAGCGCGCCTTCCACAGCACACCCGCCAGCGCGTGCGGCGCCCGTACGCCGCACGCCGTGGTGTCCCGCGCGCGGGCCGCCACCGCGCCCTGCTGCCCCGGGTCGGTCGCCGGCGGCTGGAACTGCGCCAGGGCCACCCCGCCCGCGCCGCGCCAGGTCTCCGCGCGGGTGCACACCCACGCGGCGGTGCCGCCCGCCTCGGGTAGCGGCTGGCCGGCGAACGTCCAGGAGTTCACGGACCGTACGCCGTGGGCGCGGAGCTCGGCGAGGTGGCACGCGGTACGGGCCCAGCGGTCGCGGGCCGCGGCCCCGGCGACGTCGGTGGCGGCGGCCGGGGAGCCGTACGTCAGCCTGGCCGGCACCAGCTCGCCGAGGTCGGTCGTGAGCTGGGCGGGGGCGCCGGTGCCGGCGGAGGGCCGGGTGCGCAGTTCCAGGGCCGGCCAGGTGGTGCAGGGGCGGCCGGCGGTGTCCGGGTCGTCGGAGGGCGCGCGGGCGCTGGATTCCGCGGGGGTGTCCGAGGGGGCGGTGGTGGGGAGCGGAGGGCTCGGGACGGGGTCGGTGACGCCGTCCGTGTCACGGCCGACCCGCCGCGGCTCCGCCGCCGGGTCGAGCAGCTCGCGCAGCGAGACGCCGGAGACCCACGGGGCGGTCAGATAGCGGACGTCGCCGTCCGTGCGGCCGACGACGACGGCCAGCGCGCTCGTCGCGTCCGCCGCGTCGGCGCGGGCGAAGTCCAGCACCGCGGCGTGCGGTTCGCCCGGCACCTCCGCATATCGCGCCAGCCGCAGGCCGTCGTGGAAGAGGACGACGGTGGCCCGGTCCACGTCCCCCGCGTACAGCAGCCGCGGCGGTCCCGCGGGCGGCCCGGCGGCGGTGCCGGGCGCCGCCGAGACCCGTACGGACGCGCCCGGCCGGGCCCAGACGGCCAGCGCCCGGCGCAGCAGCGCGGCGTCGCCGGTACGGGCGCCGCGGGCCGGCCAGGCGGCGAAGTCGGGGCGGCCGGTGCGCCGCCAGTCGTCGCGGCCGGCGACGGCGAGCCGCGCCGGGTCGAGCGCCTGCTCGGCGAAGGCGTTGCGGGCGTACGGGGCCGCCGCCGCGTCGTCCGCACCGCCCCCGGTGCCGGGGACGCCGAGCAGGGCCACCACGGCGACGACGGCCGCCGCGGCGGCGAGCGCGGCGCGGGTGTGCTGGCGGCGCCGCAGCAGGTCGGTGGGGCGGGCCTGCAGTGAGCAGGGGTCGAACTCCGGGGAGTGCAGCAGCCGCCGCTCCGCGCTGCCGGGCGGCTCGGCGACGCCGTCGGCGGCGGCGAGCGCGGCCCCGGGGTCCTCGGCACCGGCCGCCGCGAGGAGCCGGCACACGTCGGGGTCCGGCAGCGCTTCGAGGCCGCGCAGCACGTACGCGGCCCGGGCCGGCGCGGGGAGCGCCGCGAGGGCGCGGTCGAGGGCCAGTTCGTCGGCGCCGCCCGGGCGCGGGTGGAGCCGCAGCCCCCAGAGCCGCGGCAGGGGGCTGGGCAGCCCGCCGGCCCGCGGCAGGCCCAGCGGGCGCCGGGGCCGCCCGGCGTCGAGGGCGGCCCGTACGATCCGCAACCGCACGTAGGCGTACCCGGCCCCGCCGTCGCCCCCGTGCCACCAGGCCGCGCCCCCGGCCCCGAGCCCGTCCCCGGACCCGTCCCCGAGCACGTCGAGCCCTCCCGCGCCCCCGTCCGCCCGCTGTCCCGGCACCGCGCCCGCGGGCACTCCACCGCCCGCCCCGCCGCCCGCCCCGCCGTCCGGTGCCCCCGGCGCGGTGCGGCCCCGCGGCAGCGAGCGCTGCACCAGGCCGTGCGCCGTCAGCACCCGCCTGCCGCGGTCCTGTTCGGCCGGCAGCAGCAGGTACGCCAGTCGGGTCAGGTGCGCGTAGTGCTCGACGACGGCGGCCTCGGCCTCTTCGACGTCGACGGGTGAGGAGACGGTGTCCGCGGGCGGTGGCGGCTTCGCGGCCCCCCGGGCGGTGACGGCCTGCTGATCCACGCTGGGTTAAACGAGTGAATCCTCGGATGGTCACCCCGGCCGGGGCCCGGCCCGCCCCCGTCACCTCACGCGCTCGTCCAGCCGCTGAACTCCACCGTCCCCCGCACCCCCGCCGCCGCCGACATGAACGGCCCCGCGTCCTGCGCCCCCGCCGTCCCCGGCACCGTCACCGTCGCGACCGTGCGCCACATCGCCCCGCCGTCCGTGGAGAACGCGCCCGTGAACGCGTCGCCCGCCCGCGTCAGCCGCAGCGTGACCGGCGCCGTGACGTCCGTGACGCGGCGGTACGTGTCCAGCGTGCCGTCGCCGTTCGAGTCGTACGACAGCACCACGCCGTTGGCCGGTGTCACCGCCAGGTTGAGGAACCCGGCCGCGCCCGCCGTCCGCAGGTCGTTGCGGGCGACGATGCCGGCCCGCGCCCACGGGCCCGTCGGCGCCTGGGCGTCGACCGTCAGCGTCACCGCGCCGCCGGAGGCCAGCGCCCCCGGCCGGAAGACGGCGCCGAACTCGGCGGTCGCCTTCCACATGTCCGCCCCGCCGCCGTCGATCGCCCAGCGGTCGCCGAGCTGCCCGAAGACGGCGGCGTTCGTCGTGACGGTGGCGACGCTGTCGTCCAGCGGCCCGGCGACGAACAGCGTCCCGGGCGTGTGCACCGTCACCGGGTCCTGCCCCGCCATCCCGTACGCCGTGCGCACCTCGTACCCCAGCGGCGTCAGCGGCTCCGCGGGCGGCCCGGCGGGCGCCCGTACCTCCCACGCGAACTCCGCCCGCCCCGCCGCCGGCACCGGCGGCAGGGTCGCCGCGCCCGGCGGCGCGGCGTCGAGGCCGGTCAGCTCCAGCTCCACGGCGCCCGTGGCGGCCAGCCCGCACATGTTGCGGAAGGCGGCGGTCAGCCGCCCCGTCCCGCCCGGCGCCAGGGCGGGGGGATCCGCGACGGCGGTCACGACACCCTGGTACGGCGCGGTGGCCAGCACGTCGTGGACGCGCCGCGCGACGGCGTGCGCGTCGCCGGAGGGCCGTTCGGGGTAGGGGTTCCGCTGCCGCGTCCAGGGCTCCTCGACCGCGTACCAGTCGAAGGGCCCGGGCTCCCGCCCCGCGGCCAGCGCGTCCTGGAGCTCCTCCAGGTACGCGCGCCAGCGCGGCGCGTGGAAGTCGCGGATCAGCCCGGACCAGTCGCGGTTCGCGTAGTCCGCGAGGTGCCCGCCGTCGGCGGTGGGGCGGTCGGCCCAGGTGGTGACGAGGACCCGCGCGGTGCGCTCCAGCAGCGCGGCCTCCGCGTCGTCGGCGGCCGTCCGGCGGGCGTCGGCGAGCCACGGGCCGAGGAGGAACGCGCGGTGCGCGCCGGTGGTCTCGTCGCTGAGCGCCATCAGCTTCAGCCACAGGTCGGACAGCGTACGGAACGCGGTCTCGTCCTTCCGCCCGTACGCCGCCCTGAGCTGCGGCAGCAGCACCCGCGACCGGCTGGCGAGCGCCTGCCGTGCGAGGTCGACGAGGTCGTGGCGGTACGCGTCCGAGGCGCGCAGCGCCGGGGCGACGCCCAGCAGCGCGCCGAACGCCCTGTCGAACTCGGCGAGGTCGAAGGCGGGCGTCTTGGTCGCGTAGTACGCGCCCGAGCGGGCGTCCAGCGACGGGCGGGCGGCGAAGAGCGAGTCGTGCGGGCGGCCGTCGGCGCTGGAGATCGCGTACGCCGTCTCGCGCAGCGCCGCGAACGCCGCGCGCGCCGCCGGGTCCTCGCCCCCGTAGCGCACGGCGGCGTACTCCTCGAACCACGCCTCGCGGTTCACCGGCTCCGCGCGCCACGCCAGTTCGGTGAAGAGCTCCAGCGCCGCCGGGTCGCGCTCGGCGGCCTCCGGCATGTACGCGGTGCCGACGCAGGCGCTGCCCGGCTTGTCCCGCCAGGAGGCGAACCGCTCGGCCCACATGTGGGTCTTGGCGCCGATCGTGGTGCGCCCGCCGAAGTTGGGGATGGTGCCGAAGGCGTAGGGCACGCCGCCCCAGTCCGCCTCGCGGTCGGTGACCCGCTCCAGGTCGGACAGGCCGTCGACGACGAGCATCCGCTCGGGGTGGGCGAGGCCGTCGAGCAGGTCGCGCCGCGGGTTCTCCTGCCAGCCGAGGATGACCCACGTCGCGCCGGGGCGGGCGGTCTGCAGCGCGGTCTCGACGGCGCGCGCGGCCTCCGGCACGGGGACGTCGCCGGGGTCGCCGCCCTCGTGCAGCAGGTCCATCTTCAGGTGCGCCACGGGCCCGAACAGCGCTTCCTGGTGGCGGTAGTACGCGGCGGCGACGTCGCGGAAGACCTCGGTGCGCGGGTCCAGCCAGTCGGGGCGGGGCAGGCCCGCCCAGGTGCCCTGGGGGATGGTGCGGCCGAGGGGGTGGCGGTCGGTGAAGCCGTCGGGGACGGTGCCGAAGTAGCCGGGCAGGACGGGGGAGATGCCCAGCTCGCGCATGCGGCCGACGATGCGGCGGCCGAGTGCGGTGCGCTCGGCCAGCAGCGCGGGGCTCACGGGGCCGCCGTAGCCGCTCATGTTCTGCAGCAGCCACCACGGCTGGTGGCTGGGGGCGGGCAGCCAGGCGCGGGCCTCGGCGTCGGTGTAGCCGAACTCCGTCAGCAGCCGGTGGTAGACGGCCTCGGTGCCGGGGGTGACGAGCACCTGGTTGCAGCCGTGCAGGGCGAGCACGTCGAGGAACCGCTCCCAGCGCGGCCAGTCGTGGTACGGGCCGGTGTAGCCGTCGTGCGTGTCGTTGAGCGCGAAGCGGGCCGGGACGGTGGCGCGGCGCTCCACCGGCGCCGCGGGCGCCGGCAGGCGGCGCGGGAGCCGGGTCTGGCTGCCGGACCAGGAGACGACGGCGCGGCAGGTGTACTTCAGATACCAGTGCACGCCGGTGAGCAGCACCGCGGGGCTGGTGCCGCCGACCTCGATCCGGCCGGGCCGGCCGCTGACGGTGAACCGCTCGTCGCCGTCGAGGGCGGTGAGCACGAACTGCGGGGCGTGGTCGGGCAGCAGCCGCTCCAGCGCCTCGCTCGCCGCCGTCACGTCGAACCCCCTGCCCGCTGCCGCGTCCGCCGTGGTGCCGTCTCCGGCCGTCACGCTACGGGCGTGCGCCTGCCCGCCGACGAGTGCCGCGCCCGCGCCGAGCGCGCCGGCCGTGCCCAGGATCGTGCGTCGCGTCATGTCCGTCATCAGCGGACCGTAGCCACGCGCGGGGGGAGGGGGCAACGGAGGGAAACGGGTGAAAAGTGACCCTCCGTCAGCCGCGGTCCAGGTACGCCAGCACCGCCAGCACCCGGCGGTTGTCGTCGTCCGACGGCGGCAGCCCCAGCTTGCCGAAGATGTTCGACGTGTGCTTGGCCACCGCCCGCTCCGTGACCACCAGCCGCTCCGCGATGGCCGCGTTGGACCGCCCCTGCGCCATCAGCTCCATCACCTCGCGCTCCCGCGGCGTCAGCGTGTTCACCGGCTGGTCCTGCGCCGCCCGCCGGCTCAGCAACTGCGAGATCACCTGCGGGTCCATCGCCGTACCGCCGCCCGCCACGCGCCGTACCGCGTCGATGAACTGGTCGGCGTCGAACACCCGGTCCTTGAGGAGATAGCCCACCCCGCCCCGTTCGTCGGCCAGCAACTCGCGCGCGTACAACTGCTCCACGTGCTGCGAGAGCACCAGCACCGGCAGCCCCGGCCGCTTCGCCCGCGCCTCCAGCGCGCACTGCAGTCCCTCGTCCGAGAACGACGGCGGCAGCCGGACGTCGACCACCGCGACGTCCGGCTCCAGCTCGTCCAGCGCCCGCGCCAGCTCCGGGCCGTTGTCCACCGCGGCCAGGATCTCGAAGTCATACGCCTCGAGCATGCGGACGAGACCGTCCCTCAGAAGGAAGAGGTCTTCGGCGATGACAGCGCGCACGGAATCTCCAGGGTGACCATCGTGGGGCCGCCGACCGGGCTGTTGACGGCCAGTACGCCGTCGAATGTACCGAGCCTGCGCTCCAGCCCCGCGAGCCCGGAGCCCTTGCCCACCGCCGCGCCGCCTCGGCCGTCGTCCGTGATCGCGATCCGCAGCATGCCGTCGCGGTGCCCCATGTCCAGCCACACGCGCTGCGCCTCCGCGTGCTTGACCGCGTTCGTCAGCACCTCGCTGACCGCGAAGTACGCCGCCGACTCCACCGGCTCGGCCGCCCGCCCCGGCGGCGTGCCCAGGTCGATGTCCACCTCGACCGGCACCGGCATGCGCAGCGCCAGCGCGCGCACCGCGTCGGCGAGCCCCCGCTCGGCCAGCACCGGCGGGTGGATGCCCCGTACCAGGTCGCGCAGCTCCGTCAGCGCCTCCGCGGACTCGCCGCGGGCCCGCGACACCAGCTCCTTCGCCTTGGCCGGATCCTTCTCGATGAGCGCCTCGATGGTGCCGAGGCTCATGCCCATGGCGACCAGCCGGGCCTGCGCGCCGTCGTGCAGGTCGCGCTCGATGCGGCGCAGCTCGGCGGCGGAGTTGTCGACGGCGTCCGAGCGGGTCTCGGTGAGCCGCGCGACCCGCTGGGCGAGCTCGACCTCGCGCGGGGCCAGCACGCCCTTGGTCATCTGGAAGTGCAGCCCCAGCAGGCGGTGGCTGGTGAAGAGGCCGACGACGAGCAGCGCGGTGCCGAGTCCGGCGGCCATCAGCGCGGTGCTCTGCGAGGAGACGGGCACGAAGCCGTACCAGTAGGTGTGGTCGCCGCCGGAGGTGATCGGGTCCCAGACGCCGGCGGCGAGCACGTACCCCTCCAGCGGGTAGAAGGTCAGCGCGACCGTCACGACGGCGAGCACCGTGCCCGCGATCATGTCGGTGAACAGCCAGCGCACGTCGCGCCAGGTCGCCGGGTCGGTGAGCATGTGGCGGGTGCGCTGCGCCTGGCCGACGAGCCCGCCGTGCAGGTTCGGCGGCCAGGGGCGGTACGTGGCGGGGATGCGCACGTCCGACCACTGCGCGGCGAGCAGCCGGCGCAGGTTGGCCTGCATCCGCACGCCCTCCAGCACCCAGGGCGTGGTGATCAGGCCGATGCCGAGCACGGGTATCAGCACGACGGAGACGAGGGTCAGTACGAAGAGCGTGATCGAGGCCGCGGTGCACAGCACCGTCAGCGCCAGCGCCCGTGCGCCGGTGAGCGCCCAGTTCCGGAAGATCATCTCCGTGTCCCCTCTGCTCCTGCGGGTGCCTGCCGGCTACGTGCCCGTCCCGAGTCACAGTCTGCCGCGTGGACCTGACGCGGGCACGGGGCCGTACCCCCGGGCCGGGGTGTAGCTAGCACCACCCCGTCGTACGGGAGGCGGGGGACACACCGGGTTTACATCCGGGCAACGGACGGGAAACGGCGGCTTGCGAGGCTGCCGGCAGGACGACACCGCACACCGGCGGGACGACCGCGCCCGCCCGCACAGGTACGAAGGACGGCGACCGTGAGCCACGCATCGAGCCACCCCGCGAGCTACAAGGCCGAGTACATCTGGATCGACGGCACCCAGCCCACCGCCAAGCTGCGCTCGAAGACGAAGATCGTCGCGACCGGCGCGGAGCCGCCGGTGTGGGGATTCGACGGCTCCAGCACCAACCAGGCCGAGGGCAGCTCCTCCGACCGCGTCCTGAAGCCCGTCTTCACCTGCCCCGACCCGCTGCGCGGCGGCTCCGACGTGCTCGTGCTGTGCGAGGTCCTCGACACGGACCTGAGCCCGCACGCCTCGAACACCCGCGCCGAGCTGCGCGAGGTCGCCGAGCGCTTCGCCGGCCAGGAGCCGGTCTTCGGCATCGAGCAGGAGTACACGTTCTTCCGCGGCTCCCGCCCCCTCGGCTTCCCCGAGAACGGCTTCCCGGCCCCGCAGGGCGGCTACTACTGCGGCGTCGGCGCCGACGAGATCTTCGGCCGCGAGGTCGTCGAGGCGCACCTCGACAACTGTCTGAAGGCGGGCCTCGGCCTCTCCGGCATCAACGCCGAGGTCATGCCGGGGCAGTGGGAGTTCCAGGTCGGCCCGCTCGGCCCGCTGGAGGTCGCGGACCAGCTCTGGGTCGCGCGGTGGCTCCTCTACCGTACGGCCGAGGACTTCGGCGTCTCCGCCACCCTGGACCCCAAGCCGGCGAAGGGCGACTGGAACGGCGCGGGCGCGCACACCAACTTCTCCACCCGGCGGATGCGCGAGAGCTACGAGGCGATCGTCGCCGCGTGCGAGTCGCTGGGGGAGGGCGACAAGCCGCTGCAGCACGTGCGCGCGTACGGCGCGGGTGTGGAGAGCCGGCTGACCGGGGCGCACGAGACGGCGCCGTGGGACGAGTACTCCTACGGGGTGTCGGACCGCGGCGCGTCGGTGCGGATCCCCTGGCAGGTGGAGAAGGACGGCAAGGGGTACATCGAGGACCGGCGGCCGAACGCGAACGTGGACCCGTACGTGGTGACGCGGCTGATGGTGGACACGTGCTGCGCGGCGCTGGAGAAGGCGGGCCTGGACTGAGGACGGGCCGGGGGCCGCGGGGGCGGCCGGGGCCGTCGGATGCCGGGGTGCGGAGCGTGGGGAGCGCGGGGGGATTGCGGAGCGGCGCGCGGCGGTGGGCGGAGTCCGCGTAGCCGCTGCGCCCGGAGCCCCTGGCCGTGGCGGGGCTCGCCGGGTCGCGGTCGCCGCGGATCCCGTTCGCGTCGTGCGCGGCGGGACTTCGGGTGCCCCGGGCGGCGACGGCGGCGCTGAAGCCCTTGCCGGGGGTCCTCCGGCGGTGATTCCAGCCCGGCGGTCGGGGGGTCGGGCGGCAGCAGGGCCGAGCGCGCAGCCCCGCGCGCTCGTCGGGTCGTACGCGTACCTCATCGGGCACCGCGCGCTCTCCGGCGGCCGTACGGACTGGTGCAACCGGATTGTCCCCTCGCCCGTTCGGCTCGCTCGTTCGGCCGCGCTGCGCTGGCTCGGGGCCCCGGAGATGCCGAGGCTGAGTGCATGTCAGGGGCGCGGCGGGTCTGGACGGCGATCGCCGCCGCGCTGCTGGGCGCACTGACGGTGCTGCTGCTGTGCCGGTACACGGTGGCCGACCCGGCGTACTACACGAGCGCGGTCCGGGAGGCCGACGGCTACCAGCGCGTGTACGACGAGGTGCTGCCGGACCCCGCCGTCCGCCGGGCGCTGCGCACCGGCGCGCTGGGCATCCCGCTGCGCAGCGACGCGGTGGTCGACAACCTGCCGCTGCTCGTGCCGCGCCCGGCGCTGGAGCAGGCGGCGCACCGGCAGGCGCGGGCCCTGGTCGCGGCGCTGACCGGCACCGGGGGGCCGGCGCCGGGCGACGACTGGCGCGGCCCGGTCACCGAGAGCGCGACGGAGGCGGGCAGCGACCAACTGCGCGCCCTGCGCGCCGACGCGGACCCGGCCGCGGCCCGCGGCCTCACCCAGCTCATCAACCGCCTCCGCGAGTACGTGAACCCCTCGCGGCCGGCGGCGACCCCGGCGTCGGCGCTGCGGGCGGCGGTGGCGGGCTTCGTCCACGAGACGTGGCCACCGGATACGGCACGGCGCATCATGACGGCCCTGGACGAGGTTCTGCCGGGGGCGAGGGAGAACCGGCACGCGCCGGCGGCGGGGGCCGGGACGCGGGCGGAGGCGGGGGCGCTGTTGGTGGGGCGGGGGGATGTGGTGGGGCGGCCGGAGCTGTGGTCGGTGGCCGGGGGGTCCGGGGCGGGGGTGCCGGAGGGGGGCGGGGCGCGGTCGGTGGGGCCGCAGGCTGTCGGCGTGCACGGGGCGGAGACGGGGGCGCCGTTGGTGGCGCGCCGGGACGCCGTGGGGCCGCCGGGCTCGTCTTCGGACGCGTGGGAGGAAGGGCGGGGAGCGCTGGTTGCGGGCGGGGGTGCCGGCCCGGACGGAAGGGTGCAGGCGGTGGGGGAGGCGCGGGCGCCGTCCGTGGCGGAGACCGGTGCCGGGCCGGGTCCGGCGGCCGGGGCCGCCCCGAAGCTGTCGGGGTGGGTGCCGGAGCGGGGGGCGGTCGTACGGATCGTGCTCGCCGCGTCCGCGTCGTGGTGGGCCGTCGCCGCGGTGGCCGCCGCCGCGGCGGGGGCCGTGGTGCCGGCGCTGCGTGCGGCGGCCCGGGCCCGGCGCCCCCGGGCGCGTACCGCCGCCGCGGCGTGCGCGGGCGCCGCGGTGCTGACCGCCGCCGCGGGGACGGCGGTGTGGGCGGCGCTTCCGGCGTCCGCGCGGCTGGTGCCCGACGGCCTGCCGCCCAGCGTGTCGGCGCTGCTCACGGACGTGGTGGCCGGCCTCTACCGCGAGGCGGCCCTGACCTGGGCCGGAGCCCTGCTCACCCTGGCCCTCGCCGCCGCCGCCCTGGCCCTCACCGCCTCGACCGCCGCCCGCGGAGCACTGCGCCGCACGCTCGCCGCGGTCACGGACACCGCCGTTACGGACGCTGCGGCCATGAACGCCGCGGTGACGGGGACGGCGGTGACAGGCACCGGGGTGACGGACGCGGCGGCCCCGCACACCGCGGCCCCGTACACCGCGGCCCCGTACACCGCGGCCCCGCACACCGCGGCCCCGCACACCGCGGTCACGGACAGCGCGGGCGCCGACAGCGCGGGCTCGACGGCGGCCACCGGCCCGGGTCGCCCGGCCTCCGGCCCCGCCCGCGCACACCGGCACCGCACCCCCGCGCCGGCCGCGGGCCGCGCCGCGACGGCGCCGCCCCCCGCCACCGACCCGCGCCCCCGGGCCCCGAAGACCGCTCCCCACCCCGCGACACCGCCCCCACCGGCCCGTACGACCGCCGCCACCCCGAAAACGCCGCGCGCCCACCGCCCGGACGCCGCGTCCGCCGCCGCGTCCCGAACCCCCGCCGCCCCACCGCTCGATCCGGTCCCGGCCGGGCGGGCGCCCTCCCACCCGGGCGCCGCAGCCGCCCTGCCGACGGCCCCCGCGGTCCGCCGACTCCCGGCCGCCGCCCCGCCGCCCGACGGCGCCTGCGCCCCGCCGCCGAAGGCGTCCCGCTCCCGCCGGGTCCGGCGCGTCGGTGTCGGGGCCGCGGTCGTCGCCGCGCTCGCGCAGGTCTGGGTGCTCGTCGGGGTGCCCTCCGCGGACGCGCTCGCCTGCAACGGTGACGTCGCCCTCTGCGACCGCCCCTACGACCGCGTCGTGCAGGTCGGGTCGCACAACGCCATGGCCACGGTCCCCGACGGATTCCTCGGGGCACACCAGGACGTCTCCCTCACCGGCCAGCTCGACCGCGGTGCCCGCGCGCTCCTCCTCGACACCCACTACTGGGAGACCGCCGAGCGGCTCGTGCCGCCCGCCGGCACCGCGGGGCTCGACGCCGCCGCGCGGGCGACCCTCGTGCGGGCGGTGGACTCCGTCGTGCGGCCCCGGCCCGGGACGTGGCTGTGTCACGGGCCGTGCCGGATGGGTGCCACCCCGCTCGCCGCGCAACTGCGCGAGCTGCGCGGCTGGCTGGAGGCGCACCCGCGGGACGTGGTGACGCTGGTCGTGCAGGACGGCATCTCCCCCCGCGACACCGCCCGCGCCTTCCGCGCCGCCGGCCTCGGGCCGTACCTGCACCGGCCCGATCCCGATCCCGCCGCGCCCTGGCCGACGCTCGGCGAGATGGCCGACTCCGGGCGGCGGCTCGTGGTCTTCGCCGAGGAGGCCGACGGGCCGGCGCCCTGGTACCGCAACTTCTACGACTACGCCGTCGAGACCCCGTACCGCGCGCGCAGCGCCGACGAGTTGAACTGCGCGCCCCACCGCGGCGGCAGCGACCCGCGCAAGCGGCTCTTCCTCCTCAACCACTTCGTCACCCACGGCATGGGCGCCCCCCGCACCGAGGCCGCCGCCGTCAACGACGCCGACGTCATCGTCCGCCGCGCCAGGACGTGCGCCCTGCTGCGCGGCCGGCTGCCGACCATCGTCGCCGTGAACCACATGACCCTCGGCGACGCCGTCGGCGCCGTACGCCGCCTCAACTCGGAAAGCCCGTGACGGACGCCCCGGCGGGCGCGCCTCGGTGAACCAGCCCCGGCCCGCTCGACGTCCCCGCGGTGCCGGACTCCCGACCGCTCGACTTCCGTACCGCCGTACAACCTTCACCCCGTCCCACGGGTCTCTCCCACGCCCGCGGACCGCTCGTCCGCCGCCGAACCGGGAGGCCCACGTGACCGCTCAGCCCCGCCACCGTGCCCTCGTGGCACTCGCCACCTCCGTCGTCCTCGCCGCCGGCGGCGTGACGGTGACGGTCGCGACGCCCGCGGCGGCGGCCCCGAGCGGGCTCAAGGGCGACTTCGACGGCGACGGCTACCGCGACCTGGCGATCGGCGACCCCGCCGCCACCGTGTCGGGCAAGTCCCTCGCCGGGGCCGTGGTCGTGCTCTACGGTTCCGCGGCCGGCCCGGACGGGAGCCGGCGCGCCGTGTTCCACCAGGCCACCGCCGACGTCCCGGGGTCACCGGAGGACGACGACCGGTTCGGCCACAGTCTGGTCTTCGACGACTTCGACCGCGACGGCTACTCCGACCTGCTGGTCGGCGCGCCGCGCGAGAACGTGAGCGGTGACGTCGACCGCGGCACGCTGACCATGCTCTGGGGCGGGCCGCGCGGGCTGAGCGGCGCCGCCGCCGTGAAGGTGGCGAACCCCCCGGACACCGGTTGCGCCCTCGCCGAGGGGCTCTACGCCGGTGACGTGGACGGCGACGGCGCGCCCGACGTGAGCGTGGCAGGCCGCTGCAGGCCGTTCCACCTCCGCGGCCCCTTCACCCGCGCCGGCCGGCCGCTGAGCCAGCAGCGCGACCCCCTGCTCGGCACCACCCGCGGCGGTGTCCACGGGAACGTCGACGCGGACCCGGAGGCCGAGCGCATCGTGTTCGCCGGCCTGGTCAGCGGTGATCCGGGCGGCCGGATCTACGTCGACGACTGGACCGGCGACGGCTACGCACGCACCCGCCTGACCGACGCCGGCGGGCTGACCGGCGGCGTCGGGGACGTCGACGGCGACGGCTACGGCGACCTGGTGACGGGGTATCCGGAAGAGCCGCGGAACGGGGAGTCCTGGCCCGTCGGCGGTGCCGTCGACGTCTGGTACGGCGGCCCGGACGGCATCGACTCCGCGCAGCGGCCGCAGCGGATCCACCAGGGCACCGCGGGCGTTCCGGGCAGCGGAGAGTCCGGGGACGGTTTCGGCGGGTCGGTCGGCGTCGCGGACACGGACGCCGACGGCCACGCCGACGTGGCCGTCGGCGTGGCCGGTGAATCCTTCGGCGGCGTGGCCGCCGCCGGGACCGTCACGCTGCTGCGGGGCACGCCGACGGGGCTGACCGGTGCCGGCGCGCGGCTGCTCCACCAGAACACCGAGGGGGTGCCGGGGGCGCCCGAGACATACGACCTGTTCGGTGCCGAGGTCGCGCTGGGCGACCGCAACCGCGACGGCCGGCCAGACCTCACCGTGGGCGTGCCGTGGGAAAACGGCCGGGGCATGGTCTGGCACGCCCGGGGCACCGCCGGCGGCATCACGACGGCCGGCTCCTTCAACGTCACCGCCGCGGGCGCCGGGGTCGACGGCGACATCGCCGGCTTCGGCGAGGCCATCGCCCGGTAGCCGGGCCCCGCGCCGGCCGCGCACGGGTCGGGCGGCGCGGTCCGCTCCGGGCCCCGCTACGTGCCCGGGGGTGTCCGGTGGCGTTCGCCCGGCCAGTCGAGGGCCAGGCGGCGGGCGCGGGGGAGCTTGGCCACCACCAGGTCGTACGAGTCCTCGATCATCTCCAGCACGAGGTCCTCGGGCACGGCGCCGTCGAGGCGGACGGTGTTCCAGTGGCGCTTGTTCAGGTGGTACCCGCCGACGATCTCCGGGTGCGTCGCGCGCAGTTGCACCGCCAGGTCCGGCTCGCACTTCAGGCTCACGGACAGCGGCGTGGCCGCCAGCTCGCTGAGCGCGAACATCTTGCCGCCGACCTTGAAGACGGAGACGGCCCGGTGGCGGTCGAAGGGCCACTCCTCGACGGCCCCGTTCGGCTCCAGGCAGGCGGCGCGAAGCTGGTCAGGTGTCATGCGCCCAGTATGGGAGCCCCTACTGACACCGCCGGCGAGCGCGCCCGCCCGCGCCGCCCCCGCGCAACCCCACGGCCGCTCCCGCTACAGTCCCGCCGCGATCGCCGCGCCCGTCAGCACCTCCCGCAGCATCGCCGGCGTCAGCCGTCCCGTGAAGGTGTTCTGCTGGCTGACGTGGTAGCACCCGTACAGCTCCAGCGGCGTGCCCCCGTCCGCCCGGTGCAGCGTCGTGTGCGCCCCGTGCCCGAACACCGGCCGCGGGCGCGGCACTTCCCAGCCGGCCGCGGCGAGCGCCGGCAGCGCCGCCTGCCAGCCGAAAGCGCCGAGCACCACCGCCGAGCGCAGCGTCGGCCGCAGCAGCTCGATCTCGCGGACGAGCCAGGGCCGGCACGTGTCCCGCTCGGCGGGCGTCGGCTTGTTCTCCGGCGGGGCGCAGTGGACGGGGGCCGTGATACGGACGCCGCGCAGGGTCAGGCCGTCGCCGCGGTGGGTGGCGACCGGCCGGCTGGCGAGGCCGGTGGCGTGCAGGGCCGCGTACAGGACGTCCCCGGAGCGGTCGCCGGTGAACATCCGGCCGGTGCGGTTGGCGCCGTGGGCGGCGGGCGCGAGGCCGACGATCAGCATGGCGGCGTCCGCGGGGCCGAAGCCGGGTACGGGGCGGCCCCAGTAGTCCCAGTCGGCGTACGCCCTGCGCCTGGTCGCGGCGACCTCCTCCCGCCAGGCGACGAGCCGCGGGCAGGCGCGGCAGTCGCACAGCCGCCCGTCCAGTTCGGCGACGGTGCGGGTGCGGGGGGCGGTGACGGCGGGGAGCGGGGGTGGCGAGGTGGTCATCGGTGCCAGCATGCCCCACCGCGGCGGGTGGTGGTGAACGGGGTCCCCGGCCACCGCTGAGCATTCGAACTGGTATCCCGAAATGACCTTTGACCAGGCGTGTTTGTCAGTGGGTGGCGGTATCATAGAGGGAGTGAAGACGGGCCAAGACGAGGCCGAGGAGGTCGCCCATGCCAGTGGCGTACGCCCCGACACCCCTGCCCAAGAAGCCGCTTCCGGCAGGCATGCCGCGTGAGTGGTATGTCGCGCACAATCGGATGCTGAAGGCCATGCGCATCGCCATCGCCCTGCTCGACTCCGGGGTCTACACCCCGCAGCGCGCCCGCGACGAGGTGATACGCCACATCGCCGAGCGCATCGGCGTCCACCCGCCCTCGCTCACCACCTGCCGGCTGGTGCGCAGCCTGCTCCCGCTCATCTGACCCCGCCCCGACCCCGCCCGACCGTTCCCGACTCCTTCCCGAGCGCGTCCCGACCCGCCCCGAGCGCGTCCTGACCGCGTCCCGGGCGCGGGGCCCGGCCCGTAAGCCGTGAGCACCCGGCCGTACGCCCCGCGCCCGCGCGCACGCGTCCGTACCCCGACCCGCACGCCCGCCCCCCGAAAACCGGCTGCGCCGCGGCCCGTCCAGCGCCCACACTGGACACCCGACACGGCGCACACCCCCTGCGCGCGCCGCACCCCCGACCGAGAACCAGGAGCCCGCCGCGTGCAGGCAGCCGTCACCGTCACCCCCGCCCGGATCCCCGAGCTGCTGCTCGGCCTCGCCACCGTGCGTCCGGTCTTCCTCTGGGGCGCCCCCGGCATCGGCAAGTCCTCGCTGGTACGGAAGTTCGCCGACTCCCTCGGCCTCGACTGCGTCAGCCTCATCGGCACGCAGCTCGCCCCCGAGGACCTCATCGGCGTGCCGCAGATCCGCGACGGGCGCAGCGTCTTCTGCCCGCCGCGGACCATCGCCCGCGACGAGGCGTACTGCCTCTTCCTCGACGAGCTGAACGCCGCCACCCCCGACGTGCAGAAGGCGTTCTACTCCCTCATCCTCGACCGCCGCATCGGCGACTACGAGCTGCCCGAGGGCAGCATCGTCATCGGCGCCGGCAACCGCGCCACCGACAACGCGCTGGCCCGCCCCATGGCCTCCGCCCTCGTCAACCGCCTCGCCCACGTCCACTTGGAGGCCTCCGCCGCCGACTGGCTCGTCTGGGCCGGCGAACACGGCATCCACCCCTGGGTGACGGAGTACCTGACCGACCGCCCCGACCACCTGTGGTCCAAGCCGCCGAAGACCGAGGAGCCGTTCTCCACCCCGCGTTCGTGGCACATGCTCTCCGACGCCCTGCACTCCTTCGGCCCGGCGCTCGACGACGCCACCCTCAAGACCGTCGCGCACGGCACCCTCACGCCCGCGCACGCCGTGTCCTTCTGCGGGTACGTCAAGATCGTCCGGCACCGCTACGGCGTCGAGGCCATCCTCAAGGGCGACGCCTCCTGGCCCCGCCGCACCGAGGACCGCGACCTGCTCTACTACCTCGCCGAGGCGTTCCGCGGCCGGCTCGTCAAGGAACTGCCCGCGAGCAAGGAGCACGCCTCGCCGGCCGTGCGCGAGACCGCGTACCGCGCGAAGGCACTCCTCGTCCAACTGGCCGAGATCTCGGTGGAGGTGGCCCAGACGGTCATCGCCGAGGACGCGGACGGGCAGCCGGTGCTGCCCGCCTGGTTCCTGGTGGAGGCGGCCCGCGACATGCCCCGTCTGGTGGAGGCCCGCCGGTGAGCCGTACGCGCCGCACCCGGCGCGGCAGGGCCGGGGCGGAGCGGCGCGACGACCCGGCCACCCGCGCCTTCTCCGCCGGGCTCGCCAAGGCCATGCAGAACCCCGCGCTGCGCGCTCTCGGCGCGCGGGTGGTCCGCCCGGGCGCCCCGGCCGCCGCGGGCACCGCGGGAAGGGGCGGTACGGCCGGCGGCACACCGGGCCCTCCGGGCACGGGCGTCACGGCCACCACCGGCACCGGGCTCGCCCCCGCCCACGGGCTCGCCCGGGTCGACTCCCACGGCACCGTCCACGCCCACCCCACCCGCCGCGCCGAGCCCGCCGAGTGGACGTGGGCGCTGGCCCACTGCCTGCTGCACCTCGGCTTCGGCCACGCCCCCGCCGCCCGCGGCGAGCGCACCCAGCCCGACCGGTACGAGCAGGCCGCCCGCTGCGCCGTCGTCAACCGCTTCCTCGTCACCTTCGGCACCGGCCGCCCGCCCGCCGAACTGCCCGAGCACTACCCCGGCGGCAGCGAGGAGGAACTCGCCGCGCGCTGGCGGCGCGACGGCGTTCCCGCGGAGTACGAGCGCTGCGGCGCGGCCGGCGACGAGGCCGACGTGCTGCTGCTGCCGTGGGACGGCTGGGCCGGCAGCACGCCGCCGGACTGGCAGAAGGACTTCGCGCACGCCCTCGCCCGTACGGTGTCGGCCGCCATGGAGGTCGCCGGCGGCCGGCGCGACGCGCTCACCGGCGAGCGGGCGCCGCGGCGGCCGTGGGAGCGGGCGCTGGAGTGGTTCGTCTCCTCGTACCCCCTGCTCGGCGGGATCGCCGCCGGCATGACCGTCGTCGCCGACGCCGAACTCGCCCGCGCGCACGACATCTCCGTCGCCGCCGTCGACGCCGCCGCCGGCGAGATCTACGTCAACCCGCTCAAGGAGCACTCCGACGACGAGTGGCGCTTCGTCCTCGGCCACGAGATGCTGCACGCCGCCCTGCGCCACGGGGAGCGCCGCGGCGCGCGCGACCCGTACCTCTTCAACATCGCCGCCGACTTCGTCGTCAACGGCTGGCTGCTGGAGATGCGCGTCGGCGAGATGCCCGCGGGACTGCTGCACGACCCGCGGCTCGCCGGCCTGTCCACCGAGGAGGTCTACGACCGCCTCGCCGCCGACCTGCGGCTGCAGCGCCGCCGGCTCGCCACGCCGCGCGGGCGCGGGCTCGGGGACGTGCTCGGCGAGCCGCTGGTGCCGCGGGATCCCGCGGCGGCGTACGTCGACCTCGACGAGTTCTACCGCCGCGGGCTGCAGCGCGGGCTCGACCTGCACGAGCGCGACCACGGCCGCGGGCTGCTGCCGGCGGGGCTGGTCGAGGAGATCCGGGCGCTCGCGCAGCCGCCGCTGCCGTGGGACGCGCTGCTGGCCCGCTGGTTCGACGAGTACGTGCCCCGCGCCGAGCCGGTGCGCACCTTCGCGCGCCCCGCCCGCCGGCAGGCCGCCACCCCCGACATCCCGCGCGCCGGCCGCTACTTCCCGCCCGAGGAGGTCGCCCGCTGCACCTTCGGCGTCGTCCTGGACACCTCGGGCTCGATGGACCGCACGCTGCTCGGCAAGGCGCTGGGCGCCATCGCGTCGTACGCCGAAGCGCGCGACGTGCTGGCGGCGCGCGTCGTCTTCTGCGACGCCTCGCCGTACGACGCCGGCTTCCTGCCGGCGACGGAGATCGCCGGCCGGGTGCGGGTCCGGGGCCGCGGCGGCACGGTCCTGCAGCCGGGGCTCGACCTCCTGGAGCGGGCGGACGACTTCCCGCGTGCGGCTCCGGTGCTGGTGATCACCGACGGCATGTGCGACGTGCTGCGGGTGCGCAGGGAACACGCGTATCTGATCCCCGCGGGGGCGTCGCTGCCGTTCGTCGCGCGGGGACCGGTGTTCCGCGTGCGGTGACGCCTCGCGGCGGCCGGGGGACGGCGGGGGCGGCGGGGTCCACGGGGACCGCCGGTGGGGCCGTTCATCGCCCGCGGGCTCCTCTTCCGCGTACGGTGATCCTGACGTGCGGCAGTCGGCAGGCGGCGGGAGGCGGCGGACGTGGCGGAGAGCGCGGGGACCCCGGAGTGGGACGGCGCGACCGGTGACCACTGGGTCGCGTACGAGGAGAAGTACAACGCGGCGATGTTCCGCTACGGCGAGCGGCTCTTCGCGGGCGCCGGCGTGCGCCCCGACGACCGCGTGCTCGACGTCGGCTGCGGCTGCGGCCAGACCACCCGGGTCGCCGCGCGGCTCGCCGCGGAGGGCTCCGTGCACGGCGTCGACCTGTCCGCCGCGATGCTCGCGCGGGCGCGCGAACGCGCGGCGGAAGAGGGCGTCGGCAACGTGCGCTTCGAGCAGGCCGACGCGCAGGTCCACGACTTCGACGCGGGCGCGTACGACCTGGCGATCAGCCGCAACGGCGTGATGTTCTTCGCGGACCCGGTGGCCGCGTTCGCCAACGTACGGCGTGCGCTGCGGCCCGCCGGGCGGCTGGTGTTCGTCTGCTGGCGGGCGCCGGAGGAGAGCGCGTACTCACTGGTGCCGCGCGCCGCCCTCGGCCGGTACGTCACCGTGCCGGGCCCGCCCGGCGCCGACGAGCCGGGCCCGAACTCGCTGGCCGACCCCGACCGCGTACGCGACGTGCTCGGCCGCGCGGGTCTGGCCGACGTGCAACTGGAGCCGGAGGACGAGCCGATGTACGTCGGCGCCGATCTCGACGAGGCGGTGGACTTCGTCCTCAACCGGCAGAGCCTGCGCGAGCCGATGGCGGAACTGGACGCGGCCACGACGGCCAAGGCGACCGAGGAACTGCGCGAGGCCCTGGCCTCGTACGTCACCCCGGAGGGGGTGCTGCTGCGCTCGCCGGCGTGGCTGGTCACGGCCCACGCCCCGGCGTGACGGCGGACCGAACCGATCGCACCCCCCTGAACCCGGCGAACCCGCTGAACCCGCCTAACCCCCGCCCCCCGGCCGTCAGGCCCGCAGGGTGCGGCGGGCCACCAGTGCCGCGCTCAGGCGGCGGGCGTCCGCGGGGGTCGTCGGGTGCAGGCCCGTGAGGAGGGCGATGCGGCGGATGCGGTAGTCGACGGTGTTGGGGTGGACGTGCAGCGCGGCGGCGGTGCCCCGGCGGTCGAGGTCGCGGGCCAGGTACGTCTCCAGGGTGTGCAGCAGCTCCGGCCTCCCGGCCAGCGGTCCGAGGAGCTCCGCGAGCCCGGTGAGGGCTTCGCTGGGGCGGCTGAGCTGGTAGTCGAGGAGCACGTCGGCCAGCCGGTACAGGCCGGGCGGCCGGTCCGTACGCCGTACCAGCTCGACGATGTCCGCCGTCTGCGCCACCGCCGCCGGCAGCCCCTCCGGCGCGGCCCCTGCCGCCGCCGCGGTCACCGGCGCCCCGACGGCCGTCTCCGTACGAGCGATGAGCCCGCACAGCGCCGCCCACGCCGGCTCTTCAACCACCGGCAGCAGCGCGGTGCCGCCGCCGGCGTCGAGCGCGGTGAGCGCCGGTTCGCCGGCGAAGCCGTTCAGCGCCGTCTGCAGCCGGCGGATCTTGCGCCGGGCGGCGATCCGTGAGCGGGGGCCGGGGGAGTCCTCGTCGGGGTGCGGGGCGACGTGCAGCGTCATCGCGACGTACCGCGGTGCGGGCCGCAGCCCCGTGCGGCGGGCGATGTGCTCCAGCGGATCGCCGGCGAGCAGCGCGGCGAGCAGCGCGTGCCGCGGCGCGTGCTCCTGGACGTCGAGGACCTGTCTGGCCTCCAGATACGCGGCGCTGACCGCCGCCACCAACTGCCGCTGCAGGCCGAAGAGATGCCTCAGCACCTCCTGCGCGTCGGCGAAGTCCGCGGGACGCGCTTCGGCGGAGATCTCCTCCCAGCCCATCGCGGTGCCGATCTGGTACGCGCTGAGGATGGCGTCCAGCGGCACGCCCTCCTCGGCACGCTGGGCGGCCGACTCCCGCTGCCGCACGAGCTCGTGGTCGTGCGCCGGGCCGCGGCGCTGGAGCACGTCGGCGAGGAGGCGCAGGGTGCGCTGCACGATGTCGGCGATGTCCCCCGTGACCTCCTCGGGCGGCAGGGTGGCGTACACGGGCAGTTCGGTGAGCAGCCGGTCGACGACGCTCTGGCTGAGCGCGGGCACCCGGGCCCGCAGCCACGCGTCGACCGGGCTGCCGCCGATACACAGCGGTGTGTTGTCACGCGTCACAACGGCCCCCGGAGAAGTCTGCGTTACTGACCAGTTAAGCGCAGCCCGGCTCCTCTGCATCATGTCCACGGCACAACTTTCCACCACCTCCACCGCCGGGAGCCGCCGATGAACGTGGTGCCGAAACTCCTCAAGGGCGCGCTGGGCGCCGCCGCGGCGGCCGGCCTCGCCGTCGGCGGCACGGCTGCGCCGGCCGCCGCCGACGCCGCGGCCGGCGAGGTCTACGTCGCCCTCGGCGACTCGATGGCCTCAGGGCCGCTCATCCCGCTCCCCACCGGGCCGCTCGCCTGCGGGCGTTCCACCGAGAACTACCCGCACGAACTGGCCGACCGGCTCGACGTCGCGGAACTGCGCGACGTCACGTGCAGCGGCGCCGAGACCGACCACATGACGCAGCCGCAGTCGCTGTCGTTGCTCGGCGTGGATATGGGCGAGGCACCGCCGCAGTTCGACGCGCTCAGCGCGGACACCACCCTGGTCACCCTGACGATCGGCGGCAACGACGCCGGGCTCGTCGGCGTCGCCCAGGACTGCATGCAGCTCAACCCGGCCGCCGACCCGTGCAAGGACGGCTTCATGGAGGGCGGCGTCGACACCGTCGCGCAGCGCATCGAGGCCATGGGCCCCAAGCTCGGCGCCGTACTCGACGGCATCCACGCCCGCGCCCCGCAGGCCCGCGTCCTGGTCACCGGCTACGGCGACTACATCAAGCCGGGCGGCTGCTGGCCGTACCAGCCGGTGCTCGCCCCCGACGCCGACTGGCTGCAGGGCAGCGTCAACCACATGAACCGCGTCATCGCAGACCGCGCGGCGGCCCACGGCGCCGAGTACGTCGACGTCTTCACCCCGAGCCGCGGCCACGACGCCTGCCAGTCCCCGGGCAGGAAGTGGGTCGAGGGCTACGTCCCCACCGCCCCGGCCGCCCCGCTGCACCCCAACGCCCGGGGCGAGGAGGCGTACGCGGGCATCATCCACAGCCGGCTGACCGGCTGACCCGGCTTTCAGGCCGGCCGGCCCGACCGGCGGGGAGGGGCCGGCCCCCGACGTCCCCAACCCCCGAGGGGACGCACACACGCCGGCCCGGCGCGGAACTCCCGCGCCGGGCCGGTCGTGTCGTGCCACGACGGTCCACGACGCACGGGAGACCGGGCGGTGGCCGCGCCGGGGGCGTTCTGCCGGGCCCGCGCCGGTCTCCGCAGGGGCCGGAGGCCCCGGGCGGCTCAGCCGCCGCTGAGGCGGCCCACACCGCCGTAGAGCCACACCTCGTCGAGGAGCCGTGGCCGCACGGGTCCGTCCGGGTGCCAGAGGGGCAACTGGACGACACCGGGCTCGACGACGTCGAAGCCGTCGAAGAACGCCTCCACCTCGCGCAGGGGCCGCGGCACCATCGGCGCCGCGGCCCGCCGCTCGCCGTACACGGCGGCGGCGTCGGCGGCCTGGCGGGGCTGGATGTCGTTGGTGGTGTGGGACAGGGCCAGCCAGCTCCCCGGCGGCAGGGCGTCCCGGAAGGCGGCGACGATGCGGCCTGGTTCCTCTTCGTCGCGTACGAAGTGCAGGACCGCGGAGAGCATCAGCGCCACCGGCCGGTCCCGGTCCAGGGTCTCCCACAGCGCCCGCGCCTGGAGGATCTGCTCCGGCCGGCGCAGGTCGGCCTGGACGTACGCTGTGCGGCCCTCGGCGGAGCTGCTCAGCAGGGCGCGGGCGTGGGCGAGGACGACGGGATCGTTGTCGGTGTAGACGACCCGGCAGTCCGGGCTGATCCGCTGGGCGACCTCGTGGAGGTTGGGCGAGGTGGGAATGCCCGTGCCGATGTCCAGGAACTGCCGCACGCCCTGCCCGACGAGATAGCGGACCGCGCGCCGCATCCAGGCGCGGTTCTCGCGGGCGGACTCTCTGACCTGGGGCGCACGCCGGACGGTCTCGTCCGCGGCGGCCCGGTCGGCGGCGTAGTGGTCCTTGCCGCCCAGGAGGTAGTCGTAGATCCGCGCGGGGTGGGGAACGTGCGGGTTGACCGGGGCCCGCGGCCGGTCGCCTAACGGCGGTTCGTGTGTCACGTCCGTCTCTCTCCGTCGGTGTCGCCTGGCACGCATCGGCATCTCAACGCGCCCAACATAGCCGCTGCCCGGCACACGTGAGGGCCGGCATCCGTCGGGGGATGCCGGCCCTGTGCGTCCCGGCCGCCGCGGGCCGGAGCGGAGACTCACACGTCGAAGTACAGCTCGAACTCGTGCGGGTGCGGGCGGAGCTGGATCGGGGCGATCTCCTGGGTGCGCTTGAAGTCGATCCACGTCTCGATGAGGTCCGCGGTGAAGACCCCGCCCTGGAGCAGGAACTCGTGGTCGGCCTCCAGGGACTCCAGCACGGCCGGGAGGTTCGTCGGGACCTGGGGGACCGCGGCGTGCTCCTCGGGGGCCAGCTCGTAGAGGTCCTTGTCGACCGGCTCGGCGGGCTCGATCTTGTTCTTGATGCCGTCCAGGCCGGCCAGCAGCATCGCGGAGAAGGCCAGGTACGGGTTGCCGGAGGAGTCCGGGGCGCGGAACTCGATGCGCTTGGCCTTCGCGCTGGCGCCGGTGATCGGGATGCGGATCGCCGCGGAGCGGTTGCGCTGGGAGTAGACCAGGTTGACCGGGGCCTCGAAGCCGGGGACCAGGCGGTGGTAGGAGTTCACCGTCGGGTTGGTGAAGGCCAGCAGCGCCGGCGCGTGCCGGAGGATGCCGCCGATGTAGTAGCGGGCGGTGTCCGACAGGCCCGCGTAGCCCTGCTCGTCGTAGAAGAGCGGCTCGCCGCCGGCCCAGAGGGACTGGTGGCAGTGCATGCCGGAGCCGTTGTCGCCGAAGATCGGCTTGGGCATGAACGTCGCGGTCTTGCCGTTGCGCCAGGCGACGTTCTTCACGATGTACTTGAAGAGCATCAGGTCGTCGGCGGCGGCGAGCAGCGTGTTGAACTTGTAGTTGATCTCGGCCTGGCCGGCCGTGCCCACCTCGTGGTGCTGGCGCTCGACCTGGAGGCCGGACGCGGCGAGTTCGAGGGTGATCTCCGCGCGCAGGTCGGCGAAGTGGTCGACGGGCGGGGCGGGGAAGTAGCCGCCCTTGTAGCGGACCTTGTAGCCGCGGTTGCCGCCGTCCTCGATGGCACCGGTGTTCCAGGCGCCGGCCTCGGAGTCGATGTGGTAGTAGCCCGCGTTCGCCTTGGTCTCGAAGCGGACGTCGTCGAAGACGTAGAACTCCGCCTCCGGACCGAAGTACGCGGTGTCGGCGATGCCGGAGGAGGCGAGGTACGCCTCGGCCTTCTTGGCCACGTTCCGCGGGTCACGGCTGTACTGCTCGCCGGTGATCGGGTCGTGGATGAAGAAGTTGATGTTGAGCGTCTTGTCCTTGCGGAACGGGTCGAGGCGGGACGTGGAGAGGTCCGGCACGAGCGCCATGTCGGACTCGTGGATGGCCTGGAAGCCCCGGATCGACGAGCCGTCGAACATGAGCTGGCCGTCCGGCTCGAAGACCTCCACGGGCACCGTGAAGTGCTGCATGATGCCCGGCAGATCGCAGAAACGCACGTCGACGAACTTCACGTCGTTGTCCGCGATGTACTGCTGGACCTCGTCGGCGTTCTGGAACATCCCACTCCTCCTATGTCCCGCCGCGAGGGGACGGGTGAGCCTGCGGAGCCTGCGCGAGGTGCGCCTGCGGCGTGCCGGCCTCCCGGAACGCTCGCCCGAGCCTAGGCACCCGGGATTTCTCGGGCATGACCCGTTTGTTTCGCCGATGTTAACCGCATCCCCTCACCAGGCCCGGGAACCTGGCCCCCGCGGCCCTTCGGGTGGCCGGAATCGTATGCGGTCCGGGGCCGCCGGCAGGGGGCGGGGAGGGGCTTTCCGCGCCTGGCAGTACCGTGGATACGTGGATGATGCGGAGAAGCGGCAAGCAATCGGATCGTGGCTCTCCGGCCCCCGCTCGGCGGCCGAGGACATGGGCGCCGACTTCGGGTACCGGGGCCAGCGACTCGGGCTGCCCGAGACCGGGCCCGGCTCGGTCGCGCCGGTCGGCAGGCGCATCGCGGCGCTGGTCATCGACTGGCTGATGTGCCAGCTCATCGCCTACGGCCTGTTCGTCGGCGGCGACGGCAGGACGCTGGGGCTGTGGACCATGGGCGTCTTCTTCGTGATGTCCCTGCTGCTGGTCGGCACCCTGGGGCTCACGCCGGGCAAGCGGATCATGCGTATCCGCGTCGTCGCCCAGAACGGCGCACGGCTCGGCTTCGGCGCGGTCGTCGCCCGCTCCGTGCTGCTCTGCCTGGTGATCCCCGCCGTCATGATGGACCGCGACACCCGCGGGCTGCACGAGCGCGTCGCCCGCGCCGTCGAGGTGCGGTTCTGAGCCCGCGCCGAGCCCGTTCCCCGCGGGAGCCGGGGCCGCGGGCCGAGGCGTCCCCCGGGGGCCGTCTCCGTACCCGTACGTGAGCGAACGCGCCCGTACCCCCGAGGCCGCGCTCAGCGCATCTTGCCGCCGCCCTTGGGCATGCGCATGCCCTTGGGCATCGGGCCCTTCGGGACCGGCATGTTGCTCATCAGGTCGCCCAGCGCCTTCAGCCGGTCGTTGACCTGCGTCACCTGGTGGCCCTGCAGCACCCGCGGCAGCTTCACCAGCGTCGCCCGCAGCTTCTTCAGCGGCACCTGGCCCTCGTCGTTGCCGACGACGACGTCGTGGACGGGCACGTCCGCGACGACCCGGTTCATCTTCTTCTTCTCGGCCGCCAGCAGGCCCTTCAGCCGGTTCGGGTTTCCCTCGGCGACCAGGACGATGCCCGCCTTGCCCACGGCCCGGTGCACGACGTCCTGCTGCCGCGTCATCGCCACCGCGGGGGTGACGGTCCAGCCCCGCTTCATGTTGTCCAGCACCGCCGCGGCCGCGCCCGGCTGGCCCTCCATCTGCCCGAACGCCGCCGCCTCCGCGCGCCGCCCGAAGACGATCGCCATGCCGAGCAGCGCCAGCAGGAATCCGACGATGCCCAGGTAGATCGGGTGCCCGATGAGGAAGCCGATGCCCAGGGCGGCGCCGAGGACCAGGATGCCCACGCCCGCGACGATCAGACCGACCTTCGGGTCGGCCCGCCTGGTCATCTTGTACGTGAGGGCGATCTGCTTCAGACGCCCCTTGTTCTCGGGGGTGGGTTCACTGCTGGCCATGCCGCGAATCCTACGGCCAGCCGGGCCCGAGGTCAGACCGGGCCCGGCACCCGGTGGCCGGATCGGGACATCGCCGGGGCGGCGGCGTCGTCGGGTCGCGGCGGCTATCGGGGCAGAGCGGACGTACCGCCCGCCGGCGGGTCCGCCCGGCCCACCGCCGACTCCGACTCCAGCCGGGCCCTGGCCCGGCGGCGGTCCTCCAGAACGGCGTCCCAGGCGTTACGCCGTGCGGTGCGCTGCTCGCCGCGCAGCAGCACTCCCTCGATCGTGCGCAGCACCCCGGCGACGGTGGGCCGGGGCGGCGGCCAGGACGGTAACGACGACGGTGACGACGGCACGACGGCCCCCCTCGGCGGTCGAGAAGTCAAAGCGGTCAAAGCAGTCAAACGGTCAAAATGGTCAAACGTGCAAAGCGGTCAGGCCGGCCGGAGGCCGGTCGGCCTCCATGCTCACTCCACGGTGTTACCAGCGCGTGGCCCGGCGGTCAAAGCGGGGTGAAGACCGCCGGGGGCGGCGTCCGGGCGCGGCCTACGCGGCGGCCTGCGCGCGCTTCTCCATGGCCTGCTTGTACAGCCGTCCCGCCCGGTACGAGGACCGCACCAGCGGCCCGGACATGACGCCCGCGAAGCCGATCTCCTCGGCCTCCTGCTGCAGCTCCACGAACTCGTGCGGCTTCACCCACCGCTCCACCGGGTGGTGCCGCGGCGACGGCCTCAGGTACTGCGTGATGGTGATCAGCTCGCAGCCCGCCTCGTGCAGGTCCCGCAGCGCCTGGCTGACCTCCGCGCGCTCCTCGCCCATGCCCAGGATGAGGTTCGACTTCGTCACCAGGCCGGCCTCGCGGGCGCGCGTGAGGACCTCCAGGGAGCGCTCGTAGCGGAAGCCGGGGCGGATGCGCTTGAAGATCCGCGGGACCGTCTCGACGTTGTGCGCGAGCACCTCGGGGCGGGCGGAGAAGACCTCCGCGAGCTGCTCCGGCTCGGCGTTGAAGTCGGGGATCAGCAGCTCGACGCCGGTGCCGGGAGCGGTGGCGTGGATCTGGCGCACCGTCTCCGCGTACAGCCAGGCGCCGCCGTCCTCCAGGTCGTCGCGGGCGACGCCGGTGATCGTGGCGTACCGCAGCTCCATCTGCTGGACGGACTCGGCGACCCGGCGCGGCTCGTCGCGGTCCAGCTCGGCCGGCCGGCCGGTGTCGATCTGGCAGAAGTCGCACCGCCGGGTGCACTGCTCGCCGCCGATGAGGAAGGTCGCCTCGCGGTCCTCCCAGCACTCGAAGATGTTGGGACAGCCGGCTTCCTGGCAGACCGTGTGCAGGCCCTCGTCCTTGACGAGCTTGCGCAGCGCGTTGTACTCGGGCCCCATCTTCGCGCGGGTCTTGATCCACTCGGGCTTGCGCTCGATGGGGGTCTGGCTGTTGCGGACTTCCAGGCGGAGCAGCTTGCGACCGTCGGGTGCGACAGCGGACACGTCCGGGCTCCTAGCTTTCGATTCCTCGGCGTTCTCCAGCGTACGCCTCTGAAATGGGGAGTCAGACCGCGCGGGGGAGGGGCTCGGCCGTCTCCAGGATCTCGCGCAGATGCTTCTCCACGACAGGGAGAACCTCCGACACCGGCACGTCTCTTCCCAGCTCGCCGGAGAGCGAGGCCACGCCCGCGTCGCGGATGCCGCACGGCACGATCCGGTCGAACCAGGTGTTGTCCGGGTTGCAGTTCAGGGAGAAGCCGTGCATGGTCACGCCCCTGGCGACGCGGATGCCGATCGCGGCCAGCTTGCGGTCCTCGCGCCGCTGGCCTGCGTTGGACGGCGCGTACTCCGGACCCGCGAGGCGCGGGTCGTACTCCTCGTCCGACAGCCGGGGGTCGAAGTCCAGCGCCAGCCCGCCCAGCTCGGCGCGCTGCTCCACGGGGTCGCCCAGGACCCAGACGCCGCTGCGGCCCTCGATCCGGGTGGTCGCCAGGCCGAAGTCGGTGCAGGCCCGGATGAGGGCCTCCTCCAGCCGGCGTACGTGGGCGACGACGTCGACGGGGCGCGGCAGCTTCAGGATCGGGTAGCCGACGAGCTGACCCGGGCCGTGCCAGGTGATCTTGCCGCCGCGGTCCACGTCCACGACGGGGGTGCCGTCGAGCGGGCGCTCGTCCTCGGCCGTGCGGCGGCCCGCGGTGTAGACCGGCGGGTGCTCCAGCAGCAGACAGGTGTCGGGGATCTCCTCGGCGAAGCGGGCGGCGTGCACGCGCCGTTGCTCCTGCCAAGCCTCCAGGTACTCCACGGCGTTCTCGCCGAACCCCAGGTGAACGAAGCGCAGCTCGCCCACGGTGCCCTCCTCGCGCTGTTCGCGCTCGTCTCGCCGGCCGGCGTGCGTGCGCCGCCCGGCATATGCGGCTGGCGGTGTTCCAGCCGACCCTAGCCACTGTACGGCGGTATACGTTCCCGCCCTGCACCCAGGTCTCCTCACACGATCGAATGAAGCTGGGACGAAAGCGGCGAGTGAGGCTTGTTTCGCCGCTACATTCGCGCCGTTCCCGGAGGCCAGGCAGGAGACCCCACAGGTGACGACGGAACGACCTTCACAGCGACCTCCCAACCGCCAGCTCGCGGCCCTCATCTCCGAGGCCGGGTTCTCCAACGCGGGGCTCGCCCGCAGAGTCGATCAGCTCGGGCTCGAACACGGCCTCGACCTGCGGTACGACAAGACGTCGGTGACCCGGTGGCTCCGCGGCCAGCAGCCGCGCGGCACGACGCCCGCGCTGATCGCCGAGGTGTTCACCCGGCGCCTGGGCCGCCGGCTGACCGCGCAGGACCTCGGTCTCGACGCGTGCGCACCGGTGTACGCCGGACTGGAGTTCGCCGCGACGCCGACAGAGGCGATCGACATCGTGAGCGGGCTGTGGCGCAAGGACACGGGCAGCCAGGCGGAGCTGCGGAAGATTGCGTTCACTCCTGCGGGTCTGGTGGTGCCGAGCCGGGATTGGCTGATCGGCAGGCCGGACGAGAAGGTCGCGCGCGAGCTCCAGCAGCGCGGCACGGGAGCGCCCGGGGCGCCGGGAGGTGCGGCGTCCGGGGCGCCGGGTGCGGTGCGGGTGCCGGCGCAGGGGCGCGGTCCGGTGCTGAACGCGGGCGGCGGCGGGGTCGCCGTCGGTACGGGTCCCGGGCCGGGGCCGGCGGGTGGCCCCGGGGGCGGGCCGGCCGGTGTGGCCGGCGGGCGCGTCGACGGAGCGCCGGGATGGGGCGGGCCGGGAGCGCGGGTGCCGGGGCAGCGCGTCACCCAGGGGGACATCGGGGCCATGCGGTCGGTCGCCGAGATGTTCCGGGCGCTGGACAACGCGTACGGCGGCGGGCACGCCAGGCAGGCGCTCGTGCGGTATCTGGAGCACGAGGTCGAGCCGATGCTGCGCGGCACGTACAACGAGGTCACGGGGCGGCGGCTGTTCTCCGCCGCGGCGGACCTGACGCGGCTGGCGGGCTGGACGTCGTACGACATCGCGGCCCACGGGCTCGCGCAGCGGTACTTCGTCCAGTCGCTGCGGCTGGCGCAGGCGTCGGGCGACCGCGCGTACGGCAGCTACGTGCTGGTCACGATGAGCCGCCAGGCCGTCTACCTGGGGCACGGCCGCGAGGCGGTGCAGTTGACCCGGGTCGCGCAGCAGGGCGTCGGCGGGGGCGCGCCGCCGGTGGTGCAGGCGCTGCTGCACGCCGCGGAGGCGCGCGGGCACGGGCTGCTGGGCGAGGTGCGGGCCTGCACGACGTCGCTGGCGCGGGCGGAGCGGGCGCTGGAGTCGGCGCGGCCGGGGGAGGAGGCGCCGCACTGGGCGCGGTTCTTCGACGAGGCGCAGCTCGCGGACGAGTTCGGCCACTGCCACCGCGACCTCCAGCAGTACCGGGCGGCGGCGCAGCACGCGGAGCGCTCGCTGCAGTTGCGGGCGGCGGGGTTCGCGCGCAGCCGGGTGTTCTGCCGGCTGGTGCTGGCCACGGCGCGGCTGGGGCTGGGTGAGGTGGAGCAGGCGTGCGTGCTGGGGGCGGAGGCGGCGCAGCAGGCGGCGGAGATGCGGTCGGCGCGGGCGGCGGAGTACGTCCGCGACTTCGAACGGCGCCTGGAGCCGTACCGCGACGCACCTCCGGTGCGGGCGTACCGGGAGCGGGTCGCGGCGCTGGCGGTGTGAGGCGGGGGCGGTCGCGCCGGTGGCGGTGCGGGCGGTGGGCGGCGGGCCGCGTAGGCGGTCGTCCACGTCGGAGAGAGCACCGCTCTCTCGGTGCGGTGATCTCGCGTCGGAGCACCGCTCTCGTGGGTGCGGAGCAGTGCTCGCCGTCCGTAGCGGTGCTCTCCTTCTGGAGCGGCGCTCTCACCCCGGAGCGCCGCTCGCGCCACAGCGCGGTGCTCTCGGGGTGGAGAACCGTTCCTGCTATGCCACCGCCGGGACCGCGGCGGTCCCCGAGGCGGGGGTGAGGCCGAAGTCGCGGAGGAGGGCCCGGGCCGCGCGGCGGCCCGAGTACAGGGCGCCCTGGGGGGTGCTCGTGTCGCGGTGGTCGCCGCAGACGTACAGCCCGCACAGCACCCGCACCGGCCGGCTCAGGTCGTGCGGTGCCGGCATCGCCGGTATCGCCTCCGGGTCGTGGTGCGCTCCCACCAGTTCCCAGTCGAACGCCGACGTCCCGTACAGCTCGCTCAACTGCCGCCGCGCCGACTTGTCCAGCACCCGCGCCGGCCGTACCGCGTCCTCGCCCAGCACCACCGAGCTGACCAGCGCGCGCCCCCGCGGCGCCCGCGAGGTGTCCGCGCCGCTGACCACGGCCGTGTGCGACACCGGGCCGCACGCCCCCTCCGCGTCCAGCAGCAGCGCCGCCTCCCGCAGGCCCGCAGGTCCCGGGCCGCCCCGCCCCGCACTGTTCCGCCCTCCGCCGTGACGCGACCCGCTGCCCCGCGACCCGCTGCCCCGCGACCCGCTGCCCCGCGGCCCGCCGTCCCGCGCCGGGCCGCCCCCTGCCGGGCCGCTCCGTGCCGCGTCGTCGCGGGCCTGCGCGCCGCCCTCCCCGTCTCCGCCGCCCCCCGCCACCGGATCCCCGGCCGGGCCCGCCACACCCCCGCCGCGTTCCGCTCCCGCACTGCCCGGCAGCGACTCCGCCGGGGCGCTGTGGTGCAGCACCGTCACCGGGTGGAACCCCGGCAGCCGCAGCCCCGGCAGGAGCCCCGCCGCCGCCCGCGCGCCCGTGGCCACCAGCACCGACCGGCACCGCAGCACCCCGTGACCCTCCGTCCGCACCGCGGTCGTCGACACCGACACCGCCCGTACCCCCGTGCGTACCGTCCCCCGCGGCAGCCCCGCCGCCAGCCGGCGCGGCACCGTCGCCGCCCCGCCCGCCGGCAGGCACAGCCGCCCCCGCGCGAACGCCCGCAGCGCCAGGTCCGCCGAGCGGCTCGACGTGGTCAGCGCCGGGTCGCCGAGCAGCGCCACCAGCAGCGGCCGCAGGAAGCCCGCCGCGATCCGCGGCGGCAGCCCGCGCGCCGCCAGCGCGTCCGCGGCCCGGCGCTCCGGCCGGGCCAGCAGCCGCGCCGTGGGTACGGCGGCCAGCCGGGCCAGCGCCGCGGAGAGCCACGCCTGGTCGATGAGGCCGCCGCGGGGGGCACGCGCGGCGCTGGCGAAGGCGCTCGCCGTCGTGAACGCGCCCCCCGTGCCCCTCGATCCGCCGATACGCTGCCGCCGCCCGCCCGCGCACACGACCACGTCGCCGTCGAGCGGGCACAGCGGCACCTCCGCGAGGCCCGGCAGGCGACGCAGTTCCGGGTACGAGGTGTTGAGCAACTGCAGCGAGCGGTCCAGCCGGAAACCGTCGACGTGGTCGGTGCTCATCCGCCCGCCGACCTGCTCGTCCGCCTCCAGCACGGTCACGTCGAGGCCAGCTCCGACCAGGTGCTGGGCCGCGGAGAGACCGGCGAGTCCGGCGCCTACGACGACGACGTCGACGGGGTCCGTGCTTCCTGCGGCGTGGGGCACGGGTGCCTCCCGGGGGTTGTGCGTCCGCGACCGAGCGCTCTCGCATGCCACTGGACGCCTGTTTGATGCCCAACTGGGCATGGCCGTATCCGCGTTCCGACGTGGACGCGTTCCGATGACGATAGGTCGGATGGTGACTCCGGCCAGGTGCGCACCACAAGGGCACGGACGCACACCCGGCGCAACCAGCCGCGACATCGCCCGCCCGCCGACCCCGGCCGACCCCCGGATCAGCCCGCCGGGTCCTCCCGGACCGTCGGCACACCGGCCCCGGCCGTCACCCCCGCAGCGCCGCCCGCAGCGCGTCCTCGATCCCCGGGAACGCGAACGTGAACCCCGAGTCGAGCAGTCGGCGCGGCACCACCCGCTGGCTGCCGATCACGTCCTCCGCGAACCCGCCCAGCGCCAGCCGCAGCGCCGCGGCCGGCACCGGGAACGGCGTCGGCCGGTGCAGCACCCGCCCCATCGCGGCCGTCACCTCCCGGTTCGTCAGCGGCTCGGGACCGGTGAGGTTCACCGGCCCGGCGAGGGACTCCGTGTCGATGAGGTGCCGCAGCGCGGCGACGTGGTCGTGCAGCGAGATGAAGCTCCAGTACTGCCGCCCGTTGCCGAGCCGGCCGCCCAGCCCCGCCCGGAAGATCGGGAACAGCCGTCCCCATGCCCCGCCCTTGCGGGAGACCACCAGGCCCGTACGCGCGTGGACGGTACGGACCCCGGCCTCCTCCGCGGCGGCCGTCGCCCCCTCCCACTCCTGGCACAGGTCGGCGAGGAAGCCGCGTCCCGGCGGCGCGGTCTCGTCGGTGCGGCGGTCGCCGGTGTCGCCGTAGTAGCCGATCGCGCTGCCGCAGACGAGGACGGCCGGCGGCCGGTCGAGGGAGGCGACGGCGTCGGCGACGGCCGCGGTGCCGAGCACCCGGCTGTCGCGGAGCACCCGCTTGTAGCGCGCGGTCCAGCGCCGGTCGGCGATGCCGGCGCCGGCGAGGTGCACGACGGCGTCGCAGCCGCGGAGCCGCGCGGTGTCGACGTACCCCTTCTCCGGATCCCACCGCGCCTCGTCCGGCGCGGTCGCCTCCCGCCGCACCAGCCGCAGGACGTCGTGCCGGTCGGTCCGCAGGGAGCCGACGAGGGCGGAGCCGATGAGTCCGGAAGAGCCGGAGACCGCGATACGCATGTGCCCATCCTGCCCTCATGTGCCTCCCGCCGGCAGCTCGTGCCACAGTGAGCGCATGACTGACGCGCACGGCGGCGGGGCGGTCGGCGGCGAGCTGTGCATACGCCCCGCGAGCGCCGCCGACGGGGATCGGCTCCGCGACCTCGACGTGGCCACCTGGTCGCATCTGCACGCGGTGACCGCGCGGCCCAGCTCCGACGCCCCGTTCTTCGACGAGCGTCACCACCCCCGCGACTACCTCGTCGCCGAGCTGCCCGCGGCGGGCCCCGCGGGCCCCGCCCGCGTCGTCGGCTACATCTGCGTCGTCCCTCCGTCGTCGCTCGCGGTCAACGGGCACGTGCGCCAGATCCAGGGCCTCGTCGTCGCCCCCGAGGCCCGCGGGGCCGGCGTCGCGCGGGCGCTGCTGCGGGCGGGCGCGGAGCACGCCCGGGCGGCGGGGGCGCGGCGGCTGACGCTGCGCGTGCTCGGGCACAACGCGCCGGCGCGGCGGCTGTACGAGTCGGAGGGGTTCGCGGTGGAGGGGGTGCTGCCGGAGGAGTTCCTGCTGGACGGCAGGTACGTGGACGACGTGCTGATGGGGCGCACACTCCTCTGAAGCGCGCGCCCCCGCCAAGCCCGCGCACGCCCCGGCCTCCGACGCCTCAGTCCTCCCGGTACAGCGCCCACAGCTTCGGGAACCGCCGCGCCAGCACGCGTTCGTCCTCGAAGTCGATCGGCTCCCCCAGCGGCTCCTCGGGCCCCTCCGGCAGCTCCAGCTCCGGCAGCTTCAGCCCCGTCAGCCGCTCGTACGCCTCGTCCGCGACGTACGCCAGGTCCTCGGCCTCCCCGTCCGTCTCCTCGTCGAAGTCCTCCAGCAGGTCCGCGAGGTCGTCCGGCTCGTGCAGCGCGCCCTCGAAGACCGTCCGGCCCTGCCCGACGAGCCAGCCGCGGAAGGAGTCGAAGGCGTCGTCGCTGACCCCGTCGAGCAGCACCCACGCCGCGCCCCACAGGTCCATGCGGTACGCGCGGTTCATGCGCGACTCGACGTGGCAGGCGAAGTCGGTCACGGCGTCCGGGTCCAGACCGGTCAGCCGGTCGACGAGCAGGTCGGCCTGCTCCGCGGGGTCGCCTTCCGCGGCCTCGCGGGTGCTGTCGATCAGCTCCCAGAACTCCGACTCCTCCATCACGGGTCCAGCATCTGCCCTACGCCGCGCGCGCGCACGCGGAGCGGCGGGATCGGAACTCCCGGATCCCCTTTCGCAACCCGCCGGAAAACCAGACAGAAGATGTCCGGTTTCGCTGTCACGGTGTGCGCATGAGCGAAGAGCAGAACAGAAACAAGGTCGGAACCGCCGGAACCGCCGGAACCGCCGGGCCGCAGCCGCTGCGCGGAAAGGTCGCCCTGGTCGCGGGCGCCACGCGGGGCGCGGGCCGGGCCATCGCGGTGGGGCTGGGCGCCCTGGGGGCCACCGTGTACGCCACGGGCCGTACGACCCGGGAGCACGTCAGCGAGGTCGGCCGCACCACCGAGACCATCGAGGAGACCGGGGAGCTGGTCACCGCGGCCGGCGGCGAGGGCGTCGCGGTCCGCGTCGACCACCTCGAACCCGATCAGGTACGGGACCTGATCGCCCGCGTCGAGCGCGACCACGGCCGGCTCGACGTCCTGGTGAACGACGTGTGGGGCGGGGAACACCTCGTCGAGTTCGGCAAGAAGATGTGGGAGATCGACCTCGACCGCGGCCTGCGCATGCTGGAACTCGGGGTCAAGACCCACATCGTCACCAGCCACTGCGCGCTCCCGCTGCTGCTGCGCACCGGCGGCGGGCTGCTGGTCGAGATCACCGACGGCACGGCGGAGGCCAACAAGCCGTACCGCGAGATGTTCTTCTACGACCTGACCAAGAACGCCCCGATCCGGATGGCGTTCGGCCTCAGCCACGAGCTGAAGGACGCCGGCGCCACCGCCCTCTCCCTCACCCCGGGCTTCCTGCGCTCCGAGCAGATGCTCGACCACTTCGGGGTGACGGAGGAGAACTGGCGCGACGCGATCGCCAAGGAGCGGCACTTCGCGCTCTCCGAGACGCCCGCCCTCGTCGGCCGCGCGGTGGCGGCGCTGGCGGCCGACCCGGACAAGGCGCGGTGGAACGGCGCGTCGCTGTACAGCGGGCAGGTCGCCCAGGAGTACGGGTTCACGGACACCGACGGCACCGTGCCGGACAGTTGGCCGTACTTCCAGCGCGTCATGGCCGGCGAGGACCCCGGCGACCCGGAGAGCTACCGGCTCCGCCCGTAGGGCCCCGCCCGTACAGCTCCGCGCTGCGGGCCGCCGCCTCCGCGAACCGCGCGCGCAGTTCCGGCGGCCCGAGCAGCTCCGCGTCCGGGCCGAGGGCGAGGAGCTGGGTGTACGCGACGTCCGCGGACTCCACCCGCAGCCGGACGGCCGTCCAGCCCCGGTCGTCCGGCTCCCCGGCACCGGCCACGGCGTCCTCCGCGGCGAGCCGGTCCGTGACGTACGGCAGCCGCCGCAGGCCGCCGGGGGAGAGCCGCAGCGTCACCTCGTCCCGCAGGATCGACCGCGCGAACGCCTCGGCCCGCTCCGCCCAGAAGGCCGGCAGGTCGAAGTCCTCCGCCCGCTCGAAGCCGGCTTCGCCGGGCACGGGCCCGACCCGCTCGAAGCGCTCCACGCGGTAGACCCGGTACGCACCCCCCGCCCCCGGCAACCGCGCCACCAGGTACCAGACCCCCGCCTTCAGCACGAGCCCGTACGGCTCCACCTCCCGCTCCACCGCCGCCGCCCCCGGCTGCCGCCGGTACGTCACCGCCAGCGTCCGGTCCGTCCACACCGCCTCCGCGACCGCCGGCAGCAGCTCCGGCGCGTCCGGCTCCCGCCACCACCCCGGCGCGTCGAGGTGGAACCGCTGCGCCGCGCTGTCAGGGGCGCCGCGCAGCTCCGGCAGCAGCGCCGCCGACACCTTCAGCCGCGCCGCGGACGCCGCGTCCGCCAGCCCCATCTCCCGCAGCGCGCCCGGCACCCCGGACAGGAACAGCGCCTCCGCCTCGGTCCGCCCGAGCCCGGTGAGCCGGGTGCGGTAGCCGCCGACGAGCCGGTAGCCGCCGGTCCGCCCGCGGTCGGCGTAGACCGGCACGCCCGCCTCCGCGAGCGCCTGCACGTCGCGCGCGACGGTCCGCTCGGAGACCTCCAGCCGCTCCGCCAGCTCGGCGGCGGTCATCGCCGCGCGTGACTGGAGCAGCAGGACCAGGTGAATGAGGCGGGCGGCGCGCATGGTGGCCATCATGCAGCGCCTTGATAGCGTCCTTCGGTACTACACCAAGAACTAAGAGAGTCTCTTATGCCCAAAGAGCCTCGCGAGCGGTGGGGAAACCGGACCGGCTTCCTCTTCGCCGCGATCGGATCCGCGGTCGGCCTCGGCAACATCTGGCGCTTCCCGTACATCGCGTACGACAACGGCGGCGGCGCCTTCCTCGTGCCGTATCTGCTCGCTCTGCTGACGGCCGGGCTGCCGCTGCTGATCATGGAATACGTCATCGGCCGGCGCTACCGCTCCTCGCCGCCCGGCGCCTACCGGCAACTGTCCCGGCCCGCCCAGGCCATCGGCTGGTGGCAGGTGGCGATCTGCTTCGTCATCGCCGCCTACTACGCCGTCATCCTGGCGTGGGCGGTGCGCTACGTCGGCTTCTCGGTCAACGAGTCCTGGGGCGACGACCCGAACGCCTTCTTCGCCGAGGACTTCCTCAAGGCCGGCGAGCCGGGCACCTTCTCGGAGTTCGTCCCCGGCGTGATGTGGCCGCTGCTCGGCGTGTGGCTCGTCACCCTCGTCATCCTCTGGTTCGGCGTGCGGCGCGGCATCGAGTGGGCGAACCGGGTCTTCATCCCGGCGCTGCTGCTCTTCTTCGGCATCCTCGTGGTCCGCGCGGTCACGCTGGACGGAGCGGGCGAGGGCCTGGACGCGCTGTTCAAGCCGGACTGGGGGGCGCTGGGCGAGGGCAGCGTGTGGGTCGCCGCCTACGGGCAGATCTTCTTCTCGCTGTCCATCGGCTTCGGCATCATGATCACGTACGCCTCCTACCTGGGCCGCAAGTCGGACCTGTCCGGCTCCGCGCTCGTCGCCGGCTTCGCCAACAGCTCGTTCGAGATCCTCGCGGGCATCGGCGTGTTCTCCGTCCTCGGCTTCATGGCCGCCCAGCAGGGCATCGGCGTCAACGAACTGGCGACCTCCGGTGTCGGGCTGGCGTTCGTGGCGTTCCCGGCGATCATCTCCAGCATGCCGGGGGGCGCGTTCTTCGGCGTGATGTTCTTCCTGTCGCTGGTGGTCGCCGGCCTCACCTCGCTGGTGAGCATCGTGCAGGTGCAGGTCGCGGCGGTCGAGGACCGTACGGGCCTGTCCCGCAGGGCGGCCGTCCTGCTGGTCGGCGGCGTGCTGACCGTGGTGTCGGTGGTGGCGTTCGCCAACGACGGCGGGCTCACGCTGCTCGACGCCTCGGACCACTTCATCAACCAGTACGGCATCGTGCTGGCCGCCCTGGTGTCGGTCGTCGTGGTGGCCTGGGTGCTGCGCCGGCTGCCGCTGCTGCAGCGGGACGCGAACGCGACCTCCGCCGTGCGGCTGGGCCGCTGGTGGCAGTTCTTCCTCGGCATCGTCACGCCGCTGGTGCTGGGCTGGATGATGGTGGACAGCCTGCGCACGGAGTTCGACGAGAACTACGAGGGCTACCCCACGTCGTTCCTCGGCTGGGCCGGCTGGGGCGTCGCCGGCGGCGTCCTGGTCGTCGCCGTGCTGCTCTCGCTGATCCCGTGGCGGCACCACGGGGACATCGGCGGCCGGGCGCCGGAGGCGGAGCCCGTGGAAGATTCCGAGCCGGCGAAGGGGGGCAACTGATGTCGGCGAGCGCCATCGTCATGATGATCGTCGCGATCGTGATCGTCTGGGGCGGCCTGATCGCGGCGCTGCTCAAGCTGCGCAGCTTCCCGGACCAGCCGGACTAGACCGCCCGGCGGTCCCGTCCGCCGGCCGTGTACGGGCCCGCCCGCGCCCCCCGCGGGCGGGCCCGTACGCCGTGCGGGCGGGGCCCGTACGACGTTGCGGCTGCGGCGGGCTCAGGCGAGGCCGTACTTCGCCGCCGCCTCCGCGACCGTCTCCTTCTTCACCTCGCCGCGCCGCGCCAGCCGGTCCAGCACCGCCACCGCGACCGACTCCGCGTCGACCCCGAAGTGCCGGCGGGCCGCCTCGCGGGTGTCGGAGAGGCCGAAGCCGTCGGTGCCCAGCGAGGTGTACTCCTGCGGGACCCACTGCGCGATCTGGTCCGGCACCTGTCGCATCCAGTCGCTGACGGCGAGAACCGGGCCCGGTGCGCCTTCCAGAGCACGGGTGACGTAGGGGACCCGGTCCTCGCCGCGAAGCTGCGCCGCGTCACAGGACAGGGCGTCACGGCGCAGCTCGCTCCAGGAGGTGGCGGACCAGACGTCGGCCGCGACACCCCAGTCCTCGGCGAGCAGTCGCTGGGCGTCGAGCGCCCAGTGGATGGCGGTGCCGGAAGCCAGCACCTGGGCGCGCGGGGCGTCGGCGGCGGCCCCGGCGGGGAGTTCGGCGGTGCGGTAGCGGTAGAGGCCGCGGACGATGCCGTCCGCCACGCCCGCGGGCATGGGCGGCTGCACCTTCGGCTCGTTGTAGACGGTGAGGTAGTAGAAGACGTCCGGGTCCTCGCCGGGGGCGGCCTGCCCGTACATGCGGCGCAGCCCGTCCTTGACGATGACCGCCACCTCGTACGCGAACGCGGGGTCGTAGATCAGCGCCGCGGGGTTGGTGGCGGCCAGCAGCGGGGAGTGGCCGTCCGCGTGCTGCAGGCCCTCGCCGGTCATGGTGGTGCGCCCGGCGGTGGCGCCGACGACGAAGCCCCGTCCCAACTGGTCGGCGAGCGCCCAGAACTGGTCGCCGGTGCGCTGGAAGCCGAACATCGCGTAGAAGATGTAGAACGGGATCATCGGCTCGCCGTGCGTCGCGTACGACGTGGCCGCGGCCGTGAAGGACGCCAGCGAACCGGCCTCGGTGATGCCCTCGTTGAGGATCTGGCCGTCGGCCGCCTCCTTGTAGTACAGGAGCTGGTCGCGGTCGACCGGGTCGTAGTTCTGGCCGCGCGGGGAGTAGATCCCGGCGCTCGGGAAGAGGGACTCCATCCCGAACGTACGGGCCTCGTCCGGCACCACCGGCACCCAGCGCCGGCCGGTCTCCTTGTCCCGCATGAGGTCCTTGACCAGGCGTACGAACGCCATGGTCGTCGCGATCTCCTGGCTGCCAGAACCCTTTTCGAGCGCCTCGAACGGCTTGGCCGCGGGCTCCGGCAGCGCCACCGGCTGCACCCGCCGGGCCGGCGCGGGGCCGCCGAGCGCGGCGCGGCGCTCCTGGAGGTAGCGCACCTCGGGGGAGTCGGGGCCCGGGTGGGCGTACGGCACGAGGTCGCCGGTGAGCGCGCTGTCCGGGATGGGCAGCTCCAGCAGGTCCCGCATGTCGCGGAACTCCGCCATCGTGAGCTTCTTCATCTGGTGGTTGGCGTTGCGCGACTCGAAGCCCTTGCCGAGGCTGTAGCCCTTGACGGTCTGCGCCAGGATCACGGTCGGCGCGCCCTCGTGCGCGAGGGCGGCGCGGTACGCGGCGTAGACCTTGCGGGGCTCGTGGCCGCCGCGGGAGACGTGGAAGCACTCGAGGATCTTGTCGTCCGTGAGCAGCTTCGCCAGCTCGGCGAGCGCGGGCTCCGCGCCGAAGAAGTGCTCGCGTATGTACGCGACGTCGCGCGTGGCGTACGTCTGGAACTGCGCGTCAGGCACGGCTCGCAGCCGGCGGGCGAGCGCGCCGGTGGTGTCGAGCGCCAGCAGCTCGTCCCAGGCGGAGCCCCACAGCGACTTGACGACGTTCCAGCCGGCGCCGCGGAACTGCGCCTCCAGCTCCTGCACGACCTTGAAGTTGGCGCGTACGGGCCCGTCGAGGCGCTGGAGGTTGCAGTTGATGACGAAGGTGAGGTTGTCGAGCTGCTCGCGGGCGGCGAGGGCGAGCGCGGCGGTCGACTCGGGCTCGTCCATCTCGCCGTCGCCGAGGAAGGCCCACACGTGGCCGGCGGAGGTGTCCTTGATGCCGCGGTGGGTCAGGTACCGGTTGAACCGGGCCTGGTAGATCGCGGAGATCGGGCCGAGGCCCATGGAGACGGTCGGGAACTCCCACAGCCACGGCAGCCGCCGCGGGTGCGGATACGAGGGCAGCCCCTCGACGGCACCGGGGGAGCCGGGGGCGGCGGCTCGGGGTGCTTCCTGGCGGAACCGGTCGAGGTGGGCCTCGGAGAGCCGGCCGTCGAGGAAGGCGCGGGCGTAGATGCCGGGGGAGGCGTGGCCCTGGAGGTAGAGCTGGTCACCGGAGCCGGGGGCGCGGGGGTCGTCCTTGCCGCGGAAGAAGTGGTTGAAGCCGGTCTCGTACAGCCAGGCCGCGGAGGCGAAGGTGGCGATGTGCCCCCCGAGCCCGTACCGCGACCCGCGGGTCACCATGGCGGCGGCGTTCCACCGGTTCCACGCGGCGATCCGCCGCTCCAGCCCGGGGTCCCCGGGCGGCTCGGGCTCCGCGGCGGTGGGGACGGTGTTGACGTACGGCGTCTCCAGCAGCGCGGGAACGTCCAGACCGGCGTCACCGGCGTGCGCGACGGTGCTGCGGAGCAACTGCGCGGCCCGGTCGGGGCCGGCGTGCCGGGCCACCGCGTCCAGGGACTCGCGCCACTCGGCGGTCTCCTGGGGGTCGCGGTCCGGGAGCTGGTCGAGCTGACTCTGCATGGCAACTACCTCCTCGACCGCATGCTAAATCTCCGATCGATGATCGATCAAAGCTTCCCGGGCAAAATCAGCCCGGACGCCGAAAGTAGGCATGCCGTGCCACCTCCCCCTGCACGGAGTGCCTGCCGCAGGCCCGTCAGGACGACCCGGGGCCGGGGTGGGGGCGCCGGGGTGGCGACCCCCGGGTACCGGGGTGGTGCTCGGGGGCCGGGGCCTAGCCCCGGTGGGGGGCGGGGGCGACGCCCCCGTTACGCCGGGGCGCAGCCCAGGACGTGGGCTTTTACCAGGTCCGCGATCGCCGGGTCGCGGCGGCGGAAGGCCGCCACGATGTCCGCGTGCTCCTCCGCGTACGACTGCTGGCGCGTGCCCAGCCAGCGGATCGCCAGCGACGTGTAGATCTCGATGCCCAGCGACTCCCACGTGTGCAGCAGCACGCTGTTGCCCGAGGCCCTGACCAGCTCCCGGTGGAACGCCACCGTGTGCCTGACCTGCGCCCCGCCGTCGCCCTTCGCGTCCGCCTCCCGCAGCGCCGCCACGTGCGGCTCCAGCGCCGAGACGTCCGCCGCCAGCCGCGGCGCCGCCAGCTCCGCCGCGATCTGCTCGAGGCCGGCCCGTACCGGATAGATCTCCTCCAGGTCCGCCGCTGTCAGGTCGCGGACCCGTACGCCCTTGTTCGGCGCCGACTCGATCAGCCGCAGGCTCTCCAGCTCGCGCAGCGCCTCGCGCACCGGCGTCTGGCTGACCTCCAGCTCGACCGCGATGCGCCGTTCCACGATCCGCTCGCCCGGCTTCCACCGGCCGCTGACGACGCCCTCCACGATGTGCTCGCGGATCTGCTCGCGCAGCGACGGGTGGATGACGGAAGGGGGCATCGGCATCTCCTCGGGATCGCTCACGCGGACGCGCGGGGGTGCAGACGAGAATACGGCGCCCCCGCCCGGACCGTATCCGGACGGGGACGCCGCGGGGTGTACGTCGGGCGGGGCGCCGCCCGCTCAGTCGAAGGGATCGCCGTTGTACTGCGGCTTGCGCAGCCGGTCCGGGGTGAGGGGGCTCATGTCCGTCACGTCGCGCGGCGAGAGCTGGAAGCCCTGCCAGTGCACCGGCATCGGCGTCTGGTCCTCGTCGCGGGCGATGTGGTGGAAGCCCACGTTCACCCAGACGATCGGGTGCTTGAGCTGCTCGCCGTTGTTGGCGGCCACGATGTCCTTCGCGCAGTTCTGGTCGAACTCACGGTTGTGGTTCGGGAACTTCTCGCACTTCTTGTACTGCGTGAACCACACGTCCTTGCTCGTGAACTTGCGCCCCGTGTAGCGCGCGCTGTTGCTGTGCACCAGCTCCCAGGAGCGCGTGTGCCCGTCGCCGTTCTTCCCCGCCGTGCCGCTCACGCGCCACCAGCGGTGCTGGTCGGAGTTGCCCGCGGTCTCCTTGGTGACGTTCTTGCGGGTCGTCTCCTGCGCCGGGTAGCCCCCGGAGCCGGTGCCGGAGCGCTTCGTGTCGTACTGCTGGATCTTGGCCGGGCGGGAGCTGTCCGTCTGGAAGTCCAGCCGCCAGAAGACGTTGTGCTGGTGGCTGGTCGCGCGGTCGCGCGACTCCTTGCCGATCGGCCAGCCCTGCTTGTCGGAGGCGTCGAAGTCACCGGGGGAGAGGTTGCCGGTGGCGCCCTCCTTGGCGGTGATGGTGCCGTCGTCGGAGAAGTTCCACTGGGTGATGTAGTAGTAGTAACCCGCCGAGTGGATCGTGTAGACGACGAGGTCGTCGCCCTGCGCGCTGTCGTTGCGGCCGTTCTCCTCGCCGACGTCCATGCTGTTGCCGAAGTGCGCGAAGCCGCGCGGCTGCTGGGTGACGCAGACCGCGTCGTACGTCTCGCGGCCGACCTTGACCGGGCGGCGGGTGCCGCCGGGGCAGTCCTTCTCCTTCAGCGACACGGGTGCGGAGCCGAGGGCGATCTCGGTGACGTCGTAGTACTCGATGTCGCCGTCGTCGTAGGGCACGTGTATCTGGCCGAGGCGGGCGCTGTTGAGCACCGGGACGGCGTTGTTCGCGCCCTTCGGCTTGTACGAGATGTCTTCCAGGACCAGGCCCGCGTAGTCGTTGTTGCGGTAGCACATCTGCCACTCGGTGCCGTTGGGCAGCTTGTGCGTGATCCGGTACTCCTCGCTGCAGTCCGGCGCCGCCGCCTGCGGCGCGTGCGGCGTCGCGGCGCCGGCGGAGGGCAGCGCCGCCGGGGCGGCGGCCGGGAGCAGCAGGACGAGGGCGGCGACGGCGCCCCCGCGCCAGGTCGCGGGGCGGCGCCAGAAGGCGCCTGCCCGCCGGCCGTCGGCGGGCGCCTCCGGGCCGGCGTGCGAGCCGGCCTCCGGCGCGTCCGGCCCGTGGGTCGTGGCGTTACGCATGGTGCACCTTCCGCTCGCTCAGGTCGATGACGAAGTCGCGGGTGTCGATCCACGGGCCGTCCTTGACCCGGGTGAAGAGCCGCACGCAGCGGTGCTCCCCGCACTGCTCCAGGCCGCCGGAGTCGCCCGGCCGTGCCGTGTACGTCATCCCCTGGACCTGCAACTGCCGCGCGCCGGTGAGCTCTTCGCCGGTCGCCGCCTCGTAGTCCTGCCGCAGGCCGGCCCCGACGGGGCTGTCCACCAGCAGGTCGGCGGCGGCCTCCGCCTCCGGCGCGGCCGGCGGGGGCTGGGCGCCGGTGGACTCGACGGTGTCCACGACCTCGTCGCTGGTGAGGTTGACGCTCTTCTGGACGAGCGTGTCCCGCGCGTAGTCGTAGAAGTACACCTCGGCGATCCGGTCGTCGCCCCGGCTCACCGACGTGTCGGCGAGGTCGGTGTTGACGAGCTGCGGCACACCCTCGCGGCCCCGGACGCCCTCGCTCTCCGTACGCAGCGCCCGGTCCCCCGCGAGCGCCAGCTCCTCCGCGCGCCGCTCCTCGTCCGGCGTCAGCGGGTCGCTGCCCGAGCCGGTCTTCCCTTCCGGCAGCGGCGCGGTGCCCGGCCCCCCGGTGCCCGGTGTCCCCAGCGCGCCCGGCGCCGGCGAGGACGCGGACGTCCCCGGGTCCCCCTCCTGTCGGTCGTCGCCGGACGCGCCGAGCGGCACGGCCACGACGACGGCGGCCGCGGTGCCCGCGACGGCCGTCAACGCCCCCCACACGATGCGCTGTCGCATGCGGCGGCCTCCCCCCGATGTGCTCATGGGAAGTCCCTTCGTTTTGTTCGGTCTCGACCGATTAGATCGCTCGGACCGTTGTTCAGCACCCCGTTCCAGCCGTTCTGAACAATCGCGCGGGGGCGTCGGGCGGCGTCGGTGGCGCGGTTTATCGTGGGGGACGACCTGGGGGAGCAGGGGAACGAGGGGGTCCGCCCATGGGGCGGCGGGAGAAGCCCGTGGATCCGTCCGCGGGCCCGGTCCAGCGCTTCGCGTACGAGCTGCGCAAGCTGCGGGCCGAAGCAGGAGGACCGACCTACCGGCAGCTCGCCGCGCGCGGGCCGTACTCGGTGACGGCGCTGTCGCAGGCCGCCGCCGGCGACCGGCTGCCGTCGCTGCCGGTGGCGCTGGCGTACGCGGAGGGCTGCGGCGGCGATCCGGGCGAGTGGGAGTGGCGCTGGCGGCAGGCGGCGGCGGAGGAGGCGGAAGAGCCGCTGCAGCAGAGCGACGCGGCGCCGCCGTACCGCGGTCTCGCGCGCTTCGAACCGGGCGACCGCGACCGGTTCTTCGGCCGCGACCGGCTCACGGCGGACCTCGTGGAGCTGGTGAGCGCGCGCCGCTTCGCGGCCGTCTTCGGCCCGTCGGGCAGCGGGAAGTCGTCGCTGCTGCGCGCGGGGCTCGTACCGGCGCTGCAGGCGGGGGGCGTGCGGGGTGCGGCGGGGGAGGGGGACGGACGGGACCCCGGGGAGCCGGCAGCGGAGGCCGGCGAACGGGGAGCGGATGTCGGCGAACGGGGAGCGGACGCCGGCGGGCCGGGAGCGGATCCGGGGGAGCCGAGTGCGGAGCCGGTCTGCCCGCCGCCCGCCGCGCTGCGCATCCTCACGCCCGGCGAGCACCCCCTGCGCACGCACGCCGACGTGCTCGACGCGGCCTCCGCCGAGGGCGACACGTACCTCCTCGTCGACCAGTTCGAGGAGGTCTTCACCCTCTGCCAGGACCCCGAGGAGCGCGCCGCCTTCGTCGACCGCCTCGTCGCCGCCCGCGACCCCGCGCGCCGCCTGCGGGTGGTCATCGCCGTCCGCGCCGACTTCTACGGCCGCTGCGCCGAACACCGCGCGCTGACCGAGGCGCTGCGCGACGCCCAGTTGCTCGTCGGCCCCATGTCGCCGGCGGAGCTGCGCGAGGCGGTGGTCAAGCCCGCGGCGGCGGAGGGCCTGATCGTGGAGCGGGCGCTGACGGCGCGCATCCTCAAGGACGTCGACGGCGAGCCGGGCGCGCTGCCGCTGATGTCGCACGTCCTGCTGGAGACCTGGCACCGGCGGCGGGGCCGCGCGCTGACGGAGGAGGCGTACGAGGCGGCGGGAGGCGTCCGCGGCGCGATCGCCGGCACGGCGGAGCGGGTCTACGGCGAACTGACGCCGGACCGGCAACAGGCCGCCCGCCGCGCACTGCTCCGCCTGGTCTCGCCGGGCGAGGGCTCCCAGGACACCCGCCGTCCGGCACCGCGGGCGGAGCTGGCGGAGATCACATCGGGGAGGCCGGCCGCAGATGGCGCGGGCGCGGGGAATCCCTCCCACAACCCGCCCTCCGGCTCCGCCGACGTCGGGCACGTGCTCGAACGGCTCGTCGAGGCCCGGCTGCTGACCCTCGACGACGACGTCGTCGACCTCGCCCACGAGGCCCTCCTCACCGCCTGGCCGCGGCTGCACGGCTGGATCGAGGAGGACCGCGAGCGCATGCGCGCGCTGCGGCGGCTCACCGAGGCCGCGCACGGCTGGGAGGAGCTGGACCGCGATCCCGGGGCCCTCTACCGGGGGAGCCGGCTCGCCCAGGCCGAGGAGTTGTTCGCCGGCAGGCCGCAGGAGCTGACCGGCCGCGAGGCCGCGTTCCTCGCCGCCAGCACCGCCGCCCGCGGCCGGGAGCGGCGGCGCTTTCGCGGGCTGCTCACCACGCTCGTGGCCCTGCTCGTGCTCGCCCTGGTCGCCGGTTCCTTCGCCTGGCAGCAGGACCGCGCCGCCGACGCCGAGCACCGCCGCGCCGAGGCCCGCCGCGTCGCGGCCGTCGCCGGAAGCCTGCGGTTCACCGATCCCGTACGGGCCATGCAGCTCAGCGTCGCCGCCTGGCGGCTCGCCGACACCCCGGAGACCCGCGGCGCCCTGCTCGGCGCGCTGCACCAGCGCGAGTCCGACTCGTTCGCCCTCCCGCAGTCCGGCGAGCCCCGCGCGCAGCGCTTCCTCGACGCCGACGGCCGCACGGTCACCAGCGTCGGCAGGGACCGCGTCGAGCGCTGGGACGTCGCCACCCACCGCCGGCTCGACTCCGGTCCCGGCCTCGGCCACCCGGCCGACGAGTCCGACTTCCAGCTCTCCCCCGACGGCCGCACCCTCGCGGTCGCGCAGGGGGACGGCGGCGTGCGGCTGCGCCCGGGCGGCGGTGACATACCGGGCACCACCGGCTGGTTCGGCCCCAGCGGCCGGACGTACCTGTCGCACACCTGGTCCTTCGACGGCGAGCGGACGCACCTCGCGCTCTACGACGTACGCACCCGCGAGAAGCTCTTCTCCTACGAGACGGGCACCGGGGACACCGGCTGGTTCAGCAGCGTCAGCCCCGACGACCGCCTCGTCGTCGTGTGCCCGTCCAGCGGCCCGCCCGAGGTGTGGCGCACGGGCGAGCGGCAGCGCATGCTGCGCGCGTACCCCGAGGCCCGCGACGCCTGCGGCGGCGACACGACGGCGCTGGAGTTCACGCCCGACAGCCGCGGGATCGTCGTCATGAACGACTCCGGCTTCCGCGTGCTGGACGTGGCGACCGGCCGGAAGCGGCTGGAGGTGGAGCGCGAGGGGCTGTCGGAGATCCAGTTCAGCCGCGACGGCTCGCTGGTCGCCGCCGTGGGCCCGGACGAGCTGATCGTCTGGCGCACGGCCGACGTCTCGGCGCCGGTGCTGCGCCACCCGCTGGTCAGCGAGTACGCCACGGAGCTGCGCGTGACGCCGGGCAACGGGGAGCTGCGGTACCTCAGCGGGCTGTCCGGGCACGTCGTCCGCACCGTGCGGCTGGACGGCATCGCCGGCCCCGGCTGGCACGAGCGGCGGCTGGAGGGCGCGGTGTTCAGCCCGGACGGCGGCAAGCTGGTCACCGCCCGCCGCTCGGGGGCGCGCGGCGTGTTCGAGGTGCGCGACATGCGCGGCGGCCGGACGCCGCAGGCGCCGCCGCCGCTGCCGTGCCGGGTGCCGCGGGGGCTGGATCCCGTCGCCGACTTCTGCATTCCGCTGATGGCGTTCAGCCCCGACGGCCGGCGGCTGGCGTACGCGCTGCCGAGCGTCATGGGCGACGAGCCGGAGCGCGTGCGGGTGTGGGACACCCGGACCGGGCGGATGGTGCGGACCATGGACGTCACCCCGGACCCGTCGCGGGTCAACCCGCTGAACAGCCTCGCCTTCGGGGCGGGCGGCAAGCTGATCCTCTCGCGCATACCCGACCGGGAGTCCCTGGAGGTGTGGGACGTCGCGCGCGGCGAGCGCGTGCGCCGGCTGCGCGACACCGGCGGCGACCCGCTGGCCCTGCACCCCGCCGGCAGGCTGCTGGCCACCGGCGACGACCAGCTCGTCGCGCTGCGCGGCGGCCGGGTCACGCCGCGCCCGCTGGCGCAGGACGGCGTGCGCTCCGTGGAGTTCAGCCCGGACGGCCGCTTCCTCGCCGCGGGCGACGACTCCGGCCGGGTCACGCTGTGGGACGGCGAGGGCCGGCGCCGCCTCGGGGTCCTGCCCGGTACGTACCGGGGGATGCAGACGGGCGCCGCGGAACCGGCGACGGCGCTGGCGTTCTCGCCGGACGGCCGCACGCTGGCGGTCGCGGGGCACTCGGGGACGCTGCGGCTGTGGGACACCGCGTCGAACCAGTCGCTGGGCGGCAGTCTGCCCACGGCCGGCGACGAACTGCTGGCGGTGTCCTTCAGCCCCGACGGCAGCGAGGTCTACGCGGTCGGCCGGCACACCTCGCCACGCGCGTACCCGGCGGATCCGGAGCGGGCGCGGCAGGCGGTGTGCGCCCGCGCGGGCGGGGGTCTGTCGCGCGCGGACTGGGAGGCGTACCTGCCGGGAACGGCGTACCGGGACACCTGCTGAGCGGGCCCGGCCCGAAACGCCGCCGCGCCCCCGCCCGAGCTGCTGCTCGGCGCGGGGGCGCGGCCGGGTCGTACGGCTAGCGGACCGCTCGCCTCACAGGCCGATCTCGCTCTCGAACTCGCCCGCCTCCAGCAGGCCCTTGACCGCCCCCAGGTAGCGGGCGGCGTCGGCGCCGTCCACCAGGCGGTGGTCGTAGGAGAGCGTCAGATACGTCATGTGCCGCACGGCGATCGTCTCGCCCAGGTCCGGGTGGTCGACGACCTGCGGGCGCTTGACGGTGGCGCCGAGGCCCAGGATGGCGACCTGGTTCGGCGGCACGATGATCGTGTCGAACAGGGCGCCGCGCGAGCCGGTGTTGCTGATGGTGAAGGTCGCGCCCGACACCTCGTCCGGGGTGATCTTGTTGTTGCGGACCTTGTCCGCCAGCTCCGCCGTCTTCCTGGCGATGCCCGCGATGTTGAGGTCGCCCGCGCCCTTGATGACCGGGGTCATCAGGCCCTTCTCCGTGTCCACCGCGATACCGACGTTCTCGGTGTCGAAGTAGCTGATCGTGCCCTCGTCCTCGTTGATACGGGCGTTGACGACCGGGTGTGCCTTCAGCGCCTGGACGGCGGCCTTGACGAAGAACGGCATCGGCGAGAGCTTCACGCCCTCGCGCTGCGCGAACGCGTCCTTGGCCCGTGCCCGCATCCGCATGATGCGGGTGACGTCCACCTCGACCACGGTGGACAACTGGGCCTGGTCGTGCAGGGCGCGCATCATGTTGTCGCCGATGAGCTTGCGGATGCGCGGCATCTTCACGGTCTGGCCGCGCAGTGGCGACGCCTCCAGCACGGGCGCCGCGGGCCGGCCCGCCGACGGCGCCGCGGGGGCGGCGGCCGGGGCGGAGGCGGCGGCGCGGGCGGCCTGCTCGGCGGCGGCGACGACGTCCTGCTTGCGGATACGGCCGCCGACGCCGGAGCCCTTCACGGTGGTCAGGTCGACGCCGGACTCGGCGGCGAGCTTGCGCACCAGGGGGGTGACGTACGCGCCCTCGGCGGCGGGCGCCGTCGGGGCGGGCGCCGGAGCCGCGGCGGCGGGAGCCGGAGCGGCCGGGGCGGGACGGGCCGGCTGCGCCGGCGGGGCGGGCTGTGCCGGAGCCGGGGCAGGAGCCGGAGCGGCGGGCGCGGCGGCCGGGGCGGGCGCCGCTGCCGCCGGCTGCTGGGCCGGCGCGGCCGGGGCCGCCTCCTGCGGAGCGGCCGGGGCGGGCGCCGCGGCCGCCGCCGGGGCGGCGGCGCCGCTGCCGATGACCGCCAGCTTGGCGCCGACCTCCGCCGTCTCGTCCTCCTGGACCACGATCTCCAGCAGCGTGCCGGACGCCGGGGAGGGGATCTCGGTGTCGACCTTGTCGGTGGAGATCTCCAGCAGCGGCTCGTCGGCCTCGACCTGCTCGCCGACCTGCTTCAGCCAGCGGGTCACCGTGCCTTCGGTGACCGACTCGCCCAGCTCGGGCAGCGTGACGTCGGTGCCCTGGGCGCCGCCCGCGGCCTGCGCGGGGGCGGGCTGCTGGGGCGCGGGCGCGGCCTCCGCCGGAGCCTGCGCGGGCGCCGGTGCCTGGGCGGGCTCCGGCGCCGGTGCGGCGGCCGGCGCGGGCGCCGGTGCCTCGGCCTGCTCGGCGGCCGGCGCGGGTGCCGCCGCGGCGCCGCCGGTGCCGTCGTCGATCACGGCCAGCTCGGCGCCGATCTCGACGGTCTCGTCCTCGGCCACCTTGATGGAGGACAGCACTCCGGCGGCGGGGGAGGGGATCTCGGTGTCGACCTTGTCGGTGGAGACCTCAAGCAACGGCTCGTCGGCCTCGACACGCTCGCCCTCGGCCTTGAGCCAGCGCGTGACGGTGCCCTCGGTGACGCTCTCGCCGAGCGCCGGCAGGGTTACGGAAACCGCCATGGTTTCGGTTGCTCCTCACGTTCTTTGCGGTTGGTGGGCGTGTCCGTCGCTCAGTCGTGAGCGTGGAGCGGCTTGCCGGCCAGCGCCAGGTGGGCTTCGCCGAGTGCCTCGTTCTGCGTCGGGTGCGCGTGGATGAGCTGGGCCACCTCGGCCGGCAGCGCCTCCCAGTTGTAGATGAGCTGCGCCTCACCGACCTGCTCGCCCATGCGGTCGCCGATCATGTGCACGCCGACCACGGGGCCGTCCTTCACCTGGACGAGCTTGATCTCGCCCGTGGTCTTGAGGATCTTGCTCCGGCCGTTGCCCGCCAGGTTGTACTTCAGCGCCACAACCTTGTCGGCACCGTAGATCTCCTTCGCCTTCGCCTCCGTCACGCCGACGGACGCGACCTCCGGGTGGCAGTACGTCACCCGCGGCACGCCGTCGTAGTCGATCGGCACCACGTCGAGGCCGGCCAGTCGCTCCGCGACCAGGATGCCCTCGGCGAAGCCGACGTGCGCGAGCTGGAGGACCGGGGTCAGGTCGCCGACGGCGGAGATCGTGGGCACGTTCGTGCGCTTGTACTCGTCCGTCAGGACGAACCCGCGCTCCATGGCCACGCCCTGCTCCTCGTAGCCAAGGCCCTCCGAGACCGGGCCGCGGCCCACCGCGACCAGCAGGATCTCCGCCTCGAACTCCTTGCCGTCGGCGAGGGTGACCTTGACGCCGTCGGCGGTGTACTCCGCCTTCTCGAAGAAGGTGCCCAGGTTGAACCCGATGCCGCGCTTGCGGAAGGCGCGCTCCAGCAGCTTGGAGCTGTTCTCGTCCTCCGCGGGGACCAGGTGCTTCAGGCCCTCGATGATCGTCACGTCGGTGCCGAAGGACTTCCACGCGGAGGCGAACTCCACGCCGATGACGCCGCCGCCCAGCACGATCGCCGACTTCGGCACCCGGTCGAGGACCAGCGCCTGCTCCGAGGCGATGATGCGGTCGCCGTCGATCTCCAGGCCCGGCAGCGACTTCGAGTACGAGCCGGTGGCGAGCAGCACGTGCCGCCCGGTGTACCGCCGGCCGTTCACGTCCACCGACGTCGGCGAGGACAGCCGGCCCTCGCCCTCCACAACGGTGACCTTGCGGGAGGCGATCAGTCCTTGCAGGCCCTTGTAGAGGCCGGCGACCACGCCGTCCTTGTACTTGTGCACGCCGGCCATGTCGATGCCGTCGAGCGTGGTGTTCACTCCGAAGGATGCGCCTTCGCGCGCCTGGTCGGCGAGCTCCCCGGCGTGCAGCAGCGCCTTCGTCGGGATGCATCCGCGGTGCAGGCAGGTGCCGCCCACCTTGTCCTTCTCGATCAGGGCGACGTCGAGACCAAGCTGAGCGCCTCGCAGGGCGGCGGCATAGCCACCGCTGCCGCCTCCGAGGATCACCAGGTCGAAAACGGTGCTGGCGTCGTTCGCCACGTCACGTCCTCCATGCATGTGCGCCGGTGGCCGGCCATGGTGCGGCCGGGCGGCGGCTCCTTGTCGGCCGCTCTACTACTGAGGCCCTGTCCTGCCATCAGCCATCTTCGCACTTGTCGTCGGAAGGCGGGGACGCGGGCCGCACCCCGCCGGCCGGGAGACCCGTCGCCGGCGGGCTGCGGTGCACGTCAGACCAGGTCCCCGTGGGCCGCCTCCTCGGCGATGGCGACCAGCGTGCGCACCGCCGAGCCGGTGCCGCCCTTGGGTGTGTAGCCGAACGGGCCGGCGGTGTTGAAGGCGGGGCCCGCGATGTCCAGGTGCGCCCACGTGATGCCGTCGCCGACGAACTCCTCCAGGAAGAGCCCGGCCACCAGCCCGCCGCCCATCCGCTCGCCCATGTTCGCGATGTCGGCGATCGGCGACTCCATGCCCTTCTTCAGCTCCGGCGGCATCGGCATGGGCCAGGACTGCTCGCCCGCCGCCTCGGCGAGCATGTGGATCCGGGTCCGGAAGGCGTCGTCGTTGGCCATGATCCCGAAGGTGCGGTTGCCCAGGGCCAGCACCATGGCGCCCGTGAGGGTCGCCACGTCGATCATGTAGTCGGGCTTCTCCTCCGAGGCCCTCGTCAGCGCGTCGGCGAGGACGAGCCGGCCCTCGGCGTCGGTGTTCAGCACCTCGACGGTCTTGCCGCTGTACATCCGCAGCACGTCGCCGGGGCGGGTGGCGGAGCCGGACGGCATGTTCTCGGCGAGCGCCAGCCAGCCGGTGACGTTCACCGGCAGCTCCAGCCGGGCGGCGGCGGAGACGGCGGAGAGCACGGCCGCGGCGCCGCTCATGTCGCACTTCATCGTCTCGTTGTGGCCGGCGGGCTTGAGCGAGATGCCGCCCGAGTCGTACGTGATGCCTTTGCCGACCAGCGCGATCGTCTGCTCCGCCTTCGGGTGCCGGTGCTCCAGCCGGACCAGCCGCGGCGGGGTCTGCGAGCCCTGGCCGACGCCGAGGAGGCCGCCGTACCCGCCCTTGGCGAGCGCCTTCTCGTCCGTCACCGCGACCTTGAAGCCGTGCTCCTTGCCGGCCTGCTGGGCGAGCGCGGCGAAGCCGGTGGGGTCGAGGTCGTTGGAGGGGGTGTTGACCAGGTCCCGGGCCCGGTTGACCTCCTCGGCGAGCACGGCGGCGCGCTCGACGGCGGTGCGGTGGGCCTTGTCGCGCTTGCCGCCGAGGAGGGCGATCTCGGCGAGCGGGGCCTTCACGCCGTTGCCGTTCGCCTTGCCCTTGGCGCCCTTGCCGTTCTTCGCGCCCTTGGCCTCCTTGGCGTCGTCGGCAGCGGTGTCCGCGCGGCCGTCGCGGTAGGTGTGGAAGGCGTACGCGCCGAGCAGCGCGCCTTCCGCCACGGCGGCGGTGTCGTCGGCGACGTCCATCGGCAGCGCGAACGCGGCCTTCTTCACGCCGGCCAGCGCGCGGGCGGCGCCGCCCGCCGCGCGGCGCAGGGTCTCCGTGTCGTAGCCGACCCCCTTCTCGGGCACGGCGCCGAGGCCGACGGCGACGACGAGGGACGCCTTGAGGCCCTCGGGCGCGGGCAGCTTCGTGACCTCGCCCTCGCCGCCGGACGCCCCGAGGGCGTCCAGTACGGCGCCCAGCTTCCCGCCGTACGCCTCGTCGACCGCCTCCGCGCCGGGGGCCGGCACGGGACCCTTGGGGCCCTTGGCCACACCCACGACGACGGCGTCCGCGCGCAGACCCGCGGCGGACGAGGAACTGAGAGTGAGAGCAGTCACGGTGGTGGCAATCCATTCTCGGGTGAGGGTTTCGGAGGGGTACGCCGCATCGTATGCGGTAGGCCGCCCGCCGGGGGCGGGGGGTTGACGGCGGGTTTCCCCGCGTACGGGCAGGTGGCGGGGACCCGCCGCGGGGCGCCGCGGGTGCCGCGGCCCGTCGCCGGTCTCGCGGAGTCCACCCTCCGGGGGGTGGTTCCCCGCACGGTGCGGGGGTGCGGGTGGGCGGTGCCGCCGGTCGCCGGTGCGTGCGACCGCGGGGCGGCGGGCGGCCGATCCCGACAAACCAGCGAGGGGTGAGTGCCGGGTCCCCCGCGGGGAGCGCTGCGCGCGTGGGGGACGCGGGGCCGCGGACGGGCGACAGGTGCTAGGCGGGGCCCAGGACGGCGGCGAGCAGGGCGGCGGTCGCGGCGGTCTCGGCCAGCGCGCCGAAGACGTCGCCGGTGACCCCGCCGAGACGGCGGACGCAGTGGAGCCGCAGCAGCTCGGCGGCGGCCAGCGCGGCGGCGACCGCGAGCGCGGTGTGCAGCGCGGCGTACGGGCCGGCCAGGAGCCCGGCCGCCGCGGCGAGGACGGCGGTGGCCAGCGCCGCGCAGGCGACGGCCGTACGGGCGGACAGCACCCCCGCCACCGCGGCGCCCAGGCCCTCCGGGCGGGCCGGCGGGACGCCGGTGCGGGCGGCGAGGGCGAGGGCCGCGCGGGCGGCGACGGCGGCGGCGGTGACGGCGAGCGCGGCGCGGGCCCGGGAGCCGTCGTCGTACAGCTCGTACACCGCGGCGATCTGCCCGAGCAGCACCAGCAGCAGCGTGATCACGCCGAACGGGCCGATGTCGGAGCGCCGCATGACCGCCAGCGCCCCGGCGGCGGGCCGCCCGCTGCCCAGCCCGTCGGCGGTGTCGGCGAGCCCGTCGAGGTGCAGCCCGCGGGTCAGCACGGCGGGCACGGCGACCGTCCCCACGGCGGCGACCCCCGCCCCGCCCCCGGCGAGCAGCAGCAGCACGCCGGCCCCGGCGGCGAGCCCGCCGAGCACGAGCCCGACGACGGGCGCGGCGAGCATCCCCCCGCGGGCGGCACCGCGGTCCCAGCGGTGCACGCGCACGGGCAGGACGGTGAGGGTGCCGAAGGCGAACCGCAGCGCGGCACGGAGTCCGGCGGAGCCGGAGGACGCCACGGGGCCGGACGACCCCGCGGGGCCGGCCGGGTCCGGCGGACTCCCAGGACCAGGCGGTTCCGGTTGCCCGTCGGGCCCCGCACCGGCGGCGGGGTCAGGTGATGTCGTCAACCGCGTGCTCGGCCGGTCCCGCCGTGTTCTCCGGCAGGTCCGCCCACAGGTCCGCCGCCGCCTGCAGGAACGGCAGGGCCAGCAGGGCGCCGGCGCCCTCGCCGGTCGTCACGCCGTGGTCGAGCAGTGGGTCGATCGCGATCCGGTCCAGCGCCTTCTCCTGCGCCGGCTCGCCGCTCGCCTGGCCGGCCAGCCACCAGTCGGGCGCCCGGAACGCCACCCGCTGGGCGACCAGTGCCGCCGCCGCCGAGACGACGCCGTCGAGGACGACCGGGGTGCGCCGCGCCGCCGCCTGGAGCAGGAAGCCCGTCATCGCGGTGAGGTCCGCGCCGCCGACCGTGGCGAGCAACTGCAACTGGTCGCCCAGCACCGGCCGGGTGCGGCGCAGCGCGTCGCGGATCGCGGCGCACTTGCGCATCCAGGCCAGGTCGTCGATGCCCGCGCCGCCGCGGCCGGTGACCACGGAGGCGTCGGTGCCGCACAGGGCGGCGATGATCGCGCCGGCCGCCGTGGTGCCGCCGACGCTGAGGTCGCCGAGGAGCAGCAGGTCCGTACCGGAGTCGGCCTCCTCGTCCGCGACCGCCATGCCGGCCCGGAACGCCGCCTCGGCCTCCTCGACGGTGAGCGCGTCCTCGACGTCGATACGGCCGGACCCGCGGCGTACGCGATGGCGGGTGACCTCCTTCGGCAGCGACTCCGGGTCGCAGTCGAGCGCCATGTCGACCACCCGCAGCCCGGCGCCGAAGCGGCGGGCGAGGATCGCCGAGGCGCTGCGGCCGTCGAGCGCGTCGCGGACCAGCGCGTCGGCGGTGCCCGCGGCGCGGCCGGACACGTCCAGCTCGGCGACGCCGTGGTCGCCGGCGAAGAGCACCAGGCGGGGTTCCGCGACCGGCTTGGCGGGCACGCCGCCCTGCGCCGTCGCCAGCCACTCGCCGAGGTCGTCCAGGCGGCCGAGCGCGCCGGGGCGCGGGCCGTGGATCGCCCGCCACTTCTCGGCGTTCCGCCGGACGGACGAGTCGGGGCGGTCGATGTCGTTGATGAAGTCGTCCAGATTCAGGCCGCTCACGGGCGCAGGTTACCCGCCGGGCGCACCGCCGGCTCCGCTGCCCCCGGGGTTGGCCGCCGGGCGGGCACGGGGGAGGGCGGTCCGGCGGGTCGTCTCCGTGCGGAACGGCCGTGTCCGGTCCGCGCCGCGGCGTCGCTCACCCCCGCAGGGTCAGCACCTGCCCCGCCACCACCAGCAGCACCTGCTCGCAGTCCGCCGCCACCGCCGCGTTCAGCCGGCCCAGCTCGTCGCGGAACAGCCGGCCCGCCGGGGTGGCCGGGACGACGCCCGAGCCGACCTCGTTGCTGACCGCGACGACGGTGCGGCGGGTGGCGCGTACCGCCGCGACCAGCTCGTCGACCCGCGGCCGTACGTCGCCGCCGTCCCACGCCCCCGCCCGGTCCATGACGTCCGTCAGCCACAGCGACAGGCAGTCGACCAGCAGCGGCGGCGCGCCGTCCGCGGCGAGCAGCGGCACCAGGTCGCAGGTCTCGGTGGTACGCCAGCTCGCCGGCCGGCGCTCGCGGTGGGCCGCGACCCGCGCCGCCCACTCGGCGTCCCCGTCGCGGGTGCCCCCGGTGGCCGCGTACTCGACCTCGGGGAACGCCGCGAGCCGCCGCTCCGCCTCCACGGACTTGCCGGACCGGGCGCCGCCGAGGATCAGGGTGCGCCGCGGCACGACGGGGCTCTCCGGGCCGTAGCCGACGACGAGGCTCTGCCCGTCCGGTACGGCCCTGGCCCCGGCGGCGGCGAGCCGGCGGTGCAGCTCGGGTCCTGGCGGCGGGGTCGGCCCGGAGGCGTCGCCGGAGTGGCCGCCGAGGTGGACGGCGACGACGTCGGTGGCGGCGGTGACGGCGCCGTGGGCGCGGAGCCTGGCGAGCGCGTCGGGGCGGCCGCAGACGTCGAGCAGCACCAGGTGGTACGGCTCCACCGGCCCGTCGAGGCCGGCGGGCGCGGCGCCCGGCGGCAGATACAGCACCCGCCCGCCGCCGGGCCCGGTGATCTCGTACCCGGTGCCGGGGGAGTCGACCGCGACGGCCCGCACCCGGTGCCCGCTGATCAGCGTCACGACCTGCCCCTCCGGCGCCCGCGACGGCGCCGGCACGCCCGCCGGGGGCGCCAGGGCCGGGCCGTCGTGCGGGTGGCTGAGCAGCACCTGTATCACGCCGGACAGGGTCCGCCCGGCGCGCGCAGCGGCGAGCGCGGCGCCGGGCGTGAGGTCGAGCAGCACGATGCCGTCCACGAGCACCGACGTCGCCGCCCGCGCCCCGGGCCCGACGGCGGCGGCGCACGCCGCACAGGGGCAGCCCGGTCGCGGCAGCCCGGCGGGCGCACCGGTGCCGAGCAGGGTGAGGTCCACGCCCCGATCGTCTCGCGAGCGGCGGGCCCGTGCCCGGGCGGGTCGGCGTCAGCGCTCTCGGTTACGCTGCGAGCGCACTATCCGGCGTGGGACGGAGGCAGTCATGGCAGCGTGGACCTGGCGGTTCGAGAAGGCCGACGGCACGGAGGCGGCCCCGGCGGTGGAGCCGGAGGACTTCACGACCCAGGGGGACGCCGAGTCGTGGATCGGCGAGGTCTGGAAGGAACTGCTGGACGGCGGCGTGGAGCAGGTCAGGCTGCTGGAGGACGGCGCCGAGGTGTACGGCCCGATGAGCCTGGAAGCGGCAGACGACGCCTAGCGGCGCCACGGGCGCGCAATGGCCCGGTCACCCGGGCGGCGGCGTCCTGATCACCGGGCGTACGTGGCGGCCCCGCCCCGTACGCCCGCCCGCGTCAGGGCCGCTCGCCCCGCTTCACCTGCGGCTTCGGCAGCCGCATGCGGCGCAACTGCAGGGTGCGCATCAGCGCGTACGCCTTGGCGCCGCGGTGGCTCTCGTCCGGGAAGCGCTTCTTGAGCTGCCGCTTCACCTGGACGGCGATCGCGACCGAGTCGATGACGATCAGGACGATCACGAAGAGCCACAGCAGCAGCGAGATGTTCTTCAGCCCCGCCGACGGCGTGATGCTGAGCATGAGGATGACGATGGCCATCGGCAGGAAGAACTCCGCCACGCACCACCGCGAGTCCACGTAGTCCCGCACGAACTTGCGCACCGGCCCCTTGTCCCGCGCGGGCAGGTACTTCTCGTTGCCCGAGGCCAGCGCCTCGCGCTGCCTGGCCATGTCGGCCCGGCGCGCCTCCCGGGCGCGTTTCGACGCCTCCTTGCGTGTCACCGGCGTCTTGGCCATGGCGCGGCGCTGCGCCTGCGAGTCGCTGCGCTTGGGCGTGGGCCTGCCCTTGGGCGCCTCGGCCGGACGCACATGCTTCGTCTCCACCGCGCTCACCTCGGGCTCGGCGGACTGGTCATCCCTGGAACGGCTTCCGAACACAAGCCCAAGAATAGGGGCAGTCGCGTGTACGACCCATACCGAGGGGGAACGATCCGGCAACGGCGTGCGTGTCACTGATTGTGGGGGCGCACGAACCGGGAGCCCCTACGGTCGTCTACTCCCTGGGCGGGAGGGCGGACCCCCGGCGGTTCGTCCTGCAGGAGGAGCGCATTGGCGCCCAGGCAGTGCGGTAATGGAAGCAGGGCCCGTACTGTGGGTTCTGCAGAGTATGTGCCGAGGCTGAAGTCCGTCAGAAGGGGGCGCGCGAGGCCCATGAGCGGTGTCATGAAGCGGATGGGGATGATCTTCCGCGCGAAGGCCAACAAGGCCCTGGACCGGGCCGAGGACCCGCGCGAGACCCTCGACTACTCGTACCAGAAGCAGCTTGAGCTGCTCCAGAAGGTGCGCCGGGGCGTCGCCGACGTGGCGACGTCGCGCAAGCGCCTGGAGCTGCAGCTCGGCCAGTTGCAGAACCAGTCCACCAAGCTGGAGGACCAGGGCCGCAAGGCCCTCGCCCTCGGCCGCGAGGACCTGGCGCGCGAGGCGCTGTCCCGCAAGGCGGCGCTGCACCAGCAGGTCACCGACCTGGAGGCGCAGCACCAGACGCTGCAGAGCGAGGAGGAGAAGCTCACCCTCGCCGCCCAGCGGCTGCAGGCCAAGGTGGACGCCTTCCGGACGAAGAAGGAGACCATCAAGGCCACGTACACGGCGGCGCAGGCGCAGACCCGGATCGGCGAGGCCTTCTCCGGCATCTCCGAGGAGATGGGCGACGTCGGCCTGGCCGTGCAGCGGGCCGAGGACCGTACGGCGCAGATGCAGGCCCGTGCCGGCGCTATCGACGAGCTGCTGGCCTCCGGTGCGCTGGACGACCCGACGGGCATGGCGAAGGACGACATCTCCGCCGAGCTCGACCGGCTCTCCGGCGGCGCGGACGTCGAGCTGGAGCTCCAGCGCATGAAGGCCGAGCTGGCCGGCGGCCCCGCCGAGCAGCAGCAGGCGATCGAGGGCGGCCAGCAGGGCGCGCAGACGCCTCCGCAGCAGCAGGCTCCGCCGCAGGCGCAGCCGCCTCAGGACGCCCCGCGGTTCGACAAGCAGTGACCGCCCTTCGACGGGCTCGGAAGAACGGGAGAAGGCCGTGATCGTACGGATCATGGGGGAGGGTCAGGTGAAGCTGGACGACGCCCACTTCGCCGAGCTCAACAAGCTGGACGACGAGCTGCTCGCCGAGATGGAGAGCGGTGACGAGGCCGGCTTCCGGCGGACGCTCGGCGCCCTGCTCGACGCCGTGCGCTCGATGGGCGCCCCCTTGCCGGACGACTCGCTGGAGCCGTCGGAGCTGATCCTCCCGGGGCCCGACGCCTCCCTGGAGGAGGTCCGGGAGATGCTCAGCGACGACGGCCTCATCCCGAGCTGAACCCACGCACGCCCCGGCCGCCCTTCGCCCCGGTCGTACGGACCGGGGCCGGCCCTCCTCTGCAGACACCGCTGCCGTGACCCACCTCGCCGCTCTGCCCCGCTGGCTGCGGGCGCACCCCCTGGCGGCCGACGCCCTCCTGGCGGCGGCCGTGCTCGCCGTCATCCTCATCAGCGCCGTCTTCCCCGACCGCGGGGCGAACGCGCCGCCGCCGGCGGACCTCGGCCCCGCCGAGGTGGTACTGGCGACCGCGGCCAGCGCCGTCCTCGTGCTGCGGCGGCGGGCGCCGTGGGCCGTGCTCGCCGTGACCATGGCGCTCACCATCGGGCATGTCATCGCCTCCGCGGGCGACCCGCGAACGCCGATCGCGCTCAGCGCCGTGGTCGCCCTCTACACCGTCGCCGCCCGCACCGACCGGCACACCACCTGGTGGATCGCGCTCCTCACCATCGGGGTGCTGACGTTCGCGATGATGCTCTTCGGCGACCGCCCCTGGTACGCGGACGAGAACCTCGGGGTCTTCGGCTGGACCGGCATGGCCGCGGGCGTCGGCGACGCCGTGCGCAGCCGCCGGGCCGTGGTCGACGCCATCCGCGAGCGCGCGGAACGGGCCGAACGCACCCGCGAGGAGGAGGCGCGGCGGCGGGTCGCCGAGGAGCGGGTACGGATCGCGCGCGAGCTGCACGACGTCGTCGCTCACCACATCGCGCTGGTCAACGTCCAGGCGGGGGTGGCCTCGCACGTCATGGAGAGCCGCCCGGACCAGGCGAAGGAGGCGCTGGCGCACGTACGCGACGCCAGCCGCACCGCGCTGGAGGAACTGCGCACCACCGTGGGGCTGCTGCGCCAGTCCGGCGATCCGCACGCGCCCACCGAGCCGGCCCCCGGTCTGGCGATGCTGGCGGAGCTGGTGGACGGGTTCGTCCGGGCCGGCACGCCGGTGTCGGTGGAGGTCTCCTCGGAGCTGGGGCCGCGCAGGACGGCGGTGACGACGCGGGTGGAGCGGGCGGCCGAGGTGGTCGGCGGGCTGCCGGCCGCGGTCGACCTGGCGGCGTACCGGGTGCTGCAGGAGGCGCTGACGAACGTGCGCAAGCACGCGGGGGCCGGGGCGCACGCGGTCGTGAGCCTGTCGCGGGAGGCGAACGGGCTGGAGATCGCGGTCCGCGACGACGGCCGGGGAACGGACGGGCCGGGGCAGGAGCCCGTACGGGACGGCGGTGGGCGTGACGGCGGCGGCCGGGAGGACGCCGGACGCGACGGGGACAAGGGGGACGGCGAGGCGGGCGGCGAGCGCGCGGGCGGGCTCGGGCTCGTCGGCATGCGGGAGCGCGCCGCCGCGCTGGGCGGCCGGTGCACGGCGGGCGAGCGCGCGGACGGCCGGAAGGGCTTCGAGGTACGGGTACGGTTGCCGCTGCGGGTGACCGCGGACGGGGACGCGGCGGGGGAGGCGGACGCGAGCGCGGGCACGGCCCCGGAGGGCGCGCCCGCCGCCGGTGGCGCGGGTACGGCCCGGGCGCCGCGCGGGACGGGCGGGACGCGGACGTCCGGCTGCCTGCGCCGGAGCCCGAGCCCCGGCGATGCGATCAAGGAGCAGGGTTGAGCGAGGTCCCGCCGCCGCGGACGCGGCCGATCCGGGTCGTGCTGGCGGACGACCACGCGCTGATGCGCAGCGCGTTTCGCGTACTGGTCGACTCCGAGCCGGACATGGAGGTCGTCGGCGAGGCGGGGGACGGCGCGGAGGCGGTGCGGCTCGTCCGCGAGGCGGACGCCGACCTGGTCCTCATGGACATCCGGATGCCCGGCACCGACGGGCTGACCGCGACCCGCACGATCGCCGGGGACGACGAGCTGAGCCACGTGCGCGTGGTGATCCTGACGACCTTCGAGGTCGACGACTACGTCATCGAGGCGCTGCGCGCCGGCGCGTCCGGCTTCCTCGGCAAGGGCGCGGAGCCGGGCGAGCTGCTGGCCGCGATCCGGGTGGCCGCGGACGGCGACGCGCTGCTGTCGCCCACGGCGACGAAGGGGCTGATCGCCCGCTTCCTGGCGGGCGGCGACACCGCACCGGGCACCGTGCCCGACGCCTCCGGCCGCCCGGCGTCGGCGGACCGCCTTGCCGCCCTGACCAGCCGGGAGCGCGAGGTGCTGGGGCTCGTGGCCCGCGGCCTGGCGAACGACGAGATCGCCGGTCAGTTGGAGGTCAGCCCGCTGACGGTGAAGACGCACGTCAACCGCACGATGGCCAAGCTGGGCGCCCGCGACCGGGCCCAACTGGTGGTCCTGGCCTACGAGTCCGGCCTGGTCCGCCCCGGCGGCTAGGCGTATCGCCCCGGGTCCGGCCAGCGCTACCGGAACAGCCCTACAGGAACAGCGCCGACGGGATGTACGGCGCCGGGGGCCGCATGCCCCGTACGCACACGTAGCCCGCCGTCGTCAGCTCCAGCCCTGCCGCCAGCCCCACGTCCACCGCCCACTCCTGGTCCGCCGTCAGATCCGCGACCCGCGCCGTGGCGCCCGGCTGCAGGCTCAGCAGCGCCGCCGTCAGCAGCCGCGCCGCGATCCGCCGCGACGTCGCCGCCAGCAGCTCCACGCGGCCGTCGCGGAGGTAGGCGTACCCGCTGCCCGCGAGGTCGTCGGAGACGATGCACTGGTAGTGGCGCAGCAGCTCGGTGTGGTCCGGGCCGTGGGCGCCGCCGCGCAGCCTGCGGTCCACGGAGTCCATGAGGTCGCGCTGCCCGGGGCCGCCCTCGATGACGGCGCCGGTCGGCGGTTCGAGCCCGGCGTGGTCGACGGTGCCGCGCAGCCGCATCGCGGGATGCAGGGTGAACCCGGCGGCGCGGTAGGCGCGGGCGGCGTGCGGGTGGCGGGAGCCGCAGATGAGGCCGCGCAGGCAGCCGCTCCCGTACGCGAGCGTGCGCGCGAGCAGCGCCTTGCCGAGCCCCTTTCCCTGCGCCTCCGGCGCGACGACCAGCAGCGACAGCCCCCAGGTGCCCTCGCGCCTGGTGGACAGCGCCGCGCCCACCGGGCGGCCCGAGTCGTCCATGGCCAGCCAGCAGCCGCTGGGGTCGGTGCGCGCCAGGTGCCGTACGACGCTGCGGAAGAGGATCGCGCGGTGCTCGTCCGGCTCCTCCGGCGGATCGCCCTTCGCGGCGTGCGAGGCGTCGAACGCGGCGTCGGCGGTGAGGCGTACGACCTCGGCGTCGTCCTTCGTGTCGCGGACCTGGCGCAGGATCATGCGGTCAATCCTCTGCCCTGCGCCGGGCCCGCGTCACCCCCGCACCCCCGGGACGTCAGGGCAGCGCCAGCATCCGCTCCAGCGCGAGCTTGGCGAAGTCCTCTGTCTCCTCGTCGACTTCGATGCGGTTGACGAGCTTGCCGTCCGCCAGCGACTCCAGCGCCCAGACCAGGTGCGGGAGGTCGATGCGGTTCATCGTGGAGCAGAAGCAGACGGTGCGGTCGAGGAAGACGATCTCCTTGTCCGGGTGCTGTTTCGCCAGCCGGCGGACGAGGTTCAGCTCCGTGCCGACGGCCCACTTCGAGCCGGCGGGGGCCGCGTCGAGGGCCTTGATGATGTGCTCGGTGGAGCCGACCTGGTCGGCCGCGGCGACCACCTCGTGCTTGCATTCGGGGTGGACCAGCACGTTCACGCCGGGGATGCGCTCGCGCACCTCGTCGACCGAGTCGAGCGAGAAGCGGCCGTGCACGGAGCAGTGCCCGCGCCACAGGATCATCTTCGCGGCGCGCAACTGCCCGGCGGTCAGGCCGCCGTTCGGCCGGTGCGGGTTGTAGACGACGCAGTCGTCGGGGGCGAGGCCCAGGTCGCGTATCGCGGTGTTGCGGCCGAGGTGCTGGTCCGGCAGGAACAGCACCTTGCCGGCGCCGGCCTCACGCTGCGCGAACGCCCAGTTCAGGGCCCGTTCGGCGTTGGAGGAGGTGCATATGGTGCCGCCGTGTCTGCCGGTGAACGCCTTGATATCCGCGGAGGAGTTCATGTACGAGACGGGGACGGTGACGTCCGCCACACCGGCCTCGGTGAGCACGTCCCAGCACTCGGCGACCTGCTCGGCGGTGGCCATGTCGGCCATGGAGCAGCCGGCGGCCAGGTCGGGCAGGACGACCGCCTGGGCGTCGGAGGTGAGGATGTCCGCGGACTCGGCCATGAAGTGCACGCCGCAGAAGACGATGTACTCCGCCTCGGGGCGGGCGGCGGCCTGCTGCGCGAGCTTGAACGAGTCGCCGGTCACGTCGGCGAACTGGATGACCTCGTCGCGCTGGTAGTGGTGGCCGAGGACGAAGACCTTCTCGCCGAGCCGCTCCTTGGCCGCGCGGGCGCGCTCGACCAGCCCGGGGTCGGAGGGGGCGGGCAGGTCGCCGGGACAGTCGACGCCGCGCTCGCTGGAGGGGTCGGCCTCCCGCCCGAGCAGCAGCAGGGCGAGGGGCGTGGGGGTCACATCAAGGTCCTGGGCGGTGGTCACAGCGCACTCCACCCTTTCTCTTCGGCTCTCGGCGGGCTGCCGGCGCATCTGTTTTCGTCACATTGACGTTATTAATCATATCCCCTTCGCGTCAGGTTGACGACTGTGCTTGCGTCAATGTGACGAATGCCGCCCGCGCGGACGGCCCCGGCCCCCGCGTCCCTCCTCCGACCTTGGGCGGATGACCCGAAGTGGTGGTGTATGCGAGCATGAACGAAGCAAGAATGCGTGCGTCCGGCCGGAATGAATCGGGCGCGCGGCCGGTTGGACTCGATCGGCAAGCAGTCCACAACCCGGGAGACATGCGAATGACCGTTCAGGGCGAGACCACCGCAGTCGACGGCATCATTCTGTCCGACGCCGCTGCGGCGAAGGTCAAGAGCCTGCTGGAGCAGGAAGGCCAGCCGGATCTCAAGCTCCGCGTCGCCGTACAGCCCGGTGGCTGCTCCGGCCTGCGCTACCAGCTCTTCTTCGACGACCGCGACCTCGACGGCGACGTCGTCAAGGACTTCGGCGGCGTCTCGGTGGTGACGGACCGGATGAGCGCTCCGTACCTGACCGGTGCGTCCATCGACTTCGTCGACACCATCGAGAAGCAGGGCTTCACGATCGACAACCCGAACGCGACCGGCTCCTGCGCCTGCGGCGACTCGTTCAGTTAACGGACCCGCCCGGAGCGCACGACGGGCCTGCGGCCCGTACCGGCATGAGGAAGGCGGCGGAAACCCCCACGGTTCCGCCGCCTTCCGCCTGTGTGGGCGATGCCGCCCGGCAGGACGTCCCTAGTCCTGCCGCACGGCCACCCTCTCCCCGGTGCGCGCGTCCACGACCTTGCGGCCGTCGAGCGGCGCGGACAGCTCCACCGTCTCCGTGAAGCGCTTCGCGATCTTGATGCAGACCTGGCCCGGCTTCTGCTCCTCACCGGTGAGCCGCACCGTCACCGTGCCGCCCGACTCCTCGGCGGTCGCCGCGTAGTCGGTGCACACGCCGCCCCAGAAGTGCAGCTTCAGGGTCCGCCCGGCCGCCGAGTACGACTCGACGTCCACGGCCTTCTCCGGCGCGCCGCCGCTCTCCGGCCGCTCGGCCGGCGCCGACGACGGCGGCTCGGGGGCCGGCTCCGCGGGCTCCGCCTGGCCGGGCGAGCCCGGCGCCGAGCCGCTGCCCGTGCCGGGGGCGCCGCCCGGGTGGCCGTCGGAGCCACCGCCGCCCGCGCTCGGCTCGGCGCCAGGGGCGGACGTCGGCGGGGCCGGCTCGGGGGTCGGCGGCGTGTCCGGGTCCACGGAAGTGACGTACTCGGGCGCGACGGCCAGTTGCGGCCACACGATCGTGCCGGGCTTCCCGCCCGGGAACGGGGTCGGCGAGTCGCCCGTGACCTCGAACAGCCACGACGGCACGAGCGCGAGCCGCCCCTCCACCGACTGCGCGGAGAGCCCGAACTCGGCGCCGCGCACCTTGGTCGGCGCCGTCTTGCCCATGCACGGGTCCACCTTGCCGGCCGGCGGCCGGCGCGGCCCCGTGTCCTTCTCGTACGGCACGGCCGAGGCGCACGCCGGGGCGACCGCCGGCTCCTCGGGGGTGCCGTCCGTGCCACCGGAGGGCTTGTTCAGCTCCTTGAGCGCCGCGTCCGCCGTGATCACCGGGTACGTGTCCGCCTCGGCCGGCTCGACCAGGTACCCGTTGCCGCCGGTCACCTGCCCGTCCCCGCCTATCTGCACCGACGTCTGCCAGCCCGCCGTCGGCAGCCCGCCGACGACCGGCTCCGCGGTCACCGTACGCACGGCCCCGAACGGCTCGCCGGCCGCCACCTCGGCGTCCTGCTGGCCCAGCGCCGCGAGCACCGGCTCCGCGGCCTTCTTCGCCGCGGACTCCGGCACCGGTTCGCCCTCCGGGTCCGCGGGTGCGGGATCGGGGATCACGCAGGCGGCGGACGAAGACGTAGCCGCGTCCGGATCAGTGCCCTTCTCCTCCGCCCCCGGGGTGTCGTCGCAGGCGACCGCCCCGGACCGCTGGAACGTCCAGGAACCCGGCGCCTCCCCCTCGACCTGCAGCAGCGGCCCCTGCCCGTCGCCCGAGACGCCGACGCGCCAGCCGCCGCCCTCCTCCCGGGGCGTGCCGTCGACGCCCAGCGCCTCCGCGAGCCGGGCCACGTCCGCGGCCTCGACCCTGCCCTCGGGCTTGAACACCGGCGCCTCGTCCGGCCCCTCGGGCAGCTCGCCGACCAGCCGCAGCGGCCCCCTCGCGGACGACGCCGCGGACTCCATGGAGAGCCCGTCGAGGCGCAGTTGCGGCGGCTCCCCGGTGCCGGAGCCCGCGCCGCCGTCGTCCGTCCGGTCCACCACGTAGGCGACCCCGCCGCCGGTCAGCATCACCGCGGCGGCGACGGCCGCGGCCACCAGCACGCCGGGGCGGCGCCTGCCGCCCTCCGGGTGGCCCGGGTCGCCCGGGTCGTCGGCGTCCCGGCCGTGCGGCCCGGCCGCGCGGGCGTGCGCGGGCTCGGGCTCAGGCACGGGCCCTGGGGTGTCCTCGGTGCTCACCGTTCGGCTCCTTCGTCGGGGATGCCGATGAGACGCCGGTCACGCGGATCCGGTTCCCACCGGGGGAGCCGACCGGGCGCAGAAAGTCAGTCGCCGTACTCGGACATGCCGCGGAGCAGGTCCGCGGACGCCGTCGGCACCATGATCCGCGCCAGACCGCTGATCCGCGTGTCCGGCACGTGCCCCGAGGGGGTGCGCGCGTGCCCCGACCAGTGCGGCGCCATCCGGGCGCAGTCGGTGCGCAGCTCGGCCAGGCCGCCGTCCAGTTCCAGGGGCGCGGTGCTCCGGAAGGCCGGCGGCGGGAGGGGGGTGGCGGAGGCCCGCATATCCTTCTGCATGTCTCGACCGTACGCACCCGCGGCGAGGAGGGGTAAGACCTACTATCAGGTAGTTTTGGCCGGCTCGAACCCGTCCGGAGGCGGGTGTTCAGCCGGTAGCGTGAGTCCTACCCGCGTTACCTGCCCCGCCTACAGGAGCGTACGCCGTGCACATTGCCGTTTCCGGCTCCATCGCGACCGACCACCTCATGACCTTCCCCGGTCGCTTCTCCGAGCAGTTGGTCGCCGACCAACTGCACACCGTCTCGCTCTCGTTCCTCGTCGACAAACTGGACGTGCGCCGCGGCGGAGTCGGCCCCAACATCTGCTTCGGCATGGGCCAGCTCGGCACCCGCCCCGTCCTCGTCGGCGCGGCCGGCGCCGACTTCGCCGAATACCGCGACTGGCTGGAGCGGCACGGGGTCGACACCGGCTCCGTACGCATCTCCGAGGTGCTGCACACCGCGCGCTTCGTCGTCACCACCGACGCCGACCACAACCAGATCGGCTCCTTCTACACCGGCGCCATGAGCGAGGCCCGGCTGATCGAGCTGAAGACCGTCGCCGACCGCGTCGGCGGCCTCGACCTCGTCTCCATCGGCGCCGACGACCCCGAGGCGATGCTGCGCCACACGGAGGAGTGCCGCACCCGCGGCATCCCCTTCGCCGCCGACTTCTCCCAGCAGATCGCGCGCATGGAGGGCGACGGCATCCGCACCCTCACCGAGGGCGCCGCGTACCTCTTCTCGAACGAGTACGAGAAGGGGCTGATCGAGTCCAAGACCGGCTGGGACGACGAGGAGGTGCTGAACCGCGTCGGCACCCGCGTGACCACGCTCGGCGCCCGCGGCGTGCGCATCGACCGCGCCGGCGAGGAGCCGGTCCTCGTCGGCTGCCCGGAGGAGGAGCGCAAGGCGGACCCGACGGGCGTCGGCGACGCCTTCCGGGCCGGCTTCCTGTCCGGGCTGAGCTGGGGAGTGAGCATGGAGCGGGCCGCGCAGCTCGGCTGCATGCTGGCGACGCTCGTCATCGAGACCGTGGGCCCGCAGGAGTACGAGCTGCGGCGCAGCAACTTCGTCGCGCGCTTCACCAAGGCGTACGGGCAGGAAGCCGCCGCCGAGGTGCAGGAGCACCTGCCCGAGACGGTGCGGGGCTAGGACCTCTCGCAGGACCCGTCCGGCGGAGACCCGCGGGCGCCCGGCGGACGTACGGACCGGGCGCCGCGGTGCACGGCCGCCGCCCGGCCCGTACGGACCCGGGCGCCTCAGGCCGTGCGGCGCACCCGGTAGCCGGTGCCGCCGCCGGCCGCCGGCTCCTCGCCGACGTACTCCTGCCCGCGCATCTCGCACCACGCCGGAATGTCCAGCCGCGCCGCCTCGTCGTCCGACAGCACCAGCGCCGTGCCGCCCACCGGCACCCGGTCGAAGACCTTCGCCAGCTCTATGACCGGGACCGGGCAGCGCCGCCCGCGGGCGTCGACCAGCAGCTCCCCGGCCACCGCCGCCGCCTCCGCCGCACCCTGCGCGGGCGCGCCCAGCTCCGCGCGCACCCCGGCGACGGCGCCCTGCAGCGCCCGCAGGAAGCCCTCCACCTCGTCCGCCGTCGTCCCCGGCGGCAGCGACACGCGCACGTTGCCCTCCGACAACACGCCCATCGCCTTGAGCACATGGCTCGGCGTCAGCGTGCTCGACGTGCACGCGGACCCGGACGAGACCGAGAACCCCGCCCGGTCCAGCGCGTGCAGCAGCGCCTCCCCGTCCACGTACAGACAGGAGAACGTCACCAGGTGCGGCAGCCGGCGGTCCGGGTCGCCGACCACCTCCACGTCCGCGACCGTCTCCGGCACCCGCGCGCGGATCCGGTCCACCAGCGCCCGCAGCCGGGCGTCCTCGGCCCGCGCCTCCGCGCGTACGGCGCGCAGCGAAGCGGCCGTCGCGACGATCGCCGGGATGTTCTCGAACCCGGACGCGCGGCCCGCCTCCCGCTCGTCCGCCGGGCCCGCGGGCGCGAACCGCGTCCCCTTGCGCACCACCAGCAGCCCCACGCCGGGCGGGCCGCCCCACTTGTGCGCGCTCGCCGTCAGCAGCGACCACGGGCCGGCGACCCGCCCCCAGCCCAGCGACTGCGCCGCGTCCACCAGCAGCGGCACCCCGGCGGCCCGGCACTCCTCTGCGGCCTCGGCGACAGGCTGCTCGGTGCCCACCTCGTGGTTGGCGGACTGCAGGCAGGCCAGCGCGGTATCGGCGCGCAGCGCCTCGGCGTACGCCCCGGGCGCCACCCGGCCGCCGCGGTCGACCGGCACGTACGTCACGTCCCCGTCGTCACCGCCCGCCGCAGCCTTGCTCCCCTCCGCCACCGCTGCTGCCCCGTGGGCCTCCGCCGCATGCAGGACCGCGGAGTGCTCCACCGCCGAGACCACCAGGTGCCGGCCGGTACGGCGCCGGCCCGCCAGCGCCCCCGCCATCCCGTCGTGCACGGCGCGCGTACCCGAGGACGTGAACACCAGCTCGTCCGGGCGGCAGCCGACGAGTTCCGCGGTGGTCTCGCGCGCGGCGTCCAGCAGCCGCCGCGCCCGGCGGCCCTCCCGGTACAGCCGGGCCGGGTCGGCCCAGCCCTCGTCGAGCGCGGCGAGCAGGGCCTGCCGGGCGATCGGGTGAAGGGGCGCGGACGACGCGGCGTCGAAGTACGGCACCCGACCACGCTAACCCCTGGTCCGCGCCGCGGACCGCGACGCCGGGACCCCGACGCGGAACCGGCGGGACCGACTTGACGCCCTCGCCACCCCATCGAGGTGCCCCCGGCGCGCCAGGGCACCCTCCCCGAGCGACCCCAAATGGCGTCCAGTAGGGTTTGGTCCGCGTAAACATCCAAACCTGCTGCCCGCGCGCCCGAAGGGACCGTGGGCGAGACTCTCGGGAAGGCGCTACGTGAGTCACAACGGCTCCGACCTCCCCCGCGGCCAGAAGGCAGCCGCGGGAGGTACCCGCTCGCCGCGGCGCACGATGCGGCGAAGGCTGCCGCAGGCGCTGGCCGCGGGCCTGGTCCTGGTCACCCTCTCCGGTTGCACCTACAAGGACTTCCCCCGCCTGGGCATGCCCTCGCCGGCCACCGAGGAGGCGCCGCGGATCCTCTCCCTGTGGCAGGGCTCCTGGGCGGCCGCCCTTGCCGTCGGGGTCATCGTCTGGGGCCTGATCCTCTGGAGCGTCCTCTTCCACCGCCGCTCCAGGACCAAGATCGAGGTCCCGGCCCAGGTCCGGTACAACCTGCCCATCGAGGCGCTGTACACGGTCGTCCCGCTGATCGTCGTGGCGGTGTTCTTCTACTTCACCGCGCGCGACGAGAGCAAGCTGCTGGAGACGTCGGACAAGCCGGACCACGTGGTCAACGTGGTCGGGTACCAGTGGAGCTGGGGCTTCAACTACCTGGAGGACGTGGACGGCGACGCCGCCACGCCGGCGAAGCGGCCCAAGGAACTGGCCGCCATCCCCGACCGGGACTACGAGGCCGTGCCGAAGGGCGCCGAGGGCGTGTACGACTACGGCGTGCCCGCCAGCGAGAACGAGGACACCGGCAACCCGGGTCCCACGCTGGTCCTCCCCAAGGGCGAGACCGTCCAGTTCGTGCTGACCTCCCGGGACGTCATCCACTCCTTCTGGGTGGTGCCGTTCCTGATGAAGCAGGACGTCATCCCCGGCCACACGAACGTCTTCGAGGTGACCCCCAACAAGGAGGGCACCTTCATGGGCAAGTGCGCCGAGCTGTGCGGCGCGGACCACTCCCGGATGCTCTTCAACGTGAAGGTGGTCTCCCCGGAGGAGTACCGGCAGCATCTGCAGGAGCTGGCCGCGAAGGGCCAGACCGGGTCGATCCCGGCGGGCATCCCCCAGACCGACGCCGCTAGGAATGCGGAGACCAACGAGCAATGAGCATCCTCAACGAACCCCAGGGTGCGGCGACCGCGGGCGCGGGTGAAGACGCGTACGAGAACGAGGTGCCGGCGCGTCGCCGCCAGCCCGGCAACGTCGTGGTCAAGTGGCTGACGACCACGGACCACAAGACGATCGGCACGCTGTACCTGGCGACCTCGTTCTTCTTCTTCATCTTCGGCGGCGTCCTGGCCCTGTTCATGCGGGCCGAGCTGGCCCGGCCGGGCACGCAGGTGATGAGCAACGAGCAGTTCAACCAGGCGTTCACGATGCACGGCACGATCATGCTGCTGATGTTCGCGACGCCGCTGTTCGCGGGCTTCGCCAACTGGATCATGCCGCTGCAGATCGGCGCGCCGGACGTGGCGTTCCCGCGGCTGAACATGTTCGCGTACTGGCTGTACCTCTTCGGGTCGCTCATCGCCGTCGCCGGCTTCATCACCCCGCAGGGCGCGGCGGACTTCGGCTGGTTCGCGTACACGCCGCTCTCCGACGCGGTGCGCTCGCCGGGCGTCGGCGCCGACATGTGGATCATGGGCCTGGCGCTCTCCGGCTTCGGCACCATCCTCGGCTCGGTCAACTTCATCACGACCATCATCTGCATGCGGGCGCCGGGCCTGACGATGTTCCGGATGCCGATCTTCACCTGGAACGTGCTGCTCACCGGTGTGCTGGTGCTGCTCGCCTTCCCGGTGCTGGCCGCCGCGCTGCTGGCGCTGGAGGCGGACCGCAAGTTCGGGGCGCACATCTTCGACCCGGCCAACGGCGGTGCGCTGCTCTGGCAGCACCTCTTCTGGTTCTTCGGCCATCCAGAGGTGTACATCATCGCGCTGCCGTTCTTCGGCATCATCTCCGAGGTCATCCCGGTCTTCAGCCGCAAGCCGATGTTCGGCTACATCGGCCTGGTGGCCGCCACGATCTCCATCGCCGGCCTGTCCGTGACCGTGTGGGCGCACCACATGTACGTGACCGGAGGCGTGCTCCTACCGTTCTTCGCCTTCATGACCATGCTGATCGCGGTGCCAACGGGAGTGAAGTTCTTCAACTGGATCGGCACCATGTGGAAGGGATCACTGAGTTTCGAGACACCGATGCTCTGGTCCATCGGCTTCCTGGTGACGTTCACCTTCGGCGGTCTGACCGGCGTCATCCTGGCCTCGCCACCGCTGGACTTCCACGTCTCCGACTCGTACTTCGTGGTGGCCCACTTCCACTACGTGGTCTTCGGCACCGTCGTCTTCGCGATGTTCGCCGGCTTCCACTTCTGGTGGCCCAAGTTCACCGGGAAGATGCTGGACGAGACGCTCGGGAAGATCACCTTCTGGACGCTCTTCATCGGCTTCCACGGCACGTTCCTGGTGCAGCACTGGCTCGGCGCGGAGGGCATGCCCCGGCGGTACGCGGACTACCTCGCGGCCGACGGCTTCACCGCCCTGAACACCTTCTCGACGATCAGCTCGTTCCTGCTCGGCATGTCGATGCTGCCGTTCTTCTACAACGTGTGGAAGACGGCCAAGTACGGCAAGAAGATCGAGGTCGACGACCCGTGGGGCTACGGCCGCTCCCTGGAGTGGGCCACGTCCTGCCCGCCGCCGCGGCACAACTTCACCTCGCTGCCGCGCATCCGGTCCGAATCGCCGGCCTTCGACCTGCACCATCCCGAAATCGCGGCGGCCCAGGTCGGCCACGGCCACGGCGCCGGTGACAAGACGCTCGTCGGCGGCGGCAGCGAAGGGGAAGCGAAGTGAAGATCCAGGGCCACATGTTCGGCTGGCTCGCCGCCTTCATCCTGATCGCGGCGATCGTCTACGGGTACTGGTCGAACGAGCCGGTCGGCACCACCGGGCTCTTCCTGGCCTTCGGCCTGACCGCGATGATCGGGTACTACCTGGTCTTCACGGCCCGCCGGGTCGACACCGGGGCGCAGGACAACAAGGAGGCCGAGGTCGCCGACGACGCCGGCGAGCTGGGCTTCTTCAGCCCGCACAGTTGGCAGCCGCTGTCGCTGGCGATCGGCGGCGCGCTCGCCTTCCTCGGCATCGTTCTCAACTGGTGGCTGCTGTACTTCTCCATCCCCGTGATCCTCGTCGGCATCTACGGCTGGGTCTTCGAGTACTACCGCGGGGCGGACCAGAACCAGTAGCGCACTACAGCACAGCTCCGCCGACGGGGCCGCGGCACGCCGAAAGGGTGTCGCGGCCCCCTCGTACGGCGCACACACCGCGCGCCGCACGGAGTATCTGCCTAGCGTGTGATCATGAGCCAAACGCCCCATCGCCGCACGGCAGTCAGTTGTTCCCTGCTGTTGGTCGCCCTCGCCCCGGGCCTCGCCGCCTGCGGCGCCGGCGGACACCCGCTGGCCCGCGAGCCGGGAGAGCCCGCCGGCCGGATCACCCTGGCCGGCCTGGCCGGTGACACCGAGCTGGCCGACCCGGCCGACGACCTGGAGGTCACCGCCCAGGGCCAGGCGCGCATCACGGACGTCACAGCCGTCGACGAGCGCGGCCGGTACGTACGCGGCCGCCTGTCCACCGACGGCCACACCTGGCGCAGCACCGTGCCCCTGGCCGCGCGGTCCCGCTACAGCGTCGAGGTGAGCACCGAGAACGACGACGGCACGCCCGGCCGCAAGCGGCTGACGTACCGGACGTCGAAGGCCAGGACCAAGAAGCCGATGAAGGTCGAGCTGGGCCCCGACCGGGGCACCTACGGCGTCGGCCAGCCGCTCACCGTGGAGCTCGGCCGGGCCGTGAAGACCCAGGCGGAGCGCGCCGTCGTCGAGCGCGGGCTGAAGGTCACCTCGACCCCGGTGGTCGAGGGCGCCTGGTACTGGGTGGACGACAAGGAACTGCACTACCGCCCCAGGGAGTACTGGCCCGCGGGCGCCCGCGTCCGGCTGGAGAGCAGGCTGGAGGGCGTGAAGGTACGCGAGGGCGTCTACGGGAGCGCCACCAGACCCCTGGAGCTGAAGATCGGCGACCGCATCGAGGCGGTCACCGACGCCGGCTCGTACCAGATGACCGTCTACCGCAACGGTAAGCAGATCAAGATGATCCCGGTCACGACGGGCAAGGCCGGCTTCGAGACCCGCAACGGCAAGAAGGTGGTGCTGGAGAAGCAGTCGCTCGTCCGGATGACGGGCGCCAGCATCGGCGTCGGCGGCACCGGCGAGGACTACGACCTCCAGGTCTCCTACGCGACCCGGGTCACCTGGAGCGGCGAGTACGTGCACGCCGCGCCCTGGTCCGTCGGCTCGCAGGGCGCCGCCAACGTCAGCCACGGCTGCACCGGGATGAGCACCGAGGACGCCGCCTGGTTCTTCAAGACCGTACGGCCCGGCGACATCGTGGAGGTCGTCAACAGCTTCGGCGAGGACATGGCCCCGTTCGGGAACGGCTTCGGGGACTGGAACCTCTCCTGGCCCAAGTGGCAGGAGGGCAGCGCCCTGACCCCCGGCGTCCGCGACGGAGGCGGCCCGGGCGACGCGAACCGCCTCCGGCCCGCGGTCTGAGACGCCCGGCCCGGCCCGGGACCCTCAGGCCGGCCGGGGGAGCGGCGCCCCGAAGGCGCCGCCGGCGCTCAGGAGCCGCCCGCGCTCAGACGCCGCCCCGCGCTCACGCCTCAACCGCCAGCCGGGTGCGCAGCACGCCCGCCAGGGCGTCGGCGAGCGCCGCCGGGTCGACCGGGTGCGCCACGGTGGCCTCGGCGCGGCTCCAGGTCGCCAGCCAGGCGTCCTGCGGGCGGCCGATGAGCAGCAGGACGGGCGGGCACCGGAAGATCTCGTCCTTGATCTGCCTGCACACGCCCATGCCGCCGGCGGGCACCGCCTCGCCGTCGAGCACGCAGGCGTCGATGCCGCCCCGCTCCAGCTCCGTCATGACCGCGGGGAGCGTGGCGCACTCGACGTAGGCCACCGGCGGCAGGTCTGCCGCGGGCCGGCGGCCGGCGGCGAGCCGGACCTGCTCGCGCGTGTTCGCGTCGTCGCTGTAGACCAGCACGTTGACCGGTCCTGCGGCCGTCGACTCCATGGTTCCTCCGGTGGTTCTCGGGCACCGCTCTCACCGCGGATGCTACTCCGCCGGGGGTGCGGCGGTGCAGTCCAGGGCCCCTCTGCCGGGCCCTGACACTCCGAACGGGACCCCCCGGAGTGAGGCGGAGTTAAGGGACCGACATAATGTCGGACGTGGCGACAGCAACAGCAGCAGTAGAGACCGGGCACGCGCACCCGTCGGTCAACAGGCCGAACCTCACCAGCGTCGGAACCATCATCTGGCTGAGTTCCGAGCTGATGTTCTTCGCGGCCCTCTTCGCGATGTACTTCACCCTGCGGTCGGTGATGGGTGCGGACTACTGGAAGGCACAGGCCGAGACCCTGAACCTTCCGTTCGCGCTCGGCAACACCACGATCCTGGTGCTCTCCTCGCTCACCTGCCAGCTCGGCGTGTTCGCGGCCGAGCGCGGTGACGTGAAGAAGCTGCGCATGTGGTTCACGGTGACCTTCGTCATGGGCGCGGTCTTCGTCGGCGGGCAGGTCACCGAGTACGTGGAGCTGGTGGAGCACGAGGGCATCTCGCTCTCCTCCGGCCCGTACGGCTCGGCGTTCTACCTGACCACCGGCTTCCACGGACTGCACGTGACGGGCGGACTGATCGCCTTCCTGCTGATTCTGGGGCGCACCTACGCGGCCAGACGGTTCACCCACCAGCAGGCGACCGCCGCGATCGTGGTGTCCTACTACTGGCACTTCGTCGACGTGGTCTGGATCGGCCTCTTCGCCACCATCTACTTGATCAAGTAAAACCGGCCGGGGAGCCGGCACCGAGAAGCACACCGACGCTGAAGATCCTGATACCGGGGTAATCCGTGAAAAAGCTCTCCGCACGACGGCGCCATCCGCTGGCGGCGCTCGTCGTCCTACTCATCGCGCTGGCGGCCACCGGGGGGCTGTACGCCACATTCGCGCCCACGGGCAAGGCGCAGGCCGAAGACACCAGTGCACAGTCCCTCGCCATCGAAGAGGGGCAGAAGATCTTCCGGGTCGGCTGCGCGAGCTGCCACGGCACCGGCGGGCAGGGCTCCAGCGACGGCCCCAGCCTCGTGGGCGTCGGCGCGGCGGCCGTGGACTTCCAGGTCTCCACGGGCCGGATGCCCCTGCAGCAGCAGGGCGCCCAGGCGCCGAAGAAGCCGAACACCTACACCCAGAAGGAGATCGACCAGCTCGCCGCGTACGTCGCCTCCCTGGGCCCCGGCCCGGCGATCCCCGAGGAGAGCCAGTACGACCCGGCGGGCGGCGACGTCGCCCGCGGCGGTGACCTGTTCCGTACCAACTGTGCGCAGTGCCACAACTTCACCGGCAAGGGCGGCGCCCTGACGGACGGCAAGTACGCACCGAACATCGACGGCGTCGATCCGAAGCACATGTACGAAGCGATGGTGACCGGCCCGCAGAACATGCCCTCCTTCCCGGACAGGCTGCTGACGCCCAAGGACAAGCAGGCCATCATCGCCTACCTCGACACGGTCGGGGGCGACGAGGCCGAGTCGCCCGGCGGGTTCAGCCTCGGCGGCCTCGGCCCGGTGAGCGAGGGTCTGTTCGCCTGGGTCTTCGGGCTCGGGGCCCTCGTCGTCCTGACGATCTGGATCACCGCCCGGAGTGCAAAGGCCAGGAAGTCATGAGTAGCCAGGCTGGACCTGAGAACGAGAACAACGGCGAGAAGCACCTGCCGACCGTCCGGGAGGGCGAGGAGAGCGGGGGCGTCGCGGTCGAGGAGCGCGACCCGTTCGCCAACCCCGGCCTGCCGCCGCACGAGCCGCGCAAGCAGGACATCGACGAGCGGGCCGCCAAGCGGTCCGAGCGCACCGTGTCGCTGCTGTTCACGGTGTCGATGCTCGCGACCGTCGCCTTCATCGCGGCGTTCGTCGCCATCGACGTCGACGAGATCGTCTACATCTTCCCGCTCGGCCACATCAGCGCGCTGAACTTCGCCCTCGGTGTCACCCTGGGCCTCGCGCTGTTCTGCATCGGCGCCGGCGCCATCCACTGGTCGCGCACGCTGATGTCGGACGTGGAGGTCATCCAGGAGCGGCACCCGATCGAGGCCAGCCCGGAGACCGAGGCCATCAGCAAGGGCGACTGGCGGCAGGGCACCGAGGAATCGGCGATCGGCAGCCGTAAGATCATCCGGCGCACCATGCTCGGCGCGCTCACGCTCGTCCCGCTCACCGGCATCGTGCTGCTGCGCGACCTCGGCCCGCTGCCCGGCACCAAGCTGCGCAACACCCTGTGGGACAAGGGCAAGCTGCTCATCAACATGAACACCGACGAGCCGCTGCGCCCGGAGGACATCACCGTCGGTTCGCTCTCCTTCGCCAAGCCCGAAGGGCTGGAGGAAGGCGCCCACAACTTCAACAACGAGATCGCCAAGGCGGCACTGATGCTCGTCCGGATCCACCCGGGCGACATCAAGGACCCGAAGTCGGCCGACTGGGGCCACGACGGCATCCTGGCCTACTCCAAGATCTGTACGCACGTCGGCTGCCCCGTCAGCCTGTACGAGCAGCAGACGCACCACGTGCTCTGCCCGTGTCACCAGTCGACGTTCGACCTGTCGGACGGCGCGCGCGTACTCTTCGGTCCGGCGGGGCACGCCCTGCCGCAACTGAGGATCTCGGTCAACGATGAGGGTCACCTGTACGCGCTCGGCGACTTCGACGAGCCGGTCGGCCCGAGCTTCTGGGAGCGCGGATGAGCACCACCATGACAGACACACGCCGCAAACCGCCGAGCAGAGGCGAGAGGTTCGCCGACTGGACGGACGGCCGACTGGGGCTGCACGCCGCCGGCCGGAAGAACCTCCGCAAGATCTTCCCGGACCACTGGTCCTTCCTGCTCGGCGAAATCGCCATGTACACGTTCCTGATCGTGCTGCTGACCGGCGTGTACCTGACGCTGTTCTTCAAGCCGAGCATGGCGGAGATGACGTACCACGGCTCGTACGCGCCGATGAACGGCGTGACGATGACCGAGGCGTACGCCTCCACGCTGGACATCAGCTTCGACGTCCGCGGCGGTCTGCTCGTCCGGCAGATCCACCACTGGTCCGCGCTGATCTTCATCGCCGCGATGGCGACGCACATGATGCGCGTCTTCTTCACCGGCGCGTTCCGCAAGCCGCGCGAGGTCAACTGGCTCTTCGGCTTCACGCTGCTGGTCCTCGGCTGCGTCGCCGGCTTTACCGGCTACTCGCTGCCCGACGACCTGCTCTCCGGCACCGGCGTCCGCTTCATGGAGGGCGCGACGCTCGCCACCCCGGTGATCGGCACCTACCTGGCGTTCTTCCTCTGGGGCGGTGAGTTCCCCGGGTCGGACATCATTCCGAGATTCTTCGCGGTGCACGTGCTCCTGGTGCCGGGAATCATGCTGGGGCTCTTCCTGATCCACCTGATCCTGATCTTCTACCACAAGCACACCCAGTACGCGGGCTCCGGCAAGACCGAGGACAACGTCGTCGGCATGCCGTTCATGCCCGTCTACGTGGCGAAGGCGGGCGGGTTCTTCTTCCTCGTCTTCGGCGTGGTCACGGTGATCGCGGGACTGTTCACCATCAACCCGGTCTGGGATCTCGGACCCTATCGGCCGGACATGGTCTCCACCGGAGCCCAACCGGACTTCTACATGGGCTGGACCGAGGGGCTGATCCGGTTCATGCCCGGGTGGGAATGGGTCATCCCGGGCGGATACACGATCAACTTCGGGGTGTTCATCCCGCTGATCATCGTGGGCATCATCCCGACGGTGATGGTCGCCTATCCGTTCTTCGAGGCCTGGATCACCGGCGACCGCCGCGAGCACCACATCCTGGACCGCCCGCGCAACGTGCCCACCCGCACCGGCTTCGGCGTGGCCTGGCTGACCTGGGTGTTCGTGCTGCTGGTGGCCGGTGGCAACGACCTGTGGGCGACGCACTTCCACCTCTCGATCGAGGCGATCACCTGGTTCGTGCGGATCGCGTTCTTCGTCGCCCCGGTGGTGGCCTTCTGGGTCACCCGGCGCATCTGCATCGGGCTGCAGCGGCGGGACCGCGAGAAGGTCCTGCACGGCCGGGAGACGGGCATCATCAAGCGGATGCCGCACGGCGAGTTCATCGAGGTGCACGAGCCGCTGTCGCAGGAGGAACTGCACAAGCTCACCGCGCACGACCAGTACGCGCCGCTGGAGCTCGGCCCGACGGTCGACGACAACGGGGTCGTGCGCAAGCTGAGCCCGGGGGAGAAGCTGCGGGCCAGGCTGTCGAAGGGCTACTTCGGCGAGGCCGGCCAGATCCCGAAGCCGACCCGCCACGAGTACGAGGAGATCACCAGCGGCCACGGGCACCACTAGGGCCCGACCGCCGCAGGGCGAGCGACGCCGGGGCCCCCGTCCAGCAGTCGGACGGGGGCCCTTCGGCGTACCCTGCGCTCGATAGGCTGACGCCCGACGACGGAGACGACCCACGGGACGGTGTGCCATGAGCGTGCAGACGGCAGCAGGAGGCGACAGCACGGCGGCGCGTTCCTGGCCGGACGTCATCAGCGCGCTGATCGCCGGGCAGGACCTGGGCGCCGAGGACACCGCCTGGGCCATGGACCAGATCATGTCGGGCACCGCCAGCAACGCGCAGATCGCCGGTTTCGCCGTCGCCCTGCGAGCCAAGGGCGAGACGGTCGCGGAGATCTCCGGGCTGGTGCGGACGATGTACGAGCACGCCAACACCATCGCCGTCCCCGGCCCGACGGTGGACGTCGTGGGCACCGGCGGCGACCGCGCCCGTACGGTCAACATCTCCACCATGTCCGCGATCGTCGTCGCCGGGACCGGCGCGAAGGTCGTCAAGCACGGCAACAGGGCCGCGTCCTCCGCCTCCGGCGCCTCCGACGTGCTGGAGAAGCTGGGGGTCAACCTCGACCTCACGCCGGAGCGGGTCGCCGAGGTCGCGGAGGAGGCGGGCATCACGTTCTGCTTCGCGGTGAAGTTCCACCCCGCGATGCGGCACGTCGCGCAGACCCGCAAGGAGCTGGGCGTCAGCACCCCGTTCAACTTCCTCGGCCCGCTCACCAACCCGGCCCGGGTCGGGGCGCAGGCCACCGGCGTCGCGGACGCCCGGATGGCGCCGATCATGGCCGGCGTGCTGGCCGAGCGCGGCACCTCGGCGCTCGTCTTCCGCGGCGACGACGGGCTGGACGAGCTGACGACGACCGCCACCTCCCAGGTGTGGACGGTGCGCGAGGGCACGGTGCGGCAGGAGAGCTTCGACCCGCGGGACGTGGGCATCGACCGCGTGCCGGTGGAGGCGCTGCGGGGCGCGGACGCCTCGTACAACGCCGATGTCGCGCGCCGGCTGCTGGCCGGCGAGACCGGCCCGGTGCGCGACGCGGTGCTGCTGAACGCGGCGGCGGCGCTCACGGCCCTGGACACCGGCACGGACGGCCCGCTGCCGGACCGGATCGCGGCGGGGATCGTACGGGCCGCGGAGTCAATCGACTCGGGCGCGGCGCAGCGGGTGCTGGAGCGCTGGGTCGCGGCCAGCAACGGCTGAGACGGGCCGGGGGCTTGCGGCTACGCGCCGCTCCCCCGGGCGATATCCGGAGAGTTGCGGACAGTCCGGGCAACCGGGTTGCGCCGCGGCTCTCCGGTGCGCATACTCCTGACCAGGTCACGAGCGACAGCGATCAAGGCCCCGGCCCGCTGTCCGGCAACCCTCCGTCCGTGGCGGGGTGCCCCGGGTGATGACCGGGCCGCAGGCAGCGAGGTCTGCGGCAAGCGCGGACCCCTCGCGATTCCAGGGGTCCTGGTCGGCCGAGGGAGTACCGCCGTGAGCAACCGAATGCGCTAGGGGCCGCTGCCCCGCCGCCGCTGCGCGCGTCCTTCCGCCAGAGCGTCGCGCGCGTCCTCCGTCCGGGCCGTACGGGCCCGTCACCCCGCATCCTCACGTCTGCTCACGGGAGTTCCGCATGTCCGCGCCCACGCTCACCCCCGCCTGGCTGCCCGTCCTCGGCCGCGACGTCCGCGCGCCGCTCGTCACCGGCGGCGACGCCGAGTACGCCGCCCTGGACTACGCCGCCAGCGCCCCGGCGCTGCAGCGCGTCTGGGACGACGTCGCCGCCTACGCGCCCTACTACGGCAGCGTGCACCGCGGCGCCGGCTACCTCTCGCAGTTGTCCACGGAACTCTTCGAGTCCAGCCGGGCCACGGTCGCCGGATTCCTCGGCTGCCGCCCCGACGACCAGGTCGTCTTCACCCGCTCCACCACCGACTCGCTCAACCTGCTGGCGACCGCGCTGCCGCCGGGTACCGAGGTCTACGTGTTCGAGACCGAGCACCACGCCGCCCTGCTGCCCTGGCAGCACGCCGGGTCCGCGGCCGGCCGCGTCACCGTGCTCGGCGCGCCCGGCAGCCCCGAGCAGGCCGTGGCGTCGCTGGACTCGGCGCTCGCCGCGCGGGTCGGCGACGGCCCGGCGCTGGTGTGCGTCACCGGCGCCTCGAACGTCACCGGCGAGCTGTGGCCCGTACGGGAGCTGACCGCGGCGGCGCACCGGCACGGGGCGCGGCTGGTCCTGGACGCGGCGCAGTTGGCGCCGCACCACCCGGTGGACGTGGCGGACCTGGGCGTGGACTGGGTGGCCTTCTCCGGGCACAAGCTGTACGCGCCCTTCGGCGCCGGGGTCCTCGCCGGCCGGGCGGACTGGCTCCGGGCGGCGCCGCCCTACCTCGCCGGCGGGGGCGCGAGCCGGCGGGTACTGCGGGCCGAGGACGGGGGAGTGGACGTCGAGTGGCACACGACGGCCGCGCGGCACGAGGCGGGGTCGCCGAACGTCATCGGCGCGTACGCCATCGCGTCGGCCTGCAAGGCGCTGACGGAGGCCGGGTTCGACGCGCTGGTGGCGCGGGAGCAGGCGCTGGTGGCGCGGGTGCTCGCGGGGCTCGCGGCGCTGCCGGGGGTGCGGGTGCTGTCGCTGTTCGGCGCGGACGCGGCGCGGGTGGGGGTGATCTCGTTCGTGGCCGACGGCTGGAGCAGCTCGCATCTGGCGGCGGCGCTGTCGGCGGAGCACGGGATCGGGGTGCGGGACGGGCTGTTCTGTGCGCACCCGCTGGTGCGGGCGCTGCTCGGCGGGGCGGGCGAGTCGGCCGAGTGCGGGAGCGGGGAGGCGGACGGGGAGCGGCCGCTGAACGCGGTGCGGGTGAGCTTCGGCGCGGGGACGCCGGACGCGCACGTGGACCGGTTCCTGGCGGCGCTGGGGTCGCTGGTGCGCGAGGGGGCGCGGTGGTCGTACCGCACGGTGGACGGCCGCTGCGTACCCGCCTCCGGCGAGGACCGGACTGCTACCGCGGCCTGACCCGGCGGGCAGCCGCGGGGGCAGGCCGCTCGCGACCGCCGGTCGAGCGCCCCTCCGTCGTCAGGCGGGCGGCCGGCTCGCCGACTCGGGCGCCGGCCGCACGGCCATTGCGCCGATCAGCACCATGCGCAGCGTCCGTTCGGCCGCGTCGGCCAGGAACTCCCGGGCGCGCAGCAGCGCCTCGGGCAGCGCCATCGGGCCCGGGATGATCGTGCCGTAGGCGTCGACGCCCGTGCCGTGGACCTCGTGCGCGCCCTCGCCGATCGTGCCGGCGAGCGCCAGGACCGGGCGGCCGTGGAGCTTGGCGCGGCGCGCCACCTCCGCGGGCACCTTGCCGCGCGGCGTCTGGTGGTCGAGGGCGCCCTCCGCGGTGATGACGAGGTCGGCGGCGGCCAGCCGGGCGTCGAGGTCGAGGTGGCCGAGGAGCACCTCGAAGCGGGGCAGGAGGCGGGCGCCGACGGCCGCGAGGCCCGCGCCGAGCCCGCCGGAGGCGCCGGTGCCGGCGCCGCGGCGCAGGTCGGTGCCGGGGGCCGGGAGGTCGCGGGTGAGGACGTCCGCCCAGCGGTCGAGGGCGGCGGACAGCTCCTCGACCTGCTCGGGCGAGGCCCCCTTCTGCGGCCCGAAGACGCGGGCGACGCCGCGGGGGCCGCACAGCACGTTGTACGGGTTGCAGGCCACCAGCAGCTCCGTCTCGGCGAGCCGCGGGTCGAGGCCCGCGGTGTCGATGCGCGCGAGGCGGGCGAGCGCGGCGCCGCCGGGGGCGAGGTCGCGGCCCTCGGCGTCGAGGAGGCGGGCGCCCAGGGCCGTCAGGGCGCCGGCGCCGCCGTCGGAGGTGCCGGAGTCGCCGCAGCCGACGATGATGCGCCGTACGCCGAGGTCGAGCGCGGCGCGGATCAGCTCGCCGACCCCGTACGTCGTGGTGCCCCCCGGGTCGCGCCGGGGGCGGGGCACGAGGGCGAGGCCCGCGACGGCCGCCATCTCCACCACCGCGGTGGTGCCGTCGCCGAGGAGCCCGAAGTGGGTCTCCAGCCGGTCGCCGAGCGGGCCGGTGGCGGTGCGCGGGACGAGCCGCCCGCGGGTCGCGGCGGCCAGCGCCTGCGCGGTGCCCTCGCCGCCGTCGACCAGCGGGATCAGGTCGACGGCGGCGTCGGGCAGCACCCGGCCGACGCCTTCGGCGATGGCCTCGGCGGCGGCCTCGGCGGACAGGGACTCCTTGAAGCCGCTGGGGGCGACGACGACGCGGTCGAGCATGAGGGTCTCCCGAGGATCGGAGGGTTCTGTGGGGGGTCGGCGGTGAGCGGGCGGCGGTCGGCGGGCAGAGGGCCGGCGGTCAGCGGTGCACGACCGGCACGCCGAACAGCGGCCAGACCGCGAGGGCGAACAGCAGCACCAGCGCCGCCGTCAGCGGGGCCAGCACCGCGGCCGTACGCAGCAGGTCCCGCGGCGTGTACGTGGCCACGCCCGGTATGTCGGAGAAGAGTGCGACGGGCTTGGCGGACGCCGGCAGCGTCTGGCAGAAGCCGGCCGCCGCGGTGGACGCCAGCGCGGCGGCCACCGGGTTCACGCCGGCGGCCAGCGCCGCGGCGATGACCAGCGGGACGAGCACGCTGGAGCGCGCGGAGCGGGACTGCAGCACGAGGTGGGCGGCGGTGCTCACGGCGACCACCCCGGCCAGGAACGCCCACCCCGGCACCGACGAGCCGCCCGGGAGCCCGGAGACCAGCCACGCGGCGGCCCTCGACTCCGACAGCGCGATGCCCATCGCCATCGTCGCCGCCATGAACAGCAGCAGCGACCACGGCACCGTGCGCAGCGCGTCCTTCAGCCGTACGGTTCCGATCGCCGGCGACGCCGCGACCACCGCGCCGATCAGCGCCACGACCGCGGGCGGCACCCGGTGCAGCGGTTCGCTGCACCACAGCACCACCACCGTGCCGATCAGCAGCGCGCAGCGCGCCTCGGCCTGCGACAGCGGCCCGGTGACCGGCTGTTCCGTGTGCTCCTGTATCTGCCCGGCGGTCAGGTGCACCGGGCCCTTGCGGTCCGCGCGCTTCGTCGTCGTCAGCAGCACCACCTCGGCGGCGAGATGCGCGGAGGCGATCGCCAGCGGGAGCCCGAGCAGCAGCCAGTCCACGAAGCCGATCCGGTCCCCGGTCGCCTCCCAGAGCACCGACACCGTGATCAGGTGCGCACCGGCGCCGATGAGGGTCGCCACCGCGGAGAGCAGGATGACGGTGGGAAAGAGCAGCGCCAGCATCACCACCAGCCGCTTCCGCTCACCCAGCGCCTTGGCCAGGGCCAGGAACACCGGCAGCGCGAGGGCCGCACGGCCGGAGGTGGCCGGGACGGCGAAGGCGGTGACGACGAGCGCCGCCGTCGTCAGATGCACCAACTGCCGTACGGAGCGCGCCCCGGTGACCAGGAACACCGCCGCCCGGCCCGCCAGGCCCGTACCCGCGACCGCGGCAGCCACAACGAACGCGCAGATCAGCAGCCACACCGTCTCGTCACCCAGCGTGCCGAACAGCGTCTCGCTGTCGAGCACCCCGGTGACGACGAGCGCGAGCCCCGCGCCCAGCGCGATGAAGGTGTCGTCGATCGGCGTGCCGATCCAGGCGCAGGTGGCCAGGGCGAACACGGCGAGGGTCAGACGCCCGTCGGCCGTCAGCCCGGGGGCGTTGCCCGGGACGGCCAGCAGGGCGCAGATGCTGAGGGCCACGCACAACGTCGCGGTCTGGCGCAGGGAGAGGCTCACGCACAAGAGCCTCGGCAGCGGCGGTGAGCCTGTGATGAATCGAAGATGAAGGAGATTTCACCTTTAACCCGGACGTCACCCGAACGGGTGTCAGCGGGACAGCTCCGGTTCATCCGGCCGGCGGGCGGGCAGCCGGTAGCCCATGCCGCGGACGGTCTCCACCCGCTCGGCGCCCATCTTCTTGCGCAGCGCCCGTACGTAGACGTCCACGATGTTGGAGCCCGGGTCGAAGTCGTAGCCCCACACGTGGGAGAGGATCTGCTCGCGCGAGAGCACCTGCCCGGGGTGGCGCAGGAAGAGTTCGAGGAGCACGAACTCGCGGGCGGTCAGGTCCACCATGCGCCCGCCGGCCTGTGCCCGGCGCGTGCGCAGGTCGAGCGAGAGGTCGCCGCTGCGCAGCACGGTCACCTCCGGCGCCCGCGCGGCGGTACGCAGCCGCAGCCGCACCCGGGCGAGCAGCTCCTCGAAGCGGAACGGCTTGGTCATGTAGTCGTCGGCGCCGCCTTCGAGACCGGCGACGGTGTCGGTGACCGACGCGCGCGCGGTGAGCACGATCACCGGCACCGAGGAGCGGGCCTCGCGCAGTTGGCGCAGCACGGTGAAGCCGTCCCGGCCCGGCAGCCCGATGTCGAGGACGACCAGGTCGAAGCCCCCGGTGAGGGCGAACTCGTACGCGGTGTCGCCGTCCGCGGCGACGGTGGTGGTGAAGCCGTTGGCGCGCAGCCCCTTCTCCACGAAGGAGGCGATGCGCTCCTCGTCCTCGGCGATGAGAATCCGGTTCATCACAGACCATCCTGAAGGATCAGAGTAAAGGTGGCCCCGCCGCCTTCGGTGGGGCTGAGTTCGACGCGGCCGCGGTGGCCCTCGGCGATCGCCTTGACGATGGCCAGGCCCAGGCCCGCGCCGCCGCCGCGGGAGCCGCGGCGCGCGGTGCCGCGGCGGAAGCGTTCGAAGATGAGCGTGGCGTCCTGCGGCTGGATGCCGGGACCGCCGTCGGCGACGTACAGCTCGACGTGCCCGCCGGCGGCCCGCGAGCCGATCCGGATGCGGCTGCCGGGCGCGGTGTGCTGGACCGCGTTCTGGGCGAGCTGCACCATGGCCTGCGTGACGCGCTGCGGATCCAGGCGCATCTCGCCCTCGGCGACCTCGCTCAGCTCCCAGTCCCGCTCGCCCAGCGTCCTGGCCTTGACGAACACGTCCGCGGTCAGCTCCGCCAACTGCACCGGCTCCGGCTCGACGAAGTCCGGCCGCTCGGCCTTGGCGAGCAGCAGCAGGTCCTCCACGATCCGGGTCATCCGGTCCAGCTCGTCGGTGACCAGCCGCAGCGTCTCCTCGCGCTCCGCCGGGTCCTCGCCCATCAGCTCCAGGTGCCCGCGCACGATGGTGATCGGCGTCCGCAGCTCGTGCCCGGCGTCGTCGACGAACTCCCGCTGGGCGGCGAACGCCCGCTCCAGCCGGTCCATCATGGCGTTGAACGTCGCCGCCAGCGCCGCCGTCTCGTCCCGGTCGGCCCGCCCGCGCACCGGGATCCGCCGGGTCAGGTCCTGTTCCGTCAACTGCGCGGCGGTCTCGCCGACCAGCCGTACGGGCGCGAGGATGCGGCCCGCCACCGCCCAGCCGATCGCGCTGATCAGCACCAGCGCCACCGCCGAGATCGCGAGCATGATGACGAACACGTCGGCCACCTGCTGCCGCTCGCGCTCGGTGTGGATGGCCACGACGAACGCCGCCGCGTCCGGCCCGTCCGGCGCGCCGATGCCGACCTTGGCCCAGCGCAGCTCGCCCGAGGGCCGGTCGAGGGTGCCCGTGCCGTCCCCGGACTCGAAGATCTCCCGGCGGCCCGCGGGGTCCGCCTCCAGCGGCCGGGTCACCGTCAGGGTCCGGGGCTGTACGAGCTGCGCCGGGCCCCGGTCGGACCGGCCGACCAGGCCGAGCAGCTCCTCGTCCGGGTCCGCGTACTGCCGCTGCAGGAAGACCCACAGCAGCCGGCGCGGGCTGGTGAAGGGCCGCCCGGTCTCGGGGTCGACGCCCTCCTCGTAGAGGTTCGCGAACTCCTGCGTCTCCTGTGCCAGCAGCCGGTCCACCCGGTGATCCAGGTCGCGCAGCAGGATGGACCGCGTGGTGCCGGCGACGGCGGCGAGTGCCACGGTCATCACCACCAGCAGCCACAGCAGGATGCGGGCACGCGCGGAGATCATCGATCAGTCGTCGAAGTCGTCGTCGTCGTTTCCGCCGCCGGAGTCGTCACCGGTGTCGTCGCCGCCGTCGTCGGTGTCGCCGTTGCCCCCGCCGCCGGACGGATCCGCCGAGGTGGGCCCGTCGCGTACCGGCGGCGGGGAGACCACCTCGTCGCTCGGCGAGACCTCGGGGGAGGGGGAGGTGGAGCCCGACGGGGAGGGCGTGCCGCTCTCCATCTCCACCCGGGCGGGCGGGGTCGGCTCCTCCGGGTCGTCGGTCAGGGCGTAGCTGGTCGCGGCGACGCCCAGCGGGATCGCCACCACCGCGGTCAGTGCGGCCATGCGCTGCGAGAAAGCCATACCCGGAAGGCTGCGGCCGGCGGGTGCGGCGCAGCGTGAAGGCCGGATGAGAGATTCTTCATCTGCGCCCCCGCCGCGCGCACCGCGCTACTCCTCGAGGCCGATCGCGAACGCGGCTTCGAGGTCGTGCTGCGAGTACGTGCGGAAGGAGATGTGCGTCTCCGTCGCCGCCACGCCCGGCACCTTGCTGATGCGCCCCGGGATCACGTCGGCGAGATCGTCGTGGCGCGCCACCCGGACGATGGCGATGAGGTCGTGCGCCCCGGTGACGGAGTACACCTCGCTGACCCCGTCGATCGCGGCGATGGACTCGGCGATCTCGGGAATGCGGTCCACGTCGGTGTTGATCAGAACGATCGCGGTGATCATGTGTTCGCTCTCCCTCTCGGACCCGGGTGCGGCGCTCACTCTATCTGTCTGCCTAAGACCTCGCTCCAGGTCGTAGGGTGGGGGCACGGCCTGCGACGACGGTCGGTGCGCCGGGCCGGCGCCGGCGCCGGACGGCCCGGCCGAAGCCGCGGGGATCGCTGAGGCGGAAGGGTGACCGGTGGTGGAGCCGAGGGAAGGCCCGGGCGTCTCCTCCGAGGAGGACGCGGCCGAGGTGCTCGACGGCCCGCTGCCCGAGGGGGTGCGCCGCAGGATCGTCTCGCTCGCCGACGCGTGCTTCGGCGGACTGACCGTCGCTGAGCTGCCCCCGCAGTTGCGGCAGTACGCCCGGTTCACCCCGTCCCGCCGCGTCAAGCTCGCCGGCAACGCGATCGCCGCCGCCCTGGCGGGCGACGCCGGCTTCCGCGACCGGATCGCCGAGCGGGCCGCGGAGCTCCAGCCGGAGCTGGCCGCCGCGCTGCGCGGCGGCAGTCCGCCGGCCGCCGCCGAGCCGGTCGACGTCGCGGCCCTCGCGTACCTGCTGCGCCCCCCGGGCTGGGTCAAGCTCATCGCCGCCGCCGGCGAGGAGGAGCAGCGCGCGGGCGCCGAGCGGGCCGGCGAGGAGGCCGCCCGCGAGCTGGCCCGGCTGCGTACGGAGCTGGCCGAGGCCCGCGCCGCCGCCCGCGGCGAGTCGGAGCGCACCCGGCACGAGCTGGAGGCGCTGCGGCGCGAGAACGAGGGCCTGCACCGCCGCCTGCGCAGCGCGCTCAGCGACGTCAAGCGCGGCGAGGCCGCCGTGCGCAAGCTGCAGCAGGAGACCGCCGCAGCGCGCGAGGAGGCCGCCGCGCACCTGGCCGCGGCCGAGAGCGAGGCGCGCCGGCTGCGCGCCCGCCTCGGCGAGGCCGAGTCCGGCCTGGAGGCCAGCCGCCGCGCCGCCCGCGAGGGGCGCAGCGTGGAGGACATGCGCGTACGGCTCCTCCTCGACACCGTCCTCGACGCGGCCCAGGGGCTCCGCCGCGAACTCGCCCTGCCGCCCGCCCGCATGAGCCCCGCGGACACCGTCCGCGCGGTCGAGCCCGGCACGATGTCGCCGATGGACGTGGCCGCCCGCGCCCTGTCCGCCACCGACCCGGCGCTGCTCGACCAACTGCTCGCCCTGCCGCACGCGCACATGGTCGTCGACGGCTACAACGTCACCAAGAGCGGCTATCCCACCCTCCCGTTGGAGAAGCAGCGCCTGCGCCTCCTCGGCGGCCTCGCCGGCCTCGCCGCGCAGACGGGCGCGGAGGTCACGTGCGTCTTCGACGGCGCGGAGCTGGCCGCGCCGGTGCTGCTCGCGCCGCCGCGCGGGGTGCGGGTGCTGTTCAGCAAGCCGGGCGAGACCGCCGACGAGCTGATCCGCCGGCTCGTCCGGGCCGAACCCACCGGCCGGCCCGTCGTGGTGGTCTCCGCCGACCGCGAGGTCGCCGACGGCGTCGCCGCCGCCGGCGCCCGGCCCGTGTCGTCCGCGCTGCTCCTCAAGCGGCTGGCGCGGAGCTGACAACCCGGGAAACGCGGGCGAGTTCGGACATCACGGCGGTCTCGGCCGGGTGGGGACAGTTCGCCGCTCCGAGTCCAACTCGTTGTCCAACGGTGACTACTGGCCGTGTGATGTGAGTAAAGAAACGCGCTTCGGGGGGACTTTTTTGCCTGAGGGATTTGAACGGATCACCTGAGCCTCGTTAGTGTCTGGCCCGAACCTTCGTGCTGTCGATCGCTCATCCGGGGCGATGGCGAGGGTCCCGCCGGTACCGGGGCGTCCCCAAGCCACGGTCGGGCGGCTGGAGGAAGAGGAGCTCGCCTTCGTGGCGTCCCACCGTCGACCGAAGCAGCCGAACCGGGCCAGGGTCACCGTCTTCACCGCGACCGCCGCCGCAGCAGTCGCCCTCTCCACCCAGAGCGCGCACGCCGCCCCCGACAAGGACGACGTCAAGCGGCAGGTGGACAACCTGTACGAGGACGCCGAGCGCGCCACCGAGAAGTACAACGGCGCCAAGGAGCGGCAGGACAAGCTCGAAGAGGACGTCAAGGAGCTGCAGGACAAGGCCGCCCGCGGCCAGCAGGAGCTCAACGACCTCCGCGACGGCCTCGGTTCGCTGGCCACCGCCCAGTACCGCAGCGGCAGCATCGACCCCTCCGTGCAGCTCTTCCTCTCCTCCGACCCGGACACCTACCTGGACAAGGCGTCCACGATGGACCGGGTCAGCGGCAAGCAGGCCGAGTCGCTGGAGCGCATCGCCGACAAGCAGCGCAGCCTTGCGCAGCAGCGCCAGGAGGCCGGCGAGAAGCTCAAGGACCTGGAGGAGACCCGCAAGGAGCTGGGCTCCCAGAAGAAGAAGGTCCAGAACAAGCTCAGCGAGGCCCGCGCGCTGCTCAACGAGCTGACGGAGGAGGAGCAGGCCGCGCTCGCCGAAGAGGAGCTGCGCGCCAGCCGCGAGGCGGAGGACCGCGTCGACCTCGGCGACCTGCCGCCCGGCTCGTCGCACGGCGCCGCCGCCCTGTCCGCGGCGCAGAGCAAGCTGGGCGCGCCGTACGTCTACGGCGCCACCGGCCCCAGCTCCTTCGACTGCTCCGGCCTCACCGGCTGGGCCTTCTCGCAGGCCGGCGTCTCGCTGCCGCGCATCTCGCAGGACCAGGCCAACGTCGGCACCCGGATATCCTCGGCCAGCGCCCTGCAGCCCGGGGACCTCGTGTTCTTCTACAGCGACCTGCACCACGTCGGCATCTACGCCGGCAACGGGCAGATCATCCACGCCCCGAAGCCGGGCGCGGTGGTGCGCTACGAGGCCGTCGGGAACATGCCGTTCATGTGGGGCGCGCGGGTCTGACCCCCGCCTCCGTCCGTTCCCCGCCGCCCCGCCGCCCGCCGCGGCGGGGCGCGTTCGGAGCCGGCGCGGCCACCGTGCCGCCCGTTCGGGCGAATTGCCGACACCGCGCGTTTCGAACGCCCCGCGGGTGACCTGCGCCGGGCCCCGGGCGCCGACATCGCGCCAAGAGACGGTTCTTGGCGCTGCGTAGTCACGTGGTTACTGTCTGCCGCGTGTCAGCACATCGACGATCCACCCGGCCCTGCGGTGCCGCCCGGCTGCGTACCGGCGTCCTCACCGCCGCCGCGGCGGCGGCGCTGTCCGGCTCGCCCGCCGTCTTCTCCGGCCTCTCCGACGCGGCTCTCGCCGCCCCCGACGACCACGCGGGGGCCAGGGAGCGCGTACACGACCTCTACGTCCGGGCGGAGCGGGCCACCGAGAAGTACAACGCCGCCCGGGAGCGCACCGAGGAGCTGCGCCGCAAGGCGGCGCGGCTGCAGGACCGCGCCGCCCGCGACCTCGCCCGGATCAACCGGATGCGCACCGAACTCGGCTCGCTCGCCGGCGCGCAGTACCGCTCCGGCGGCATCGACCCGAACCTGACCCTGATCCTGTCGGAGAGCCCCGAGGGGTATCTGGAGAAGGCCGCCACCCTGGAGCGCATCGGCGACCGGCAGAGCGGGCGGCTGCGCCAACTCGTCGGCCTGCAGCGGCGGCTGGAGCAGCAGCGCGTACGGGCCCGCGACACGCTCGCGGAACTGGAGCGCGAGCGCGACGCGCTGGCCGGGCACAGGCGCGAGGTCACCGAGCGGCTCGCGGCGGCACGGCGGCTGCTCAACTCGCTGCCGGCGGAGGAACGTCCCGACACCGGCCGCAGCCGGGCCTCCCGCTCCGCGCCGACGCCCGACCTCGGCTCGGCCCCGGCCTCCGGCCGCGGCGCGGTCGCGGTGGCCGCGGCGCGGGGGGCGGTCGGCACCCCGTACGTGTGGGGCGGCGCGGCGCCCGGAGGGTTCGACTGCTCGGGGCTGACGCAGTGGGCCTACGGCCGGGCCGGGGTGTCGATCCCGCGCACGTCGCAGGCGCAGCGCTACGCGGGCCGCCAGGTGCCGCTGGGCGAGGCGAAGCCGGGTGACCTGGTGACGTATCGGGCGGACGCGAGCCACGTCGCGATGTACGTGGGCGGCGGGCAGGTCGTCCACGCGCCCTACCCGGGCGCGACGGTGCGCTACGACCCGGTGGGGATGATGCCGGTCGCGTCGGTGACGCGCCCGTAGCAGCCACCCGCACAAGTCCCGCAGAAACCCCCTGAAGTCCCCCGCACTCCCGCCCAAGGGTAGGCCGCCCCTCTGACAAACCGCCCCACCGGCAACACCGCCCCGGTCGCCCGCCCCCGGCACCCGCCAACGGCGCCCGCCCCCACCACCCGCCCCGGTCCCCGCGCCGCACCGCCGGGACCGGGGCGACGTACGCTCGGGGCGTGGCAGGCGTGCGGACCGTGGTGCTGGTGCTCTGTGCCGGGCTGGTCGCCGCCCTGCTCGCCGGCTGCGGCGAGGACGACGAGTCCCGCGACGCCACCCGCGACGCCACCCGCGCCGTCGCCGAACTGCTCCGGCAGCGCTCCGCCGCCGTCCGCGAGGGCGACGAGGCCGCGTTCCTGCGCACCGTCGACCCGCAGGCCGGCCCGTACCGGGAGCGGCAGCGCACCGCCTTCCGCAACCTCGACGCCCTCCCGCTCGCCGCCTGGACCCTCCGCCCCGACGGCCCGGTACCCGCCGACGGCAACCGCGCCACCGCCGACGTCCGCCTGGCCTACCGACTCCGCGGCTACGACGCCGGCGACGCGACCGCCGCTCCGCGGCTGGAGTTCGTCCGCCGCGACGGCCGCTGGTACGTCGCGGGACCCGCGCCCGGCAGCCCGCCCCAGCCGTGGGACCAGGGCTCCCTGACCGTCGTACGCGGCACGCACAGCCTCGTGCTCGGCGTCGGCCACCCCGAGGGCCGCCTGCGCGGCATCGCCGCCGTCGCCGACCGCGCCGTGCCCGACGTCTCCGCCGCCTGGGGCGCCTCGTGGACTCGCCGCGTCGTGGTGCTGGTGCCCGCCTCGCAGGCCGCGATGGGGGAGCTGCTCGGCGCGGGGCCCACGGCCTACGCCGGCGTGGCCGCCGTCACCACCGGCCGGAACCGGGACCGCACCCCCGCCGACCGCGTCGTCGTCAACCCCGAGGCGTACGACATCCTCGGCGCCCTCGGCCGGCGCATCGTCCTCACCCACGAGACCGTCCACGTCGCCACCCGCGCCCACACCTCCCCGGCCACCCCCCTCTGGCTCTCCGAGGGCTTCGCGGACTGGGCGGCCTTCCGCGGCGCCGCCCGCGGCCCGCGCCAGGGCGCGCCGGAGCTGGCCCGTGCCGTCGCCGCCGGCAAGCTGCCGCGGGACCTGCCCGCCGACGCCGACTTCGGCCGCGGGGCCGGCGGCGAGCGGGTGGCGGAGGCGTACGGCGAGGCGTGGCTGGCGGCCCGGATGGTCGCGGACGAGTGGGGCGCCCAGCGGCTCGTGGCGCTCTACCGCGCCGTGGGCGCCGCGACGTCACGCGAGCAGGCGGTCGGCCCTGTGCTGCGCGCGGAGCTGGGCGTGGGGCTCGGCGAGTTCACGGCGCGCTGGCGGGCGTATCTGGAGCGGGAGCTGGGGTGAGGCCGCGAGGGCGTTTTGCCTGAGAGGCAAGAAGTTTGACTCTGGGGCACTCCCGGTGGCTCAATGGGCGTCATGAGCCCCGACCACCCCCAGGCACCCCGCCTGCGCGAGCTGCGCCGCCGCGCCGGCCTGACGCTGGAGGCCGCCGCCGCCAGGGCAGAGCTCTCGCCCGCCCACCTGTCCCGGCTGGAGACCGGGCAGCGGCAGCCCTCGCTGCCGGTGCTGCTCAAGCTGGCCCGCATCTACGGTACGACGGTCTCCGAGCTGCTCGGCGAGGCGCCCGCGGCCCAGACGTCGGTCGTCAGGGGCGCCGAGGCACCGGTACGGGAGGCCGGCGGCTGGTCGTACCGGCAGGCCGGCGGCACGGACCGGGGGATGCAGGCGCTCCGGGTGCACGTGCCGTACGACGCCGAGCACCGCGACCTCGTCCGCGTCCACCCGGGCGAGGAGTGGCTCTACGTGCTCGACGGGCGGATGCGGCTCGCGCTCGGCGGCACCGAGCACCTCCTCGACCCGGGCGACAGCGCCCAGTTCGACTCGCTCACCCCGCACCGCATCGCCGCCGCCGAACGCGGCGGGCTCGACCTGCTCTTCGTCCACACCCTCCTGCAGAGCGCCGTCGCCGAGCTGTGCCTCGGCGGCGCCGCACGGCACTGACCCGAAGGAGAACGCCGTGTCTAAGCGGATCGAGGAGAGATTCCCCCGCGGCCTGGTGATCCGCCTCCTCGTCTACGTCTTCCTCGGCCACCTCTTCGCCGCCTTCCTGCTCCTCCTCTTCAAGGCGGGCGGCAGCGCGTGACCCGCACCACCGGGGACCCACTCACCACGTGAGCATGTCGCTGTCCGCCGACGCGGTACGCCCCTGCTGCCGCGGCACCGGCGCCCTCCCGTCCCCCGCCCGGACCGGATCCGTGACCGTCGAGCGCCACAGCCGCCGGCACGCCACCACCGTCGCCGCGACCAGCAGCCCGTTCCGCACCGCCAGCAGCGTGATCCCGAACCCGGTGCTCCCCACGACCTCCCCGAACCACACCGGGAACTCCGCCAGCGTCACCCCCGTCGCCGCCAGCACCAGCCCCGCCGGCAGCGCCATCCGCGCCGCCCGCAGCGTCAGGCACACGGCCGCCAGCCCGACGAGCCAGATCAGGTACTGCGGGCTGATCACCCGGCTCGTCGTGGTGAACAGCAGCGCCCCCGCGAACGCCGCCTCGCACCCCGTCGTCGCCGTGAACTCCCGCGCCCGCAGCCGCCACAGCACCAGCCACCCCATCGCCAGCGCGGACAGCCCCAGCGCCAGGGCGCTGACCAGGCCGACGCCCGGCCCGAGGAACTCCATGGAGCCGTAGTGCAGTTGTACGGTGCCCTCCCAGCCGTGGTGCCGGCCGACGTGGAAGACCAGCGCGCCCAGCGACTCCACCTCGGTGCCGCGGTCGCGCTGCGCGGTGACGAAGTCGAAGGCCCCCGGCAGGGCGACGGCCGCCACCAGCGCCACCCCCGCGGCCGTGCCCGCCGCCGCGCCCCACGACAGCCGCGTCGCCCGCCCCCGCGCGGCGCCGAGCAGCAGCAGCGCCGGCCACACCTTCAGCATCGCGCCGAACCCCGCCAGCGCCCCCGCCACCGCCGGCCGCCGGGCCGCGGCCAGCAGCGCCGCGACGGCGACGGCGGTGACCATCACGTCGTAGCGCGCGTACGCGGTCGGCCCCAGCAGCGGCACCCCCGCCACCCAGAACCACGCCCCCGCCCGCGACCGCCCCGCGCCGCCCCCGGCCCGCAGCAGCAGCCCCAGCACCGCCGCGTCCGCCGCGCAGGCCAGCGCGAAGAAGGCGTGCGCGTAGCCGAGGAACGGCAGGAGTGCGGGGGAGAGCACCGGGAGCGCGGCGCCCGGCGGGTACTGCCAGCTCACGTCGCCGACCGGGAACGTGCCGGTGCGCAGCACCTCGTACCAGCCGCGGTAGATCACCTCGACGTCGCTGGTGACGTCGGGACCCGGCAGCGTGACCACCTGGAGCACGAACAGCAGCAGGCCCGCGCGGGTCAGCGCCCACGCCGCCACCGGCGCCGCGACCCGTGCCATGGCTCGACCTCCGCCCCGCCGCCGTGTGCGTCCGACGACACTACGGCACGGCTCCGCCCGGCCGCAGGCGCCCCGCGCCCCCGCCCCCGGTACTGTCGGCCGCGATGGACAACGGACCCGCCGACAGGCCAGCGCGCAAGACGCTCGTCGTCACCAACGACTTCCCGCCGCGCCCCGGCGGTATCCAGAACTTCCTGCACAGCATGTGCCTGCGGCTGGACCCGGAGCAGGTCGTCGTCTACGCCTCCACCTGGAAGCGCGACGCCGAAGGCCGCGCCGCCACCCGGGACTTCGACGCCCGCCAGCCCTTCCAGGTGATCCGCGACCGCACCACGATGCTGCTGCCCACCCCGCGCGTCACCCGCCGCGCGGCGGGGCTGCTGCGCGCGCACGGCTGCCGCGCCGTGTGGTTCGGCGCCGCCGCGCCGCTGGGCCTGATGGCGCCCGCGCTGCGCCGTGCGGGCGCCGAGCGGATCGTCGCCACCACCCACGGCCACGAGGCGGGCTGGGCTCAGTTGCCGGCGGCCCGGCAACTGCTGCGCCGCATCGGCGAGTCGGCGGACACGCTCACGTACCTCGGCGAGTACACCCGCGCCCGGATCGCCCGCGCGCTGGGCGCCGAGGCCGCCGCGCGCATGGTGCAGTTGCCGCCGGGCGTCGACGAGACGGCGTTCCACCCGGGTTCGGGCGGCGAGGCCGTACGCGCCCGCCTCGGGCTCGCGGACCGGCCGGTCGTCGTCTGCGTCTCCCGGCTCGTACCGCGCAAGGGCCAGGACACCCTGATCCGCGCGATGCCGCGGATCCTGGCGGCGCAGCCGGCGGCGGTGCTGCTGATCGTGGGCGGCGGCCCGTACCGCCGGCGCCTGGAGAAGCTGGCGGTGGCCACGGGCGTGGCCGGCTCGGTGCGCTTCACGGGCGCGGTGCCCTGGGAGGACCTGCCCGCGCACTACGGCGCGGGCGACGTGTTCGCGATGCCGTGCCGCACGCGCCGCGGCGGGCTCGACGTGGAAGGGCTGGGCATCGTGTACCTGGAGGCGTCGGCGACCGGCCTGCCGGTCGTCGCGGGCGACTCCGGCGGGGCCCCGGACGCGGTGCTCGACGGCGAGACCGGGTGGGTGGTGCGCGGCGGCGCGGAGCGCCAGGCGGCGCAGGCCGCGGAGCGCATCGTGACGCTGCTGGGCGACGCGGAGCTGCGCGCGCGGACGGGCGCGCGGGGGCGGGCCTGGGTGGCGGAGCGGTGGCGCTGGGACCTGCTGGCGGAGCGGCTGACGTCGCTGCTGTGAGGCGGGCGTACGGTACGGGCCGGACGGCGCTCGTCCGCGCTGGTCCCGCCGGTCCCGTACGGCTACGGCGGCCTCCCGCTCGTACGCCTACCGCTCGTACCCCTACCGCTCGTACAGCGCCTCGATCTCCGCCGCGAAGTCCTTCGCCACCGCGCTCCGCTTCAGCTTCAGCGACGGCGTCAGGTGCCCCGTCTCCTCCGTGAACTGCCCCCGCAGGATGCGGAACTTGCGCACCGACTCCGCCCGCGACACCTGCGCGTTCCCGTCGTCCACCGCCGACTGCACCGCCGCCCGGAGCTCGGCGTCGTCCGCCAGCTCCGCCGCCGTCCGGCCGGTCTTGCCGTTGTCCGCGGCCCACTTGCCGAGGAACTCCTCGTCCAGCGTGACCAGCGCCCCGACGAACGGCCGCGCGTCGCCGACGACCATGCACTCGGCCACCAGCGCGTGCGCCCTGATGCGGTCCTCCAGGACCGCCGGCGCGACGTTCTTGCCGGCCGCGGTGACGATGATCTCCTTCTTCCGCCCGGTGATGGACAGATACCCGTCCTCGTCCAGGCTGCCGAGGTCGCCGGTGTGCAGCCACTCGCCGTCGAGGGCCGCGGCGGTCGCGTCCTCGTCGGCCCAGTACTCCCCGAACACGTTGCCGCCGCGCACCATCACCTCGCCGTCGTCGGCGATGCGGATCGTGCAGCCCGGAAGCGGCTGCCCGACGGTGCCGATCTTCGGGCGCTCCACCGGGTTGACGGTGATCGCGGCGGCGGTCTCGGTCAGGCCGTAGCCCTCCAGGACGGTGAAGCCGATGCCGCGGTAGAAGTGGCCGAGCCGCTCGCCCAGCGGGGCGCCGCCGGAGATCGCGTGCGTGGCCCGGCCGCCGAGGACGGCGCGCAGCTTGGCGTAGACGAGCTTGTCGAAGAGCGCGTGGCGCAGCCGCAGCCCCAGCGCGGGACCGCCGGTGTCCAGGGCGCGGCTGTACGCGATGGCGGTGTGGGCCGCCTTGTCGAAGATCTTCCCCTTGCCGTCGGACTGCGCCTTGGCGCGGGCGGAGTTGTAGACCTTCTCGAAGACGCGGGGCACGCCGAGCAGCAGCGTCGGCCGGAAGGCGGCCAGGTCGTCGGTGAGGTTCCGCACGTCCGGCGCGTGGCCGAGCTTCATCGGGCCGACCATGGCGGCGATCTCCACCAGCCGGCCGAAGACGTGCGCGAGCGGCAGGAAGAGGAGGATCGAGCTGTCGCCGGGCCGGAACAGCGGGCGCAGCAGCTCCACGGCGTTGCCGCACTCGGCGAGGAAGGCGCCGTGGGTGATGACGCAGCCCTTGGGGCGGCCGGTGGTGCCGGAGGTGTAGACGAAGGTCGCGGGGGAGTCGGCGCCGGCCGCGGTGCGGTGCTTCTCCAGCGTCTCGTCGGACACCTCTGCCCCGGCGGCGGTGAGCGCGGCGACGGCGCCCTGGGGGTCGGCGCCGGCGGAGGACCCGCCGTCGATCTGCCACACCCGGCGCAGCTCGGGCACCCGGCCGCGTACCGACTCGACCGCCGCGGCGTGCTCCGCGGTCTCCACCACGCACGCCACCGCGCCCGAGTCGCTCAGGATCCACTGGATCTGCTCCGGCGAACTGGTCTCGTACACCGGGACCGTCACGCCGCCCGCGGTCCAGATCGCGAAGTCCAGCAGCGTCCACTCGTACCGCGTACGGGACATCAGCCCGACCCGCTCCCCGGGCCGCAGCCCGGCCGCGACCAGGCCCCTGGCCGCCGCCCCCACCTCCGCGAGGAAGTCCGCGGCGGACACGTCCTCCCAGTCGCCGGCGGCGCTCTTGCGGGCGACGACGGCCAGCTCCGGAGTCCGGTCGGCGTTGGTGCGGATGAGGTCCGTCAGGTTGGCGTCCGCCGGGACCTCGTACAGGGCGGGAAGGGCGAACTCTCGCAAGACGCTGCTCCTCGACGTTCCGGTGGGCCACCTGCGACCCTATCCCCACGGGGGCACCTCGCGGCAGTGGCGCGGGTCACCGTCGTGCGGGTGCCGTGCGCGCCGGAAGTAGGGTGAGCGCATGAGGGTCCACGTGGTCAGCGACGTGCACGGAAACAGCGCCGACCTGGCCCGCGCGGGCGACGGCGCGGACGCGCTGGTGTGCCTCGGCGACCTCATCCTCTTCATCGACTACGCCGACCACTCGCGCGGCATCTTCCCCGACCTCTTCGGCGTCGCGAACACCACGCGCAGCGTGGAGCTGCGCACCGCCCGCCGGTTCGACGAGCACCGCGACTTCGTGAACGCGCTGTGGGCGGGCAAGGACAAGCGCGACGAGATCGAGAAGGCGGTGCGCAAGCAGTACGCGGAGCTGTTCGCGGCCTTCCCCACGCCGACGTACGCCACGTACGGCAACGTCGACATTCCCCGGCTGTGGCCCGAGTTCGCCCGGGAGGGCACCACCGTGCTCGACGGCGACCGGGTCGAGATCGGCGGGCTGGTCTTCGGGTTCGTCGGCGGCGGACTGCAGACGCCGATGCGCACGCCGTACGAGATCGACGACGAGACGTACGCCGCGAAGGTCGCCGCCCTCGGGGACGTCGACGTGCTCTGCTCGCACATCCCGCCACTCGTCCCCGACCTCTGCTACGACACGGTGGCGCGCCGCTTCGAGCGGGGCAGCGAAGCGCTGCTGGAGGCGGTGCACCGGGTGCGGCCGCGGTACGCGCTCTTCGGCCACGTCCACCAGCCGCTGGCGCGGCGGATGCGGATCGGGGCGACGGAGTGCGTGAACGTCGGGCACTTCGCCTCCCGCGGGAAGCCGTGGGTTCTTACGTGGTGAACCGGGCGCGGTAACCTTCAGCGCGGACGGTTGACGGAGGAGCCCAGGCATGGCAGAGCACACCAGGTCGAGCATCACCATCGACGCCGCGCCGGACGCGGTGATGACGGTGATCGCGGACTTCGACCGCTACCCGGAGTGGACGGGCGAAGTGCGGCGGACCGAGGTGCTCGAAGCGGACGGGCAGGGGCGCGCGGTGCGCGTGCTGCTGGTGCTGGACGCGAAGACGATCCGGGACGAGCAGACGCTCGCGTACACCTGGGCCGGGCCGCACGAGGTGCGCTGGACGCTGGAGAAGTCCCAGATGCTGCGCGCGCTGGACGGCGCGTACCTGCTGAAGCCGCTCGCCGGCGGGGAGCGCACCGAGGTGACGTACGAGCTGACCGTCGACGTCAAGATCCCGATGCTCGGGATGATGAAGCGCAAGATGGAGAAGATCATCATCGAGCGGGCGCTCGACGGGCTGAAGCAGCGCGTCGAGAGCGTCCCGGGCGCGTCCGCCGGCACCGGCACGGACTGACGCCGCCGCGTGCGTACTCTCCTCGTCACCGGCGCGGCGGGCGCGGGCCGTACGACGGTCGCGGCGGCCACGGCGCTGCGGGCGGCGCGCGACGGGGCCCGGGTGCTGCTGCTGACGGCGGACCGGGAGGCCGGCGGGCTGCTGGCGGGGGCGCCGCAGGCGCAGGTTCCCGGGCCGCGGTCGGAGGCGGGGACGTACGCGGGCGAAGCGCCGCCGTGGACGGAGCCGGTCCGCGTCGAGTCGGGTCTGTGGGCGGCGCGGCTGCGGGGGGCGGAGGCGGCGACGGAGTCGCTGGCGGACTGGCAGGAGCAGCACGAGGACACCCTGGAACTGCTCGGCGCGACGCCGCTGGCGGCGGAGGAGCTGACGCCGCCGCCGGGCTCGCGCGAGTTCGCGCTGCTGCGGGCGCTGGCGGCGTTGTACGAGGCGGGGCCGGCGGACGGAACGGGCCCGGCGGACGGTCGTGCCGCGGGGCGGGGCGGCGGCGCGGCAGCCCGGGACCTGACCGTCGTGGACATGCCCGCCGCCTGGGAGACGCTGCGCGCGCTGGCGCTGCCGGAGCAGTTGGTGCGGTACCTGCGGCGGCTGCTGCCCGCGGAGCGGCAGGCGGCGCGGGGGCTGCGGCCGCTGCTCGGGCGGTTGCTCGGGGCGCCGGTGCCGGCGGAGCGGATGTACGAGGCGGCGGCCCGCTGGGAGGACCGGCTAGAGGCCGTACGGGAGGCGGCCGAGGCCGCCGGGGCGCGGGTGCGGCTCGTCCTGGAGCCCACTCCGCGCGGGGCCCGCGAACTGCGCCGCACGCGCGCGGCGCTCGCGCTGCAGGGCTGCGCCGTCGAGGCCGTGGTCGCGAACCGGGTCCTGCCCGCGGGCTCGGAGGACGCCTGGTTCGCGACGCTCGCCGACGAGCAGCACCGGGTCGTCAAGGAGGTGGGCGCGGAGCTGCGCGCCGCGGGCGGTACGTTCTGCGCCCTGCCGCACCTGGGCCCGCAGCCGCAGGGCCCGGTCGCCCTGGCGGCGCTGGCGGACGCGGTGGCGCCGCCGGGAGGACGGCCCGCGGGTGCGGGCCCCGGGGACCCGGCCGAGGTGGACGACCTGCTGGCCGACGAGGGCGTGCTGCTGTACCGCCTGCCGCTGCCCGGCGCCGAGCGGGCGGACCTCACCCTCGTACGCCGCGGCGACGAACTCCTGATCACGGCGGCCGGCCACCGCCGGGCCCTGCCGCTGCCCGCCGCCCTCCGCCGCTGCACCATCACCCGCGCCGGCCTCCACGAGTCCGAACTCCGCATCCGCTTCGCCCCCGACCCCGCGGTCTGGCCCCACCCCCGCTGACCCACCCCCGGTGACCCACCCCGCCGACCCGTCCCCGGCCGACCCGCTGCCCGACCCGCACACGGCCGCGACCGCCGCGGGCCGGGACGGGCGCCCCGCGCGCGCCCGGCGGCGGCCGTGCGCCGGTGCGCCGGCGGCGGCGTCACCCCCGCCTCCCGCCTCCCCGTCGACACAACCTCGTGCGGGGCAGTCAACGTGAAGTCGGCGTTCGGGTACCGTCGATGTATGAGTGATGCCATCGAGCGCCCTGAACCCGGTGCGGCCTCCACCGTCCCGGACCCGGACGCGTGGGCCGAGGCGTGTGCCGAGGACTTCGCTGCCGAGCAGGCCCGGCGGCGCGCGGTCTACGGGCCCGAGCCCGTCAGCGCCGCCGAGGAGCTGCGCCGCTTCTTCGACTCCCTCGCCGACAGGGTCTCCGAGATTCGCGCCCCCGGCGCGACCGGGGGTACCGCCGCGGTCGCGCAGACCGCCGCGCAGCAGTTCGCGAAGCAGTTCCTCGCCTCCGTGAAGACCGTCGTCGAGCCCGTCGTCGAGCGCAATCCGCAGATCTTCGACCACCTCGCCACGGCCGGCACGGAGATCGCCGCGGCCTATCGCGCCGCAGTTCAGCGGCAGGAAGCGGACTGGTCGCGGGACGAGGAACCGCCCAGCAGCCCCAAGCAGATCGACCTCGACTGACGGCCGGGCCCCGCGGTGCCTCCGGTAATGTGAGGAGGCGCAGCGGGGCTCGAACCGAATAACCGAGGGAGACATGGGACTCACCATCGGCGTCGACATCGGCGGCACCAAGATTGCGGCCGGTGTGGTCGACGAAGAGGGCTCGATCATCCGGACGAGCACGGTACCGACCCCCGAAACACCCGAAGGCGTCGTGGACGCCATCTGCGCGGCGGTCCAGGAGGTCACGTCCGCCACCCCCGCCGAGGCCGTCGGCATCGGCGCCGCGGGGTACGTGGACGACAAGCGCGCCACCGTGCTCTTCGCCCCGAACGTCAACTGGCGCCACGAGGCGCTCAAGGACAAGGTCGAACAGCGCATCGGCCTGCCCGTCGTGGTCGAGAACGACGCCAACGCCGCCGCCTGGGGCGAGTACCGCTTCGGCGCCGGCCAGGGCCACGACGACGTCGTCTGCATCACCCTGGGCACCGGCCTCGGCGGCGGCGTGATCATCGGCGGCCGGCTGCACCGCGGCCGCTTCGGCGTGGCCGCGGAGTTCGGCCACATCCGCGTCGTGCCGGACGGGTTGCTGTGCGGCTGCGGCAGCCAGGGCTGCTGGGAGCAGTACGCCTCCGGCCGCGCCCTCGTGCGGTACGCGCGCCAGCGTGCCGCCGCCACCCCCGAGGCCGCGGCGATACTGCTCGCCCTCGGCGACGGCTCGCCCGAGGGCGTCCAGGGGCGGCACGTCAGCGAGGCGGCCCGGCAGGGCGATCCGGTGGCGGTCGACTCGTTCCGGGAGCTGGCCCGTTGGGCGGGGGCGGGGCTGGCGGACCTGGCGTCGCTCTTCGACCCGTCGGCGTTCATCGTCGGCGGCGGCGTATCGGACGAGGGCGACCTCGTCCTCGACCCCATCCGCAAGTCGTTCCGGCGCTGGCTGGTGGGCAACCAGTGGCGGCCCCACGCGCAGGTGCTCGCCGCCCAACTCGGCGGCCGTGCCGGGCTCGTCGGCGCCGCGGACCTGGCCCGCCAGGGCTGAGAGAGGCCCACGTGACGGCCCGCGTGCCGGACGGTGCCACCGCCCGAAGGCACGAGGGCCCACGGCTCCGGGACCCGCACCGCGAGCCGCCCACGCCCGACGTCCCACCGCCGACCGCGCCGTGCCCCACGGCGGCCGGGCGGACCCGGCGCGTCTCACCCCTCGAGGCGCGCTCGGCCGACCGCCACCGGCGCCCGTCCCCGGGTAGTCTCACCCCCGTGCTGCTGCCCGATCTCCCCGCCTCGCGCACCGAGCCGGACGGCTCCGCCGTCGTCCGGCTGCTCAGCTACAACATCCGCTCCCTGCGGGACGACACCGCCGCACTCGCCCGCGTGATCCGGGCCTGCGCCCCGGACGTCGTCTGCGTCCAGGAAGCGCCACGCTTCTTCCGGTGGCGCAAGAAGGCCGCGCGGCTCGCCCGCGCCACCGGTCTGCTCTACGTCACCGGCGGCGCCACCACCGCCGGGCCCATGCTCCTGGCCGGCCTGCGCGCGCACGTGGAGCGCACCGACGAGACGCTCCTGCCCCGCACCCCCGGTCTGCACCAGCGGGGTCTGGCGACGGCGGTGCTGCGCTTCGGCGGCGCCCGGCTGGCCGTCGTCAGCACCCATCTCAGCCTCGCCGGGGCCGAGCGCTACGAGCAGGCCGGGCTGCTGCTCGCGCACGTGCGCGCGCTCGGCGAGCCGCACCTCGTCGTCGCCGGAGACCTCAACGAGCGCCCCAAGGGCCCCGCCTTCCGCCGGCTGGCCGCCGAACTGCAGGACGGCTGGGCGGTGCGCCCGTGGGGCGGCCGGCACACCTTCCCCGCGCTCGACCCGCGCAAGCGCATCGACGCCGTGCTCGCCTCGGACGCCGTGGAGGTCCTGGGCTGCGGCGTCCCGGCGGGCCTGCCGGGCGTCTCCCCGGCCGACCTCCGCGACGCCACCGACCACCTCCCGGTCCTGGCCGCGCTCCGCGTGCCCGCGTCCGGCCTGCCGGCTACGGGCGCTTCCTGACGTCGTCCACGACGTCGTAGGCGTCGAGGTACGAGAGCTTCGTGAACGTCCTGGACTCGTTCGGATCCGAGGAGCGCCGCGTACGCAGACCCAGGTACTCGTGGGTGTCCGCGGCGAACAGCAGGTACGTGGGCGAGTCGTCCGTGTCCCGGCAGGTGAGCGCGAGGGCGTCCCTGCCGTGGGCGTCCTCCGCCCCGTCCGCCACGAGCAGGTCGGGGAACTCCGCCAGCGCCGCGAACACCGCGGGCAGCAGCCCTTCCGGCAGTACGGGGATCCAGTTGAGCAGGCCGCTGAGGTAGAAGAACGACTGCTGCCACTCGTCGTCGCCGAAGTCAGCGGGCAGGATCCGGCGTGGCCCGCCGCCCGGGTAGGGGGAGCTGAGGAACGTCAGCAACGCCTCCGGCTCCGTGGGGATCCCGGCGACCGTGCGCCAGTCCGCCGGCGGCCAGATCGCGCCCGCCTCCTCCTGCTGCCGCCAGCTTCCCCCGCGGCCCCTGCTCAGCCACGACCGGCGCGAGGAGTCCGCCGCGATCCAGCACTCCGACGCGTACGTCACGGCCTTCCCGGTGTCGTCCGCGATCTCCCGGAAGAACACCCGGGTGTAGACGTACTGGCCGCGGCGCGGCTCGAGGGGGGCCCGCAGGCGCTCGCGCTCCCGCTCCAGCCGCGCCGCCCGGCGCAGCACGCCGGCGCCGTCCGCGGCGGGTCCGGTGGCGCCGTCCCCGGCCAGCAGCGTGAGCGGGGTGCCGACGGCCGCCGCCGTGGCACCGGCGGCGACGAGGGTCCGTACCGCCGTACGACGGGACATCCCGCCCGCGGCCGGCGTCCCGCCCGGGCCCGGTCCGCGGACCCCGCCCGGCCCGCGGACCGGGCGGGCCACGAGCCGGAGCCGGGCCCGGCGCGGGACCGCGGCCGGGGCGTGGTTCGCGGCCGGGGCGGCGGCGCGGGCCGCCTCCAGCAGCCGTTCGCGGGCCGCCTGCCGGGCCGCCTCGCGCGGCTCTCCCGCCCCCGCGTCCCAGTCCCGCAGCAGCTTCAGCTCATCCACGTCCGCGCTCCTTCCGCCCGGTGCCCGCATGGTCGGTGTCCGTGCCGCCGGCATCCGGCACATCCCTGCCGCCGGCCACGGCGCCCAGTTCCTTGCGCAGTCGGCCGCGGGCCCGGTGCAGCCGCGAGCGCACCGTGCCCACCGGCACGTCGAGCGCCTGGGCGACCTCCTCGTACGCCAGGTCCGCCCAGGCCACCAGCAGCAGCACGTCGCGCAGCGCCGGCGACAGCCGGGCGAGCGCGGTGGCCAGCTCGCGGCGCAGGCCGTCGGCCGTCGCGCGGGCCGCGACGCGGTCGGCGAGCGGCTCGTCGGTCTCGGCCGGGGCCGGCAGCCGGGACAGGGCGCGGAACCGGCGGGCCTCCGCGCGCCGGTGCCTGCTCACCAGGTGCGTCGCGATGCCGAACAACCACGGGCGCACGTCGCCGCGCCCCGGGTCGAACCGGTCGCGCAGCCGGAAGGCGGTCGTGAACGTCTCCGCCATGACGTCGTCGGCCGCCTCGTCGCCGAGGCGCCGTGCGGCGTAGCGGTGGACGTCGGCGGCGTACCGGTCGAAGACGGCGGCGAACGCCTCCGGCTCTGCATGCGACCGGGCGACGATCGACGCGTCGCTCTCCGGCTCCGTGTGCACGCCCGTCATGCCCCCCATCGAGCGCCTCCAGAAGGTGGTGGACTCGGCCCGTTCCCGGGCCCTGCACCACTACTTCGCCGGGGCGCCCCGACGGGTTCCGTGCCGGGAACGGGCCGGGACCGGGCCCGTCAGACCACCGCGCCGCCGCCCGGCGGCTCGTCGTCATCGTCGCCGCCGGGACGCATCCGGGCGACGAGCGTGGCGAAGCCGCCGAGGAAGCCGCCGATGCCGAGCACCGAGGCCCACCAGGTCATGGGCTGCTGGAAGATGAGCATCAGCAGCAGGAGCAGCGGACCGCCGAGGACCGCGATCCAGGCGAACTTGGTCGTCGTGTCCGCCTTGGGCAGCGGCGGCGGCTCGGGCGGGACGAAGTGGCCCTCGTCGGTCTCGTCCAGGTCGTCGTCCGAAGCTTCGGCCGCCTCCCAGTCGCGCGGGCCGGTGCCGGCGGAGAAGACGATGAAGCTCGCGCCGCCGTCGGCGCCCGCGGGGCCGGCGCCCCCCGGGCCGCTGCTCGCGGGGCCGCCGTCCTTGTCGGTGCCCGACGGGCCCTCCGCGGTGGCGACGCCACCGCCGCCCGGGTCCGCCACGCCGCCGTCCGTGCCGTCCGCCGGGCCTTCGTCCCCGGCCGCCGTGCGCGCCGCCCGCTCGTGCGGGGGCTCCACGGGGTCCTCGTCGAACGCCGCGACGATCTCCGCCCACGCGGCTTCCTCGTCGAGCGGCGTGCCCGACGCCGTCGGCTCCGCGCCCGCCGGCTCCGTCTCCGCGGGCCCGTCGCCCTGCTGCGGGTCCTCCCGGTCCGGGTTACGCTCCGCCACGGGCCCGGGCTCCCTTCCGCTGCTCGCTCTTCCGCTGCTCGCCGCCGTCGGTCTGCGGGGTGTGCCGGTCGATGAAGTGGTCGGTGGCCGTGAAGATCCGTTCGGCGTCGTGGTCCAGCGTGGCGACGTGGTAGCTGTCCTCCAGCACGGTCTCGGTGACGTCCCGCGACGAGACCCGGCTCAGGATGCGGGCGGAGTCCGCCGGTGAGACGACGTGGTCGACGCGGCTGTGCAGCACCAGCAGCGGCTGCGTCACCTGGGGGAGTTCGGCGTCGACGCGGGCGAGGAGCTGCCGCAGCGAGTGGGCGGCGTGCAGGGGCACGCGCGGGTAGCCGGTCTCGACCGCGCCCGCCTTGGCGATGTCGTTGACGACGCCGGGCGCGGTGCGTACCAGAAAGCGGGCCGCGGGCAGGGCCTTCGGCAGCAGCCCGTGCAGCCTGTTCAGCGGGTTGACGGCGACCACGCCGGCGACCGCGTCCCCGTGCAGGGCGGCCAGCCGCAGCACCAGCGCGCCGCCCATGGACAGCCCGCACAGGAAGACCCGCTCGCACTGGTCGGACAGCTCGCGCAGCTCCCGGTCCACCGTCGCGTACCAGTCCTGCCAGCGCGTCATCTGCAGGTCCTGCCAGCGCGTGCCGTGCCCGGGCAGCAGCGGCATGGAGACCGTCAGGCCGCGGGCGGCGAGATGCTCGGCCCACGGCCGTACGGACTGGGGCGAGCCGGTGAAACCGTGGCAGACCAGCACCCCGGTCTCGCCACCCGGCTGGCGGAACGGCTCGGCTCCGGGAAGGACCGGCATGACGGGACTCCGATCGTGTCAGGCGGGCGGCGGATACGTGCCTGGCGCTGCCCTTGAGCGTACTGCCCCGTACGGACGGACGGGCCCCCGCGGACACCCCCCGGAAGGCCCGCCCCGCCCGCGGGCCGGGCGGCCCGCCCCCGGATACCGCTCTCCGACCAGGAGCGCTATGGTCACACGAGCGGATCGCAGGAGGCCCCGGTTGTTCTACAGCGCGATGAAGATGTCTCTCGGCAACAGCCTGAGGCTCGTCTTCCGTCCCTGGGTGGAAGGCATGGAGAACGTGCCGGACACCGGTGCCGCGATCCTCGCGAGCAACCATCTGTCGTTCTCCGACTCGTTCTTCCTGCCCTCCATGCTGCACCGGAAGGTCACCTTCATCGCGAAGGCGGAGTACTTCACCACGCCGGGCGTGAAGGGCCGGCTGACCGCGGCGTTCTTCAAGGGCGTCGGGCAGTTGCCCGTCGACCGCTCCGGCAGCCGCGGCGCCGGCGAGGCGGCGATCAAGAGCGGCCTGGAGGTGCTGGAGCGCGGCGAGCTGTTCGGCATCTACCCCGAGGGCACGCGCTCGCCCGACGGCCGCCTCTACCGCGGCAAGCCCGGCGGCCTCGGCCGGCTGGCGCTGCTCAGCGGGGCGCCCGTGCTGCCGGTGGCGATGATCGACACGGAGAAGATCCAGCCGCCGGGACAGGTGATGCCGAAGGTCATGCGGCCGGGCATCCGCATCGGCAGGCCGCTGGACTTCACGCGCTACCAGGGCATGGAGCACGACAGGTTCATCCTGCGTTCGGTGACCGACGAGGTCATGTACGAGATCATGAAGCTCTCCGGCCAGGAGTACGTGGACGAGTACGCGACGGCGGCCAAGCGGCGGATGGCGGACGCGGCCAAGCGCCGCAAGGCGGAGGAGAAGGCCGGGAAGTCCGAGAAGTCCGACGGCGGCTCCGGCGCCGGCGGGCGGCGGGACGCCGCCTAGCGCGCGGGACGCTGGCGGGAGGGAGAGCCGGGGCGATGGCCGGGCAGAGCAAGCGGCGGATGTCGGTGGAGCAGCCGCTGTGGCAGGCGCTGACGTACTTCCGGGTGCTGACCCTCGCGTACGCGGTGGCGCAGTTCGTCCACCGGCACGACGACGTCGCGCGGCCGGCGCTGGGCTGGGCGTACTTCGCGGTGCTCACCCTGTGGACGCTGGTCACCTTCCGCCGGGTCTCGTCGGCGGAGCGCTGCACGTACCGGTTCCTCGCGGCGGACATCACGCTCACGCTGACCGGCATCCTGCTGACGATCCCGGTGGAGACGGCGGAGCGCATCGACGACGGCGCCACGACGCTGCCGTCGATCTGGGCGGCGGGGTCGGTGCTGGGCTTCGCGATCAAGGGCGGCTGGCGGTGGGGCGCGGCGTCGTCGGCGGCGGTGGGCCTGTCGAACATCGTGCAGCGCGGCGAGGTGGTGCAGGACAACTTCCACAACATCGTGCTGCTGATGGTCGCGTCGACGGCGATCGGCTACATCGTGGAGGTCGCGCGGATCAGTGAACGGACGCTGGCCCGGGCGCTGCAGATCGAGGCGGCGACGCGGGAGCGGGAGCGGCTGGCCCGCGACATCCACGACAGCGTGCTGCAGGTGCTGGCGCTGGTCCAGCGCCGCGGGGCGGCGATCGGCGGCGAGGCGAAGGAACTGGGCCGGCTGGCAGGCGAGCAGGAGGCGGCGCTGCGGACCCTGGTGATGGGCGCGAGGCTGCCGGCGCAGCGGACGGCGGAGTCGGCGGAAGGTTCCGCCGGGCGGCGGGCGGCGGGGCCGGACGGCGGGGAGCCGGGGGCGGACGACGGGGAGACGTCCCTGCGGCTGCTCCTGATGTCGATGAGCGGGCCGAACGTCTCCGTCGCGGAGCCCGGCACGCCCGTGGCGCTGCGGACGCACGCGGCGCGGGAGTTGGCCGCGGCGGTGGCGGCGGCGCTCGACAACGTGCGCGCGCACGTGGGCCCCGAGGCGCAGGCGTGGGTGCTGCTGGAGGAGGAGCCGGACGGCACGGTGGTGGTGACCGTACGGGACGACGGCCCCGGCATCCCGCAGGGCCGCCTGGCGGCGGCGGAGGCGGAGGGCCGGCTGGGCGTCGCGCAGTCCATCCGCGGCCGGCTGCGGGACCTGGGCGGCACGGCGGAGTGGGTCTCGACCCCGGCCCAGGGCACGGAAGTGGAACTCCGCCTCCCCCCAACCCCCGCCCCCCGATGACCCCCCGCCCCACCGAGGCCCGCGGGGCCCGGCGGAGAACCTCTCGCCAGCGCGCCGAAACGCCGCGGTCGCGGCCCCGGCCCCGGCCCCGGCGGAACGTTCCGCCACCGAGCCCTCGCCCCGAGCCCGGCGCCGCCGGCCGCCCTCCGGGCGCGCGGGACCCGCGCCGCCCGTACCGGGCCGGTCGTGGTGGGGCCCGGGCACGCCCCACGCCCCCGCGCCCGCCGCAGGCGCGCCCGCGCCGCGGCCGCTCGCCCACGCTCCTTCGCGCCGTACGCGTCCCCCGCCCCCGCGGCCCCATGCCCCGCCCCCGCGGCCCCATCCCGCCCTCGCGCGGACACACTGTCCCGTCGTCCCCGCGGGCGGCGATACGTGCCGGAACGAGCGACGTGCGCCACCATGGTCCGCGGACCGTGTCCGTCCGTATGCGTCCCCCGCCCCCGCGGGCCCATGCCCCGCACCGCGGGCCCACGTGTCCCGGCGTCCCCGCGGGCGGCGATACGTGCCGGAACGAGCGACGTGCGCCACCATGGTCCGCGGACCGTGTCCGTCCGTATGCGTCCCCTGCCCCCGCGGGGCCCCCGCCCCGCACCGCGGGCCCACGTGTCCCGCCGTCCCCGGGGGCGGCGATACGTGCCGGAACGAGCGACGTGCGCCACCATGGTCCGCGGACCGTGTCCGTCCGACGGCAGCAGGGAGGGAGTCGAGGTGGTCGGTGAAGGCAGGGGTGGGGTCAAGGTGATGGTCGTCGACGACCACCCCATGTGGCGTGACGCCGTCGCCCGGGATCTGGCCGCCGCCGGGTTCGCCGTGGTGGCCACCGCCGGCGACGGGCCCCAGGCCGTGCGGCGGGCCCGGGCCGCCGGGCCGGACGTGCTGGTGCTGGATCTCAATCTGCCCGGGCTGCCCGGGGTGCAGGTGTGCAAGGAGGTCGTCGGCGCCCAGCCCGGCGTGCGGGTGCTCGTGCTCTCCGCCAGCGGCGAGCACGCCGACGTGCTCGAAGCCGTCAAGTCCGGCGCCACCGGCTACCTCGTGAAGTCCGCCAGCACCGAGGAGTTGATCGACGCCGTGCACCGGACCGCCCAGGGCGACCCGGTGTTCACCCCCGGCCTCGCCGGCCTCGTGCTCGGCGAGTACCGCCGGCTCGCCGGCGAGCCGGCCGCCGCGAACGCCGACGAGCCCGAGGTGCCCCAGCTCACCGACCGCGAGACCGAGGTGCTCCGCCTCGTCGCCAAGGGGCTCTCGTACAAGCAGATCGCCGAGCGCCTCGTCATCTCCCACCGCACCGTCCAGAACCACGTGCAGAACACCCTCGGCAAGCTCCAGCTCCACAACCGCGTCGAGCTCGTCCGCTACGCCATCGAGCGCGGTCTCGACGACGACTGACCCCCGCCTCCCTTAGCCTCCCGGTCCCTCCTCCGGGTGAAGTCCGCCGCCTAATTGACAGGTTGGTGCGCGAATCCCGCCGGCTCCGTGCCATGTGAGGTGGATCACCGTTAGCGTTGCTGCAGCGGGGTCACGACCGTCAGAAGGGAAACCTGTGATGCGGGTAGGAGTACTGACCGGTGGCGGTGACTGCCCCGGGCTCAACGCGGTCATCCGGGCCGTCGTCCGCAAGGGCGTCCAGGAGTACGGGTACGAGTTCACCGGCTTCCGGGACGGCTGGCGCGGGCCGCTGGAGGCCGACACCGTCACCCTGGACATCCCCGCCGTCCGCGGCATCCTGCCGCGCGGGGGAACGATCCTCGGGTCGTCGCGCACCAACCCCCTCAAGGTCGAGGGGGGCATCAAGCGCATCAAGGAGAACATGGCGAAGCTGGAGGTGGAGTCGCTCATCGCCATCGGCGGCGAGGACACCCTCGGCGTCGCCCAGCGGCTCGCCGACGAGTACGGCATCAAGGTCGTCGGCGTGCCGAAGACCATCGACAACGACCTCTCCGCCACCGACTACACCTTCGGCTTCGACACCGCGGTCAACATCGCGACCGAGGCCATCGACCGGCTGCACACCACGGCCGAGTCCCACATGCGCGTCCTCGTCGTCGAGGTGATGGGACGGCACGCCGGCTGGATCGCCCTGCACTCCGGGCTCGCCGGCGGCGCGAACGTGATCCTCATCCCCGAGCAGCGCTTCGACGTCGACAAGGTCTGCGGCTGGGTGACCTCCCGCTTCAAGGCCAGCTACGCGCCGATCGTGTGCGTGGCCGAGGGCGCGATGCCGAAGGACGGCGACATGGTGCTCAAGGACGAGTCCCTGGACGCCTTCGGGCACGTCCGGCTGTCGGGCGTCGGCGAGTGGCTGGCGAAGGAGATCGAGCGGCGCACGGGCAAGGAGGCCCGGACGACGGTCCTGGGACACGTGCAGCGCGGCGGCACGCCCAGCGCGTACGACCGCTGGCTCGCCAGCCGCTTCGGGCTGCACGCGATCGAGGCGGTGCACGACGAGGACTGGGGCAAGATGGTCGCCCTTCAGGGCACGGACGTGGTGCGCGTGCCGCTCGCCGCGGCCACGGCGCGCATCAAGACCGTCGACCCGAAGCTGTACGAGGAGGTCGGCGTCTTCTTCGGCTGATCCCCAGGGCCGCCGGCGGCCCGACCGGCGGCCCGAGCGGAGGTCCGGCCGGGTGCCGGGCGGCGCGAGCCGCCGCCCGGCACCCGGCCCTCAGCCCCGTACCAGCACCGCCGCCAGCAACTGCCGCACCAGCCGGTCGCCGTCCAGGGTCAGCACCGACTCCGGATGGAACTGGACCCCGGCGAAGCCGGGCCCGCGCAGCGCGTGCACGTCGCCGCTGCGCGGGTCGCGGCTCAGCTCGACGCCGTGCGCCGCGGCCAGCGCCGCCGCGGCGGCCTCGTCGCAGCGGGCGGTGTACGTGCTGTAGAAGCCGACCGTCTCCGGCCGGCCGAAGAAGTCGATCTCCTCCTGCGCCCCCTGGTACGGCACGTCCTTGCGGACCAGGGGCAACCCCAGTTCGGCGGCGAGGAGCTCGTGCCCCAGGCAGACGCCGAGCAGGCCGTGCCGGTGGCCGTGCAGCAGCTCGCCGGCCAGCCCGCGCAGGAAGCGCATCTTCGGGTCGGCCGTGTCCGCCGGGTCGCCGGGGCCCGGGCCGAGCACGACCGGCCCCCGATGCGCCAGCGCCGCGTCCCGTACGCCGGGCGCATCGAAGCGGCGCACGTCCACCTCGGCGCCGGAGGCGCGCAGGACGTGCGCGAGCATCGCGGTGAACGTGTCCTCGCCGTCGACCACCAGCACCGGTCCCGGCAGCGGACCGGCCGCCGCCGCCCCGGGCGCCGTCGTCGGGCGCTGCACCCGCTGCATGCGCAGCCAGAACGGCGACAGGTGCGTCCTGCGGGCCGCCAGCGCCGCCTGCACCTCCGGGTCCGCGGCGAAGCGCGGCCGGGCCCCGCCCGCCGGCCGCGCGGGCGCGGGGCGTACGCCGAGGGCGGCGAGCACCCCGGCGGCCTTGGCGTGGGTCTCGGCCACCTCGTCGGCCGGCCGGGAGCCGCGGACCAGCGTGGCGCCGACGGGCACCCGCAGCAGGCCGTCCGCGCCGATGTCCGCGGTGCGGATGAGGATGGGGGAGTCCAGGGTCTGCGCGCCGCCGGCGTCGCGGCCGAGGAGGGCGAGCGCGCCCGCGTAGTAGCCGCGGCCCGCCCCGTCCCGGCCGGGGGGCTCGTAGCGCTCGATGACGCGGCAGGCGTTCTGTACGGGCGAGCCGGTCACCGTCGCCGCGAACATCGTCTCGCGCAGCACGTCGCGCGCGTCGAGCGCGGTGCGCCCGCGCAGCTCGTACTCGGTGTGCGCCAGGTGCGCCATCTCCTTCAGCCGCGGCCCGACGACCACGCCGCCCTCGCGGGCGACGGTGCACATCATCTTCAGCTCCTCGTCGACGACCATGGAGAGCTCCTCGATCTCCTTGGCGTCGTGCAGGAACGCGAGCAGCCCGGCCCGGTCGGGGCCGGCCGGCGGGTAGCGGTACGTGCCGCTGATGGGGTTCATCACCACCGTGCCGCCGGTCATCCGCACGTGTACCTCGGGGCTGGCGCCGACGAGGGTGCGCACGCCGGGGCGGTGCACGGCGAAGGTCCAGTACGCGCCCTGCTCGCCGGCCAGCAGCCGGCGGAAGAGGGCGAGCGCGTCGGCGGCGCCGAAGCCGTCGACGCGGCCCTCGTAGGTACGCCGGATGACGAAGTTGGCGCCCTCGCCGGTGCCGATCTCGTCGGCGAGGACGCGGCCGACGATGTCCGCGTACTCCTCGTCCGGCACGTCGAAGCCGCCGCCCGCCACCCGGACGGGATGCGCCGGCAGGGCGTCGAGCAGCGCCGCGGCGGGCAGCTCGTGGACCTCGTCGGGGACCAGGACGGCCAGGGGCGTGCCGTCGTCGCGGACGTCGAAGCCGCGCTCGCGGATCTGCCGGTACGGCACGAGCGCGAGCGCGCCGGCGGCGCCGGGCGCCGGGCCGTCGGGGATGTCCGCGAGCCGGTCCACCTCGTGGACGGGGCCGAGGAGCACCTCGACGGGGGCATCCGGGCGGCCGGGGGTGCGGCGGTGGAGCACGGCGAACGGCGGGGCGCCGTCGGCCAGCAGCCTGCGGACCAGGGCGGCGGCCTCCGCGGCGGCCTCCCCGGCGGGCTGTCCGGCTCTCCCCTCCGGGTGGTCCTGCGGTCGTGACCTGGGATGATGCTGCACGGGTCGTTCCTTCCTGCGACGGAGGGACCGACCCGCGGAAACACCGAAGGCCGCCCCTCGGGCGGCCTTCGCGGAGTCTTCGGGTACGCGAGATCAGGTGGCCGCCGGTAGGACGGGCCACCACCAGGTGCGGGCGTCGAGCGCGTACATGGCGGAAACCCTAGCGGACCGCGGCGCGTCCGGCCGATCGCCGTCTGTTCCGTCTCATCTGTCGGTCACCGGCAGGTGCGGCACGGGCGACCCCGTAATCTTGGCTCCGTGACTGTCAACGCCGAACCCGCCACGAGCGCCGCCGGTATCCCCCAGACCTGGCGCGACCTGCCCGCGGCGCAGCAGCCCGACTGGCCGGACCCCGCGGCTCTGCGCGACGTGACCGCCGAGCTGGAGTCGTATCCGCCGCTGGTCTTCGCCGGCGAGTGCGACCAACTGCGCGACCAACTGGGTGCGGTCGCCCGGGGCGAGGCCTTCCTGCTGCAGGGCGGTGACTGCGCGGAGGCGTTCGACGCGGTCTCGGCCGAGCACATCAGGAACAAGCTCAAGACGCTGCTGCAGATGAGCGCCGTGCTCACGTACGCCGCGTCCGTCCCGGTCGTCAAGGTCGGCCGGATCGCCGGGCAGTACTCCAAGCCCCGCTCCAAGCCGACCGAGACCCGCGACGGCGTCACGCTGCCCGTCTACCGGGGCGACTCCGTCAACGGCTTCGAGTTCACCCCCGAGTCCCGCACGCCGGACCCGGAGCGGCTGAAGCGGATGTACCACGCCTCGGCGGCCACGCTGAACCTGGTGCGCGCCTTCACCACCGGCGGCTACGCCGACCTGCGCCAGGTGCACGCCTGGAACCAGGACTTCGTCCGCTCCTCGCCCTCCGGCCAGCGGTACGAGGCGCTGGCCCGCGAGATCGACCGGGCGATGAGCTTCATGCACGCCTGCGGCGTGGACCCGGAGGAGTTCAAGACCGTCGAGTTCTTCTCCTCGCACGAGGCCCTGATCCTGGCCTACGAGTCGGCCCTGACCCGCATCGACTCGCGCACCGGCAAGCTCTACGACGTCTCCGGCCACATGGTCTGGATCGGCGAGCGGACCCGGCAGCTCGACCACGCGCACATCGAGTTCGCCTCCCAGGTCAGCAACCCCATCGGCGTCAAGCTGGGCCCGACGACCACGCCGGAGGACGCGCTCGCGCTGATCGACCGCCTCGACCCGGAGCGGATCCCGGGCCGGCTGACGTTCGTGACCAGGATGGGCGCCGACAAGGTGCGCGACCGGCTGCCCGAGCTGGTGGAGAAGGTCACGGCCTCCGGCGCCCGGGTGGCGTGGGTGTCCGACCCGATGCACGGCAACACCTTCGAGGCCGCCTCCGGCCACAAGACGCGCCGCTTCGACGACGTGCTGGACGAGGTCAAGGGCTTCTTCGAGGTCCACAAGGCGCTCGGCACCCACCCCGGCGGCATTCACGTGGAGCTGACCGGCGACGACGTGACCGAGTGCGTGGGCGGCGGGGACGAGATCTTCGTCGACGACCTGCACCAGCGCTACGAGACGGCGTGCGACCCGCGGCTCAACCGCAGCCAGTCGCTCGACCTGGCATTCCTGGTCGCCGAGATGTACCGGGACCAGTGAGCGGGCCGGCCGCGACGTAACACAGGTCACGGCAGGGCGGCTCTTTCACGGCACCCCCGGGCCGGGTAAGGTTAGGGTTACCTAATCGTCCCGACCCGGGGGTCTCCGTGTTCGTGTGCTCGTGCTTCGGCATCACCGAGGAGCAGGTGCGCGAGCACGCCTCCGCCGGGCGCTGCACCCCCCGCCAGATCGCCTCGGACTGCAAGGCGGGGACGGACTGCGGCTCGTGCGTGCGCCGGATTCAGGCGCTGCTCGGCCGCGGCGCGGGCTGCGCCCGCGGGGAGCTGCTGGAGGACCGGCAGCCGGCGGCCGGGACCGAGGGTACGGTCCCGATGCCGGTGACGGCCCCGGACCCCGTGACCGTCCCGGACCCGGTGGCCGCCTGACCTACGCCTCCTCCGGCTGCTCGATCTGCTGCGCGATGTACAGCGCCTCACCGAGCTTCTTGATCAGGTCGAGCTGGGTGTCGAGGTAGTCGATGTGGTGCTCCTCGTCCGCCAGGATCGACTCGAAGATGTTCGCCGACGTGATGTCGCTCTTGGCGCGCATCAGCTCGATCCCGCGGCGCAGCCGGTCGATCGCCTCGACCTCGATCTGCCGGTCGGCCTGGAACATCTCGGTGACCGTCTGCCCGACCCGGACGTGGAAGAGCCTCTGGTAGTTCGGCAGGCCCTCCAGCAGCAGAATGCGGTCGGTCAGGATCTCCGCGTGCCTCATCTCGTCGAAGGACTCGGACCGGGTGTACTTCGCCAGCTTCGTCCAGCCGAAATTCTCCTGCATCTTCGCGTGCAGGAAGTACTGGTTGATCGCCGTCAGCTCCGCGGTGAGCTGCTCGTTCAGGAATTCCAGCACCTCGGGGTCGCCCTGCATGGCCGGGACTCCTCTCCACGTGGGTCGGGCAGGTCAGGGCGCATCCTCGCACCCCGGGCCCCGGACGATCCAGTAAGTGCAGGCTTATCCGGGTTGCCCGCGTCCGGCCCCGCCCGCCCCCGGTCATGACCATGCGCAAGCGTCTGCCACCATGGGGTCATGGGTCAGTCGGAGCGCCACGAGGGGGACCTGCCTCCCGGCCAGCGGCTCCAGCGCGGCTGGCCCGTGACGCACTACGGCCCGGTGCCGCGGTTCAAGCCCGACCGCTGGGAGCTCCAGGTCTTCGGGGCCACGGCGAGCGGGGCGAAGCGGTCCCTCACGCACGACGAGTTCACGGCCCTGCCGTACGCGACGGTCGTCGGCGACCTGCACTGCGTGACGAAGTTCAGCATGCTCGGCGCCGAGTGGGGCGGGGTCCGGGCCCGTACGCTCCTGGCGCTCGCGCCGCCCGCGCCCGAGGCCACGCACGTGATGGTGTGGGCGGAGTACGGGTTCAGCTCCAACCTGCGGCTGGCCGACTTCGCCGACGAGCGGACGATCTTCGCCACGCACAAGGACGGCGAGCCGCTGACCGCCGAGCACGGCTTCCCCGTACGGCTGGTGGTGCCGCACCTGTACGCCTGGAAGGGCCCCAAGTGGGTGCGGGGCGTGGAGTACATGACGGCCGACCGCCGCGGCTTCTGGGAGGAGCGCGGCTACCACAACGTCGGCGACCCGTGGCGCGAGCAGCGCTACTCGTACCAGGAGGAGCCGGGCGACGGCCCCGACCTGTAGCCGCTGGCCGCCCCTACGGCGCCGCGCCCTCGCGCAGCTCCTTGAGCAGCGCGATGTCCGCCGCCGCCTTCGGCCCCTCGGGGCCGCCGCCGGGGGTCTCGATGATCAGCGGCACGCCCTCCGTCGCCGGATGCCGCATCAGCTCGCGGAACGGCTCGGCGCCGATCTGCCCGGCCCCGATGTTCTCGTGCCGGTCCAGGCACGAGCCGGCCGCGGCCTTGGAGTCGTTCGCGTGCAGCAGCCGCAGCCGCCCCGGGCCCGCCACCTCCAGCAGCTCGTCCAGCAACTGTTTCGCGCCGCCGCTCGCCGCCAGGTCGTGGCCCGCGGCGAAGACGTGGCAGGTGTCGAGGCAGACGCCGAGCCGCGGGTGCCTGTCCAGCAGGTCCAGATAGGCGCCCAGCTCCGGCAGCCGGGAGCAGAGCGAGAAGCCCTGCCCCGCGGTCGGCTCCAGCAGCAGCGCGGGCGCTCCCGGCTCGTCGGCGGCGTCGCCCAGCTCGTCCAGGAGCGGCAGCGTCAGCTCCCGTACCTGGGCGAGCGCGGTCTCCCGGGGCCGCCCGCCGGTCGCCGAGCCGGTGTGCACCACGACGCCGCGGGCGCCGATCGCCCGGCCGCGGCGCAGCGAGTGCCGCAGCGAGGCGACGGAGTTCTCCGCGGTCGCGGGGGTGTGCGAGCCGAGGTTGATCAGGTACGGGGCGTGCACGTACACCGGGATGTCGTCCTCGGCGCAGCGCCGGCGGAACTCCTCGTCCTGCGCCGGGTCGCCCGGGGGCGTCGCCCAGCCGCGGGCGTTGGCGACGAAGACCTGGACGGCCTCCGCGCCGATCCGGCGGGCGTGCGCCAGGCCCTTGGCGGCCAGCCCGCCGGCGACCGGCACATGGCTGCCGACGGGGTTGCGGACGCGGGCGGCGGCGCGGGGCTCGCCCCCCGAGGGCCGTGCGGGGGTCGTACGGGAGGACACGTCACCTCACCCAGAGGGTGATCTCGCTGCCGCGCGGCGCCTCGTCGCCGCCGTCCACGGACTGCCGCCAGACGGTGTCGCCGAAGAAGATCTGGTTCGCGTCCGCGGCGAAGCCGGCGTCCTCCAGCGTCTCCTCGGCGTCGTCCACGCTCATGCCGACCACGTCCGGGACCTCCAGCAGCTCGGGGCCCCGGGAGATCGTCAGCGTGACCTTGTCGCCCTCGCCCAGCTCCGTGCCCGGCTCCGGCGAGGTCTCCGCGACCGTGCCGGCGTCCTCCTCCGAGTACACCGTCTCCTCGGCGACCTCGACGGTCAGACCCTCCTCGCGGAGCTCCTCCGCGGCCTCGTCCTGGTCGTCGCCGACGACGTCCGGCACCTCGACGGGCGCACCGCGGCTGACCACCATGGACACCGCCCGGCCGGCCCTGATCTCCTCGCCGTCCTCCGGGTCGGTGCTGATCACGCGCCCGGCGGGCAGCTCCTCGCTGAACGCCTCCCGCGTCACGCCCGGCTTCAGCCCGGCGTCGCGCAGCTCGTCCCTGGCCTCGTCGAGCGGGACCGCGTACAGCTCGGGGATCTCGACGATCTCGGGGCCCTTGGAGAGCACGATCGTCACGGAGTCGCCCTGGCGGATGCGGCTGCCGCCCTCGGGGTCGGTACGCAGGACGAGGCCGGGCTTCACGGTGTCGCTGAAGTCCCTCCTGACCTCCGCGTCCAGGTCCTCGCCGGCCAGCGTGCCCAGCGCCTCGGCCTCGGTCTTGCCGAGCACGAACGGGACCTTGGTGAACTGCCCGGAGTTGATGTACCAGACGCCCGCGCCGACGCCCAGCACGAGCACCGCCGCCAGCAGCGCCAGCAGCCCGATGCGGGGCTTGGGGCGGCCCGGCACCGGGTCGCCGGGCGCCGGCGGGCCGGGCGGCGGGGCTGCGGTGGTGTCCGCCGGCGCGGCGGCGGACGTCTCCAGCACGCTCGTGACGTTCAGCCGCTCCCGCCCCGGCGTGCCCGCCGGGCCCGGCACCACGGCCGTACGGTCCTCGGAGCCGATCCGCTCCCCGGCGAGGGCCTGCGGCGGTACCGCGTCCAGCTCCGCGTCGGTGAGCTGCGCGCGGGCGCTCCGTACGGCGGACAGCAGCTCCACGGCGTCCGCCGGGCGCGCCTCGCTGCTGCGCGCGGCGGCGGTGGCGACCAGGTCGTCCAACTGCGCGGGCAGCCCCGGGACGGCGGCGGACGGCGGCTCGACGTCCTCGTGCAGGTGCTGGTAGAGCACGTGCGCGGCGTGCTCGCCGGCGTGCGGCTTGGCGCCGGTGAGCATCTCGTAGAGCATCACGCCGCAGGCGTACACGTCGACGCGGGGGTCGGCGGCGCCGCGCTCGATCTGCTCGGGCGCCAGGTACGACACGGTGCCGAGCACCGTGCCGGTGGAGGCGGTGGTGTGGCTGTTCACGGCGCGGACGAGCCCGAAGTCGGCGACCTTGACCCGGCCGTCGTCGCCGATGAGGACGTTCTCCGGCTTCATGTCGCGGTGGACGAACCCCGCCCGGTGCGCGGCGCCGAGCGCGGCCAGCACGGGCTCCAGGATGTCCAGCGCGGCCCGCGGCTGCAGCGCGCCGCGGTCGTTCAGCACGTCGCGCAGGGTGCAGCCCGGCACGTACTCCATGGCCAGGAAGACGTGCGGGCCGTCGGTGCCCTGGTCGTAAACGCCCACGACGTTCGGGTGGGCGAGGCCGGCGACGGACTTGGCCTCCAGGATGAACCGCTGGACGAAGGAGGCGTCGGCGGCGAGCGACGGGTGCATGACCTTGACGGCGAGCACCCGGTCGAGCCGGGTGTCCAGCGCGCGGTAGACCGTGGCCATGCCGCCGGCGGCGATGCGCGCGTCGACGCGGTAGCGCCCGTCGAGCATCTGCCCGACCATGGGGTCTCCCCACCCTCCCGGCGGATGGGGGGACGGGTCCAGAGTCGTGTCCACGCAGCGCAGTCTACGAGGTGAGGGACGCGTTCCCGTCACCGTTGTGCTGCAGTCCGTTCCCGATGGGGTGCCGATGCCGGTGGCGGTGCCGCCGGTGCGGGTGGCGGTGCGGGTGCCGGTACCGGTGGCGGTGCGGGTGCCGGTACGGGGCCGCGGAGTTCACGCGAAGGCGGGCCGCTCCGGGTCCGGCTCCCCGCCCCCGCCGGGACCGGGCCCGGTCCCCAGCGCCGCGACGCCGGCCGCCGGTGACGACGCGCGCGCGAAGTGCCGGCGCGGGATGCGTCCCGCGCGCGCGGCGTACCGGCCGGCGACGATCGCGTGCCGCATCGCCTCCGCCATCAGCACCGGCTCCTGCGCCCGCGTCACCGCGGACGCGAGCATCACCGCGTCGCAGCCCAGCTCCATCGCCTGCGCGGCGTCGGAGGCGGTGCCGGCGCCGGCGTCGAGGATGACGGGCACCCCGGCGGCCTCGGTGATGAGCTGGAAGTTGTGCGGGTTGCGGATGCCGAGTCCGGAGCCGATGGGGGAGCCGAGCGGCATCACGGCGGCGCAGCCGGCGTCCTCCAGCTTGCGGGCGAGCACGGGGTCGTCGTTGGTGTACGGGAGCACGGTGAAGCCGTCGTCGACGAGCGTCTCGGCGGCGGCCAGCAGCTCGACGGGGTCGGGCAGCAGGGTGCGCTCGTCGGCGATGACCTCCAGCTTCACCCAGTCCGTGCCGAGCGCCTCGCGGGCCAGCCGGGCGGTGAGGACGGCCTCGCCGGCGGTGTAGCAGCCGGCGGTGTTCGGCAGCACGCGGATGCCGTGGCGGCGCAGCACGTCGAGCACCGAGCCGTGCACGCCGGGGTCGACGCGGCGCATCGCGACGGTGGTCAGCTCGGTGCCGGAGGCGAGGAGCGCGCGCTCCATCATGTCCAGGCTGCTCGCGCCGCCGGTGCCCATGATGAGGCGCGAGGAGAAGCGGACGCCGGCGATCGTGAGGGGGTCCGCGGCCGGGTCGGCGGCGGTGGGGTCCGTGGCGTCTGTCGGGGCGGGGGCGGTGCTTGTCACGGTGATCAGCCTCCCTGGACCGCGGTCAGGATCTCGACGCGGTCGCCGTCGGCGAGGGTGGTGGTGGGCCAACTGCCGCGGGGTACGACGTCCTCGTTGACGGCGGCGGCGACGCCGCGGGGCGCGGCGGTGACGGTGGCGACGAGGGCGTCGAGGGTGAGGCCCGCGGCGACACGGCGCGGGGCGCCGTTGACGGTGACGGTGACGGCGGCCGCGGCCGCGGCGTCGGTGGCGGCGGCTTCGGGGGAGTCGGTGGTGTCGGGGGAGTCGGTACGGGTCTGCGTGGCGTTCTCGGTCATGCGTGCCGTCCTTCGTGGTGCTGCCGCGCGCCCGCGAACCGGGTGGCGGCGAACGGGCGGGCGACGTCGGGGAGCTCGCCGCCGGTGAGCACGGCGGCGAGGGCGTCGCCGGTGACCGGGGTGAGGAGCACCCCGTTGCGGTAGTGGCCGGTGGCCAGGTGCAGCCCCGGCAGGGCGGTGGGGCCCAGCAGCGGCGCGTTGTCGGGGGAGCCGGGGCGCAGCCCGGCGCCGGTCTCCACGAGCGGCAGCTCCGTCAGCCCGGGCAGCAGCTCGTGGGCGTCGCGCAGCAGCTCGTACACGCCGCCTGCGGTGACCGTGGTGTCCCAGCCCAGCTCCTCGCTGGTGGCGCCGATGACCAGCTCGCCGCTCTCGCGCGGCACCAGGTACACGCTGCTGCCGCGGACCACGGCCCGTACCGTACGGGACAGGAACGGCGTCCCGGCGCCGGGCATCCGCAGCCGCACCACCTGCCCCTTGACGGGGCGCACCGGGGGCCGCACCGCCTCCGGCACCCCCGCAAGACGGCCGCTGCGGCTGCCGGCGGCCAGCACCGTCTGCCCGGCGGCGATCCGCGTGCCGTCCGCCAGTTCCGCGCCCACCGCCCGCTCGGCGGTGCCGGAGCCGGTCACCCGCAGCCGGGCCGCGAGGCTGCGGTGGAAGGCGACGCCGGCCCGCTCGCAGGCCGCGAGGAGCGCCACGGTCAGCAGCCGCGGGTCCGTCTGGTGGTCGCCGTCGACGCGCAGCCCGCCGCGTACCCCGGGCGCGAGCATGGGCTCCAGCCGGCGGCACTCGCTCCCGCCGAGCCACTCGGCCGACAGCCCCAGCCGCTGCTGGAAGCCGTGCAGTTCGCGCAGTTGGGCGCGGTCGTCGGCATCCAGCGCGACGGACAGCGCGCCGCAGCGGCGGTAGCCGATGTCCCGGCCCGACGCCTCGGCCAGTTCGGCCGCGAACGCCGGATAGCGCTCCGCGGCGGCCAGGTTGAGCGCCAGCAGCGCCTCCTCGCCGTAGTGCAGTTCGGTGACGGCGGCGAGCATGCCGGCCGCGACCTGCGCGGCGCCGCCGTCGGGCGCCGGGTCGGCGACGGCGGTGGCCAGCCCGCGGCGGGCCGCCTGCCAGGCGGTGACCAGGCCGATGACGCCGCCGCCGACGACGAGGACGTCGTACGTGGCGTCCGCCGTGCGCGGCGCGCCGACCGGGCCGGCGGTGCCGGCCGCGGGCGCCGCCGCGGGTTCTTCCGGGGGTGTGTCGCGTGGCTGCATGGGCACGTTCGCCCCTCCCTTCGCCGGCATGACCCGGATCAGGTTCGTACGGTCGGGGGCCGCCAGCCCCCCTCTCAGCCCGGTGCGCCGGGCTCCCGCGAGTCTTCCCGGCCACCCTAACTCCGTAGGCCCGGCCGCTGTAAGGGAGCCTCGCGAGCGGACCCGGCACGAGCGTCGTATGCCGGGCCCGGCATACAGTGATCGGTGTGACCGACGCCGATCCGGACCGCGGCCCCGCCGGCCGGGCCGCCAGCCGCCCCGGGAACTCAACCGCCGGCACCGTCGTCGTCGGTGCCGGCATGGCCGGGGTGCAGACGGCCGTCGCGCTGCGCGAGCGGGGTTACGCAGGCCCCGTCACCCTCGTCGGCGCGGAGCCGCACGACCCGTACGACCGGCCGCCGCTGTCGAAGGCGGTGCTGCTCGGCAAGGCGGAGGGCTCGGCGTTCGAGGTGGACTTCGCGGAGCACGGCATCGGGCTCCGGCTGGGGCTGCACGTCGACCGGCTGGACACCGCGGGGCGGCTGCTGGAGACGGACGCCGGGCCCGTGGCGTACGAGAAGCTGGTCCTGGCCACCGGCGCGGCGCCCGTCCCGCTGCCCGGCGCGCCCGCCGGCACCACGCCCGGCGTGCACCTGCTGCGCACCCTCGACGACGCGGCGCGGCTGCGCGCGGTGCTCGTGCGGCGCAGCCGGATCCTGGTGGTCGGCGCGGGCTGGATCGGCGCGGAGCTGAGCACCGCGGCGCGCGAGCAGGGCTGTGAGGTGACGGTCGTGGAGGCCGCCGGGCACCCGCTGCCGGCGGCGCTGCCCGCGCAGGTCGCGGTGCCGATGGCCGGATGGTACGAGGAGAGCGGTGCCCGGCTGCTGACGGGCCGCCGGGTGGAGCGCGTCGCGCACCTGGGCGAGGACGGCCCGGTCGCGGTGGTCCTCGACGACGGTACGGAGCTGACCGCCGACGCCGTCGTCGTCGGCATCGGCGCCCGTCCCGCGACTGCCTGGCTCGCCGGCTCCGGCGTCGTGCTGGGCGGCGACGGCGCGGTGCGGGCCGACGAGCGGCTGCGCACGAACGTGCCGGGCGTCTGGGCCGTCGGCGACTGCGCGTCGTTCCCCTCCGCGCGCTACGGCGAGCGGCTGCTGATCCACCACTGGGACAACGCCCTGCAGGGCCCGGCGACCGTCGCGGCGGACATCGCCGGGGAGCCGGGCGCGGCGTACGACCCGGTGCCGTACTTCTGGTCCGAGCAGTTCGGCCGGTTCGTGCAGTACGTCGGCCACCACACGGACGACGACGAGCTGCTGTGGCGCGGCGATCCGTCCGCCGCCTCCTGGTCGGTGTGCTGGCTGCGCGCCGGGCGGCTCATCGCGCTGCTGGCCGTCGGCCGCCCGCGGGACCTCACCCAGGGGCGCAAGCTGATCCACGCGGGTGCCGCGCTGGACCGCGAGCGCGCCGCCGACGCGGCGGTACCGCTGAAATCGGCCGCGCTGTGACGTCCGCGGCGCGTCCCGCGCCGGGCCGGCAGCCGCGCATCCGGGGATGCTTCGAGGTGATATGCCGCCCTTTGGCGCTGCCCTGTACCGGCGGGCGGTCCGAGATGGCAGGCTGGGGGTGTGACCGAGATTGATGCGAAGATCGATGCTCTCGTCCCCTCCTGGCTCACCCTTCCCGACGTCGCCGAGAAGCTCGGCGTCGAGGTGACCCGCGTGCGGCAGTTGGTCAAGGAAGGCCAGTTGATCGCGGTGCGGCGGGGTGAGAACAACGCGCTGCAGGTGCCCGCCGAGTTCATCGGCGAGGGGAAGGTCGTCAAGGGCCTCACCGGGACCCTGACGCTGCTCAAGGACGACGGCTTCAGCGACGCGGAGGCGCTGGAGTGGCTGTTCACCCCCGACCCCTCGCTCCCGGGGACTCCCGCGCAGGCGCTGCGCGAGAACCGCGGGACGGAGGTCAAGCGCAGGGCGCAGGCGCTGGCTGTGTAATCTCGCGGGGCCGGGCGCGCGCCCGCGGGTCCGGCCCCGCGACCGTACGAGGGGGAGCGCCGCATGACGGCCGGAACCGCCGCCCGCGCCACCGCCGACGCCCGCGCGCGGCTGGGCGCCGCGCAGCTCTACCTGTGCACCGACGCCCGGACGCGCCAGGGCGACCTGCCCGAGTTCCTCGACGCCGTGCTCGCCGCCGGCGTGGACGTCGTCCAACTGCGCGAGAAGGGCATGGAGGCGCGCGAGGAGCTGGCCCACCTGGAGGTGTTCGCCGACGCCTGCCGCCGCCACGGCCGGCTGCTCGCGGTCAACGACCGCGCCGACGTGGCCCACGCCGCCGGCGCCGACGTGCTGCACCTGGGCCAGGGCGACCTGCCGGTGCCCGCCGCCCGCGCCATCCTCGGCGAAGCGCCCGACGACGTGCTGATCGGCCGCTCCACCCACGCCGAGGCGGAGACCCGCGCGGCGGCCGTCGAGCCCGGCGTCGACTACTTCTGCACCGGCCCCTGCTGGCCCACCCCCACCAAGGCCGGGCGGCCCGCCGCCGGCCTCGGCCTCGTCCGCTACGCGGCGGGGCTCGGCACCGACCGCCCGTGGTTCGCCATCGGCGGAATCGACCTCGGAAATCTCGACGAGGTCCTGGCGGCCGGCGCCCGCCGCGTCGTCGTCGTCCGCGCCCTCACCGCCGCGGAGGACCCCGGAGCTGCGGCGGGGGAGTTCGTACGGCGCCTGCGCGCGGCCCGGAACGGTGACGTCCGGTAGTCGCCGGCCGGCTCCGGGCGCCGGTTCCGGGCCGGGCGATTGAGCTGGCGGTCTTGGGTCAGGAGGTGACCGGCGGTTAACCTGCCGCGTATGGCCACCGGCATCGCTTCGACCAGGAATGATCGCGCAGTCACTGTCCGTGAACTGCTCGCGTCCGGCAAGCAGTCGTTTTCGTTCGAGTTCGCAGCCCCGAAGACCGAGAAGGGCGAGCGGACCCTCTGGAACGCCGTACGGCGCATCGAGGCCGTACAACCGACCTTCGTATCCGTGACCTACGGCGCCGGAGGTTCGTCCCGCGAGGGCACCGTCCGCGCCACCGAGCGCATCGCCACCGACACCACGCTCACACCCGTCGCCCACCTCACCGCGGTCGACCACTCGGTCGCCGAACTGCGCAACGTCATCGGCCAGTACGCGGACGCGGGCATCCGCAACATGCTCGCCGTCCGCGGCGACCCCCCGGGCGACCCGATGGGGGAGTGGGTCGCGCATCCGGAGGGGGTGAACTACGCCGCCGACCTGGTCCGGCTGATCAAGGAGTCGGGCGACTTCTGCGTCGGCGTCGCCGCCTTCCCCGAGCGGCACCCGCGCTCCACGGACTGGGACGACGACATCCGGCACTTCGTCGACAAGTGCCGCGCCGGCGCGGACTACGCGATCACCCAGATGTTCTTCCACGTCGACGACTACCTGCGGCTGCGTGACCGGGTGGCCGCGACCGGCTGCACGACGCCGATCATCCCGGAGATCATGCCCGTCACCAACGCCCGGCAGATCCAGCGGTTCGCCGAGCTGAGCGGGGCAACGTTCCCGCCGGAGCTGGCGGATCGGGTTCTCGCGGTCGAGGACGACCGGGCCGCGGTACGCTCCATTGGCGTCGAGTACGCCACGGACATGTGCGAGCGCTTGCTGTCCGAGGGAATCCCCGGACTCCACTTCATTACGCTGAACACCTCCACGGCAACGCTGGAGATCTACCAGAACCTCGGGCTGAACCGGCTTTCCTGAGGGCAGGCACCACCAAGCGGGGGCGGAAGAGAGGCACGTGATGGGCGACTTGGCCTGGTTGGCCCTCTATGCCGGGTTCGGGGTGGTCGCGCTCTGGCTGCTCTGGGAAGTCCTGATGCAGTACAAGGCGCCGCTGCGCTGGCGCGCCCTGGCCTTCGTCGGCTTCCTCTGCGTGGTGCTCGGCGTGCTCATGCCCGCGGTCCCCGTGATCGGGCTGGGCGTGGTGGTGTTCGGGGTCGGCCAGGCCAAGGTCACGCTCTCCTACCGCAGCGGCTACTCCGAAGGCTGGGCGGTGAACAGGCGCGACGAGCACGGCGACGAGTACGACGCACAGCGGTACGGCGCGGAGCACGACGAAGCGGCGGCGTACGGCGAGCGGCGGGCGCCGCTCCCGGAACGCGGCCCCGCCTACCCGGCGTACGAGCCGGAGGGCGCGCCGCCCGTGCCCCCGGCGCAGGAACAGACCGCGCAGTTCTCGCCCTTCGGCGAGGAGCAGGTCTTCGCGGGCGCCGCCCCCGCGCAGCAGCAGGCGTACGCCGGCGGCTACGACTCGTACGGCGGCGCCGGCTACGACACCGGCGGCTACGCGACCACGTCCGCCTACGACACCGGCGGCTACGCGACGACGTCCGCGTACGACACCGGCAGCCACGTCACGACCTCCGCCTACGACACCGGCAGCCACGCGACCACCTCCGGCTACGAGGCCGGCGGCTACGCCACCAACGGCGCCGGGACGAACGGCTACGGGCAGGACCAGCAGATATACCCGGACTCCGGCGGCTACGGCACGGAGCACCAGTACGCCGGATACGACACGGCCGCCGCGGGGTACACGGACCCCTACGGCGGCACGGAGTACGCCGCGCCGGCCCCGCCGCCGTACTACGACTCCACGCAGGGCGGCGGGCAGTCGTACGACACGAGCGGCGCCGGTTACCCGGGCTACGACCAGCAGCAGTACGCGCAGTACGCCGAGGGCTACGACACCGGCCAGCAGCCGGCGTACGGCCAGGAGTTCTACGGGACGCCGGCGGAGGGCGTCTGGATGCCGCAGCAGCGCGACGCGGACCCGCTGGGCACCGAGGACCCGTACGCCCAGCAGCAGGGCTACCCGGGCTACGAGCAGCAGTACCGCTACTGAACCACCCGGTGTCCCCGCCCCCGGCGGGCCGGCGGGCCGTCAGCGGGAGCCGCGGAAGTCCGCACCCTCCATGATCAGCCCGGCCACCAGGGCCCCCGACATCCCCGCGTGCGCCAGCCCGCCGCCCGGGTGCGACCAGCCGCCCACCGCGTAGAGGCCCAGCACGGCCGTGGTGTTCGGCTGCGGCAGGTACGCGCCGCCGGCGCCGGCCAGGGCGGGCCCCGGCACCGCGCCGCCCGGGGCGTCCGTCTCGGCGGCGGTGTCCGCGGGCGTACGCACCTCGCGCCACAGCACCCGCTCCGCGAGCCCCGGCACCGCGCGCCCGGCCGCGGCCACCATCCGGTCCGCGAACGCCTCCGCGGCCGGTGCGGCTTGCTCCCCGGCCGGTGTGGCCTCGCTGCCCCACGCCCCGGCCGGCACGACGGCGGTCAGCGTCACGGCCTCGTGCCCGGCGTCGGGGCGCTGCGCGGGGTCGTCGGGGCGCAGCACGGTGACGGTGGGCACCACGTCGGTCCCGGGCCGCGCGCCGTCGAAGATCCAGGCCAGTTCGCGCGCGGCGTCCGGGGAGTGCACGACGGTACGGTGCACGGCGTCGTCGTCCCGCGCGCCGCGCAGCGCCAGGCACACGGTCAACCGCCCCGGCACCGCCCGCGCCGCCGCCGGCACGCCGGCCTCGTACGCGCCGGGAGCCAGCTCCGCCAGCCGCGCCCGCGGCACCCCGGCGATCACCGCGTCGGCGTCCGCCCGCTCGCCGCCGGCCAGTTCGACGCCCGCCGCCCGGCCGTCCGCGCCCACCCGGACGGCGGTCACCTCCGCGCCGAACGCGAACGTGATCCCGCGCTCCAGGCAGCGCTCGTACAGCGCGTCCGCCAGTGCCCGCATGCCCCCGCGCACGTACCAGCCGCCGAAGGTCTCCCGCACGTACGGCAGCATCGCGGCGCCCGCCGGCGCGTGCCGCGGGTCGAACCCGTCCGCCAGGGCGTGCTGCGCGAGCATCGTCCCCAGCGCGGGGTACGGCCCCAACTCGCCCGCGCCGACGTCGGCCACGGTGGCGGGCCGCGCGGGCCGGCGCGGGCCGCGCAGGCGGCGCAGCAGCCCGTGCCCGGCCGGCGGCGGGACGGCGGGGTAGAAGTCGGCGGCCAGCGCGCCCGGGTCGGCGGGCAGGGGCTCCTCGACGAGCGGGCGGCGGGCGGCCTCCCAGACCCGGCGGCCCCGGTCGAGCAGGGCGGTCCACGCCTCGCCCGCGCCCGGTCCCGCGGCGGCGTCGAGGGCCCGTACGACGCCCGCGCGGGAGGCGTTGGGCAGGGTGGCGTCGGTGCCGTCGGGGAAGAGGTGCCGCTCGGCCGGGTCCACCGGCACCAGCTCCACGCACTTCTCCAGCTTCCGCCGGCCGGTCTTGAGGAACAGGTCGCGGTAGACCGCGGGGAGGTACAGCACCCCGGGACCGGTGTCGAAGCCGAAGCCGTCGCGCTCCAGCCGCCGGACGCCGCCGCCGTACGTGCCGGAGCGCTCGTGGACCGTCACCCGGTGGCCCGCGAGGGCCAGCCGCGCGGAGGCGGCCATGGCGCCCATGCCCGCCCCGACAACCGCGATCTCTGCCATGGCCCGGACTTTATCCCGGCCGCCGCGGGGGGCCACGGGCGGGAGCGGTGGGGCTGGGGGTGCGTACTCAGCTTTGAGTACGCGTACTCAGACACGTGCTTGAGTACCCGAGCGGATGGGCCCCGACCTGCGCAAACGGCAGAGTGAGGGACGTGGGTCGGACGCAGGAAGGAGTCACGGACCGCCGACACGGGGCGGCGGAACGGGACTTCGGTGCCGGCCCATGAGGGGGGAACGGGGGAAATGGGGGGAAGCTGTCCCGGTGATGGAGCGACGGGGGATCGCTTCGCGCCGGGGCAGCGCCCGTTCCGGGTGGCGCGCGCAGGCGGGGGCGGCGTTCCACGCCGGGGCAGCGCTGGGAGGCAGTGTGGGGCACGGCGCTGGGGCAGCGCCGGGGGCGGCCGTGCGGGCAATTGCCGCGGAGGGTGCGGTCGGGGGCATCGTCGCAGGTAGCGGGGCAGTTCAGGTCGATTGTCAGTGGGGTGCGCCACGATGGGCACATACGAACGAACGACTGAAGGACTGACGCCGACAGGAGGCAAGCCATGGCGGCCGAGCCGGCTTACGCCCCACCGAGTGATGTCCACCCCGTCCTGCGCCCGGGCAGTGCGCCCAAGGCGGCGCTGGAGCTCCTCGCGCAAGCCCACGCCAGTCTGGCGGAGGCGGCGGAGATGGAGACGGCGAACGAGCGCTACTCCCTGGCCCACCTCGCCGCCCTGCGCACCGCCGCGGCGGTGCTCGCGGTGCGCGGGCGCCCAGAGCCGTCGCCGCGGCGCCGGCAGCGCATCCGCAGCGCGTGGGAGGTGCTGCCGGAGGTCGCGCCGGAACTCGCCGAGTGGAGCGCGATGTTCGCGGTCGGCGCCCGGCTGCGGGCCCGCGCGGAGGCGGGCATCAGGGATGCCGTCGACGAGCAGGAGGCGGCCGATCTCCTGCGCGCGGCGGGCATGTTCACGCGGATCGTCGAGCGGATGCTCGTCGTCCAGCCACTGATACGCCCCCAACCGGGCCCAGAGGCGCGCTGAGCCCCGCGGGGGCGCCGGCGACGGGCCGCGAGGGTCCGGCGGACACCCGCGCCTCCCGCGCGCCGGTGCCGCCGGTGCGCACGGGGCCGCCGCCGAAAGGCCGCGCGGGCGGGGCGGCGGGTGCCGCGGCGGCGGGTGCCCGCGTGCCGCGCGCGGCGTGCCGGGCGCCGGTGGCGGTGGGGCGGCTTCGCCGTGCCCGCCGTGCCTCCGCGGATGTGTCCCCAACCGGCCCGGATGCGCGCCCGGGTGGGGTGGGCGCCGGTGGCTGTACGCCGGTCTGTCGTCGGGAGCGGCGCGGGCCGCGCGGCCGGCGGGCCGCACGCCGTCCGCGCGCTCGGCGTGCCCGGCGCCGGTGGCCGTGGGGCGGCTTCGCGGTGCCCGCCGTGCTTCCGCGGCGAGGTCCCCCAACCGGGGCCGGACGCGGGCCGGTCGGAGCGTGCTCCGGCGGGGCCGGGCCGGCCGCGGGCGGCGTGCCGGACGCCGGCGTCGGTGCGGCCGCTCCGCCGTGCCCGCGGCAGGCGTGGACGCGGATGCGCAGCCTCTAAGCTGGGCCACGCCCGATCTTCGAGGAGCGCTCCATGCCCCGTACGACACCGCACGACCCCCTGCCGCGCGCGTCGCTGCGCGCCGCCGTCGTCTGGGAGGCGCTGGAGGACGCCCTGGCCCGGCACGGAGCCGTCGGAAGGGCCGCCGGAAAGGCCGACGGGACGGCCGCCGGGGAAGCCGGTGCGGACGCCGCGGCCGGCGGCACGCCCGCCGGCCGGGCGCTCGACGTGCTGGACACCGGCGGCGGCACCGGCGGCTTCGCCGTGCCCGCGGCCCTCCTCGGGCACCGGGTGACGGTCGTCGACCCCAGCCCGAACGCGCTCTTCGGGCTGCAGCGCCGCGCCGCCGAGGCCGGCGTCGACGACCGGGTGCGCGGCGTGCAGGGCGACATCCACGCCCTCTTCGACGTCGCCGAGCCCGGTGCATATGACGCCGTCCTCTGCCACGGCGTCCTCGAGTACGTCGACGACCCCGCCGCGGGCCTCGCCAACGCCGTCGCCGCGCTGCGGCCCGGCGGCCTCCTCAGCGTCCTGGCGGCGGGCCTCGGCGGCGCCGTGCTGGCCCGCGCGCTCGCCGGACACTTCGCCTCCGCCCACCGGGCGCTCACGGGCGGAGACGGCCGCTGGGGCGAGGCGGACCCCGTGCCGCGCCGGTTCACGCCGGAGGAGCTGACCCGGCTGGTCGCCGCCGCCGGCGTGGACGTGCGGGCCGTGCAGGGCGTACGGACCTTCTCCGACCTGGTCCCGGACGGCCTCGCCGAGTCCGAGCCCGGTGCCCTCGAAGCGCTGCTGGCGCTGGAACGGGCGGCGGCGGAGTCCCCGGCGTTCCAGCCCGTGGCGGCGCAGCTTCATGTTCTGGGCGGCCGGAAGTGATAACCGGTCCGCCCGCGGGCAAAGGTGCAGTAGGCCACAGGCCACCCGTTCGGCCCCGACGCGCCGTATGATCTGAGTCAAGGCCTGCTACGGCGGGCAGGCCCAGATCCGCGCCGCGGATCGGCGGATTTGGCGCAGAGGGGCGGGTTTCACGGGGGCGCATACCTGCCTATCCTGGAGGTGCCGCGTCCCGGTCGCCCCCAAGCGACCGACGAGTAGGAGGACTCCGTGCCGCTCTCGGAGCACGAGCAGCGCATGCTCGAGCAGATGGAGCGAGCGCTGTACGCAGAAGATCCCAAGTTTGCGACAGCGCTTGAGGGAAGCAGGCTGCGCACGTACACCCGCCGTCGGGTGTACCAGGCGGTAGCCGGTTTCCTGGTGGGTATCGCGCTCCTGATGGCCGGTATGGTCGCGCAGCAGATCTGGGTCAGCGTGGTGGGCTTCCTCGTCATGCTGGGATGTGCGGTGCTCGCCGTCACCGGTTGGCGCAGGACTGCGAACCCGAGCGAACAGCAGCAACAGCAGCAGTCGGGCGAAGCCGCGGCCCCTTCGGGCGGTCAGCAGCGTCGCAGGAGCCGGCAGCGTCGTTCCATGATGAACAAGATCGAAGAGCGGTGGCAGCGCCGCCGCGACGAGGGGCGCTAGGCCACCAGGCCCCGCACCGTGCAGAGCTCCCCGGGCCCGGCCCGCGGGAGCTCTCAGCACGCGGTACCACCTTCGGCGCCATCGTGCGCCCACAGGCTCCGGCCCGGTTCCGGACGCATGCGGCCCGTCCCCCCTTCCTGCCCGTTTCCTGCCCGGCGTCCCGGTGGGGGCCTGCGGCCCAGGACGTCCCGCGGGGGGTGCGCGCACAGGGTAGGGCCCGTGCGCGCGCAGCGCGCTACGAGGGACCTGCCTCCCGCGCCGGTCGCCCCACCGCGGGAGGCGTCACGACTGCCGCGACGGCCGCAGCGCCGCGCCCGCGCGGCGTACCGCACCGCCCCAGCGCCCCGTCACCGCCGCCCAGCGCTCCGACACCGCCCACAGCAGCCGCACCGACGAGCGCGGCGCCACCGCCGCGCGCAGCCGCGCTCCCGCGCCCGCACCGCGGGCCAGGGCCGCCCGCACCCTTCGTACGTCTCCCGCCAGCCCGTCGACCTGCCGCGGGCGCGGCGCGTAGAGCGTCTGCTCCACGGCTCCCGCCACCCGCAGCGCCGACTGGGCCGCCGCGCCGTCCAGGCCGCCGAAGCGGATGAGTGCTCCCACCGTCGTCCGCGGCGTCTGCGACTCGTCGGGTGGCAGCCCGAAGTCCCAGGCGCTATCGATCAGTTCACGCCAAGCTGCCAGCGGTCCCGCGCCCGGACGGAGCCGTCTGCTCCGTTCCCGTACGCGCCACGCGGCCGGCAGCGACGGCAGCAGCAGGAGCAGCAGCACCCCGGCCGCCCCGGCCGCGACGCCCGCCGCCGGCGGCCCGCTGTCGGTCGGCCCCGCGGCCCCGCCGCCCGCCGCCTCGTCGTCCGCGCAGCCGTCCACCCGCCGCAGCGACGCCGGGCACTCGTCCTCCGACGCCGAGGGGGACGGCGTCGGGACGGCGGAGCTGCCGGGGTCCGGCAGCTCGTTCGTGGGGTCGCCGCCGCCGCTCGGGGTGTCCTCCAGCGTGTAGTCGGGCAGCGTGCCGCGCGTCGGCGTCGGCTCGAAGCGCGTCCAGCCGGCGCCCTCGAAGTACAGCTCGGGCCAGGCGTGCGCGTCCTGCAGCCCCACCGACATCGACCCGTCGCTCTGCGCCGTGCCCGGCACGAAGCCGACCGCGACCCGCGCCGGGATGCCGAGCGTGCGCGCCATCGCCGCCATCGTGAAGGAGAAGTGGACGCAGAAGCCCTGCTTGTTCTCCAGGAACTTCAGGATCGCGTCGGGGTCGGAGGCGTCGAGGTCGGTCTCGGTGTCGTAGACGAAGTTGGTGGTGAAGTAGTCCTGCAGCGCGAGCGCGCGCTCGTAGTCGTTCGCCGCGTCCCGGGTGATCTCCCGCGCCTGCTGCCCGACTTCGTCCGGCAGCGAGTCCGGCACCTGCGTGTACTCCTCGCTGAGCGCGGGGTCGGGCGGGGGCGCGGTGGCCAACTGGCGCGCGGTGGGCGCCATGATCAGGCTGGTGACCTGGTACTCGGCGCCGCCGGTGGTGGTGCCGCCGTTGCCGACGACGGACCGGCCCTCCGGCTCGTAGCGCCAGTCGTCGCCTATGCGCACCTGGTACGCGGGGTACGGCATCGGCAGCCACTGCTGCCGGAAGTCGTCGTCGGCCCGCACGTTCAGCGTGACGGGCGCGGACCTGATCTGGCTGTTGGAGTAGCCCTGCGGGGTGGGCAGCGGGTCCGGGATGTCCTCGATGCCGCGCCGCGAGGGCTGCCAGGAGGTGCCGTCGAACCGGTCGAGGGCGACGAAGCGCATGTACAGCGCCTGGTTCTGCGCCCCGTCCTCGGTGCGGTAGCGGAACACCTCGCGGTTCTCCGGCTGGTTCAGGCTCTGCTGCAGCCGCACCACGGGGTTGATCGCGGTGACCGTACCGCCGCCGGGGCCCTGGCCGGGTCCGGTGGTCCTGCCGTCCAGCAGCCCGCCGTCCAGCGACGGCAGCACCGCGGGCACGACGAGCGCGAAGCCCAGCGCCACGGCGCCGATCCGCCGGCCCGTACGCACCGGGGCCACCGGCCGGCCGCCGCCCGGGTCGGCCGCGCCGGGCGCGCCCACGGACCGGCCGCCGCCGAACATCCGGCCCCACTGCGCCAGCCGGTCCCGCCCCTCGGCGAGCAGCAGCAGCAGATACCCGGCGCCGGCGAGGAGGAACGTCAGCCAGCTCCCGCCCTGGTTCAGCCCGGCGGCGACGGAGTACAGCGCGAGCAGCGGCAGCCCCGCCGGCGCGGCGCTGCGGAACGTCACCGCCACCGCGTCCACCAGCAGCGCCACCCCGGCGATGCCGGAGAGCAGCATCAGCTCGATGCCGTCGGTGACGGGGGCCGGGATGGAGTAGCGGGAGACGTCGTCGCCGCCCTCCTGGAAGAGCTGCCGGAACTCCTCTATCGCCGAGGGCCCGGGCAGCACGCCGGCCGTCGCCTGGTCGGCGGTGAAGAGCATCGTCAGCAGCAGCACCGTGACCGCGGTCTGCGCGAGCACGGTCAGCGGGCGCGCCAGCGGGACGCGGCGGGCGATCATGCCGACGCCGCTGATCACGACGACCACGAAGATCGCCTTGAAGAACCAGGTCATCCTGTCGGTCAGCGGCAGCAGCGCGGTGGCGGCCAGGAGGGAGGCCGCCGCCGCGGCAATCGCGAGCCGGGTCCGTCCGCTCATGTCAGCTCTCGCCTCCGCGTGCCGCCGCGGCGAGCTGGCCGGCCTGGTTGCCGGCCTCCCGCCACAGGTCGCCCATCGCCATCCCGGGCCGTACGGACAGCACCGTCCAGCCCGCCTCGCGGAGCTGCCGCACCCGCTCGGCGCTCTCCCGGCCGCCCGCCGGGGCCGCGCCGTACGCTCCGGCCGCGCCGCCGTACGCCCCGGCCGCGCCCGGCCGCGACTCCCAGGCCGCGGACTCCGTCACGAAGGCCACCCCCGCCGCCGTCCGCTGCCGCATCCGCGCGGCGAGCGCCGCCTGCTCCTCGTCGAGGTCGCCGAAGAACGCCACGAGCAGCCCCTCGTGCCCGCCGCGCAGCACGTCGTACGCGGCCGAGACCGTGTCCCGCTCGGAGTGGTCGATGACGGCGAGGGTGTCCAGGAGTATCCCCGCCGCGTCGGCCGACTCGCCGCCGCGGGAGCTCAGCGCCCCGTCGACGCCGGTCCCCAGCTCGCCGCCGTCGGTCAGCAGCCGCACGGTGTAGCCGCGCTCCAGCATGTGCAGCGCGACCGAGGCGGCCCCGGAGACGGCCCACTCGAAGGGCGAGTCGGGCCCGGAGCCGGTGTAGGCGTCGCGGCGGGTGTCCAGCAGTACGGTGCAGCCCGCCCGCTGCGGCTGCTCCTCGCGGCGGACCATCAGCTCGCCGTACTTCGCGGTGGAGCGCCAGTGCACCCGCCGCAGGTCGTCGCCGTGCCGGTAGCCCCGCGGGATGACGTCGTCCTCGCCGGCCAGCGCGAGGGTGCGGTGCCGGCCGTCGCCGTAGCCGGTGGCCTCGCCGGCCAGCCGGACGGGCGCCAGCGCCTCGGTGCGCGGCACGACGGTCAGGGTGTCGTACGCGCTGAAGGAGCGGGTCATCTCGCACATGCCGAACGGGTCCGAAAGCCGCAGTTGCAGCGGGCCCAGCGGGTAGCGCCCGCGCAGGTCGGAGCGGACCCGGTAGGTCACCTCGCGCCGGCCGCCCGGCTCCACCCGGTCCAGGACGAAGCGGGGCCGGGGGCCCAGCACGTACGGCAGCCGGTCCTGGAGCATCAGCAGCCCCGTCGGCAGCCGGGAGACGTTCTCCAGCCGCAGGTGCACGCGGGCCTCGGACCCCGCGGGCACCCGGGCGGGCGACAGCTTGCGGCTGCCGCCGACGCGGTAGCGGGTGCGGTGCAGCACGGCCGCGCACACCAGCGGCAGCGCGGCCAGCAGCAGCCCCACCCGCAGCAGGTCGGGCTGGCCCAGTATGTAGCTGCACGCGCCGGCGGCGAGCCCGGCCGCGAGGAACGACCGGCCGCGCGTGGTGGTGCCGGCCAGGGCCATACGCAGCCCGCCGGCCCGGGCGTCCGGGTCCGCGGGCGGCACGGCGGGGGCGGGCGGCGGCGGGCCGGCCATCAGAACCGCCGGCCGTCCGGGCTGTGCGCGCCGCCGCCGTACGCGGGTGGCATCTGCGGCGGCGGCGGCCGGCGCGCGTCGGCGGCGGGCACCGGCACCTGCTGCAGGATCTCGGCGACGATCTGCTCGGCGGTCCGCCGGTTGAGCTGGGCCTGCGCCGTGGGCAGCAGCCGGTGCGCGAGCACGTGCACGGCCAGCGCCTGCACGTCGTCGGGCAGCGTGAACTCCCGGCCCGCCAGCGCCGCGGCGGCCTTCGCCGCCCGCAGCAGGTGCAGCGTGGCCCGCGGCGAGGCGCCGAGCCGCAGCTCCGGGTGCTGCCGGGTGGAGGTCACCAGGTCGACCGCGTAGCGCCGGACGGAGTCCGCGACGTGCACCGTACGCACCGCGTCGATCAGCTTGACGATGTCGTGGGCGTGCGCGACCGGCTGCAGGTCGCCCAGCGGGGAGATCCCGCCGTGCACGTCCAGCATCTCCAGCTCCGCCTCCGGGCTGGGGTAGCCGATGGACAGCCGGGCCATGAAGCGGTCGCGCTGGGCCTCGGGCAGCGGGTACGTACCCTCCATCTCGATGGGGTTCTGGGTGGCGACCACCATGAACGGGACGGGCAGCTCGTACGTCTGCGTGTCGATGGTGACCTGCCGCTCCTCCATCGACTCCAGCAGCGCCGACTGGGTCTTGGGGGAGGCCCTGTTGATCTCGTCGCCGATGACGATCTGGGCGAAGATCGCGCCGGGCTTGAACTCGAAGTCCCGGCTCTGCTGGTCGTAGACGCTCACGCCGGTGATGTCGGAGGGCAGCAGGTCGGGTGTGAACTGGATGCGGCGCACGGAGCAGTCGATCGACTTCGCCAGCGCCTTGGCGAGCATGGTCTTCCCGACGCCCGGCACGTCCTCGATCAAGAGGTGGCCCTCGGCGAGCAGGACGGTCAGCGACAGCCTGACCGCCTCGGGCTTGCCCTCGATCACGCTCTCCACCGACCGCCGGACATCGTCCGCGGTACTGGTCAGATCGCTGAGGCTCGCTCGCTCGTCATACGTCGTCACCGGCCCTCCTCGGCCCGTCGCACGGGCCGTGCGCCGCGGTCGCGGTCCGGCCCTCCCCGATACCGTGGTGCCCCGCGCGCGGCCGGCACGGCCGGCGCGCAACGGAGCCACCACACCCGCATTCTTGCTGCCGAATGCCGGTTTCGTCAGTCGCCCGCCGTGATTTGCTCCGCGGACACCTCGCGGAGCAGTCCCGTGCGCACGTCGAACACGAAGCCTCGCACGTCGTCGGTGTGCAGCAGGAACGGGGAGGTCTCCACCCGGCGGATGGACTGGCGCACGTCCTGGTCCAGGTCGCGGAACGACTCCACCGACCACGCCGGCCGCTGGCCGACCTCGGCCTCCAGCTCGAAGCGGAACTCCTCGGTGATGCTGAGCAGGCCGCAGTCGGTGTGGTGGATCAGCACCACACTGCGGGTGCCCAGGGCGCGCTGGCTGATGGTCAGCGAGCGGATGGTGTCGTCGGTGACCACGCCGCCGGCGTTGCGGATGGTGTGGCAGTCGCCCAGCTCCAGGCCGAGCGCGGCGTGCAGGTCCAGGCGGGCGTCCATGCAGGCGACCACCGCCACCCGCAGCACGGGCCTGGCGTCCATGCCGGGGTCGGCGAAGCCGCCGGCGTACGCGCGGTTGGCGGTCACGAGCCGGTCGGTGACGGTGGCGGCGAGGGCGTTGTTTCCGGTCGACGTGCTCTCAGCGGGCGTCATGCCTACGACGGTATCCGGGCCGGGGCGCCGGTGCCCGCCCCGGGTGAGGTAGCCCACAGAGAGCAACGCGCGCGGCGCCCGCCCGCCACCGCGACGGGGCGCGCCTTCGGTGCTTGACCGACCGGGGGGTGCAGTGGGCTAAAGTGACGCGAAGTGGGAGCCGTGGCGCCCCCTTTCCTGCGGTTCGCCCGCCGCACCCGCGGCCGGCGGCCCGCTCCGGGCCCGGCCGGCGCCGCCGCGCAGGGCGCAGCGGCCGCTCCCCTTCGGCGAACGGGCGGGACAGGAGGCGGCACCGTGAACGACGCACGCGCCGCTGTCCACGTCCCCGTCATGCTGCGCCGCACCACGGAACTGCTGGCCCCGGCGCTGTCCTCGCCGGGCGCGGTGGCCGTCGACTGCACGCTGGGCCTCGGCGGCCACAGCGAGGCCCTGCTCGCCGCCCACCCCGGGCTGCGGCTCGTCGCGCTGGACCGCGACCCCGCGGCCCTGGAGCTGGCCGGCCGGCGGCTGGCTCCGTACACCGGGCGGGTGACGCTGGTACACGCGGTCTACGACGAGCTGCCCGCCGTGCTGGAGAAGCTGGACGTCGGGCCGGTGCGGGGGGTCCTCTTCGACCTGGGCGTGTCGTCCATGCAACTGGACGAGGCCGGGCGCGGCTTCGCGTACGCGCAGGACGCGCCGCTGGACATGCGGATGGACCAGTCCCGGGGCGCGAGCGCCGCCGAGGTGCTGAACACGTACCCGCCCGGCGAGCTGGTGCGCATCCTGCGCGCGTACGGCGAGGAGAAGCAGGCGCGGCGCATCGTCGAGGCCGTGGTGCGGGAGCGGCAGAAGGAGCCGTTCGCGCGCAGCGCGCGGCTGGTCGAGGTGATCCGCGAGGCGCTGCCGCAGGCCGCGAAGCGCACCGGCGGCAACCCCGCGAAGCGTACGTTCCAGGCGCTGCGCATCGAGGTCAACGGCGAGCTCGCCGTGCTCGAACGGGCCGTGCCCGCGGCCGTCGGGGCGCTTGCCGTCGGCGGGCGGATCGCCGTGCTCGCGTACCAGTCGCTGGAGGACCGGCTCGTCAAGCGGGTGCTCGCGGCCGGTGCCGCGAGCACCGCGCCGCCCGGGCTGCCGGTGGTCCCGGAGCACCACCAGCCGCGGCTGCGGCTGCTCACCCGCGGTGCGGAGCTGCCCGGCGAGGAGGAGATCGCGGAGAACCGCAGGGCCGCCCCCGCGCGGCTGCGGGCGGCGGAGCGGATCCGGGAGGACGTGTGAGCCGGAGCGGAGCGGGTGCGCCGTGAGGCGGCCGAGGATCGCGTTCCCGCGCGAGGGCGGCGCCCGGATGCTGGGCGGCAGCTCGGCGGCGCGCGCGCCGTTCGTGCTGCTCGTCGTGGTGCTGCTGGGCGCGGGGCTGCTCGCGCTGCTGCTGCTCAACGCGGCCGTCAACCAGGGTTCGTTCCGCGAGGGCAACCTGAAGAAGGAGACGACGCGGCTGACGGACGAGGAGCAGCGGCTGCGCCAGGAGGTGGAGGAGCACGCGGCGCCGGACGCGCTGGAGGAACGGGCCCGGGAGCTGGGCATGGTGCCGGGCGGGCCGCCGGTCTTCCTGACGCCGGAGGGCGGCGTACGGGGCGAGCCGTGGACGGCGACCGGTCCGCCGCCGCCGGCGCCGAGCCCGGCGGACGCCGCGAACCCGAAGCCGCAGGCTGAGCGCGACGAGGCAGCAGCAGAGGCGGCAGCCGCAGCGGCAGAGGCAGAAGCGGCAGCAGAAGCAGAGGCAGCAGAAGAGGCAGCCGCGGCAGCAGGGGCGGGCGCGGCACACGGGGCGGAGGCGGCCGAGGACGCGGCGAGGGCGGCGGAAGCCGCCACCGCGGGGACGCCCGCGCCCCCCGCCCCCGGGGCGTCCGCGTCCCCCTCGCTCCCCCCGCCCGCCGCCGAGGAGGCACCGTGACGACCCGCGGCTCCGGCAGCACCCCAGGCGACGGCGAAGGACCCCCGCGCCGCCGCGTGCCCCGCCCCGCGAGCGGCGCCGGCGCCCGGCCCCGTACCCGCGCGTCCTCCCGCCCCGCGCCGCAACGCCGCCCCGCCGCCGGCCGCGGCCCGCGCATCCGGCTCGCCTCGCCCCGCCCCCGGCTGCGCCTCGTCAGCGTCGGCCTGACCCTCCTGCTGCTGGTCTTCACCGCCAGGCTGCTGCAGGTCCAGGCCGTGGACGCCGGCGAGTACGCGGAGAAGGCCCAGGTCAACCGGTACGTGCCGATGACGCTCAGCGCCGAGCGGGGCGTCATCACCGACCGCAACGGCGTCGAGCTGGCCAGCACGGTCGACGCGTACGACGTCACCGCCGACCCGTACCTCTTCACGCGCGAGCAGGCCGGCGTCAAGGACGCGCCCCGGCGGGCCGCCGAGGTGCTGGCGCCCGTGCTGCGGGCGGACGCGGACGAGCTGGAGGCCAAGCTCGCCACGCCCGACTCGCGCTACGTGAAGCTCGCGTCGATGCAGACGCCGCAGGTCTGGGACGAGATCAAGAAGCTGAAGTCCGCGTCGGCCGAACGCGAGGCGGCGGGCGGCAGGCAGGACGTGCTCGGCGGGGTCTTCGCGGAGGAGCAGAAGAAGCGCGTCTATCCGAACGGCGACCTGGCCGCCGGGATACTGGGCTTCGTCAACGCCGAGGGCGAGGGCGGCGGGGGCGTCGAGCGGCAGCACGACAAGCTGCTCGCCGGCAAGGACGGCAGGCTGGTCTACGCCCAGTCCGCCGGCCGCCGCATCCCCACCGCGGACGCCGAGGAGAACCCCGCGGAGCCCGGCTCCGACATCGAGCTGACCCTCGACCGCGACATCCAGTGGGCGGCGCAGAGCGCCATCGAGAAGCAGGTCGACGCCTCCGACGCCGACCGCGGCTACGTCATCGTGCAGGACACCGCGACCGGCGAGATCCTGGCCATGGCCAACGCCCCCGGCTTCGACCCCAACGACCTGTCAGGGGCCACCCCGGGCACCCTCGGCAACCCGGCCCTGGAGGACGCCTACGAGCCCGGCAGCGTCAACAAGGTCATCTCCATGGCCGCCGTGCTGGAGGAGGAGGCCGCCACCCCCGAGACCCGCGTCACCGTGCCGAACGTGCTGCCCCGCGGCGGCCACGCCTTCCACGACGACGTCGAGCACCCGACCTGGTACCTCACGCTCAACGGCGTGCTCGCCAAGTCCAGCAACATCGGCACGATCCTCGCCGTCGAGCAGTTGGGGGAGAACCAGCGGGAGGCCAACAAGGTCCTCCACTCCTACCTCCGCGACTTCGGCCTCGGCCGGCCCAGCGGCCTCGGCTTCGCGGGCGAGACCCCGGGCCTGCTGAAGCCCGCGGCCGAGTGGGACCCGGCGCAGCAGTACACGATCCCGTTCGGCCAGGGCCTGTCCATCAACGCCATGCAGGCGGCCTCCGTGTACTCGACCGTCGCCAACGGCGGCGTACGGATCGAGCCCACCCTCGTGCGCGGCAGCCGCGGCCCCGACGGCCGCTTCGACCCGGCGCCCGAGCCGCGCAAGGACCGCGTCATCAGCGGCAAGACGGCCAGGACCCTCTCGCGCATGCTGGAGTCCGTCGTCGACGACGACCAGGGCACCGGCGTGAAGGCCCGTATCCCGGGCTACCGCGCGGCCGGCAAGACCGGCACCTCCAACAGGGTGGACCCGCAGACGGGGCGCTACAACGGCTACACCGCCTCGTTCGCGGGCTTCGCCCCCGCCGACGCGCCGCGCGTCACCGTGTACTGCGCGATCCAGAACCCCACCGAGGGCAGCTACTTCGGCGGCCAGATCTGCGGCCCGGTGTACAAGAAGGTGATGGAGTTCGCGCTCAAGACGCTCCAGGTGCCGCCGACGGGGGTCGAGGCGCCGCCGATGCCGGTCACGTTCGGCGCGGGCACGGACGGCACGGACGGCGGCGGCGCGGCCGACGACGGATAAGCACTGAAAGATCGGACCTGCGCAGTGAGCACAATCACGGACGATCCGGGGAACCGCGAACCGCGGCCCCCCTCGCTTGGCAGGGCGGCAGGCGGGCCCGGTACGCTGCCCGCCGTGCCCCACCCCGATCAGTCCCACCAGGAAGCGTCGGGCGCCCCGGCGAACCATCCGGGGGCGCCCCGCCCCGCCGAGGTCGACCCCGTACCGCTCGCGGATCTGGCCGACCGGCTGGGCACCGGTGTCACCGGCGAGGCCGGGGGCGTCACGGTCACCGGCATCACGCACGACTCCCGGGCCGTACGCCCGGGCGACGTCTACGCCGCGCTGCCCGGCGCCCGGCTGCACGGCGCCGACTTCGCCGCGCAGGCCGCCGACCTCGGCGCCGCCGCGGTGCTCACCGACCCGGCGGGCATGGAGCGGGCCGCGGGCACCGGGTTGCCGGTGCTGGTCGTCGGCGATCCGCGGGGCCGGATGGGGGAGCTGGCCGCGGCGGTCTACGGCGAGCCCGGGCGGGACCTGCTGCAGCTCGGGGTCACCGGCACGTCGGGCAAGACCACCACCGCGTACCTCGTCGAGGGCGGGCTGCGGGCCGCGGCCGAGAAGGCCGGCGCCGGGCTCACCGGCCTCATCGGCACCGTCGAGACGCGCATCGGCGACGAGCGGCTGAAGTCGGAGCGGACCACGCCGGAGGCGACGGACCTGCAGGCGCTGTTCGCCGTGATGCGGCAGCGCGGTGTGGCGTCGGTGGCGATGGAGGTCTCCAGCCACGCGCTGGTCCTCGGCCGGGTCGACGGCGTCCTCTTCGACGTCGCCGTCTTCACCAACCTCAGCCCGGAGCACCTGGACTTCCACACCGACATGGAGGACTACTTCCGGGCGAAGGCGCAGCTCTTCACCCCGGCCAGGTCGCGGGCGGGCGTCGTCAACATCGACGACGAGTACGGGGCCCGCCTGGCCGAGGAGGCCGCGGCCCCCGACGGCGGCGGCGGTTACCCGGTCGTCACGTACTCCGCGGAGGGCCACCCGGACGCCGACTGGCGCGCCGAGGACGTGGAGATCGGCGTGCTCGGCTCCACCTTCACCGCGGTCGGCCCCGGCCGCGTCGCGGTCCCCGCCGAGGCCCCGCTGCCCGGCACGTTCAACGTCTCCAACACCCTCGCCGCCATCGCCGCGCTCGTCACCGCCGGCGTCGACCCGGTCACCGCCGCCGCCGGCGTGGCCGCCGTGCCGGGCGTGCCGGGCCGGCTGGAGCGGGTCGACGCGGGCCAGGGCTACCTCGCCGTCGTCGACTACGCGCACAAGCCCGACGCGCTGGAGTCCGTGCTGCGCGCGCTGCGCAAGGTCACCGACAACCGGCTGCACGTCGTCGTCGGCTGCGGCGGCGACCGCGACCCGCACAAGCGCGGCCCCATGGGCGCCGCCGCCGCCCGGCTCTCCGACACCGCGGTGCTCACCTCCGACAACCCCCGCTCCGAGGACCCCCTCGCGATCCTCGCCGCGATGCTCGCGGGCGCCGCCGAGGTGCCGGTCTACGAGCGCGGCGACGTGCTGGTCGAGGCCGACCGGGCGGGCGCCATCGCCATCGCGGTGGCCCGCGCCGGCGCCGGCGACACGGTGCTCGTCGCCGGCAAGGGCCACGAGCAGGGCCAGGACACGGCCGGTGTCGTACGCCCCTTCGACGACCGCGACGAGCTGCGCGAGGCGATCCGCGGGCGCCTCGCCGGCGGGGCCGCGGGCTGGGGGACCGCCGGCCCTGAACCCGGCTCCGAAGTCGCACCGACGCGCGGTGGCCCGTCCGCCGGCCCGCCCGGCTCCGCAGGCCCCGCCGGAGGCGACCCCGCGGGAGGCGACCGGTGATTCCGCTCAGCCTCGCCGAGGTGGCCGACCTGACCGGAGGCGAGCTGCACGGCGTGGCCGACCCGCAGGCGCCGGTCACCCGCCCCGTGGTCATCGACTCGCGGCAGGCCGAACCGGGCAGCCTCTTCGCCGCGTTCACCGGCGAGCACGTCGACGGGCACGACTTCGCCGCCCGCGCCGTCGCCGCCGGCGCCACCGGCGTCCTGGGCACCCGCCCCGTCGAGGGCGTGCCGACCGTGGTGGTCCGGTCCGTACCCCCGGCGCTCAGCGCGCTGGCCAAGCACGTCGTCGCCCGCCTCGAAGGCTCGCTCACCGCGCTCATCGCGCTCACCGGCTCCTCGGGCAAGACGTCCACCAAGGACCTGCTCGCCCAACTGCTCCAGCGCCTCGGCCCGACGGTCTTCACCCACGGGTCGTTCAACAACGAGATCGGCCATCCCGTCACGGCCCTCCAGGCCGCCCCGGACACCCGCTACCTGCTGCTGGAGATGGGCGCCCGCGGGCTCGGCCACATCCGCGAGCTGGCCGAGGTGACGCCGCCGCGCATCGGGCTCGTCCTCAACGTCGGCACCGCGCACATCGGCGAGTTCGGCGGCCGGGAACAGATCGCCGCGGCCAAGGGCGAGCTGGTCGAGGCGCTGCCGCCGGGGGCCGACGGCGGGGTGGCGGTGCTCAACGCCGACGACCCCCTCGTCCGCGCGATGGCGTCCCGTACCCGGGCGCGCACCGTCTACTACGGCGAGGCGCCCGAGGCCGACGTACGGGCCGCGGACGTCCGTCTCACCGATGACGGGCGGCCGGAATTCACCCTGCACACACCCGCCGGCAGCGCCGGTGTGATCATGCGGCTGTACGGTGAGCACCACGTGTCGAACGCGCTTGCCGCCGCCGCCGTCGCGTACGAGCTGGGCATGCCCCCGGCGCGGATCGCCGAGGCGCTCTCCGTGGCCGAGGCGCTGTCCGGCCGGCGCATGGAGGTCAGGCGGCGGCCGGACGGCGTGACGGTCGTCAACGACGCGTACAACGCCAACCCCGAGTCCACGCGGGCCGCGCTGCGCGCGCTCGCCGCCATGGGTCGGGGCAGCACGGCGCCGGGGGGACGGACGTTCGCCGTGCTGGGCGCGATGGCGGAGCTCGGCGACCACGCCATGGCCGAGCACGACGGCGTGGGCCGGCTGGCCGTCCGCCTGGGCATCAGCAAGCTCGTGGCAGTGGGCCGGCAGGAGGCCGCCTGGCTGGACATGGGCGCGAAGAACGAGGGTTCGTGGGGTGAGGAGTCGGTGCACGTGTCCGACGTCGACGCGGCGGTCGACCTGATGCGCGGCGAGCTGCGGCCGGGAGATGTCGTGCTCGTCAAGGCGTCCAGATCCGAGGCACTGTGGCGCGTGGCGGAAGCGCTGCTCGAGGAGGGCGCCGCCCGATGAGGCAGATCCTCTTCTCCGGGGCACTCGGGCTGTTCTTCTCCCTCCTCGGCACCCCGCTGCTGATCAAGCTCCTGGCCCGCCGGGGCTACGGGCAGTTCATCCGCGACGACGGCCCCCAGGCGCACCACAGCAAGCGGGGCACGCCGACGATGGGCGGCGTCGCGTTCATCCTGGCCACGCTCATCGCGTACGCGATCACCAAGATCGCCACCAGCAGCTCGCCCACGTACTCCGGGCTGCTGGTGCTCTTCCTCATGGCCGGCCTGGGCCTGGTCGGCTTCCTCGACGACTACATCAAGATCGTCAAGCAGCGGAGCCTGGGCCTGCGGGCCAAGGCGAAGATGCTCGGCCAGTTCACCGTGGGCATCGCCTTCGCGGTGCTCTCGCTGAACTTCGAGGACGCCCGCGAGCTGACCCCCGCGTCCACGAAGCTCTCCTTCACCCAGGACTTCGGCTGGTCGATCGGCCCGGTGCTCTTCGTCCTCTGGGCGCTGTTCATGATCCTGGCGATGTCGAACGGCGTGAACCTCACCGACGGGCTCGACGGCCTGGCCACCGGCGCCTCGGTGATGGTCTTCGGCGCGTACGTCTTCATCGGCGTCTGGCAGTACCAGGAGTCCTGCATCAACGCGGACGTCCTGACCAACCCCGGCGCCTGCTACGACGTACGCGACCCGCTCGACCTCGCGGTCGTCGCCTCCGCGCTGATGGGCGCCTGCTTCGGCTTCCTGTGGTGGAACACCTCGCCCGCGAAGATCTTCATGGGCGACACCGGCTCGCTGGCTCTCGGCGGCGCGCTCGCGGGCCTGGCCATCGCCTCCCGCACCGAGCTGCTCCTCGCCATCCTCGGCGGCCTGTTCGTCCTCATCACCCTCTCCGTGGTGATCCAGGTCGGGTCGTTCCGGATGACCGGTAAACGGGTCTTCAGAATGGCGCCACTCCAACACCATTTCGAGCTCAAAGGCTGGAGCGAAGTGCTCGTGGTGGTCAGATTCTGGATCATCCAGGGCATGTGTGTGATCGTCGGCCTGGGCATCTTCTACGCGGGCTGGGCGGCCCGGTGAGCGGCCCGCGGGCGTACGGGGAGCCGGCGTGAGCGAGTTCGACGGCAGGGCCGTGACCGTCGCGGGGCTCGGGGTCAGCGGCGGCCCCGCCGCCCGCGCGCTGCACCGGCTCGGCGCGCGGGTGACCGTCGTCGACGGCGCCGACCACGAGCGGGCCCGGGCGCAGGCCGCGGAGCTGACACCGCTGGGCGTGACCGTACGCCTCGGTGACGGCGACACCCTGCCCGAGGGCACCGACCTGGTGGTCACCACGCCCGGCTGGAAGCCCTCCGCCCCGCTGTTCGCCGCCGCGGCGGCGGCCGGCGTGCCCGTCTGGGGCGACGTGGAGCTGGCCTGGCGGCTGCGCGGCCCGTCGCCGGCGGGCCGGCCGCCCGCCGACTGGCTGGCGATCACCGGCACCAACGGCAAGACCACCGCGGTGAAAATGCTCGCCGCCATGCTCGAGGCCGCCGGGCTGCGCACCGCCGCCGTCGGCAACATCGGCGTCCCGCTGGTCGACGTCGTCACCGGCCACGGCCCGTACGCGGACCTCGACGTGCTCGCCGTCGAGCTGTCCAGCTACCAGCTTCACTGGGCGCCGTCGGTGCGCGCCCACTCCGCCGCCGTCCTCAACCTCGCGCCCGACCACCTCGACTGGCACGGCTCCATGGAGGCGTACGCGGCCGACAAGGGCCGTGTGTACGCGGGCAACCGGGTGGCGTGCGTCTACAACGCCGCCGACCCGGTCACCGAGGAACTGGTGCGCGCGGCCGACGTCGAGGAGGGCTGCCGCGCGGTCGGGTTCACCCTCGGCGCCCCCGCCCCCGGGCAGCTAGGCGTCGTCGACGGGCTGCTGGTGGACCGGGCGTTCGTGCCGGACCCGCAGCGCGCGGCGCAGGAACTGGCCGCCGTCACCGACGTCCGGCCGCCCGCCCCGCACAACGTCGCCAACGCGCTTGCCGCCGCGGCCCTCGCGCGGGCGTACGGCGTCGAACCCGCGGCCGTACGCGAGGGGCTGCGCGCCTTCCGGCCCGAGCCGCACCGCATCGCACACGTCGCCGATGTCGGCGGCGTGACCTACGTGGACGACTCCAAGGCCACCAACACCCACGCCGCCGAAGCCTCCCTGGCCGCGTACGACGGCATCGTGTGGATCGCCGGCGGGCTGGCCAAGGGCGCCACCTTCGACGACCTCGTCGCGGGCGCGGCGAAGCGGCTGCGCGGCGCGGTACTGCTCGGCCGGGACCGGGCGCTGATCGCCGGTGCGCTGGCGAAGCACGCGCCGGAGGTGCCGGTGGTGGACCTCGACAGGACCGACTCCGGGGCGATGGCCGCGGCCGTCGCCGCGGCGGCGCGGCTGGCCCGGGAGGGCGACACCGTGCTGCTGGCGCCGGCCTGCGCGTCGATGGACATGTTCACGAACTACAACGTGCGCGGCGACGCCTTCGCCGCCGCGGTGAACGACCTGGCCTCCGGCCGGGCTTAGGGCCTGCCCCCGGACTCGGTCCTGCCGCCCGCGGGCGGGTGGCCGACGACGGGCCGGGGGCGCCCGGCGCCCCGATGTGACCGGCGCACCGTCGCGTCGTGCCCCCGGGCGGGGCGCCGGCGTGGCAACCTCGTTGCCCATGGGCGGAGTGCGGTGCCACCGAGGAGACGGCGGATGAGCAGAGCGGACCAGGAGCGGCGCGCGCGGCGACCGGCCGCCGCGCGCGGTACGGCGTCGAAGCCCCCGCCGCGGTCGGCCCGCGCCCGGTCCCGTACCGGCACCGCGGAACGTCCGGCCCGCCGCCCGGGCGCGGGCCCGGACGGAGTGCGCCGGCTCGCGCGCCGCGTACGCCGGGCTTGGGACCGGCCGCTGACCGCGTACTACCTGCTGCTCGGCGGCAGTCTGCTGATCACCGTGCTGGGCCTCGTGATGGTCTTCTCCGCCTCCCAGATCGAGGCGCTCAACAGCGGCCTGGCGTCCACGTACTACTTCCGCAAGCAACTCGTCGCCGCCGCCCTCGGCACCGTCCTGCTGCTCGCCGCCTCCCGGATGCCGATCCGGCTGCACCGCGCGCTCGCGTACCCGATACTGGCGGTCTCGCTGTTCCTGATGGCCCTGGTGCAGGTGCCCGGGATAGGGCATTCGGTCAACGGCAACACCAACTGGCTGAACTTCGGCGGCCCGTTCCAGTTGCAGCCCAGCGAGTTCGGCAAGCTGGCGCTGGTGATGTGGGGTGCCGACCTGCTGGCGCGTAAACAGGACAAGAAGCTGCTCACCCAGTGGAAGCACATGCTGGTGCCGCTGGTGCCCGCCGCGCTGCTGCTGCTCGGCCTCATCATGCTCGGCGGCGACATGGGCACCGCGATGATCCTCGGCGCGATCCTGCTGGGCCTGCTGTGGGTGGCCGGCGCCCCGACCCGGCTGTTCGCCACCGTCATCGCGGTCGCCGCGACGCTGACCGTCGTGCTGTTCACCTCCAGCCCGCACCGCATGGACCGGCTGCGCTGCATCGGCGCCACGGAACCGGGCCCCGGGGACGTCTGCTGGCAGGGCCTGCACGGCATCTACGCCCTCGCCTCCGGCGGCTGGTTCGGCTCGGGGCTCGGTGCGAGTATGGAAAAATGGGGCGAACTCCCGGAACCGCACACCGACTTCATCTTCGCCGTGACCGGGGAGGAACTCGGCCTGGCGGGGACGCTGTCGGTGCTGGCACTCTTCGCGGCTCTAGGCTATGCGGGTATCCGCGTGGCCGGACGTACGGAGGACGCCTTCGTAAGGTATGCCGCGGGGGGCGTGACCGCCTGGATCATGGCGCAGGTCGTGATCAACATCGGCGCGGTCCTGGGGTTGCTGCCCATCGCCGGCGTCCCGCTCCCGCTGTTCTCCTACGGAGGGTCCGCCCTGCTGCCGGCGATGTTCGCCGTGGGGTTGCTGATCGCGTTCGCGCGCGAGGAACCGGCGGCGCGGGCGGCGCTGGCCATGCGGCCCGCGGGGGTGCTGCAGTCTGCTAGAAGAGTGCTCGCCGGAAACAGGCCGGAGAGCACGGCCAACACGGCCAACAGAGCCACGACAGCCAGGAAAACAAGGTGACGGACCGCCGGCGGGCGGCCGTCGCGGAGAGCGGTGAAATTCGGTGCATGTCGTACTCGCCGGTGGGGGGACCGCCGGCCACATCGAGCCCGCGCTCGCCCTCGCCGACGCCCTGCGCAGGCAGGACCCGACGGTGGGCATCACGGCGCTCGGTACCGAGCGCGGCCTGGAGACCAGGCTGGTCCCGGAGCGCGGCTACGAACTGGCGCTGATCCCCGCGGTCCCCCTGCCGCGCAAGCCCACGCCCGAGCTGATCACCGTCCCCGGACGGCTGCGCGGGACCATCAAGGCCGCCGAGGAGGTGCTGGAGCGTACGAAGGCCGACTGCGTGGTCGGCTTCGGCGGCTACGTCGCCCTGCCCGGATACCTCGCGGCCAAGCGCCGCGGCGTGCCGATCGTGGTGCACGAGGCCAACGCCCGCCCCGGGCTTGCCAACAAGATCGGCTCGCGCTACACGAAGTTCGTCGCCGTCTCCACGCCCGACAGCAAGCTGCGGCACGCGAACTACATCGGCATCCCGCTGCGCCGCTCCATCGCCACCCTGGACCGCGGCGCGGCACACCCCGAGGCGTGCGCCGCGTTCGGGCTCAACCCCAACCTGCCGACGCTGCTGGTCTCCGGTGGCTCGCAGGGCGCCCGGCGGCTGAACGAGGTCGTCGAGTCGGTGGCGCCGCACCTGCAGCGCTCCGGCGTGCAGATCCTGCACGTCGTCGGGCCGAAGAACGAACTGCCGCAGGTCGACAATATGCCCGGCATGCCGGCGTACGTTCCGGTGCCGTACGTGGACCGCATGGATCTCGCCTACGCCGCCGCCGACATGATGCTCTGCCGCGCCGGCGCGATGACGGTCGCGGAACTGTCCGCGGTCGGGCTCCCGGCCGCGTACGTCCCGCTGCCCATCGGCAACGGCGAGCAGCGGCTCAACGCCCAGCCGGTCGTCAAGGCGGGCGGCGGGCTGCTCGTCGACGACGCGGAGCTGACGGCGGATTGGGTGCGCCGGGAGGTGCTGCCCGTCCTCACCAACCGCCAGCGGCTGCACGAGATGTCCTGGGCCGCCGCGGAGTTCGGCCGGAGGGATGCCGACGAACTCCTCGTCGGCATGGTGTACCAGGCCGTGGAGGGCCGGCGGGGATCATAGGGCGGTCGGTCTCACCACACCAGGCAGGGGGTACGGGATGGCCGGAGCGGTCCGCGAGAAGGCGGCGGCCGGCCGCGAGGAGCGCGGCGGCGGCGCCGGACCGGGCAGCCCGCCCGGCGGCCGGCGGCCGGGCGGGGACCGGGGCCGGCGGCTGCGGCTGCCGGGCCGCCGGGTGCTGATCTCCGTGCTGCTCACGGTGGTCGTGCTCGGCGGGTTCTCCGGCTGGGCCCTGTACGGCTCGCACTGGCTGCGGGTGGAGCAGGTGACGGTCTCCGGCACGGACGTGCTCGGCGCCGAGGAGGTGCTGGACGCCGCCCGGATCTCCGAGGACGTGCCGATGGCCACCGTCGACCCGGACGCCGTCGAGGCGCGGCTGGCGGCGGAGTTGCCGCGTATCGACACCGTCGACGTGGACCGCACCTGGCCGCACCGGATCGAGGTGCGGGTCACCGAGCGGCAGCCCGCGGTGCTGTTGCGCGAGGGGGAGTCGTTCGTGGAAGTGGACGACGGCGGCGTGCGGTTCGCCACGGTCCGCACGCCGCCCCGGAACGTGCCGATAGTGGAGATGCAGGTGGCGGAGTCACCGAGCCTGGACCGCTTCGGCCGGCAGCGGCTGCGGGAGAGCGCGGTACGGGTCGCGGGCGCGCTCTCCGAGAGCGTGCGCCGCGACACCCGTACCGTCCTTGTGCGTTCATATGACTCCGTCACCCTGGAGCTGACCGGCGGGCGTACGGTCCTGTGGGGCAGCGCGGAGCGCGGCGCGGCGAAGTCGAAGGCCCTCGCGGCGGTGATGAAAGCGGAGCGCGATGCGCGGTACTTCGACGTGAGCGTTCCCAGCGCCCCCGCGGTGTCGTCGAGTTGACGCACATATGCGCAGTTCAGACCCCCCGTGCGGGGCCGCAACGCCTGATCACATAGGGTGAAAAGAAAAACGGGAGGTTCGGCGTGTTCATTGAACGCGGAAGCCTTGTCGACTTAGTGTCTCGTTCCAAGAGTCCAGGTACGGGATGCTGCGGGAACCCTAAACTTCACGCTTAGGGTTCGACCGGCGTTCGGGGACCCCCACAAACGGCAGACGTAACTCGAGGCGAGAGGCCTTCGACGTGGCAGCACCACAGAACTACCTCGCGGTCATCAAGGTCGTCGGTATCGGCGGCGGTGGCGTCAACGCCATCAACAGGATGATCGAGGTCGGTCTCAAGGGCGTCGAGTTCATCGCGATCAACACCGACGCGCAGGCACTGCTGATGAGCGACGCGGACGTCAAGCTCGACGTCGGTCGCGAGCTGACCCGCGGACTCGGCGCGGGCGCCAACCCGGATGTCGGCCGCAAAGCCGCCGAGGACCACCGGGAGGAGATCGAGGAGGTGCTGAAGGGCGCCGACATGGTCTTCGTCACGGCCGGCGAGGGCGGCGGCACCGGCACCGGCGGCGCGCCCGTGGTGGCGAACATCGCCCGCTCGCTGGGCGCGCTCACCATCGGCGTCGTGACCCGCCCGTTCACCTTCGAGGGGCGGCGCCGCGCGAACCAGGCCGAGGACGGCATCGCCGCGCTGCGCGACGAGGTCGACACCCTCATCGTGATCCCGAACGACCGGCTGCTCTCGATCTCCGACCGCCAGGTGAGCGTGCTCGACGCCTTCCGCTCCGCGGACCAGGTGCTGCTCTCCGGTGTCCAGGGCATCACCGACCTGATCACCACCCCGGGCCTGATCAACCTGGACTTCGCTGACGTCAAGTCCGTGATGTCGGAGGCGGGTTCCGCGCTCATGGGCATCGGCTCGGCGCGCGGGGACGACCGCGCGGTGGCCGCGGCCGAGATGGCGATCTCCTCGCCGCTGCTGGAGGCGTCCATCGACGGCGCCCGCGGCGTGCTGCTGTCCATCTCCGGCGGCTCGGACCTCGGCCTCTTCGAGATCAACGAGGCCGCCCAGCTCGTCAGCGAGGCGGCCCACCCGGAGGCGAACATCATCTTCGGCGCGGTGATCGACGACGCCCTCGGCGACGAGGTGCGCGTCACGGTCATCGCCGCCGGCTTCGACGGCGGCCAACTGCCCTCGAAGAACCGGGACAAGGTCCTCGGCTCGTACAGCGGGCGCGACGAGTCCCCGGCCGAGCCGGCCGTGGACACCGCGCTCTCCCGGTCCGCGGAGCCGGAGCGGCCCGCGTTCAGCGGCCTCGGCTCCCTCTCCGGCGACGGCGCGGACGACGGCACCCCGGCGCCCGTGCCGTCGCCCGCCACGCCGCAGGTGCCGGCGGCCCGGCCGTACCAGGACAGCGAGGCCGAGGAGCTGGACGTGCCGGACTTCCTCAAGTAGCCGACCGGCTGATCGCGTAGCGTACGACCCGTGATAGGGCAGACATATACGACAGGCGGCGCTCACTTCGCCTTCACCGACCGGTGGGGCGGCGTGAGCGCCGCTCCGTACGCGGAGCTGAACCTCGGCGGCGCCGCGGGCGCGGACAAGGCAGAGGCGGTGGCGGTCAACCGCGAGCGCGCCGCCCGCTCGCTCGGCGTGGAGCCCGCGCGGGTCGTGTGGATGCACCAGGTGCACGGGCGCGACGTGGCGGTCGTGGACGGGCCCTGGGGCGACGCGCCCCCGCCCGCCGTGGACGCCGTCGTCACCCGCGCCCGCGGCGTGCCGCTCGCCGCCCGCGGCGCCGACTGCGTGCCGCTGCTCCTCGCCGACCCCGCCGCCGGGGTGGCGGGCGCCGCGCACGCCGGGCGGCCCGGGATGGTCGCCGGGGTGGCCGGGGCCGCGGTCGAGGCGATGGCCGGGCTGGGCGCCGACCCGGCGCGGATCGTCGCCCACCTCGGCCCGGCCGTCTGCGGCCGCTGCTACGAGGTCCCCGCGGCGCTGCGCGAGGAGGCCGCGGGGCAGGTGCCGGCGGCGCGGGCGACGACGAGTTGGGGGACGCCGGCACTGGACATCCGTGCGGGTGTGGTCGCGCAGTTGGAAGCGCTGGGTGTGGGAATGATCACAGTGTCGGAGGTGTGCACGCTGGAGTCCGGGGACCACTTCTCGTACCGGCGCGAGGGTGCCACGGGCCGGCACGCGGGATACGTCTGGCTGGACGGGGAATGATGGCCGAGTTCGCGGGGGACGGCGGGGTGCCGGAGGCGGAGGACGGGGAGCGCCGGGGCGAGTTGGCGGCGAACCTGGCCCGCGTGGAGGAACGTATCGCCGGCGCGTGCGCCGCGGCGGGCCGCAAGCGCGAGGAGGTCACGCTCGTGGTCGTGACCAAGACCTATCCCGCGAGCGACGTGCTGCTGCTGGCGGACCTGGGCGTACGGCACGTGGCCGAGAACCGCGACCAGGAGGCGGCCGGCAAGGCCGCCCGGTGTGCGGAGCGGGGCGCTGATGCGCTGCTCACGTGGCACTTCGTCGGTCAGTTGCAGACCAACAAGGCGCGCTCCGTGGCGCGCTACGCGGACTACGTGCACTCGGTCGACCGCCCGCGGCTGGTCACCGCGCTCGCCGCCGCGGCGGAGCGCGAGGGCTGCGAGCTGGGGTGTCTGCTGCAGGTGGCGCTCGACAGGGACCTCGACAGGGACCTCGACAAGGAAGCGGTGTCCGGCGAGGATTCCGGCAGCGGTGCGACGGCGGACCGCGGCGGCGTCGCGCCCGCTGACGTCCCGGCGCTGGCGGACGCGGTGGCGGCGGCCCAAGGGCTGCGGCTGAGCGGGGTGATGACGGTCGCGCCGCTGGCCGGGGCCTACGCGGGGCGGCAACGGGCGGCGTTCGAGCGGCTGATGGAAATCTCATCCCGCCTGCGCGTGGCGCATCCGGCTGCAACCATGGTCTCGGCAGGGATGAGCGGTGACCTGGAGGAGGCAATTTCCGCAGGAGCGACACACGTACGCGTCGGCACCGCGGTACTCGGAGTCCGGCCTCAGCTCCGGTAACGTCGCCAAGCGAGTCGGACGACAGTAGAAAATAAGCTTCATTCCCGGTCAATTCAGGCAGGGCAGTGTGGATCACGTCACCTGCGAGGGTCGATCCACCGCAGAGCGGAGGGCGTAGAGCATGGCCGGCGCAATGCGCAAGATGGCGGTCTACCTCGGCCTCGTGGAGGACGATGGGTACGACGGCCCGGGGTACGACCCCGACGACGAGTTCGAGCCGGAGCCCGAGCCCGAGCGACGCCACCGCAACCAGGTTCCGCAGCCGCCCCAGCAGGAGGAGCCGCCCCGGGCGATCGCTCAGCCGCCGGCGCAGCGGGATCGGCCCATGGACCGGGAGCCCGCGGGGCGTTCACCCGGACTCCTGCCCGAATCGGGGCGTTCGGGGCGAATCGCTCCCGTGTCTTCCATCACACCTGACCGTCCCAGCCTGGAGAAGAGCGCCCCGGTGATCATGCCCAAAGTCGTGTCCGAGCGGGAGCCTTACCGGATCACGACGCTCCACCCGCGTACGTACAACGAGGCACGTACCATCGGGGAACACTTCCGCGAGGGTACGCCTGTGATCATGAACTTGACCGAGATGGACGACACGGACGCGAAGCGACTTGTCGACTTTGCGGCTGGACTCGTCTTCGGCCTGCACGGCAGCATCGAGCGCGTGACCCAGAAGGTGTTCCTGTTGTCGCCTGCTAACGTCGATGTAACAGCGGAGGACAAGGCCCGCATCGCAGAGGGCGGGTTCTTCAACCAAAGCTGAGCCAAGCAACACTGTGCGAGCGGCCAAGGGGCCGGAACGCGAAGGGGAGAGGACCACAGCGAGATGGACGTCGCGCTTCAAGTGATCTACATCGCGCTGTTCGTTTTCCTGATCGTGCTGATCTTCCGGTTGATCATGGACTACGTGTTCATGTTCGCCCGCTCCTGGGAGCCGGGCAAGCCCATGGTGGTGTTGCTTGAGGGCGCCTACACGGTCACGGATCCACCACTCAAGCTCCTGCGGCGGTTCATTCCGCCACTGCGTCTAGGGGGCGTGGCGCTGGACCTGTCCTTCTTCGTCCTGATGATCATCGTCTACATCCTGCTCACCGTGGTGGGCGGAGCGAGGTGACGATGAAGCAGGGCGGAGAGTGTCGATATGCCGATGTCGCCGATGACTACGTTGAGGTGAAGAAATGCCGCTGACCCCCGAGGACGTGCGGAACAAGCAGTTCACGACCGTCCGACTCCGAGAGGGCTACGACGAGGACGAAGTCGACGCGTTCCTCGACGAGGTCGAGGCCGAACTGACCCGGCTGCTCCGCGAGAACGAGGACCTGCGGGCCAAGCTGGCCGCGGCGACCCGGGCTGCCGCGCAGAACCAGGGGATGCGCAAGGGCCCCGACCCGCAGGACCGCCCCGGTCCCCCCGGACACGGTGGTCCGGTGCCCGCCGCCATATCGGGCCCGCAGCCGGTGCCGCCGCAGCAGATGGGCCCGCCGCAGGGCGGTCCGCCTCAGTTGCCTTCCGGCGCACCCCAGCTGCCCGCAGGTCCCGGCGGCATGGGCCCCGGCGGTCCGGGTGGTCCCGGCGGCCCCGGTGGTCCCGGTCACGGCCCGCACGGCCCCGGCCCGATGGGTCCCGGCCCCGGCGGCCCCGGTCACGGCCCGCACGGCCCCGGCCCGCACGGCGGTCCCCCGCAGCAGCACCTGGGCGGCCCGCCGCAGCAGCACGTCGGCGGCCCCCCGCAGCAGCACGGCGGCCCCGGCCCGCAGCAGGGCGGTCCCGTCGGCGGCGACAGCGCCGCCCGGGTGCTGTCGCTGGCCCAGCAGACCGCCGACCAGGCGATCGCCGAGGCCCGCGCCGAGGCCAACAAGATCGTCGGTGAGGCCCGCAGCCGCGCCGAGGGTCTGGAGCGCGACGCGCGTGCCAAGGCCGACGCCCTGGAGCGGGACGCGCAGGAGAAGCACCGCGTGGCGATGGGCTCCCTGGAGTCCGCGCGCGCCACGCTGGAGCGCAAGGTCGAGGACCTGCGCGGCTTCGAGCGCGAGTACCGCACGCGGCTGAAGTCGTACCTGGAGTCCCAGCTCCGCCAGTTGGAGAACCAGGCGGACGACTCGCTCGCCCCGCCCCGTACGCCCGCGGCGGCCTCGCTGCCCGCGGCGGCGCCCGCGCCGGCGCCCTCCATGGCCCCGGCCGGTGCCGGCGCCATGAGCGGCCCCCCGAGCATGGGCGGCGGCACGATGGGAGGCCAGCAGGGCATGCCGACCCGGCAGCCGCCGGCCGGTGGCCCGTCGTACGGCAGCCAGCAGCAGATGTCCCCGGCCATGACGCAGCCCATGGCGCCGGTGCGCCCCCAGGGCGGTCCGATGCAGCAGCCGCCGTCGCCGATGCGCGGCTTCCTCATCGACGAGGACGACAACTGAGCACGGCCTGACGGCCGTCGGCATATCGCACTGGGCCGGGTCCCGCGGAACGCTCGCCGCGGGACCCGGCCCTGTGCGTGCCCCCGCTACGGAGCCGGAGCCCCCGCGGCGCGGGTGCGGAACGGGAACGGCGCCCGCCCCTGTCTCACGGGGGCGGGCGCCGTCTTTGCGGGGCGGGGTCAGGCCCGTACGAGCCGGAACGTCAGGGACAGCGGCTCGTCCGTGAACGGCTCGCCGTAGCCCTCGGCCTCGGCCGTCCCGCCCGCGGCGAAGTCCGTCGCGAGGACCTCCTCCGCGATCAGCCCGGCGTGGTCCGTGAGCGCCTGGCGGACCTCGGCGTCGGTCGTGGACCAGCGCAGCCGGATCCGGTCCGCGACGTCCAGGCCGGAGTTCTTCCGCGCGTCCTGGACCAGCCGGATCACGTCCCGGGCCAGGCCCGCGCGGCGCAGCTCCGGCGTGATCTCCAGGTCCAGCGCCACCGTCGCGCCCGCGTCGGAGGCCACCGACCAGCCCTCCCGCGGGGTCTCCGTGATGATGACCTCCTCCGGGGAGAGCGCCAGGGTCTCCCCGCCGACCTCCACCGTCGCGCTGCCGCGGTCGCGCAGCGCGGCCGACAGGGCCGCCGCGTCCGCCGCCGCGACGGCCCTCGCCACGTCCTGCACCCGCTTGCCGAACCGCTTGCCCAGCGCGCGGAAGTTGGCCTTCGCGGTGGTGTCCACCAGCGAGCCGCCGGCCGTGCCGCCGGTGGCCTCGGAGAGGGTCGCCAGCGTCGTGACGTTCAGCTCCTCGGCGATCTGCGCGCGCAGTTCGTCCGGCAGCGTCGCGAAGCCCGCGGCGGCCACCAGCGCCCGCGACAGCGGCTGGCGGGTCTTCACGCCGGACTCCGCCCGCGAGGCCCGGCCGAGCTCCACCAGGCGCCGTACGAGCTGCATCTGCCGCGACAGCTCCGGGTCGAACGCCGCCGGGCCCGACCCGGCCGGCTCCGGCCAGGCCGCCAGGTGCACCGAGGCCGGGGCGTCGGGCACGACGGGCACCACCAGGTCCTGCCAGACGCGCTCGGTGATGAACGGGACCACCGGGGCCAGCAGCCGCGTCACGGTCTCCAGCACGTCGTGGAGCGTGCGCAGCGCCGCCTTGTCGCCCTGCCAGAAGCGCCGCCGGGAGCGGCGCACGTACCAGTTCGACAGGTCGTCGACGAAGGCGGACAGCAGCTTGCCGGCGCGCTGGGTGTCGTAGCCGTCGAGGGCGTCCGTCACCCGGGTCGTCAGCGCGGCCAGCTCGCCGAGCAGCCAGCGGTCCAGCAGCGGCCGGTCCGCGGGCGCCGGGTCGGCCGCCGAGGGCGCCCAGCCGGCGGTGCGGGCGTACAGCGCCTGGAACGACACCGTGTTCCAGTACGTCAGCAGGGTCTTGCGCACGACCTCCTGGATCGTCCCGTGGCCGACCCGGCGGGCCGCCCATGGCGAGCCGCCGGCGGCCATGAACCACCGCACCGCGTCGGCGCCGTGCCGGTCCATGAGCGGGATGGGCTCCAGGATGTTGCCCAGGTGCTTGGACATCTTGCGGCCGTCCTCGGCGAGGATGTGCCCGAGGCAGACCACGTTCTCGTAGGAGGACTTGTCGAAGACGAGCGTGCCGACGGCCATCAGCGTGTAGAACCAGCCGCGGGTCTGGTCGATGGCCTCGCAGATGAACTGCGCGGGGTAGCGGGTCTCGAAGACGTCCTTGTTCTTGTACGGGTACCCCCACTGGGCGAAGGGCATCGAGCCGGAGTCGTACCAGGCGTCGATGACCTCGGGCACCCGCTCCGCGCGCAGCGCGCAGCCGTCGGCGGTGCAGGGGAAGGTGACCTCGTCGATGTACGGGCGGTGGGGGTCCAGGGACGACTGGTCGGTGCCGGTCAGCTCGGTCAGCTCGGCCAGCGACCCGACGCAGGTGAGGTGGTCCTCGGCGCAGCGCCAGACGGGCAGCGGGGTGCCCCAGTAGCGGTTGCGGGACAGGGCCCAGTCGATGTTGTTGTTCAGCCAGTCGCCGTAGCGGCCGTGCTTGACGGAGTCCGGGTGCCAGTTGGTCCGCTCGTTCTCGCTCAGCAGGGCGTCCTTGACGCGGGTGGTGCGGATGTACCAGGACGGCTGCGGGTAGTAGAGCAGCGGCGTGTGGCAGCGCCAGCAGTGCGGGTAGCTGTGCTCGTACGGCTCGTGGCGGAAGAGCAGGCCGCGCGCGTCGAGGTCGGCGACCAGCGTCTCGTCGGCCTTCTTGAAGAACTGGCCGCCGACGAGCGGCAGGCCCTCGCCGAAGGTGCCGTCCGCGCGTACCGGGACCTCGACCTCGATGCCGTACTGCCGGGAGACCTTGAAGTCGTCCTCGCCGAACGGGGCCTGGTGGACCAGGCCGGTGCCGTCCTCGGTGGTGACGTAGTCGGCGTTGACGACGTAGTGCGCGTCGGAGAGGTCGACGAGGCCGAAGGGCGGCCGGTACGTCCAGCGCTCCATCTCGGCGCCGGTGAACGACTGCCCGGTGGTCTCCCAGCCCTCGCCCAGCGCCTTGCCGACCAGCGGCTCGGCGACGACGACCTTCTCGGTGCCGTCGGTGGCGACGACGTAGGTGACGTCCGGGTGGGCGGCGACGGCGAAGTTGGCGGTCAGCGAGAACGGCGTGGTGGTCCAGATGACCAGCGCCGCCTCGCCGGCCAGCGGGCCGGAGGTGAGGGGGAAGCGGACGTAGACCGAGGGGTCGACCACGGTCTCGTACCCCTGCGCCAGCTCGTGGTCGGACAGGCCGGTGCCGCAGCGCGGGCACCAGGGGGAGACGCGGTAGTCCTGGACGAGCAGGCCCTTGTCGTAGATCTGCTTCAGGGACCACCAGACGGACTCCACGTACTCGGAGTTCATCGTCCAGTACGCGTCGTCCAGGTCGACCCAGTAGCCCATCCGCTCGGTCAGCTCGGCGAAGGCGTCCGTGTGCCGCTGGACCGAGGCGCGGCACTTGTCGTTGAACGCGGCGATGCCGTACGCCTCGATGTCCTGCTTGCCGTTGAAGCCCAGCTCCTTCTCCACGGCCAGCTCCACCGGCAGCCCGTGGCAGTCCCAGCCGGCCTTGCGGGCCACGTGGTAGCCGCGCATGGTGCGAAAGCGCGGGAAGACGTCCTTGAAGACGCGCGCCTCGATGTGGTGCGCGCCCGGCATGCCGTTCGCGGTGGGCGGGCCCTCGTAGAAGACCCACTCGGGCCGGCCCTCGGACTGCTCCAGGGAGCGGGCGAAGACCTTCTGCTCGCGCCAGAAGTCGAGCACGGCGTGTTCGAGGGCGGGCAGGTCGACCTGGGCGGGTACCGGGCGGTACAGGGGCGTGGTCATCGGGGACTCTTCCTCCGGCTGGCGTGCTGACGGCCGAACCGGAGGGACGAGAGCCGGGGCTCCCGCGGTACCACCCTCCTTGGCGGCGGAGCGCGCGCCGCACGCCCACCGCCCCCTCATTGGGGCAGCGCTGCCGGTTCTACTCGCCCGGGGGCTTTCCTCCGGCGGCTCCGGGGTGATCTTCGCTCCGCGCACGCCGCCCGGGCTCACACCGTCCCCGGGTCGCTCCTCGGCTGCGTACGGAGGTACTCGTCCCCATCCACGCCTGTCGCTGCCGACAGTGTACGGCCACGGGCCGTGCGCCGCCGACAGGGTTTCCGCGGCGGCCGGCGCTGGGCCGTTCGGCCCAGCCCCGGCAAACCGCACGGGCGAGCGGAAGCCCGGGATTACCCGGCGCGGGGCTGGGCACAACGTTTTGAGACCGGTCAGCCATGGCGTGCCCTGTTGCCGCGGACCCAGTGTCGATTTATCGTTCCGGCACCGTTCGCGAACAAGATCACAATATGTGAAGGGGTCCCGGCCATGGTTGCGAAGAAGACCGCGCCGGCGGCGGAGAAGTCCACAGCGAAGAAGACCACGGCGAAGGCGGCGAAGAAGACGGCGAAGAAGGCGCCGGCGAAGAAGGCCGCCGCGGGCCGGGCCCCGGCGAAGGCCGCGGGGGAGCGGGCGGCGAAGAAGCAGGCCCCGCGGAAGCAGGCCACGAAGAAGGCCGCCAAGCAGGCCACGAAGGCGGCCACGAAGACGGCCGCGAAGGCCGCCACGAAGGCGGCCGCGAAGAAGGCCACGAAGAAGGCCACGAAGAAGCAGGCCACGAAGAAGACGGGGAAGAAGGCGGCGGGGAAGAAGACGGCGGCGACCGCGGGGGCGGCCGGTGGCGCCGCCCCCGCGAAGAAGTCGCCGCCCGCGAAGAAGGCCGCGGCCGGGAAGGCACCGGCCGCACGGACCGAGCCCGCGAGGAAAACCGCGGCACGGGCCGCCGCCCCGGCGCGGAAGCCGGTGCAGAAGGCGGCGGCCAAGAAGACGTCCGCCAGGACGTCTCCTGGGAAGAAGACGGGAGCCAAGACGGTGGTCGCAAAGAAGACGCAGGTGGTGGAGGCCCCGGTGGCCGAGGCGGCGGGCGGGACGGCAGCTCCGGCCGAGCCGGGCGAGCTGGCCGTGCGTCCGGGGGAGGACCCCTGGACTCCCGAGGAGGTCGCGGAGGCCCGGCAGGGCCTGCTGGACGAGGTCGCGAGCCTGCGCTCGGAGATCCGCGCCTCCGAGGAGGCCGTCAGCGGCCTGATGCGCGACTCCGGCGGCGGCGCCGGGGACGACCAGGCCGACACGGGGACGAAGAACATCTCGCGCGAGCACGAGATGGCGCTCGCCGCGGGCGCCCGGGAGCGGCTGGTGCAGACCGAGCGCGCCCTCGTACGGCTCGACGACGGGACGTACGGGCGCTGCGAGTCCTGCGGCAAGCCGATCGGCAAGGCCCGCATGCAGGCGTTCCCGCGGGCCACCCTGTGCGTGGAGTGCAAGCAGCGGCAGGAGCGCCGCTGAGGGGTCGCCGGAGGCGCTGACGGGGCCGGTGGGCGGCGGTTACGGGCTGTGGTGCGACGGCTCGTACGGGTGTGTCGTACGCTCGACCCCAGTCAGCGCACCGGAGGGCACACGTGACAGAGGCGGAGCGGATCAGCGGGGACGCCACGGAGCCCCGCGGGCAGGACGAGGGCGCCTCCGCGGCGGACGAGAAGGCCGTGGCCGACGGCCCCACCGACCCGGCTGACCCGGCCGACCGGGCCGCCCCGGCCGGCAGCGCCTCCCAGACCGACACGGACGGCAAGGCGAGGCCCGGAGAGGCCGAAGGCGGCGCGGCACAAGCGGCGCCGCGCGGCCCCCGGCGCATCGGCGTGCTCCTCGGCGTCGCCGCCCTCGTCTACGCCCTCGACCTCGTCACGAAGCTGATCGTGGTCGCCGAACTGGAGCCGGACAACCGCTCCGTCGAGGTGGTCGGCGACCTGCTGCGCTTCCAGGTCGTCCGCAACGCGGGCGCGGCGTTCGGCATCGGCGAGTCGATGACCGTCATCTTCACGCTGATCGCCGTGATCGTCATCGGCGTGATCGCCCGGCTGGCGCGCAAGCTCTACAGCCTGCCCTGGGCCATCGCCCTCGGCCTGCTGCTCGGCGGCCCGCTCGGCAACCTCACCGACCGCCTCTTCCGCTCCCCGGGCTTCTTCAAGGGCCACGTCGTGGACTTCATCGCCCCCGAGCACTTCGCGGTGTTCAACCTCGCGGACTCCGCGATCGTCTGCGGCGGCATCCTCATCGTGGTCCTGTCCTTCCGCGGCCTCGACCCCGACGGCACCGTCCACCGCGGCTGACCGGGGCGCCCGTACGCGCCTGCGATACTTCCCGGGTGAGTACCGTGCCCGAGATCCGCACCCTGCCCGTACCCGACGGCCTCGAAGGCGAGCGGCTCGACGCCGCGCTCGCCCGGATGTTCGGGTTCTCCAGGACCAAGGCCGCCGAACTGGCCGGCGCCGGCAAGGTCCTCGTCGACGGGCGGGAGGCGGGGAAGTCGGACCGGGTGACGGCCGGGGCATGGCTGGAGGTCGAGATGCCGGCGCCCGCCGCACCGGTGCGGGTCGTCGCCGAGCCGGTGCCCGGGATGACCGTCGTCTACGACGACGAGCACGTGGTCGTCGTGGACAAGCCCGTCGGCGTCGCCGCCCACCCCAGCCCCGGCTGGAGCGGGCCCACGGTCGTCGGCGGCCTGGCCGCCTCGGGGTACGCCATCTCCACCTCCGGCGCCGCCGAGCGGCAGGGGGTGGTGCACCGGCTGGACGTCGGCACCTCGGGGCTGATGGCGGTGGCCAAGTCGGAGCGCGCGTACACGCTGCTGAAGCAGCAGTTCCGGGAGCGCACGGTCGACAAGCGCTACCACGCGCTGGTCCAGGGCCACCCCGACCCGCTGAGCGGCACCATCGACGCGCCCGTGGGCCGCCACCCCGTGCACGACTACAAGTGGGCCGTCGTCGCCGACGGCAAGCCCAGCGTCACGCACTACGACCTCGTGGAGGCGTTCCGCGCCGCCAGCCTGCTCGACATCAAGCTGGAGACCGGCCGCACCCACCAGATCCGCGTGCACATGTCCGCCCACCGGCACCCGTGCGTCGGCGACCTCACCTACGGCGCCGACCCGGTGCTCGCCCGGCGGCTCGGCCTGGACCGGCAGTGGCTGCACGCCGTCAGGCTGGGCTTCGAGCACCCCGAGGACGGCCGGTGGGTGGAGTTCGCCTCGGAGTACCCCGAGGATCTGCGGCGGGCCCTGGACACCGTACGGGCGGAGAGCGCCTGACGGCCGCGGCGGCGCCGCTGTCCGCGCCCTACGGCAGCCCGACGCCCGGGGCCTGCGCGGTGGCCCCGCCCCGCGGCGCCTGCGCCGTCATCACCTTCGGCAGCGCGTACGGGTGCTTCTCCCGCAGCCAGCCGATCAGCTCCTCGCGCACCATGCAGCGCAGGTCCCACAGCGCGTCCGCGTCCCGCGCGGTGGCCAGCGCCCGCACCTCCATCGTGGTCGGCGTGGTGTCCGTGACCACCAGGCTCCAGCCGCGCCCGTCCCAGTGCGCGCACCCGAGCAGCACCTCGTGCAGCCGCTCGCGCAGCGCGCGCACCGGCGTGGAGTGGTCCAGGTGGAAGTAGACCGTGCCGGTCAGCTCGGACCCGCCGCGCGACCAGTTCTCGAACGGCTGGCTGGTGAAGTACGACACGGGGATGGTGATGCGGCGCTCGTCCCAGGTCTTCACGGTCAGGAACGTCAGCGTGATCTCCTCGACCGTCCCCCACTCGCCCTCGACGACGACCGTGTCGCCGATGCGCACCAGGTCGCCGAAGGCGATCTGCAGCCCCGCGAAGAGGTTGCCGAGCGTCGACTGCGCGGCGATGCCCGCGATGATCCCGATGACGCCCGCGGACGCGAGCATCGAGGTGCCCACCGTCCGCATCTGCGGGAACGTCAGCAGCATCGAGGCCGCCGCGACCGTGCAGATGACGAACACCACCACGCGCTGGATCAGCGTGAGCTGCGTGCGCACCCGCCGGCGGCGGGCGGAGTCGCGGGCCTTGGCCTTGTAGCGGTGGTACGTCAACTCCACCGCGACCGCGACGACCTTCGTCAGCAGCCACGCCACCGACGCGATCAGCAGCAGCGCCAGCACCCGGGTGAGCACCGTGCGGCTGTCGTCGCCGTGGGTCAGCTCCGTCCGCTCGTACGTGCCCAGCAGGATCGACGTCAGGATGGCGAGCTGCAACGGCACCCGGCAGCTTCGCAGCAGGCCCCATATCGGGGTCTCGGGGTGCCGGGCGTCGGCGCGGCGCAGCAGCAGGTCGACCACGACCCCGGCGATCGCGGTGACCGCCACGGCACCGCCGATGACCAGGACGGGCCGGAGCACATCCTCGGTGGACACGTGAGCCTCCTTCGAACGCGGACCTTCCCGACCGTATCTGCCACGATGGGCGCATGACGATTCTGCTTTTCCACTCCGTTCACGGAGTGCGTCCGGCCGTGCACGCGACGGCGGAGCGCTGGCGCACCGCCGGGCACGAGGTGGTCGTCCCCGACCTCTTCGACGGCCGCACGCCCGCGACGGCGGAGGAGGGCAGGGAGGTCAGGGACGCGATCGGCACGGACGAGCTGCTGGCGCGGGCCGTCAAGGCCGCGGCGCCGTACTCGGCGCGCGGGGTGCTGTACGCGGGGCTCTCGCTCGGCGGGGCACTGGCGCAGAACCTGGCGCTCGCCGACGCGCACGCGCGGGGGCTGCTGCTGATGCACGGCACGTCCGACGTCGCGGACGGGGCCACGGCCGCCGCCGGGGAGCTGCCGGTGCAACTGCACGTGGCGGACCCCGACCCGTACGAGACGCACGACTGGCAGACGGCCTGGTACCTGCGGATGGGCCGGGCCGGCGCCGACGTGGAGGTCTTCCGCTACCCGGGCGCGGGGCACCTGTTCACCGACCCCGACCTGGCGGACTACGACGCGGAGGCGACGCAGTCCGCCTGGCGGGTGGCGGATGCGTTCGTGGCGGAGCTGGACGAGCGCTCCGCCACGTGACCCGGGGGGCGGGGGTTCCTACGCGCCCAGCTTGTCCAGCTCGGCCGGGAGCAGGTTGGTCTCGACGTTCTTACCGTCGATCTTGATCGTCGGCGTGCCCTCGATGCCGGCGTCGTCGAAGCTGGCGATCATCTGCAGGGCCCACTTGTCGAACGTGCCCTTGTTGACGTTCTTCTGGAACTCCTTGTTGCCCTTCAGCTCGTCGACGTTCTTGGCGACGTCCAGCAGGTACTCGTTGTCGGCGAACTTGTCCTCGGCCTCCGGCGGGTGGTGCTCGGCCGAGTAGAGCAGCCCGTGGTACTCCTTGAACGCCTCGGTGCTGACGTCGAGGGCCGCGCCCAGGGCGCTGGCGGCGTTCTTGGAACCGTCGCCGCCGAAGTTGCCGTCGATGATCGCGCCGAGGTGGACGCGCAGTTGGTACTTGTCGTCCTCGGCGCCCTTCTTGATCCGCTCGCCCAACTGCTGCTCGAACTGCGCGCAGGCGGGGCAGCGCAGGTCCTCGTAGACGTCGATGGTCTTCTCGGCGTCCTTGCCGCCGAGTACGACGGTGGTGCCGTCGTCGCCCTCGGCGTTCGCCGGCTGGACCAGCTTGGCGTTCTTCGCGGCGCCCCAGTCCTTGTCGCTGCCGTCGTCGCCGCCGAGGGCGGAGACGGCGACGACGATGCCGCCGATGACGGCAAGCACGCCGACGACGGCACCGCCGACGAAGAGCTGCCGGCGCACCTTCTCCTTCTTGGCCTGCTTCTCGCGCTCGACGCGCAGCCGCTCGCGCGCGGCCCGCTTGGCTTCCTGACTGTTTCGCTTGCTCATGGTGGGAGGTCCTCGTCGGTTCGGGGTGGCTGTGTCCGTGCGTGTGCGGCGGAGCTGCCGGATCAGGCAGCGGCCGGGCACGGCGGGCCACGCCGCAGGACCGAGTGCAGCAGGTGCGGCTGCGGGCGGACGGCTCGGGTACGGTCCGAGCGGCGGCCGGGGAGGCCGGTGCTCCGTACCGGGGCGACGGTGACGATCGCGACGGCCAGCAGCAGCGGCCGGAAGGCGACGGCCGCGGCGGCGCGCAGCAGCCCGGCCAGGGCCACCTCACCGCGGCGCAGCCAGGCGGCGGCGGCCAGGCCGACGCCGACGTGGCCGGCGAGCAGCAGCCACGGGCTGGCGGCGGTGCCGGCCAGGGCCTCGCCGCGGGCGGTCATCCGGACCAGAGGGGTGCCGAACTCGCCGGAGCAGAGCAGATCGAGCCCCAGGGAGCGCATGGAGCCGGCGACCGGGCCGCCGGACTGCCCGTAGCAGGTGTGCTGGCCGGTGGTGAAGACCGTGTCCGCCGCCAGCTCCAGCGGCACGAGCAGGGCCGCGATGCTCCAGTAGCCGCGCTCGCGGCGGCCTGCGAGCAGGTAGGCGACGACGAAGACGCCGGCGGAGACCGCGGCCAGCATGCCGATCGGCAGGGGGTTGGCGGACAGCAGCACGTGGGCGCCCGCGGACAGGCTGATGCACAGCGCGGTGAAGACCGCCGCGCGCATCACCCTGATCGTTACGGCCGCATGTTCCATCGGGCGCGATTCTGCCATGGCGGAGGGTAAACCGCGGCTAAAGGGGAGGCCCCGCTTCGCTCCGGCCGGGAGCCGCGGTGTCAGTGCCGCGTCCTAGACTTCCCAGCGTCCTGCCCGAGCCCTCGCGCCCGTCGCCTGCTGGAGGTCCTCCGCCGTGGCCAAGCCGCCTTTTACGCATCTGCATGTGCACACGCAGTATTCGCTGCTGGACGGGGCGGCGCGGTTGAAGGACATGTTCGCGGCGTGTCGTGAGATGGGGATGTCGCATATTGCGATGACGGATCACGGGAATCTGCACGGTGCGTATGACTTTTTCGCGCAGGCGACGGCGGCGGGGGTGACGCCGATCATCGGGATCGAGGCGTATGTGGCGCCGGAGTCGCGGCGGAACAAGCGGAAGGTGCAGTGGGGGCAGCCGCATCAGAAGCGTGATGACGTGTCGGGTTCTGGTGGGTATACGCACAAGACGATCTGGGCGTCGTCGCGTACGGGGCTGCACAATCTGTTCCGGTTGTCGTCGGATGCGTACAAGGAGGGGTGGCTGCAGAAGTGGCCGCGGATGGACAAGGAGGTGATCGCGGAGCATGCGGAGGGGTTGATCGCTTCTACGGGGTGTCCGTCGGGTGAGGTGCAGACGCGGTTGCGGCTGGGGCAGTTCGACGAGGCGCTGGCGGCGGCGGCGTGGTATCAGGAGGTGTTCGGGAAGCAGCGGTATTTCCTGGAGTTGATGGATCACGGGATCGAGATCGAGCGGCGGGTGCGGGACGGGCTGCTGGAGATCGGGCGGAAGCTGGGGATTCCGCCGCTGGTGACGAATGACTCGCATTACACGTATGCGCAGGAGGCGGGGGCGCATGATGCGTTGTTGTGTATTCAGACGGGGAAGAACCTGTCGGATCCGGATCGGTTCAGGTTCGACGGGACGGGTTATTACCTGAAGTCGACCGAGGAGATGTATGCGGTCGATTCGTCGGATGCGTGGCAGGAGGGGTGTGCGAACACGCTGCTGGTGGCGGAGCAGATCGACACCGCGGGGTGGTTCGAGAAGCGGGACCTGATGCCCAGGTTCGAGGTCCCCGACGGCTACACCGAGGTCACCTGGTTCCAGGAGGAGGTCCGCCGCGGCATGGCCCGCCGCTACCCCGGCGGTGTCCCCGAGGACCGCCAGAAGCAGGCGGGGTACGAGATGGACGTCATCATCCAGATGGGGTTCCCGGGGTACTTCCTGGTGGTCGCGGACTTCATCATGTGGGCGAAGAACAACGGGATCGCGGTGGGTCCGGGGCGTGGTTCGGCGGCGGGTTCGATCGTGTCGTACGCGATGGGGATCACGGACCTCGATCCGATCGAGCACGGGCTGATCTTCGAGCGGTTCCTGAATCCGGAGCGGGTGTCGATGCCGGATGTGGACATCGACTTCGACGAGCGCAGGCGGGCGGAGGTGATCCGCTATGTGACGGAGAAGTACGGTGCCGACAAGGTCGCGATGATCGGTACGTACGGGACGATCAAGGCGAAGAACGCGATCAAGGACTCCGCGCGGGTGCTCGGCTATCCGTACGCGATGGGCGACCGCATCACCAAGGCCATGCCCGCCGACGTGCTCGGCAAGGGCATCCCGCTGTCCGGCATCACCGACCCCGACCACCCCCGGTACTCCGAGGCCGGCGAGGTCCGCGGCCTGTACGAGAACGAGCCGGACGTGAAGAAGGTGATCGACACCGCGCGGGGCGTGGAGGGCCTGGTGCGGCAGATGGGGGTGCACGCGGCGGGTGTGATCATGTCCAGCGAGCCGATCGTGGACCACGTCCCGGTCTGGGTGCGGCACACCGACCAGGTGACGATCACGCAGTGGGACTACCCGACGTGCGAGTCGCTCGGCCTGCTGAAGATGGACTTCCTGGGCCTGCGGAACCTGACCATCATGGACGACGCCGTCAAGATGGTGAAGCAGAACAAGGGCCGGGAGATCGAGCTGCTCTCCCTGCCGCTCGACGACCCCACGACCTTCGAGTTGCTCGGCCGCGGCGACACCCTCGGCGTCTTCCAGTTCGACGGCGGGCCCATGCGCTCCCTGCTGCGCATGATGAAGCCCGACAACTTCGAGGACATCTCCGCGGTCTCGGCGCTGTACCGGCCGGGCCCCATGGGCATGAACTCGCACATCAACTACGCGCTGCGGAAGAACGGCCAGCAGGAGATCACCCCGATCCACCCGGAGCTGGAAGAACCGCTCAAGGAAGTCCTCGACATCACCTACGGCCTGATCGTGTATCAGGAGCAGGTGCAGAAAGCCGCGCAGGTGCTCGCCGGCTATTCGCTGGGACAGGCGGACCTGCTGCGGCGGGCGATGGGCAAGAAGAAGAAGGAAGTCCTCGACGCCGAGTTCGTCAACTTCCAGAAGGGTGCCCGCGAGAAAGGCTACAGCGACCAGGCGATCCAGGCCGTCTGGGACGTCCTGGTCCCGTTCGCGGGTTACGCGTTCAACAAGGCGCACTCCTCCGCGTACGGCCTCGTCTCCTACTGGACTGCGTATCTCAAGGCGAACTATCCGGCCGAGTACATGGCCGCGCTGCTGACGTCCGTGCGCGACGACAAGGACAAGTCGGCGATCTATCTCAACGAGTGCCGGAAGATGGGCATCAAGGTGCTCCCGCCGGACGTCAACGAGTCGGACGCGAACTTCACTCCCCGCGGTGATGACACGATCGTGTTCGGCCTGACCGCCGTGCGCAACGTCGGGCAGAACGTCGTGGATTCGATCGTTCGCAACCGCAAGGCCAAGGGGCGCTACGCGTCGTTCCCCGACTTCCTCGACAAGGTCGACGCCGTCGTGTGCAACAAGCGCACCGTCGAGTCGCTGATCAAGGCGGGCGCGTTCGACGCCCTCGGCCACACCCGCAAGGGCCTCACCGCGCAGTACGAGCCGATGATCGACAACGTCGTGTCGGTCAAGCGGAAGGAGGCCGAGGGGCAGTTCGACCTCTTCGGCGGCATGGGCGACGAGGCGGCGGCGGACGAGCCGGGCTTCGGGCTCGACGTGCAGTTCACGGACGAGGAGTGGGAGAAGTCGTATCTGCTCGCCCAGGAGCGGGAGATGCTCGGGCTCTACGTCTCCGACCACCCGCTGTTCGGCATCGAGCACGTGCTGGGGGACAAGGCGGACGCCGCCATCGCCGCGCTCAACGGCGGTGAGCACGCGGACGGGGCGATCGTCACCATCGGCGGCATCATCTCGGGGCTGCAGCGGAAGATGACCAAGCAGGGCAACGCCTGGGCCATCGCCACCGTCGAGGACCTCGGCGGCTCCATCGACTGCATGTTCTTCCCGGCCACCTACCAGTTGGTCTCCACCCAGCTCGTCGAGGACGCGATCGTCTTCGTCAAGGGCCGGCTCGACAAGCGCGAGGACGTGCCCCGGCTGGTCGCCATGGAACTCGCCGTCCCCGACCTCTCCGAGGTCTCGGCGAACGCGCCGGTGACGATCACGATCCCCACGGTCAAGGTCACCCCGCCGCTGGTGGAGAAGCTGGGCGAGGTGCTGTCGCAGCACCGCGGCGGCACGGAGGTGCGCGTGAAGCTCCAGGGCTCCCGCACCACCACCGTGCTCCGCCTCGACCGCCACCGGGTGACGTCGGACCCGGCGCTCTTCGGCGATCTGAAGGCCCTGCTCGGCCCGTCCTGTCTGGCGGGCTGACGGGCGTGGGCGGGCGCGCCCGCGAGGGGCGCGCCCGCCGGTCCGTGTTCAGTTGTGACCGAAGCGCTTCTCCCTGTGCTTCTGGGTCTTGTTGCTGCCGGAGCCGGGGTTCACCGCCTCGCTGACCTGGTCGGGCGGCGGCCCGCCCGCCGGAGTGGCGGAGTCGGCTCCCGCACGTTCCTCCGGCGGGGCGGCGGCGCGGTCGTTCTGGCGGTTCCTGTTCTTACGGCTCATGGGGCTCACCGCTCCCCGAGCCGGGCACGCCGCTCGGCGTCGCCCGCGGGCGACTCGGCCCGGCGGTCGCCCTGCGGCGCGGTCTCGTCCGGGGACTGCGGCCGGCCGCGGTTCGGTATGCCCGCGGGCGACCCGGCGTACTTGTCCCGGTGGGAATGCTGTTGCTGCTGCTTCTCGCGGTTCTTGCGCTTACCCATCACTGATCCTTTTCAGGCGCGGTCCCCCGCGGAGATCACCTTCGCACGGCCTGAGATGCCTCGCATGTCGGATAATTACCGTGCGTAGTACGCGCTGTTCACGACCGGCCATCCGGGTCCGCCACGCCGATGATCGATGCCCTGCTGTTAACCACCCCTCAGTGGGGCAGACTCGAAGGCAACCCGCCGTGAACTCCGCGGCACGGGCCCGGAACCGGCTGAGAAGAGGGTGAATCGTGGACCGCTGCGTCGTCCTGGTGGACGCCGGCTACCTGCTGGGCGCCGCCGCGAGCCTGCTCGCCGGAGAGCCCGCCCGTTCCCGGATCACCGTCGACCACCCCGAACTCATCCAGGGCCTGCGGGAACAGGCCGAGGCCGACACGGGGCAGCGGCTGCTGCGCATCTACTGGTTCGACGGCGCCCCCGACCGCGTACCGCAGCCGGAACACCGGCGGCTGCGCGTGATGTCGCGCGTCACCGTCCGCCTCGGCGCGCTCACCCGCAGCGACGGTCGCTGGGCGCAGAAGGGCGTCGACGCCGCGATGCACGCGGAGCTGACCGAGCTGGCCCGGAACCGCGCCTGCGCCGACGTCGTGCTCGTCACCGGGGACGGCGACCTGCTGCCGGGCATGATGTCCGCGAAGGAGCACGGCGTCGCCGTCCACCTGTGGGCGGTCCAGGCCGCCGACGGCGACTACAACCAGTCCGAGGACCTGGTCGCCGAGGCCGACGAGCGGCGCGTGCTCGACCGGGTCTGGATCACCCGCGCCATGCAGGCCAAGGACCTCACCGGGATCTGCGCCCCCAGCCCCGTGCCGCGGCCCGAGATCGCCGCGATCCTCTCCGCCCCGCCGTCGGAGAACTCCGTGGCCGGCAAGCAGACCGTCGCCAACGGCACCGCGCAGCCCACCGCCCCGGGCACCGTGCGCCGCCACGACGACGCGGACGCGGCGCCCGAGACCGTACCCGACGACGAGGAGGACCCCGGCGGCAAGGGCGGCGTGCCCACCCCGAAGGACCTGGCGAGCCTGGGCCGCCCCACCGTGCCCGAGGGCCGCCACGGGCCCCCCGTGGGCAGCGCCACGCTGCGCTGGTCGTCCGACCGCGGCTGGGTGGAGCGGCCGGGCGCGGAGCCGCCGGACATCGCCGGGCTGCCCACCCTCGCCCAGCTCACCACGGCGGAGCAGCGCTGGGGGGACCGCGAGGAGGACATCACCGTCATCGGCGGCGACCCCTTCGAGGTGGGGCAGGTCTTCGCCCGGCGCTGGATGGAGCGGCTGGCGGACCAGGTGAAGCTGCGGCTGCTGGCCGGCCAGTACCCGCGTATCCCGCACCGCATCGACGGCGAGCTGCTCCGCTACGCCGCCCGCTTCGGGCTGCTGGCCCACAAGGACGACCAGATCGACGAGCGCGACCGGTATGCGATCCGGGCCGGGTTCTGGCGTGAGATCGACGTCAGCTCGAGCACCGAGCACGCGCAGACGGCGGAGCCGGAGGCGTAGCAGCCGCCCGCACGCCGGCGGCGGACCTCGTCGTACGGCACCGTGCGGGCCCCGGACAGCCCGGGCCCGCCTCCTCAGCGCGTGGGCGGGCTCCAGCCCTGCCAGCCGCCGGTCGGCGGCGGTGGCACCTCCGGCTCGGAGTCGCGCGGCCCGAACAGCCCGGTCAGCACCAGGTGCACGGCCATCGCCGCCCCCGGCCAGGCCAGCAGGGCGCCCTTGGCCTTCAGCTCCAGCGGCGCGTCGAACCCGGCACCGTCGCGCAACTCCTTCGCCCGCTGCGCCACGTTCCCCGGCGGGCCCAGCCAGATGCCGAACCGCCAGGCCACCACCGCCCCGATCAGCGAGCCCAGCGCCAGCCCCAGCACCAGCGGCAGCCCGCCGCGCCGCCGCCACAGGAACACCGCCAGCGCCGTCACCGCGCCGAAGGCAAGACCCAGCAGCGCGAACGTGCCGTCGATGGAGATCGCGTCCTCGCTCTCGCTCTGCCCCAGCCAGGCTTCGCCCCCGCGTACCACCAGCGGCACGCGCGGTGCGAGCCGCTCCCACAGGAAGCCGAGCAGCAGGCCCAGCGCCGCCACGCCCACCAGTACCAGGAAGGCCTGCCACAGCTCCCCGGCGAGATCGTCGTCGCCCTTGGCCCTCCTCCTGCGCTTCCCGCCCGTCGTCCCGTCGGCGGCGCCGGACGAGGAGGGGTAGTGCCACGGGTTCTGGCCCGGCTGTCCGTGCGGCGGCTGCTCGTGCGGTGTCAGGGGAGCGGTCACCCCGTCATCGTGCCAGGGCCGGGGCCGCCCGCCGTAGCCAGGACGGTCGTTCGGAATGTCGCCGTGACCGACCGCCCTCACGAGCGCAGCGCCGCCCTGCGGTACGCCCACGTCGCCGCAGCCAGCGCGGGCACCCCGACACCGGCGCAAACCCCCAGGTCGGCGACGACCGCCGCCCAGTCGGGACCGGGCGCGAACGTCTCCATCAGCGCCTCCACGCCGTACGTGGACGGCAGCAGGTCGCGGGCGAAGGACACCGGTCCCGGCATCCGTTCCGCGGGCAGCACCCCCAGCAGGAGCGCCGCCGACATGCCGAGCTGGCCGCAGAGCGTCGCCAGCTCCGGCCGCGGCGCCAGCAGCCCGAGCACCGCCCCGAGCCCGGCCAGCGCGGCGCCGGACAGCGGCACGACGGCCACCAGGATCCACAGGTGCGTCAGCGGCAGCTCGAAGAGGAGGCTGCCCGTCACGGCCGTGACGACCGTGCCCGGCACGGTGAACGAGGCGTACGCGCCCGCAGCGCCGAGCACCACCGCGGCCGGCGGCACCGGGAGCGTCGCGTAGTGGTCGAGGCCGCCGGTCGCGCGCAACTGGCCGAAGTACTGGGCGAGCAGGTTCAGTGCCACGAACGCCACGATCAGCACCGTCGACCCGGCGACCACCGCGTGGGCCTCGGAGCTGCCCGCCTCGGCGTCGACCACCCCGCGCATCAGGACCATGATCCCGACGGACTGGAAGGTGGCGACGAACAGCAGCGGGAGCCGGGCCACCTTCGCGCGGGAGAGCTGGGCGCGGTAGACGGCGGCGAGGGCGGGGAAGAGCGGTACGCGCGGCGCGAGGGGCACGGCGGCGGGGGCGGGAGCGGGGCCGGCGGAGTCCTCGCCGGCGCCGTCGGCGGCCCCGTTCGGCATGACAGTCCCCCTTGCCGTCCCGTTCGCGGGAGCGGACCCGGGCGCCGCCGGTCCATCCGCCGGTCCCGCCGGCGGCCCGGCGGCGCCGGGCGGGGCCTGCGCGAGGCCGAGCTGTCCGTCCGTCATGCCTTCACCAGTCCCTCGTCCCGCCCGCCGAGGGCCAGGTACACGTCCTCCAGGCTCGGCGTCGTCAGCGTGAAGTCGTCCAGCGCGGCGAACGCCGGCCCGCCCGTGACCGCCGCGACCGCGGCGCGCGCCGCGTCCTGCGGGAGCCGCAGCGTCCAGCGCCGGCCCGTGCGGCGGGCGGTGCGGGCCAGCTCCGCGATCTGCGGCACGTCGAGCGGCGGCTCGTCGCGCCAGACGAGGTCGAGCCGCACCTCCCCGCCCACCAGGGCCTTCAGCCCGGTGGGGGAGTCGCAGGCGATGACCCGGCCGCGGTCGAGCACCGCGATCCGGTCGAGCACGGTCTCGGCCTCGATGACGTTGTGCGTGACGAGCAGCACCGTCGCGCCGCGCTCGGTCCTGCGCCGGTCGATCGCCGTCCAGACGGCGCGGCGGGCCACCGGGTCCATGGCGGTGGTCGGCTCGTCCAGCACCAGCAGCGGGCGCGTGCCGACCAGCGCCGCGGCCACGCACGCCAGCCGCCGCTCGCCGCCGGAGAGCCGGCGCAGCGGGCGGTCGGCGAGGTGGGTGAGGCCCAGCTCATCGAGGACCGTGTCGCGCTCGGCGCGGGCCGCGGGCGCGGGCAGGCCGCGCAGCCGCGCGGTGGTCTCGGCGGCCAGCGCCACCGTCAGGTCGTCCAGCGCCGTCGACTCCTGGCCGAGGTACGCCAGCAGCCGCGCGGCCAGTTCCGGGCGGCGTACGAGGTCGTGGCCGAAGAGCTCGATGGTGCCCGAATCGGGCCGCAGCAGGCCCGTGAGCTGGCGTACGAGGGTGGACTTGCCGGCGCCGTTGGGGCCGAGGAGGCCGAAGATCTCTCCCTCGTGGATGTCGAGGCCGACGCCCGCGCAGGCCCGTACGGGACCGGCGGGTGCGGGCGTCCGCGTGCCCCGGCGGCCCGCCCAGCGCCGCATCCGCTGCTCGCGGGGCGGGGGATAGGTCTTCACGAGATCGCGCACGGCACACACCACCGCGCCCGGCGGGGTGGCGGTCCCGGCCGCGGCAGGACCCGCCGCTTCGCTGCGCGTACTCACGAACTACGAGGGTACGCGGTGCCGAACGGCCCGGGCGTGGGGGGGAGGTCTGCGCGGAGCCTGGACGGATTCCGTGCACTCCGGTATGACCTGGACATGTCGAAGAAAACGCGCAAGCGCAAGTGGCGTACCCGCAAGGGCAAGGCCAACCACGGGCGCCGCCCGGCCTAGCCCGGACCGACCGGACGGGCTGGACGGGCTGGACCAGCATCGTCCCGGCCCTGGCCAGGGCCGCCGGGGGCGGGGTGCGGTCTCCGGTGGAGGGGCTGCCTTGGCGGAGGGGCGTTGTCGGAGGGGCGGCCTACCCTGGGGTGGGTGTGCGGGGAAGTGCGGGACGGCTCGGCCGCCCGGCCCCGGCCAGGCCCGGCCAGGCCCGGCCAGGTCCGCCCGGCGCCCGGGTCAGCGGCCGTCGCGCGCGATCGGCGCCACCACGGCGCCCGTCAGCTCCGCCAGCACCGTCGGCGACAGCTCCACCTCGAGGCCGCGCCGGCCCGCGGAGACGCAGACCGTCGCCCGCCCGCCCGCCGAGGAGTCCAGCACCGTCGGCAGCCGCTTGCGCTGGCCAAGCGGGGAGATCCCGCCGCGGACGTAGCCTGTGGTGCGCTCGACGTGCGCCGGGTCCGCCATCACGGCCTTCTTGCCGCCGGCCGCCGCGGCCAGCGCCTTGAGGTCCAGGGAGCCGGAGACGGGCACGATCGCGACGGTCAGTGCGCCGTCGACCTCGGCGACCAGGGTCTTGAAGACCTGTCCCGGATCGACGCCGAGCGCCTGTGCCGCCTCCTCGCCGTACGACGCGGCGGCCGGGTCGTGGGCGTAGGCGTGGACGGTGAACTCGGCGCCGGCCTTGGTCAGCGCCACCGTGGCCGGGGTGGATCCGGTCTGCTTCTTCTTGGCCATGTCGTCAGGGGCGGGGCTCAGTTGGGGCTCGTCGGGGTCCGCGTCAGGTCGACCGCGGGCAGCGACGGGAGCTTACCCAGCACCGCGCTCTCGCGCCGCAGGATTTTCAGCTCGGCCGACAGCCGCGCCGCCGTGTCCCGCGCCTGGAGGAGCTGCTGCTTCGACGGGGTGTCCAGCACGGCCGCCGCGGCGACGAGATAGGACAGCACCGACGGCTCGTCCGGCAGCTCCGTGGCCGCGCCCAGCGACCGCTCGCGGGCGCCTGCCAGCCTCTTCTGGTACGTCCTGAAGGCCCGTACGACCGCCGCGGACAGCACGCCCGCGCCCTCGCCCGACCGCTCGGGCAGCGCCTCGACCTCACCGGTCAGGTACTCGCCCGAGGCGTCCACCGACAGCAGCCGGAACCGCCGGGTGCCGGTGACCAGCACCTCGTACCCGCCGTTGTCCTTCTCCCGGATCGTCGCCGCGTCCGCGACACAGCCCACGCCGTAGAACGCCTGCATCGGGTCGGCGCCGAAGCCGGCCGCCGGGCCGCGCTCGGGCAGCGTGGTCGGGTCCGGCAGGCCGGGGCCCGTGGGCGCGACCTCGCGGCCGTCCCGGATCGCCACCACGCCGAACCGCCGCTCCGACTCGGGCAGCTTGCGCAGGTCCCGCATCATCGCCCGGTACCGCTCCTCGAAGACGTTCAAGGGCATGACGAGGCCCGGGAACAACACCGCGTTCAGCGGGAAGAGGGGCAGGCGTGCGGTGGTCACAGGCGGATCCTAACGGTCCCGGCCGGTACCTCACTGGCGGCGCAGCGCACGGGAGACGCCGGCCGCCACCGTGGTGGCGAGCACCCAGCCGGCGAGCACCATCACCGTCGCCGTCCACTGGTAATGCCCCGCCTGATGCCAGGCGTTGTCCTGGCCCAGGTCGATGACGGGCAGCAGCAGATCGAGCACGTAGAGCGGCGGGTTCCACTCGGGCCCCTCGCCGGGGCGTAAGGCGCGCGGCTCGTGGCGGGCGAAGTACAGCGAGCCCACCGCCCACAGCACCGCCATCCACACCACCGCGCGGGTGGGCCGGTAGCCGTACGCCACCGTCCAGTCCTGCAGCAGGCCCCACGCCTTGCCGGCCAGCGGCAGCGTCTCGCGGTGCCTGCGGTGCTTGGCGAGCATGACCTCGCGGGCGTCGTGGTCCTCGCCGCTGTTGCGCAGGACGGCGGCCAGCAGCTCGTACGGCTCGGGGGAGAACTCCGGTGTGGCGGCCTCCACCCACTCCAGCCGGTGCACCAGCGGGAAGGCGCCGACGGGTATGAGGTGCTCGTAGAAGAAGCCGGCCATCGCCAGCCGGCCGGGGCCCGGCCAGCTCGTGTACTTGTCGCGGAGGTTGACGACCCGGGCGCCGGACAGCACGACCTTGCCGCCCTCCGGCTCACGCCCCATGAAGCGCAGCTCGGGCGTCTGTATCCGGCGCATGGACATCTCCTGCTCCGGATCCATCACGAACCGCGCGCCGTCGAGGTCGACCGAGTCGCCGAAGCGGCCGTCGTCCAGCCGCAGCCCGCCGTGGCACTCGAAGCGCTGCATCCGCGTGCCGCGCGGCGGGGTGTGGCCGCTGATGCCGTACGGGGGCGTGGCCATGCCCGTCGCGGCCTCGGGGACCGCCGCCGGGCCCATGTGCAGCGAGCGCTCGACGGTGAGCTGCGGCGCGTTGAGCGCGCGCTTGCCGTACGGGTTGCGCAGGACGCTGCCGTTCAGGTTCAGCGAGACGCCGACCGTGGCGCCGCGCATCCGCAGCTCGCCGTGCGCCTGGAGCAGGTCGGCCTGGAGGTCCTGGCCGACGGTGATGCCGTCGGCGGCGACGGCCACGCCGCGCCGGTCCCGGCCGACGGTGAGCTGGCTGAGCAGCAGGTCCGTGCCTATCTGGGCGTCGGTCAGCCGGATGCCGCCGTCCACGGTGCAGCGGGGCATGTGCAGGTCGCCGCTGGTGGTCAGCCGGGCGGCCTCCAGCCGCGGGACCGAGCACTCCACCAGGCGCAGCGTGACGAAGGAGCACTCGGGCAGCAGCATCTCGTTCTCGAAGCGGCAGTTGCGCAGCTCCACGTACGGATCGACGCGGCCGCCGGAGAGGTCGAGCGTGCCCGTGACGAACGCGCCGGCCAGCTTCAGCGACGACACCCGGCCGGGCCGGGCCGGCGGGCCGTGCAGCAGGAGCCGGGCGAGCAGCGAGGCGCGCACGCTGCGGTCCGGTCCCCAGACATGCAGCCCCGCCGGGTCGTTCTGCCCGGGATCGCGCGAGCGCAGATCGTAGGTCGCTCCTTCCTGGAAGGCCTCCCACAGCCCCCGCTCGGTCACCGAAAGGTCCTCGGGCGCCTCCGCCCGGTCGTGCTGTACAGCGGTCAACGACACGCTCCCCTGCTCTTCCCGCGTCCGTCCCGTACGGCTCTGATTCCCCTTGGGGCGGCACACTGAACGCTAGTACCAGGTACTGACAGTGACGAGTTTGCGGTCCAGCCTGTGGACAACCGGGCCGGGCGCCCGGGCCGTCTGAGAGACTTGGACACGTGATCTCCCGAATCGATCTGCGCGGCTCCGCCGCCGCTTCCGACGCAGGCGGCGGCATTGACCGCGACCTGCTGCCCCGTGCCGAGATGGACGTCGAGGCCGCCCTGGAGAAGGTGCGGCCGCTGTGCGAGGACGTCCGGCATCGCGGCACGGCGGCGGTGATCGAGATCACAGAGCGTTTCGACGGCGTGACCCTGGAGCGGCTGCGGGTGCCCGCGGAGGCGCTCTCGCGCGCGCTGGCCGAGCTGGACCCGAAGGTGCGCGCCGCGCTGGAGGAGTCCGTCCGCCGCGCCCGCATCGTCCACCGCGAGCAGCGCAGGAGCGACACCGCGGTGCGGGTCGTCCCCGGGGGGACGGTCACGGAGCGCTGGCTGCCCGTCGCCCGCGTCGGGCTGTACGTGCCGGGTGGCCAGGCCGTGTATCCGTCGTCCGTGGTGATGAACGTGGTCCCCGCCCAGGAGGCGGGCGTGCCGTCGCTGGCCGTCTCGTCGCCCCCGCAGAAGGACGTGCCGAACTCGTGGGGCGCGGGTCTGCCGCACCCGACGATCCTCGCCGCCTGCGCGCTGCTCGGCGTGGACGAGGTGTATGCCGCGGGCGGCGCCCAGGCCGTCGCCATGTTCGCGTACGGGACGGAGGAGTGCGCCCCCGCCGACCTCGTCACCGGCCCGGGGAACGTGTACGTGGCCGCCGCCAAGCGCCTGTTGAAGGGCCGCATCGGCATCGACGCCGAGGCCGGTCCCACCGAGATCGCCGTCCTCGCCGACGACACCGCGGACGCCGCGCACGTGGCCGCGGACCTCATCAGCCAGGCCGAGCACGACGAGCTGGCCGCGGCCGTCCTCGTCACGCCCTCCGAGCGGCTCGCCGAGGCCGTCGAGGCCGAGCTGAAGACGCAGGTGGCCGCCACCCGGCACGTCGAGCGGGTCAGCGCCGCCCTGGGCGGCAGGCAGTCCGGCATCGTGCTCGTGGACGATCTGGAGGCCGGCCTGCGCGTCGTCGACGCCTACGCCGCCGAGCACTTGGAGATCCAGACCGCCGACGCCGCCGCGCTCGCCGCCCGGGTGCGCAACGCCGGCGCGATCTTCGTCGGCCCGTACGCCCCGGTCTCCCTCGGGGACTACTGTGCGGGCTCCAACCACGTGCTGCCCACCGGCGGTTGCGCCTGCCACTCCTCGGGCCTGTCCGTGCAGTCGTTCCTCAAGGGCGTCCACGTCGTGGAGTACACGCGCGACGCCCTCGCCGACATCGCCCCGCACGTGGTCACCCTCGCCGAGGCCGAGGACCTGCCCGCCCACGGGGCCGCGGTGAAGGCGCGTTTCCGTGGCGAACCGGAGGAGCACACCGCCGGAGGAGACAGTGACGGGAAGGGGCCGCGGCCGTGACCACGATCGACGACCTGCCGGTCCGCGCCGAGCTGCGCGGCACGTCCCCGTACGGCGCCCCCCAGCTCGACGTGCCCGTCCGGCTGAACACCAACGAGAACCCCTACCCCCTGCCCGAGCCCCTGGTCCGGCGCATCGCCGAGCGCGTCACCGAGACCGCCCGCCACCTCAACCGCTACCCCGACCGGGACGCGGTCGAGCTCCGCACCGAGCTGGCGCGCTACCTGTCGCGCACCGCCGGGCACGAGGTGACCACCGCCCACGTCTGGGCGGCCAACGGGTCCAACGAGGTCATCCAGCAACTGCTGCAGACCTTCGGCGGCCCCGGCCGCACGGCCATCGGCTTCGAGCCGTCGTACTCGATGCACGGCCTCATCTCCCGCGGCACCGGCACCGGCTGGCTCTCCGGCCCGCGGCGCGAGGACTTCACCATCGACGTCGACGCGGCCGAGCGCGCCATCGCCGAGCACCGCCCCGCCGTGGTGTTCGTCTGCTCGCCGAACAACCCCACCGGCACCGCCGTCGAGCGCGAGACCGTCCTCAGGCTGTACGAGGCCGCCCAGGCCGCGGGTCCCTCGATGCTCGTGGTGGACGAGGCGTACGGCGAGTTCAGCCACCGCCCGTCGCTGCTGCCGCTGATCGAGGGCCGCCCGCGGCTCGTCCTCACGCGCACGATGTCCAAGGCGTTCGGCGCCGCCGGCCTGCGGCTCGGCTATCTCGCCGCCGACCCCGCCGTGGTCGACGCGGTCCAGCTCGTCCGCCTGCCGTACCACCTGTCGGCCGTCACCCAGGCCACCGCGCTCGCAGCCCTGGAGCACACCGATACCCTGCTCCAGTACGTCGAACAGCTCAAGCAGGAGCGGGACCGGCTGGTGTCGGAGCTGACCGCGCTCGGCTGCGAGGTCACCGAGTCCGACGCCAACTTCGTGCAGTTCGGCCGTTTCCCCGACGCGCACGCCGCGTGGGAGCGGCTGCTGGACCACGGGGTGCTGGTCCGGGACAACGGCGTGCCCGGCTTCCTGCGCGTCAGCGCGGGCATCCCGGCGGAGAACGACGCGTTCCTCGATGCGGTGGGCGCGCTGAAGAAGGAGAGCAACTCATGACTCGCGTGGGCCGCGTCGAGCGCACCACGAAGGAGACCTCGGTCGTCGTCGAGCTGGACCTCGACGGCCGCGGCGAGGTCTCAGTGTCGACGGGCGTCGGCTTCTTCGACCACATGCTCGACCAGTTGGGCCGCCACGGCCTCTTCGACCTCACCGTCAAGACCGACGGCGACCTGCACATCGACAGCCACCACACCATGGAGGACACCGCCCTGGCCCTGGGCGCCGCCTTCCGCCAGGCCCTCGGCGACAAGCGCGGCATCGTGCGGTTCGCCGACGCCTCCGTTCCGCTGGACGAGTCGCTGGCCCAGGTCACCGTGGACCTCTCCGGCCGCCCGTACCTGGTGCACTCCGAGCCCGAGGGCATGGCCCCGATGATCGGCGCGGACTACGACACGACGATGACCCGGCACATCCTGGAGTCGTTCGTCGCCCAGGCGCAGATCGCGCTGCACGTCCACGTGCCGTACGGGCGCAACGCGCACCACATCGTGGAGTGCCAGTTCAAGGCGCTGGCCCGCGCGCTGCGCTACGCGTCGGAGATCGACCCGCGGCAGACCGGCATCCCCTCGACCAAGGGCGCTCTCTGATGAACGGCCTGTCGATACTGCTGATCTTCGTGGGGCTCTTCCTGCTCGGCGGCGTCATCTCCTTCGCCAAGCAGGGCCAGTCGAAGAACGTGATCGCCGTGCTCGCCGTCGGCTCCGCGATGGCGCTCGCCGCCGGCATCCTCCGGCTGGGGGTGTGGGGTTGAGCGACAGCGCCGTGCCCACCGCCTCCGCCACGTCCGGAGCCGCAGCCGCCACGGCGGCGCCGGCCGCCGTGCCCGCCGCCCGCAGCGGCGGGGGGCGGGGCGGGCGCAAGAGCGTCGTCGTCTTCGACTACGGCTTCGGCAACGTCCGCTCCGCCGAGCGCGCCGTCGCCCGCGCCGGCGCCGCGGTGGAGATCACCGGCGACTACGACCGGGCGATGGCCGCCGACGGCCTGCTGGTGCCCGGCGTCGGCGCCTTCGCCGCCTGCATGGGCGGGCTGAAGGAGGCCCGCGGCGACTGGGTCGTCGAGCGTAGGCTCGCCGGCGGCCGGCCCGTGCTGGGCATCTGCGTCGGGATGCAGATCCTCTTCGAGCAGGGCGTCGAGCACGGCGTACGGACCGACGGCATGGGGGAGTGGCCCGGCACGGTCGAGGCGCTCAAGGCCGACGTCGTGCCGCACATGGGCTGGAACACCGTCGAGATCGCGGCCGGCTCCCGGATGTTCGCGGGCGTCGACCCCGGGGAGCGCTTCTACTTCGTCCACTCCTACGCCGCCCGCCGCTGGGAGCTGGAGGTGCACAACCCGCGCATCGCCCCGCCCGCCGTCACCTGGAGCACCCACGGCGAGCCGTTCGTCGCAGCCGTCGAGAACGGACCCCTGTGGGCCGCCCAGTTCCACCCCGAGAAGTCCGGCGACGCCGGTGCCCTGCTCCTCAAGAACTGGATCGAGACCCTCTGATGACGCCCCGCGAGACGACCACCGTCCTGGAGCTGCTGCCCGCCGTCGACGTCCGCGACGGCCAGGCCGTCCGCCTCGTGCACGGCGAGTCCGGCACCGAGACCGGCTACGGCGACCCGCTGGAGGCCGCGCTCACCTGGCAGCGCGCCGGCGCCGAGTGGCTGCACCTCGTCGACCTCGACGCCGCCTTCGGCACCGGGGACAACCGCGCCCGTATCGGCGAGGTCGTCCGGTCGATGGACATCAAGGTCGAGCTGTCCGGCGGCATCCGCGACGACGCGTCCCTCGCCGCCGCCCTCGCCACCGGCTGCACCCGCGTCAACCTCGGCACCGCCGCCCTGGAGTCCCCCGAGTGGGTCGCCGGGATCATCGCCGAGCACGGCGACCGCATCGCGGTCGGCCTCGACGTCCGCGGCACCACGCTGCGCGGCCGCGGCTGGACCCGCGACGGCGGCGACCTGTACGAGACCCTGGCGCGGCTCGACGCCGAGGGCTGCGCGCGCTACGTGGTCACCGACATCGACAAGGACGGCACCCTCCGGGGGCCCAACCTGCAACTGCTGCGCAACGTCTGCGCCGCCACCGACCGGCCGGTCGTCGCGTCCGGCGGCGTCTCCTCCCTTGACGACCTGCGGGCCATCGCCACGCTGGTCCCCGAGGGTGTCGAGGGCGCGATCGTGGGCAAGGCCCTCTACGCGAAGGCGTTCACCATGGAAGAGGCTTTGGAGGCGGTGTCCTGATGGCCGGTGGCGGCGTACGTCGCATCTCGTCCGGTGCCCCCTGGGAGGAGGAGTTCGGCTACTCGCGCGCGGTGGAGCTGCCCAACGGCCTCGTGCTGGTGGCCGGCTGCACGTCCGTCGTCGACGGTGTGATCGTCGGCGAGGGCGATCCGCACACCCAGGCCATGACCGCCTTCGGCGTCGCGTTCGAGGCGCTGAAGAAGATCGGCCTGGAGCGCGAGGACGTCGTGCGGACCCGGATGTTCCTCACCCACGCGCGGGACGTGGAGGCCGTCGGCGGCGCGCACAAGGAGCTGTTCGGCGCCATCCGCCCCGTCTCGTCGCTGATCATCGTCTCCGGCTTCGTCGACCCTCGGCTGGTCGTCGAGATCGAGGTCGAGGCGTACCGCCCCGGCGGCCCCCGGGAAGCGGCCGGCGCATGACCCTGGCGGTGCGGGTCATCCCCTGCCTCGACGTGGACGGCGGGCGGGTCGTCAAGGGCGTCAACTTCCGTAACCTGCGCGACGCCGGCGACCCCGTCGAGATGGCCCGGGTGTACGACGCGGAGGGCGCCGACGAGCTGACGTTCCTCGACATCACCGCGTCCTCCGGCGACCGCGAGACGACGTACGAGATGGTGCGCCGTACCGCGGAGCAGGTCTTCATCCCGCTCACCGTCGGCGGCGGCGTGCGTACGGTGACGGACGTGGACCGGCTGCTGCGCGCGGGCGCGGACAAGGTCGGCGTCAACACCGCGGCGATCGCCCGGCCTGAGCTGATCCGCGAGATCGCCGAGCGCTTCGGCAGCCAGGTGCTGGTGCTCTCGGCGGACGCGCGGCGCTGCGCCGACGGTGCGGCGGCCACGCCCTCGGGCTTCGAGGTGACGACCCACGGCGGGCGGCGCGGCACGGGCATCGACGCCGTCGAGTGGGCCGCGCAGGCCGCGGAGCTGGGCGCGGGAGAGATCCTGCTCAACTCGATGGACGCCGACGGTACCAAGGACGGCTACGACACGGAGATGATCGCCGCGGTGCGCAGGCGCGTGACGATCCCCGTCGTCGCCAGCGGCGGCGCGGGCCGGCTCGACCACTTCCCGCCGGCGATCGACGCGGGCGCGGACGCGGTGCTGGCGGCCTCGGTGTTCCACTTCGGGGACCTGCGGATCGGCGAGGTGAAGGAGACGCTGCGCACCGCGGGCCGTGCCGTACGGGGCACGCCGGCGCGGGGCTGAGCCGGCGCCCCCGGACCGCTCAGCCGGTGTGCAGGACCCGGAAGCGGCCGGGGTCCGCCGGGTCCCGGTCCACGACCTGCACCGGCGGCCAGGCCCACTGCCACACGCCGGTCTCCGGCACGCGCGAGAACCGGATCGGCCCGCGGGTCCCGTCGACCGCGACGTCCGCCCAGGCCCCGGCCGTACGCGCCCCGGCCGTACCGCCGCGACGCAGCACGTCGGCGAGGACGGCGACCGTGTCGTAGCCCTCGAAGGCGACGAAGGAGGGTGCTCCGCCGAGTCGTTCGCGCAGCGCCGCCTCGACGCGCACGCCGAGCGGCGGGAGGCGGTCGGGCAGGTAGCGCAGGAACGGGACCGCCGCGCCCTCGCCACCCGGCAGCGCCGCCCACTCGGCGAACTCCGGCTGTCCGGCCGGGGCACCGACGAGCAGCCCGGCCAGGCGCGGGTCGCGGCGTACGGACCTGACGAGCGGCAGCGCGGGCTCCGGGTGGCCGACGAGCAGCAGGAGCGCGGTGGCGCCGCTGCCGGCGAGGGCGTCGCACAGGGCCTCGGGGGTGAGCGCGCCCGCGTCCAGCTCGGTCACGGTGCCGCCGTGCGGGGCGAGCCGGTCGCGCAGGATGCGGGTCCCGGACGTCCAGTACACGCTGGGCTGGGTCGCCACGGCGAGGCGGCGGTGGCCCGCGCCGAGGAGGAAGTCCGCGTAGAGCCGCCAGCCGTGGGACTGCGCCGGGGCGATCCGCGCGACGCCGTCTGCCTGACGCTCGGTCAGCGCGTCGAGGACCGCCGACGAGCACAGGAACGGCACCCCGAGGTCGTCGGCGCGCGTGGCGGCGGTGCGGGCGACGACGCTGTGGTACTCGCCAGCCAGCGCGGCGACGCCGAGTCCTGCCAGCTCGTCGACGGCCGCCGCGGCGCGCCGCGGATCGGCGGCGGTGTCGCGCACCACCAGCTCCAGGGGCCTGCCGGCGATCCCGCCCGCGTCGTTGACCTCGCGGGCGGCCAGGTCGAGCCCGGCGACCAGGTGCCGGCCCGCCTCGGCCCAGCCGGGCGGGGTGAGCGGGGCGAGGGCGCCGATCCGTACCGGCTCGTCGGGCCGTGAGGGGCGCGCCTGGGTGACCATGGCGGCCATTGCACAGGCCGACGGGGCGGGCGGCAACCGATTATCGGGCTACGGGCCCGCTCATCCGGCCTGTTCATCCGGCCCGGGCCGCCGTCGCGCCCGGCACCGCCCCCACCAGCAGGTCCATCTGCCGCAGCGACGCCGCCAGCACCGCGTCCGGGTCCTGCGCGTGCGCCACCGCCATCGCGCACTCGCACAGCGCCCCGAAAACCACCGAGGCCATCGCGTCCAGCTCCACCGCCGGCACGGTGTCCGCACCGCCGGCGTGAACGGCCTGCTCCAGCCCGCGCCGCGTCATCGCCCGGCAGTCCGCCTGCACCTCGCGCATCACGGCCCAGCCCAGCGCCCCCGGGGCGTCGAGCAGCGTGATCCGCTGGGTGCCGGGCTCGATGGAGCCGGTGAGGAACGCGCGCTGGCCCGCCCGCAGCCCGTCCCACGGGTCCGCGCACGCGCGGAAGGCGTCGGCGATGGCGTCGCGCAGCCGGTGCTGCTCCGCCTCGTAGACGGCGCGGAAGAGGGTCTGCTTGTTGCGGAAGTGGTGGTAGAGGGCGCCCTTCGAGATGCCCGCCTGCGCGCAGATCGCGTCCAGGGAGGCGGCGGCGTAGCCGACCCGGGCGAAGTGCGCGCGGGCGGCGCCGACCAGGTCCTTCGTCGTGGCCGCCGTGCGCTCCTGCTGCGTTCTGCGGGTCTTCATGCGCGCATTCTAGGCGGGGTTACCCTGTACATACGTACTCCCGGTATGTAACTCTTCGGTAGGCCGAGAGAAGCGAGAGAGGGGTGTACGCCCATGACCACCACCGCAGTCATCGTCGACGCCGTGCGCACGGCCTCCGGCAAGGGCAAGCCCGGTGGCGCCCTGTCCGGCGTCCACTCCGTCGACCTCCTGGCCGAGGTGCTGCGCTCGGTCGCCGACCGCAGCGGTCTCGACCCCGTGCGGCTCGACGACGTGATCGCCGGCTGCGTCACCCAGGCCGCCGACCAGTCGTTCAACGTCGCCCGCAACGCCGTGCTGGCCGCCGGCTTCCCCGAGTCCGTGCCGGGCACCACCGTCGACCGGCAGTGCGGCTCGTCGCAGCAGGCCGCCCACTTCGCGGCGCAGGGGGTGATGGCCGGTGCGTACGACATCGCCGTGGCCGCCGGTGTCGAGTCGATGAGCCGGGTGCCGATGGGCACGGCCGCCGTGGGCCGGGACCCGTTCGGCGACCGCCTCGCGGCCCGCTACCCCGGCGGGCTGATCGCCCAGGGCCACTCCGCGGAGCTGATCGCGGCCCGGTGGGGGCTCGGGCGCACGGAGCTGGACGCGTTCTCGGAGCGCTCGCACCGGCTGGCGGTGCGGGCGTGGGAGCGGGGCGTCTTCGACGGGGACGTGGTGCCCGTGGGGGAGCACCGCAGGGACGAGACCGTACGGCCGTCGACCTCCCTGGACGGGCTCGCTGCGCTCAAGCCGTCCTTCTACGACCCCGCCGTCGCCGCACGCTTCCCCGAGATCGGCTGGCACATCACGCCCGGCAACTCCTCGCCGCTCACGGACGGCGCCTCCGCCGTGCTGATCATGAGCGAGCAGCGCGCCGCGGAGCTGGGCCTCACGCCGCGGGCGCGGTTCCACTCCTTCGCGGTGACGGGGGACGACCCGGTGCTGATGCTGATGGGCGTCGTACCGGCGACGCGGAAGGTGCTGGCCAAGGCGGGGCTCACGATCGCCGACATCGACGCCTTCGAGGTGAACGAGGCGTTCGCGCCGGTGCCGCTGGCGTGGCAGCGCGAGGTGGGCGCCGACCCGGAGCGGGTCAACGTCCACGGCGGAGCGATCGCCCTGGGCCACGCGCTGGGTGCCTCGGGCACGCGGCTGCTGGGCACGCTGCTCGGCGCGCTGGACGCGGTGGACGGCCGATACGGGCTCCAGGTGATGTGCGAGGCGGGCGGCCTGGCGAACGCGACGATCGTGGAACGGCTGAGCTGAGCGGCGTCCCCTGCGCGGGGCACGGCGGGGTGGGCGGCCCGCAGACCACCCACCCAACCCTCTGTTACCCGCCCAGCGCTGCGGCCGTGCGCAGGGCGCCCGCCGCTTCCTCGTCGCGGCCCTGGCGCTGGAGCGTGCGGCCCAGCATCAGGTGGGCGTACTCCTCGACCGGGTCGCGGTCGAGGACCGCGCGCAGCTCCGTCTCGGCGCGGCCCAACTGCGCGGAGTGGTAGTACGCCCGTGCCAGCAGCAGCCGGGGCGCGACCTGCTCGGGGTACTCCTCGACCACGCGGGCCAGCAGCTTCGCCGCCCCCGCGTAGTCCTTCCCGTCGAAGAGCACGCCGGCCCGCTCCCAGCGGGACGCCGCGTCCGCGGCCTCCGGCGCCGCGAAGATGGTCAGCGCGTCGCTCCACCGGCTCGCGGCGGGCTCGCCGTCCGGACCGTGGGCGTTGAAGCCCCGGAACTCCTCGGACATGTCACTCCTTCCGGGTGTCCGGCCGCAGCGCGGCCAGTTGCTGCTCGAACGGGACGACCTGCTCGGCACCGCCGGCCGCCGGGCGCGGCTGCCGGCCGTGCATCAGCTCGGCCAGCTCGCCCGCCGCCCGGGCGATGCGGGTGGGCAGGGTGTCGGTCAGCGGGTCGCCGCTGCCGCCCCAGTCGTCGGCCGCCGCGTACACCGCGGTCGGCACGACGACGGACCGCAGGTAGGAGAAGAGCGGGCGCATCGCGTGCTCCAGCACCAGTGAGTGCCGCGCCGTCCCGCCGGTCGCCGCGACCAGCACCGGCTTCCCGGCCAGCGCACCGTCGTCCGCCGCCCCGATCACGTCGAAGAACGACTTGAACAGTCCGCTGTACGAACCGGAGAAGACCGGCGTCACGGCGATCAGCCCGTCGGCGCCCGTGACCGCGTCGATCGCCTCGGCGAGGGCGGGCGACGGGAAGCCGGTGACCGTGTTGTGGGCGATGTCCGCCGCCAGGTCGCGCAGCTCGACCACCCGCACCTCGACCCGCCTGTCGTCGTCGGCCGGCTGGCGGCGTACCGCCTCCGCCAGCCGGTCGGCCAGCAGCCGGGTGGACGAGGGCACGCTCAGCCCGGCCGACACCACGGTCAGCTTCAGCGCGGTCACTTCGCCACCTCCGCCTTCTCGCCCTGCTCGGCTGCCGCCGCCGCCACGCGGGCCGCGTGGGTCGGCGCCTCCGGCACGTCCGCCGGCCGGTTCTTCGCGAACTCCTCGCGAAGCACCGGCACGACCTCCTCGCCGAGCATGTCCATCTGCTCCAGCACCGTCTTCAGCGGCAGGCCCGCGTGGTCGACCAGGAAGAGCTGCCGCTGGTAGTCCCCGAAGGACTCGCGGAACGTCAGCGTCTTGTCGATGACCTCCTGCGGGCTGCCGACGGTCAGCGGCGTCTGCTCGGTGAAGTCCTCCAGCGAGGGCCCGTGCCCGTACACCGGCGCGTTGTCGAAGTACGGCCGGAACTCGCGGACCGCGTCCTGCGAGTTCTTCCGCATGAACACCTGCCCGCCCAGGCCGACGACCGCCTGCTCGGGGGTGCCGTACCCGTAGTGGGCGTAGCGCGTGCGGTACAGCTCGATGAGCCGCTGGAAGTGCTCCTTCGGCCAGAAGATGTTGTTGGCGAAGAAGCCGTCCCCGTAGTACGCGGCCTGCTCGGCGATCTCCGGCGAGCGGATGGAGCCGTGCCAGACGAACGGCGGCACGCCGTCCAGCGGGCGCGGCGTGGACGTGAAGCCCTGGAGCGGGGTGCGGAAGCGCCCCTCCCAGTCGACGACGTCCTCGCGCCACAGCCGGTACAGCAGCGCGTAGTTCTCCACGGCCAGCGGGATGCCCTGCCGGATGTCCTGGCCGAACCAGGGGTAGACGGGACCGGTGTTGCCCCGGCCCATCATCACGTCCACCCGGCCGTCCGCCAGGTGCTGGAGCATCGCGAAGTCCTCGGCGATCTTCACCGGGTCGTTCGTGGTGATCAGCGTGGTGGACGTGGACAGGATCAGCCGCTCCGTGCGCGCCGCGATCCAGCCCAGCATGGTGGTCGGGGAGGAGGGGACGAACGGCGGGTTGTGGTGCTCGCCGGTGGCGAAGACGTCGAGACCGACCTCCTCGGCCTTGAGCGCGAGGGCCGTCATCGCCTTGATCCGCTCGTGCTCGCTCGGCACCCGACCCGTGGTGGGGTCCTGGGTCACGTCGCCCACACTGAAGATCCCGAACTGCACCGGACTCACCCTCTCCGTGGTTGAATGCTCAATCACAGCGGAGAACGTGTGTCCGCGCAACCCTATTCCCCGCCGCGTCCGGGCAGGTGGAAGCCCCGGTACGGGTCCGCGCGGGGGTCAGGGACGAAGGACCCGTACCGGGGGAGCGAGGGGCGGCCGGGCCCGGCCTCCCGCACCGGGCCCGGCCGGCGCGGGGGCCGCTCCCGGGGCCGCCGGGGAGCGGCGCGGGGTAGCGGCTCGGCTACCCCGCGTGGGCGGAGCGGGCCGCCGGTCCCGTGCGGCGGCCCGCTCCGCCGCCGCCTCAGGCCGACGGGAACAGCTCGGCGTACACCGCGAAGGCGATCGCCAGCCCCGCCTGCGCCCAGAAGCGGTGGTACGTGAACTCCGGCGCCGGTCCGCCGTCCAGGTGGTCCTGCACCTTCTGCCACTCCGGGTCGTCGCGGTACCACGAACGCAGCTCGATGAAGGTGACGCCCGGCTCGATGGTGTCGCCGTTCGGCATCGTGCCCGACCAGCCGTCCGGGATGTACACCTCGTCACCGAAGCGCCCGTAGTCGGCCCGCGTCTCCGGCACCGCGATGCCGAGGTCGTCGGCGTTCGCGGCCAGCGCGTCCAGCAGCCGCTTGGCCAGGTCGGCCGTCGCGGTGTCGCCGGCCTTGGCCGCGTAGTACGTCAGCGTCTTGGCCAGCGCCGAGGCGACGCCCACGTCCGTGCCGTACTCCGCGACCGAGACGTGCAGCCCGGCGTTGGCGCCGGGGCTCGCCGGGTCCCAGGTGTCCGGCTCGCCGTCCCAGGACAGCGTCGACGGGATCCGGAACGTGCCGTCGGCCTCCGCGGTGATCTCCGGGGTGACCCAGGCCACCCACTTCTCCAGCAGCGCCTGCGCGGTCGCGTTGCCCGAGGCGTAGTACAGCTCCGCGACCCGTTCCATGCCCCAGCACTGCATGCCGAACCAGTTGTTGCTGGGCGGGTCGTGGTAGACGGGCTGCCAGTCGTAGGCCATGCCGTAGAAGGTGGGCGTGCCGGGGGGCGGGGTGCCGTACTGCCCCTCCCAACTGTTGGTGCAGCCGCCCGCGATCCCGCCCTCGGCCGACTGCAGCCAGCGCAGGAACTCCAGTTGCCGGGTCAGGCTCGTGGACCAGTCGTTCTTCGCGGTGGGGGACCTGGGCGTCAGCTCGGGGACGGTGGACAGCGCCCAGGCGGCGAAGGGGTTCTGGTAGCCCTGGTGGGCGGCGCCGTCGCCGATGCGCCAGGCCCAGCCGCCGCCACCGCCCGCGGCCCCGCCCCAGGCGTAGTACCAGGACAGCAGGTAGTGCTGGGAGTTGCGGCCGCTGCCCGCGGCGCAGCCCGTGGGGCTGGTGCAGTCACCGATCTTCTTGAAGTACTTGTCGAACATCGCGTACCGCAGGTAGTCGCCCATCTTCGCGGCCCGCTGCACCGAGGCGGAGATCTGGCCCGCGTTGCCCTGCTCGGTGGCCCAGGTCAGTGCCCAGTACGCGGCCTGCACGGCGCGCGCGTCGGCGTCGGGCGCGTTGGTGTACTTCCACTGTTGCGCGTAGGAGGCGTCGCCCACGAACAGGTCGAGGTACCCGTTGGGGCCGCCGAACTCGAACAGGTCGGTCGTCGGCTGGGGAACGGTCTCCCACACCGACTCCTCCGAGCCGCGCTGGTAGCTGTTGATGTACGAAGGGCCCGGGCCCGGGCCGTTCTGGCCGCCGGTGCCGGGGGTGTTGCCGTAGCCGTAGGTGTTGTCGACGTCGAGCAGCCAGTGCATCCCGTAGATGTCCATCGTCCCGTACGCGGACGCCAGTTCGGCCGCAAGCGGGTCCTGGCCGACGGGCACCGCGGGGTCGAGCTGCGCGGGGTACTGCGTGACGTCGGGGTGCTCGGGCGCGTAGGTCGCGGGCGAGCCCGGGTTGTACGAGCTGTTGGTGGGCTGGTCGGCCTGGGTCGGGATGATGTACTGCTCGGTCACCTCCCAGGCGGTGTTGAACGGGCCCCAGTCGCCGGTGACCCTGCCGTACGCGGCCTCCAGCCACATCCAGTAGCTGAACGCCTCGGACGTCGTCTCGTGCCCGTGGTCGGGCGCCTCGACGAGCAGCGTCTCGACGCTGTGGTAGGGGATGCCGTCCGGGCTGAAGTACCCGTTGGCCGGGTCCTTGATCTTCTCGTACTGGGCGAGGAAGAGGTCGTCGTACGGACCCTGCGGGGCCGCCGCCGTCGCCTTCGTCGTCTCGGGTGCCGTGCCGGCGCGGGCGGCGGCCGTTCCGGCGGCCGTCGCGAGTGCGGCGCCGCCGGCCGCGGCGGTGAAGCGCCTGCGGCTCAGGGAGCTGGACATGGGGGATCTCCTCGGGGAGCCCGCGGGGCGGGTGGCCCTGCGGGAGGGGTGGAGGTGGGGTGCGCGGCTGTGCGGGGGTCGCCGCCCGGCGGGCCGGTGGTTCCGAAGGGCCGGCCGGCTCGGGGGGCCGGCGGGCTCGGGTGGGCGGGACCCGGTGGGTGACCGGTCGGATGCCCCGGTTGGATGCCCGGTGGCGGCCGTCCCGGGGGCCGCCACCGGGCCGCTCCGCCGCCGGGATCCGGCGGCCGGCGGCGGAGGGTGGGGGGAACTCGCGTGCGCTAGCTCACCGGCGGGTTGGCGTTGGCGATCAGCTCCTCGAACTGCGCCTGGAACCAGTGGCCGGAGGTCGGCGCGCCGTCGAGGGCGCCCGACATGTTGTACTGGTTGCGTGCGTTGCCCTCGTACGTCGGGTCGCACATCCGGTCGAAGCCCTTGTCGTCGTCCGGGATCTCCTCGCTGGCGCCGTCCGACTCACCCGGAGGCTTGATCCAGGCGTAGGCGTGGATGTTGGGCGCGGGCGAGGCGGTCGGCCGCTCGCCGAGGCCGGCACCGGACTGGTTGCACCAGTTGCCGAGGTGGATCCGGCGGTCGGTACGGCTGTCGTTGACGTAGTCCTCACCGGGCCCGGAGATGTCGCCGGGGCCGGACGGCCGGTCCGCGCCGCCCCAGCCGTTGCGCGAGGTGTCGATGATCGCGCCCATGCCGGACGGGAACCCGGCGCTGGTGGCAGCCTCGGTCACGAACGCCTGCGCGAAGGACTGCTCGTCGACGTAGCGGTTCCAGTCCACCCACGAGCTGTGTCCCTCCCGGATGGGACCGTCGCCGGCGACGTCGTCGATGGAGAAGTACGGCTCCTCGGTCGCGCCGTAGTTCGCGGTGTTGGCGGCGAAGCCGGTCACGTCCTCGGGCGAGGCGCCCTCGGCGTTGGCGGCTTCGTAGAGCAGGTCGGCGGTCGCCTGGAAGTTGTCGTCCCAGCCGATCCAGCCGTGGTGGCCGATGTCGATGTAGTTGTAGACGTTGCCGTTGTCGCCCAGGGTGCCGAGGTTGTAGCCGACGCCCTTGACGTAGTTGCCGTTGGCCTTCATCACGTCGCACTCGGGCGTCGCGGTCTCGCGCCCGCCGACGTTGGTGATGAGGTTGGGCAGCGAGTCGATCTCGACGACGTTGATGATCTTGAGGTTCTCGTAGGCCGGGTCGTCGATGATCGCGTCGATCGCGTCGATGAACTCGGTCTTGTACCGGTCGATCTCGGTCGGGCCCAGCTCGCCCCGAGAGGCGAGTGCAGCGCAGTCGCGGCCGGGAAGGTTGTAGGTGACGATCTGGATGGCGTCGGCGCCCTGTGCCAGCGCCTCGTCCATGTGCTCACGCAGGCCCATGTTGTTGGAGCCGTCGGAGCCACTGGTGATCGCCCCGATGCTGTCGAGCCAGACGGCGGTGGGGGTGTCGGCGATGGCCGCGCCGCCGCCCTCGGTGGCCGCGGCGGACCAGTCGGGGTTCACGTACAACTGGCTGCCCGCGTAGGGGTTGTCGCCGGGCGCCGCGACCTCGGCCGCCGCGGGGGGCGCGGACAGCGAGTACGTCAGCAGGGTGCCCGTGGCGGCCAGCGCCGCGGCGCTGATGCCGGTGACTCGGAGGCGTGACTTTCTCATGCGGCTCTCCTTCCACGCCCGTGAGGGCGCTGGATGTGGGGGGAGTGGGGGTGTGTGGGGGGCGGTGCCGGAGCGCGAGTTACTGACGAGTACATGTCAATCTTGACCTTCCCTCCGCGCGTCCCGAGCGGTGGTGTATGAAGGGTGGGAGCGCTCCCATATCGCGCTGCGAGGCTAACAGCTCAAAGAAGTGTTGTGAAGGGTCCGTCCGCGAGGACGGACGTCTTCACTGTTCGTAGGCGCGGAACGGGCGGGCGGGGCACGGCGGTTCAGCGGTGTGCCCTGCGGTGCGCGGTGTGCCGGTGCGGTACGCCGGGCGTCGGGGGGCCGGTGGGCGGGGCCCGGCGGTGGGGCAGGCCGGGGGCATGTGAGGCGGGCCGGGGGACGGGGGGTGCCGGGGCAGGCCGGGGGTACGTGAGACGGGCCGGTTCGGAGGGCCGGCGGTGGAGCAGACCCCGGTATTTGAGGCGGGCCGGTGGACGGGGTGGTCGGTGTCGGGGTGGCCCGGGGGGTGCCCTGACGTACACCCTTTTCCCCTCGCCGGTCCTCCCCGTCCACCGGCCCACCCCACGCACGACAGTGCGCCCGGCACCGTACCCCCGCGCCCGACTCGCCCCGCGCACCGGCGACCGCCCGGCACCGTACCCCCGCAACCGGGCCACGCTCACACCGCGCTCGCCCACGACGCCGGTGACCCGGGCGCGTTGTCACAGCAGGGGCATACCCTTGGGCGGGCGTGCGGGGAGAGGGGGGCCCGGCGAACGACGGATGGACCCGAGCCTGGCGACAGCCGGCGACGGCCCACGCGCCACCGACCGCCCCGGCACCGTACCCCCGAATCCGGCCCACGCCCGCAACACACCTGCCGGCCACGCCGCCGGCCCCGGTGTGCCGCTACGCGCCCGCGCGGGCCCCGATCTCCGCGACCAGCCGCTCCGCGACCGGCACGGCGATCCCGTGGGCCTGCGCGCCGCGCAGCAGCGCGCCGCCGATGGCGTCGAGTTCGAGGGGCCGGCCGGCCTCCGCGTCGCGGAGCATCGAGGACTTCGTACGGGCCGGGAAGGCGTCGTACATCGACGCGACGGCCTCCGCGTCCACCTGCGCCCCGCTCGCCCCCGCCACCGCCGCGGTCTCCGCCAGCAGCGCCAGCATCTCGTCCCGGTGCTCGGTCCGTACGCCGCCGACGGGCAGGCCGTGGCGGGTGGTGAGCAGCGCCATCGGCGCGAGAAAGGCCATCTTCGTCCACAGGATGCTCGCCTCGTCGTCCCGCACCTGCACCTCGATGCCGGCGTCGGTCAGCACCCCGGCCACCGCCTCCAGCCGCTCGGGCGGCGCGGTCGCGGAGGCGAGCGAGACCCTGGTGAACGGGCTGCCGTGCTCGATCAGCCCGGGCGCGACCCGCGTGGACTCCACCGTGATCGTGCCCGCGGCGACCTGCTCGGGCCGGTAGCGCTCACGGAGCGCGGCCATGTGGTCGACGCCGTTGAGCAGCGGCACCACGAGCCCGCCGCCGAGCGCCGCGGGCGGTACGCGCTCCAGCGCGGCGGCGAAGGCGGTGGCCTTGACGGCGACGACGCACACGTCCACGGGCTCACGCAGCTCGGTGTCGCCCGCCACGTGGGTGGCGAAGTCGCCGAACTGCCTGCTGTTGACGGTGATCCCGTCCGCCTGGAGGGCGCTCGCCGTCGCCGCGCCGGCTACACAGGTCACCCGGTGCCCGGCCCGGGCCAGCAGCCCGGCGAGCAGCCCGCCGACCCCGCCGGGGCCGAGCACGGCAGCGTTCATCGTGTCCATGCGGAGCAAGTAAAGGCCAGTTGGCCGACGCCGTCCACACCACCCGCGGTCAGCTCCGCGCCGCCGCCGGGGCGCCCGAGCGCGGCGGCTCGCCGCGGCACGGGTACGGGACGTACCGCCGGCCCCGGCCCCGGCCCCGGCCCCGGCCCAGGCCCACGCCCCGGCTTCGGCGACGTGGGGCAGGTGTACGACCCGTGGACGGCAGAAGCCGCTCCGGCGCACACCTCGTGTGCGCCGGAGCGGCCCCCCGCCGGTTGACGGGTCAGCGGCCGAAGTCCTGCCGCGCGGTCGGCTGTGCCGCGTCGAGTGCGGCGCGCAGGTCGGTCGCCGACCTGCCCGTCATCTCTTTCTTCAGGGAAGGGCCGCCCTCGCCCTCGTCCGCATGTTCGGCCGCGGCGGCGGCCTGCTCGCTGCCCTCGGACTCACCCCTGCCGATCACACCGTCGTCGTACGGAAGCGTGGAGTTCTCGCCCAGTCCGCGCCACTGTCCGGGGATGGTCTCGCCCTCCTCGGTGAAGGCGGGGCGCCAGGTGAGAGCCATCAGATAGCGGTGCCCGACCTCGACGCGGGGCCGGTCCTCCAGCGCCATCGGGCTCCTGCTGCCGTCCTGCCTGAACGTCCAGCCGGGCGCGGGCCAGGTGAAGTCGGGTGCCGGCGCCGACTCGGCGGCGCCCGCGCGGGACCACACGACGTCATCGACTTCGAGAGTGACCTCGCGCGGGATGTAGCCCTGGCCGGCTTCCACCTCTTCGGGATCGGCCGGGAGCTCCCGCTCGGCCGTCGCCGTGACGACCACGACGTGGTCGGCGTACGTCACCCAGTCCGACGCCGTCCGGTTGGGCAGCCGGTCCGAGGCATGGGCGACGACGACCTCGTCGGCGCCACCGGAGTCCCCTCCGCGGTCGTTGCCGGCCGCCCAGGACGCCGCGAACGGCGCACCGGCGAGAAGGGTCACCATGGCCGCAGCGGCGGCCCACGCTTTGGCGTGCTTCACTGCAGCCCCCTCAGTAGGTGGTGTTGATGTTGTCCCGGTTGACGCTGCCGAGCACGGCATCGGTAGGGGACGGCGTCTTCATGCAGCCGAGCTGGTGATGCGTGTTGCTCACCGAGGGATCGGCCCTGATCCCGTGCACCAGCCCTACGGCGTGGCCCGCCTCGTGGCAGATCGTGCCCTGGTCGAACTCGCCCGGCTCGATGCGCACCATGTGCTGATCGCACTCGAACTCCCCGCCCTGGGGGTCGTCGCACCAGGTCGTGCCGACCGCGTCACCGGACAGGTCTCCCTTGGCGTAGATGACGTCCGTTTCGTTGTCTCCCGTCCAGACCGGTTCGGCCGGGTAGTGGAGAGACAGGTCGGTGGGGCCGTACTCCTGATCCAGCACGATCTTCACCCGGAGCTTCTCGTTCGAGGTGAGGGAGTTCTCCCGGAAGATCGTCCAGTAGTCGTTGTCGGTCCTGCAGATGACGGCGTTCTGGGGCTCTCCCTTGCTGCAGCCCGGGTTGTAGTTGCCGGTCGGCACCATGTTGTAGATCGCGGCACCCCAGGAGGTGCCGGCGAGGGCCACCAGGGTCGTACCGACGGCTCCGACGGTCAGGGCCCGCCGTCGCCAGGTGCGCTTCTGTGTGTTCGCCGCCACGGCAGTCCACTCCCTGCGCTCGGTCCGAGGCTGGACGTCGTACGGCACGATCCTGGGTCACGGACCTGGGCGGAAACCTTGACGGAACCTGGCGGGAAGTCGCGAACCGGACCCCGGCGGAGTCACCGCTGTCTCTAGTGAACTACCAGGTAAGTCCCCGTCTTCACGTCGGCGATGAAGGCCGTCCAGGCGTCGGCTGTGAAGGTGAGGGCGGGCCCGTCCGGGTCCTTGGAGTCCCGGACGGGCACGATGCCGGCTGCGGCGAAGCCGGGGGCCCACTCGACGCAGTTGCCACCGTCACCGTTGCTGTAGCTGGATTTGATCCAGCGGACACCGGACGAGTGAGGGGTGGTGCTCATGGGGAAAGCGCCTCCATCGCGGATCGGATCACCGCCGCCGTGTCTCGCGGCGACAGGGCGTAGGCCCTGAGCAGATCGTATGCCCGGCGCCGCTTTCGAGCGCTTTCCGATGTCTCGATCAAGTGACCGGTCGTGATGCCCTCCTCGTAGGCCACCACTGGCGCATCGTCAATGGTGAGCAGGGTCAACGACCCGCCCATCAGGCCATGTTCCCCGTGAGCGAAGGGGAGAACCTGCACGATGGTGTGCGCGGTATCCGCGAGCGGGAGCAGCCCCGCGAGTTGGGTGCGCATGACGGCCGGGCCGCCGATCGGGCGCCGGATCACCGCTTCGTCAAGGATCACCGAGAGATAGGGCGGGGTTGCCGCCTTCAAGATCTGCTGGCGGCCAAGTCGCGCCGCGACTCTGTCCTCGACCTCGTCGGCGCTCATCTCCGGGTTGGACGCACGGAAGACCGCGCGCGCGTACTCCTCGGTCTGGACCAGGCCGGGAACGATGTAGCCCGAGTACTCCTCGATGATCCGCGCCCGCTCTTCGAGTTGCATCCGGCGCTTGTACTTGTCGGGATGCACTTCGTGCCGCGCGATGCCGTACAGGCGCCCGAAGTGGCCGTCCGTGCCGAAACAGGCATCCAGCCTGTCGCTCAGGTCCGGGGGCGGGATCACCTCTGCCGTCTCGATCCTTGACAGGTGGGCCCTGCTGTACATCACCACACCGGAGAGAGCCTCCAGCGACATCCCCGCATTGTTGCGGTACCGGCGGATCTCCGATCCGTACAGATCGCGGGCGGAACGGTCCGGGTGCAGCTCGCGTGATTTCGCGACCATGGCGCAAACCCCCATGTCCTTTGGCTGGTTGGGCCGACGACAGGACCGAGCTTAGCGCCGGAGAGTAACTAAATACTCACAACAGGTAACCTGCACGAGGGATTGTCAAAGACCCCGCGACGGCGTGTCAGCATGGGTGACCAGCCCGAAGCCTCTAGGAGCGCCCCGTGGCCGCCCTGCCCGGGACCCGTCCCGGCTCCCTACCGCTACACAGGGCGGATGACATACGTGACGCGCCGTCGCCCCGCAACATACGCGGCCATCACCGCGCTGCTCGTCGTACTGCTGGCGTCTTGCGGCTCATCAGAACCGGAGACGTCGCCGGGAAAGCTGTTCCAGGAGTACACGAAGTCGGTCGACGTCAAGAACGACAGATTTCCCAGCGACGGGGCCTCAAGCGAGGACCGGCTCGCCAATTTCGCTGCCTACTACACACCCGAACAGTTGCAGGGCGCACTCCTGTCGGCGACCCCTTGCGACGCCACCGCCGATGTCGAGACCGACACGGACTACGAAGCCAACACCGGCTGCCCGCCGGGTGCCTCGGTGTCCGAGGCTGCGCGGGACTTCGCCGGGTCCGAGGGCGAGCTTTTCCGACGCTCCGTCCTGGTCAAACGCGAGGACGGCTCACTCGAACTGATCACCCTGTATGTGGCACGGGCGCCGGACAAGACCGCCGCCCTGATCGACTCCCACGGCAAGACCTACACCGGTGGCCTGGACGACTTTCGGGAGAACAACGAGCTGCTCGGCTCGGACGACGTCATCCTCACCCTCCGCAACATCACCTCGGTACCCGGCGAAGGAAGGATCGTCACCGTCTTCGGGCACACTCCCTCGAAGGCGCGGTTCTGGCTCATCGGCGGAGTCGTCACGGTCGTGGTGATCGGTCTCGGGCTCACCCTGGCCGGCCATCGACGGACCCGAACTGCCACCGATGCACAAACCGAGTGACCAACTTTCGTCTGATGGGCGAAGTTTCGTCAGCTCGGTCAACGGCCGCATCCCCGGGGCCGGTTATCTCGGGGCCAGTTGAGGATCGCTGAGGCGACCGGTATGCGGATCACCTGCTTCGCGAAGAGAATCACTGGATGACCAGCAATGAGATCCGGTTCGACTGCCTGCACCGGGGCGAGGGCGGCCCGCTCGTGATCGTCCCCCGCATCGACGGAGCACCGCTCACCGAGCTGATCGACGGGTTCGAGATCGCGGCCGGTATGCAGCCCGCAGGCGCCGTCTACGGCGTCTGATCCCGGAGTTCTTCCGGTTCGGCCCGATGGGGGACCACTTCCTCGGACGGTCCACCCAGGCCATGGGGCCGAAGACACCCGTTCTCGGCTGTGAATGCGGCGAGTGGGGATGCTGGCCGCTCATGGCCCGCATCACCGCGACGGCAGACCGCGTGATCTGGGACTCCTTCGAGCAACCCCACCGCAAGACCCGCGACTACCTCGCATTCGGTCCGTTCCGGTTCGACCGTCACCCATACGATGACGCCTTGCGAGCGCTGAGCGCGGTGCTGGACCCCGGTGTCGAGGGCACGCGCGCCTGAGCGCTACCGGGCGCGACCTGCTGGTGTCGGTGCGCTCGCCCTGACGGCGCCGGTTACCCGGGGAACCGGCGCCCCGGGGAGCCGGCGCCCCGGGTCCCGAGGCAGGACCGGCGTTACGCCGACTTCCTCGCCGCGCGGAGGAACTCGCGGTTCAGGGACGAGATCGCCTGCAGCGGGATGCCCTTCGGGCAGGCCACCGCGCACTCGCCGGTGTTCGTGCAGCCGCCGAAGCCCTCGTCGTCCATCCGGCCGACCATGTCCAGCACCCGCGACTCCCGCTCCGGCGCGCCCTGCGGCAGGGCGCCCAGGTGCACGACCTTCGCGGCGGTGAACAGCATCGCCGAGCCGTTGGGGCAGGCCGCCACGCAGGCGCCGCAGCCGATGCACTCGGCGTGTTCGAAGGCCGTCTCCGCCGCGGGCTTGGGTACCGGGGTGGCGTGGGCGTCGGGGGCGCTGCCGGTGGGGGCCGTGATGTAGCCGCCGGCGCCGATGATGCGGTCGAAGGCCGAGCGGTCCACGACCAGGTCCTTCACCACCGGGAACGCCGCCGCCCGCCACGGTTCCACGTCGATGACGTCGCCGTCCGCGAACGACCGCATGTGCAACTGGCACGCCGTCGTACGCTCCGGGCCGTGCGCCCGGCCGTTGATGACGACGCCGCACGCGCCGCAGATGCCCTCGCGGCAGTCGTGGTCGAAGGCGACGGGCTCGTCGCCGGTGAGGATCAGCCGCTCGTTGAGGGTGTCCAGCACCTCCAGGAACGACATCTCCGGCGTGACGTCCTCGACCTCGTACGAGACCATCTCGCCGGCCGCGTCGGGGCCCGGCTGCCGCCAGACCCGCAGGGTCACCTTCACTGATAACTCCGTTGGGTGGGAATGACGTACTCGAACTCCAGGGCCTCGCGGTGGAGGACCGGGGCGGTGCCGGTGGCGGTGAACTCCCAGGCCGCCGCGTACGAGAAGTGCTCGTCCTCGCGCGCCGCCTCGCCCTCGGGGGTCTGGCTCTCCTCGCGGAAGTGGCCGCCGCACGACTCCGCGCGGTGCAGCGCGTCGAGGCACATCAGCTCGGCCAGCTCCAGGTAGTCCGCGATGCGGTTGGCCTTCTCCAGGGACTGGTTCAGCTCCGTCCCGGTGCCCGGCACCTTTATCCGGCGCCAGAACTCCTCGCGCAGCGCCGGGATCCGCTCCAGCGCCTTGCGCAGCCCGGGCTCCGTGCGGGCCATGCCGCACTCGTCCCAGAGCAGTTCACCCAGCTCGCGGTGGAAGGAGTCGGGGGTGCGGTCGCCGTCGACCGCGAGGAGGAGATGGAGGCGGTCCTCGGTGTCCGCCACCGCCTCGGCGACCGCCGGGTGGTCGGGGGAGACCTGCTCGGGGCGGTGGCGGGCGAGGAAGTCGCCGATGGTGGCGGGGAGGATGAAGTAGCCGTCGGCCAGGCCCTGCATGAGCGCGGAGGCGCCGAGGCGGTTGGCGCCGTGGTCGGAGAAGTTCGCCTCGCCGATGGCGAAGAGGCCGGGGACGGTGGTCTGGAGGTCGTAGTCGACCCACAGGCCGCCCATCGTGTAGTGGATCGCCGGGTAGATGCGCATGGGCACCTGGTACGGATCCTCCGCCGTGATCCGCTCGTACATCTCGAAGAGGTTGCCGTACCGCTCCTCGACCGCCGCGCGCCCCAGCCGCCGGACGGCGTCCGCGAAGTCGAGGTAGACGCCCTGGCCGCCGGGGCCGACGCCGCGGCCCTCGTCGCAGACGTTCTTCGCCGCGCGCGAGGCGATGTCGCGGGGGACGAGGTTGCCGAAGGAGGGGTAGAGGCGCTCCAGGTAGTAGTCGCGCTCGTCCTCGGGGATCGCGTTCGGCGGGCGGGTGTCGCCGTGCGCCCTGGGCACCCAGATGCGGCCGTCGTTGCGCAGCGACTCGCTCATCAGCGTCAGCTTCGACTGGTGGTCGCCGGAGCGCGGGATGCAGGTGGGGTGGATCTGGGTGAAGCAGGGGTTGGCGAAGTACGCGCCGCGGCGGTGCGCCCGCCAGATGGCGGTCGCGTTGGAGTTCTTGGCGTTGGTGGAGAGGTAGAAGACGTTGCCGTAGCCGCCGGTGGCCAGCACCACGGCGTCCGCGAGGTGGGTCTCGATCCGGCCGGTGACCAGGTCGCGTGCGACGATGCCGCGGGCCCGGCCGTCGACGACGATGAGGTCGAGCATCTCGGTGCGCGGGTGCATCTCGACGTTGCCGGCCTCGATCTGCCGGGACAGGGCCTGGTACGCGCCGAGGAGGAGCTGCTGCCCGGTCTGCCCGCGGGCGTAGAACGTGCGCGAGACCTGGACGCCGCCGAAGGAGCGGGTGTCGAGCAGGCCGCCGTACTCGCGGGCGAAGGGCACGCCCTGCGCGACGCACTGGTCGATGATCTCGACCGAGACCTGCGCGAGGCGGCGCACGTTGGACTCGCGGGCGCGGAAGTCGCCGCCCTTGACGGTGTCGTAGAAGAGGCGGTGGACGGAGTCGCCGTCGTTGCGGTAGTTCTTCGCGGCGTTGATGCCGCCCTGCGCGGCGATGGAGTGGGCGCGGCGCGGGGAGTCCTGGTAGCAGAACTGGACGACCTGGTAGCCCTGTTCCGCGAGGGTGGCGCCGGCCGCGCCGCCGGCGAGGCCCGTACCGACGACGATGACGCGGTAGCGGCGGCGGTTGGCGGGGTTGACCAGCCGGGCGGTGAAGCGGCGGCGGTCCCAGCGCTCGGCGATGTCGCCGGGCGGGGCGGCGGCGTCGGCGACGGGCTCGCCCTCGGCGTACTGCGCGTATGCGGGTGACATCCTCAGTTCACGACTCCCGTCATGACGGCCACGGGGATGGAGACGAAGCCCAGGGTCAGCACCAGCGCGGAGGTGTCGGTGACGACCCTGAGGGCCCGTTCGCGGCCCGCGCTCGCGGCGCCGAGGGTCTGCACGGCGCTCCACATGCCGTGCCGCAGGTGCAGGCCCAGGGCGACCATCGCGGTGATGTAGATGGCGTTGCCGTACCAGGTGGAGAAGGTGGCGACGGTGTTCTCGTACGGGTGGCCGGTCTGGGCGTTCTCGTTCACGGTGAGCGTGGTCAGGTCGAGGATGTGCCAGACGACGAAGAGGCCGAGGATCACCCCGCCCCAGCGCATGGTGCGGGTGGCGTAGCTGGTGCGGCGGCGCTTGTGCACGTACGCGACCGGGCGGGCGGCGATGTCGCGGCGGCTGAGCTGGTACGCGGCCACGCCGTGCAGCACGACGGCGACGACCAGCACGACGCGGAGGATCCACAGGGCCCACTCGTAGTGCAGCACCGGGCCGCCGAGGGTGCGCAGCCAGTGGCCGTAGTCGTTGAACTCCTCCGCGCCGAAGAAGATCTTGAGGTTGCCGACCAGGTGGGCCACGAGGTAGGTGATCATGATCAGGCCGGTGACGGCCAGCACCGTCTTCTTGCCGACGGTGGAGCGCCACAGCAGCGCGACGAGCGACGGCGGGTGGGCCGCGCCCCGCGGGCGGTCCTTCGACTCGGAGGACTTGCGGGCGCCCGGTTCCGGCGCCGGCTTGGTGGTCAGGGCCATGACTGTGACGGTAGAAGCACGCACGGCATCCGTCCAAGACATGAAATCGCTGCTTTCGATAGGTGATGCCTATCAGCAGCTACGCTGGCTCCATGCACCTGCAGCAGCTCCGCTACTTCGCCGCCGTCGCCGAGACCCGCCACTTCACCCGGGCCGCCGAGCGCGAGCACGTGGCGCAGCCGTCGCTGTCGCAGTCCGTACGGGCGCTGGAGCGGGAGCTGGGCGCCGAGCTGTTCCTCCGGGCCCGGGGGCACATCACGCTCACCGACGCGGGCGAGGCGCTGCTGCCGCTGGCGCGGCGGATCCTCGCCGACACCGAGACGGCGCGCCGGGAGGTGCAGGAGGTCGCGCAGTTGCGCCGGGGGCGGGTGCGGCTGGGGGCCACGCCGAGCCTGTGCGCGAGCCTGGTGCCGGACGCGCTGCGCGCGTTCCACGCCCGCTACCCGGGCATCGAGCTGCACGTACACGAGGACGGCTCGCAGGACCTCGTGCGCACGCTGGCCGCTGGCGAACTGGACCTCGCGCTGGTCATCACGCCGCTGGCGGGGCAGGCACCGGCGCTGACGACCACGGAGCTGCTGCGCGAGGAGCTGGTCGTGGTCTCGTCACCGGACGCGCCGCCGGTGACGGGAGCCGAGGCGGGAGACGGGGGCGTAGCGGGGGACGGCGGGATCCGGATCGGGGATCTGCGGGGGCGGCCCCTGGCGATGTTCCGGCACGGGTACGACCTGCGCGAGTTGACGGTCGCGGCGTGCCGGGAGGCGGGCTTCGAGCCGGTGTTCGGGGTGGAGGGCGGCGAGATGGACGCGGTGCTGGGGTTCGTGCGCGCGGGGCTGGGGGTGGCGGTGGTGCCGAGCATGGTCGCGGAGCGCTCGGGGCTGCGCACGACGGCGTTCGCGCCGCCGGGGCTGCACCGGACGATCTCCGTGGCGCACCGGGGCGACGTGTCGCCGCCCCGGGCGGCGCGGGAGCTGCGCCGGCTGCTGATCAGCGCGGCGGGCGGCTGGGCGGCCGAGCCGCCGGCCGGCTGAGCGGGCCGCCGCGGCGGCTCAGTACCCCAGCCCGTGCCCCAGCGGGAACAGGTCCGCGCCCGTCGCCCCCTGCTCCGGGATCGCCACCGGCAGCCGCCCCGTCGGGCGCAGGTCGCCGTAGAGCGCGTCGACCGCCGCCGTCAGCGCCCCCGTCCCCGTGCCGTACGTGCACAGATACGCCGGCGCCTCCGGGAACCGCCGCACGTCGTACGGGTTGCGCACCGCCACGACCACGACCGGCGTCCCCGAGGCGAGCAGCGCCCGCACCAGCGCCGCCTGCGCCGCGCCCCGCTCCGCCACCGGCTCCGCGCCGGCCGCCGCGTTGGCGCCGACGACCACCAGGTCGTGGGAGCGCGCCGCCGCCACCGCCGCGTCGATCACCGGCTGCGCGGGGGTCCCGCCCGTCGCCAGCACCGTCGCCGTCTGCCCGCCGCGCGCCCCGACCGCCCGCGCCAGCCGGTCCAGCGCCGGCGCCGACGACGTCTGCCACCCCGCGACCAGCACCCGCCGCGCCCCGGCGGCCAGCGGCAGCAGCCCCGCGTCGTTCTTCACCAGCGTCACCGCCCGCCCGGTGAGCGTCCGCGCGTCCGCGACGTGCCCGGCGTCGCCCACGATCCGCTCCGCGCGGCGCTCGTCGACGAACGGGCCGAAGAACAGCCCCTCGTCGATCTTGCGCGCCAGGATGCGCACCACCGACTCCTCCAGCCGCCGCGCGCCGATCTCGCCGCCCCGTACGGCCGCGAGCACCGCCTCGTACGCGACGTCCATCTCCGGCGGCAGCACCAGCATGTCCGCGCCCGCCGCGAACGCCGCGACCGACGCCCGGTCCGGCGGGTACTGGGACGTGGCGCCGCCCATGTCCAGCGCGTCCGTGACGATCAGGCCGTCGAAGCCCAGCTCCCCGCGGAGCAGCCCGGTCAGGATGCGGTGCGACATGGTGGCGGGCACGCCGTCGTCGAGCGCGGGGACGAGGATGTGCGCGGTCATCACCGTGTCCAGCCCCGCGGCGATGGCCGCCCGGAACGGCGGCAGGTCCAGCTCGTGGATCTCCTCCAGGGTGTGCTCGATGCGCGGCAGCAGGAAGTGGCTGTCCTGGCCCGTGTCGCCGTGGCCGGGGAAGTGCTTGGCGGCGGAGGCGACGCCGCCGCGGCGCTGCCCGCGCACGGCCGCCGCGACCATGCGCGCGACCTGCTGCGGGTCGGCGCCGTAGGAGCGCAGGCCGATGACGGGGTTGTCGGGGTCGACGTTGACGTCGGCGACGGGCGCGTAGTTCTGGTTGATGCCCAGCGCCGCCAGCTCCCGCCCGGTGATCTCGGCGGCGCGGTGGGCGTCGGCGGTCGACCAGGTGGCGCCGAGCGCCATGCTGCCGGGCAGTTCCGTGGCCGGCGGGATGGGCAGCCGGTGGACCAGGCCGCTCTCCTGGTCGGTGGAGATGATCAGCGGTACGCCGCGGCGGTGCGCGAGCGAGGCGCGCTGCAGGCCGTTGGAGAGCCGGGCGATCTGCCGGGGGTCCCGGAGGTTGTCGTCGTTGCGCGAGCTGAAGTAGATGACGGCGCCGGGGCGGTACTTGCGTACGACGTCGGCGGGGGTGCGGACGCCGTAGCGCCGCTCGTTGACGGCGGCGGCCGCGTCGGTCACCTCGTCCGCGTCCTGGCCGGCGACCTCGACCACGAAGAGCTGGCCGACCTTCTCCTCCAGCGTCATCCGGGAGGCCAGCGCCCGGGCCAGCAGCCGGGTGTACCAACCGGAGCCCGCCGTACCGGCGGAGCGGGCCGCCGCGGGGCCGGCGGCGGACGCTCCGGCCGACCCGCCGGCGCCGAGCGCCGCCGCGGTGCCGAGGAGGCCGGTGACCGCCTGTCTGCGCGTGGTGGTTGACCGCATGTGAGACCACTCCTCAGCGCGTCGGGTGTGCTGCATGGGCATCGGTGGCCGGCCGACGGGGCTGCTCCCCCTGTGGAGGCCGCCGAGGAGAACTCGGCCGCGGAGTCTGGCAACGGCGCAGGGGCGCGTCAATGCTTCGGTGAGCGCAGTGTCATCTTCCTGTCACCTTCCGCGAAACCGGATTGCGGGCGGCATCCTCACCCGCGCCCCGCGGTCACCAGGCGACGCCCGCCGCCACCGGCAGGTGGTCGCTGCCCGTGGCCGGCAGCACCCACGAGCTCCGCGGCTCCAGGCCGCGTACCAGGATCTGGTCGATCCGCGCCACCGGGAAGCCCGCGGGCCAACTGAAGCCGAAGCCGTTCCCCGCCTCCTCCTGGGCCGAGCGCACCTGGCCGGTGAGGTCGTCGAACGCGCGGTCGTCGACGGTGCCGTTGAGGTCGCCGAGCACCACCACCCGGTCGTTCGGCTCGGCGGCGACGGCGGCGGCGAGCCGCTGTGCCCCGTCGTCGCGCTGGGCGGTCGACAGGCCCGCGCGGGGGTTCATGCGGACGGACCCCAGGTGGGCCACGTACACCGCCAGCGGCCCCCGCTCGGTGGCCACGGTGGTGCGCAGCGCGCGGGAGGGTTGCATCGCGATGTCGACGGGCCGGGTGTCCGACAGCGGCAGCCTGCTCCACAGCCCGACGGTGCCCAGGGTCGTGTGGTACGGGTACGTCTTCGCCAGCTCCGCCGCGTACAGCGGCTGCGCCGTCGGCGTGACCTCCTGCAGCGCCAGCAGGTCCGCGCCGGAGGCGGCCAGGTCGCGGGCGGTGCCGGCCGGGTCGGGGTTGGCGGCGCCGACGTTGTGGCTTGCCACCGTGAGGTCGGCGCCCGGCCGGGACTTGTCGGCGAGCAGCCCGCCGAAGAGGCTCAGCCACACCGTGACCGGCAGCACCAGCGCGACCACCGCGGAGGCGGAGCGGCGCCACAGCGCCCCGGCGAGCAGCGGGAACACGGGGAGGCCGAACCACGGCAGGAAGGTCTCCACCAGGCTGCCGGGATTCCCGGAGCCGCTCGGGATGGCCGCGTGCAGCATCATCGTCAGGCCGAGCAGCAGAGCCAGCGCCGCGAGCACCCAGCCGCGCCGCCAGGGCGCGGGGCGGCCGAGGGCACGGGCCGCCCGGTACGGGGCCGTGAGCCGGCCGCCGGGGCCCGCGTCGCGGCGGTCCCCGCCGGCCCGCCGGATCTCCACCGTGTCGTCCTGCGACCTCGTCGCCACCTGCTCGCTCAACTCTGCATCCTCGGGTCGTGGGTGGGGTCGGCGTACAGGACCGGGCAGTGGCTGCCGATCGCCTCGGTGCGCAGCTCGTAGTGCCAGGGCTCGTTCCGGTACACCGGGCACAGCCCGTAGGCGGCGCCGTGCTCGACGAGCCACGTCTGCGCGTCGGCCTTCCCGATGTCGACGGCGTCGCCCGACACGTGCGGCGACGTCCGGGGGGTGGCCACCCACCGGGCGGCCTCTTCCGCCGACCCGTATTTCCCGACCGCCTCACGGAGAAGGCGCTCCTGGTACGCCGGAGAACGCCAGCCGCTATTGACCTGGAATTCGACTCCGTACGCCGCGGCGTCCGTCGCCGCCTCGCGCAGCGCCGTGAGCAGATCCGTGTCGAGTTCCGCCACGGCCGGAATCGCGTCGTCGAATACGGTCGTGCCGTCCGGCACGACGCCGTCGGCTTCGCCGACCGGTCCGCCGTGCGCACGGCGCGGGGATTCCGTGGCCGTGGGCTCCGGGGTCTTCCCGGCGGCCGGGACAGTGGTGGCGGTCGGGGCGGCGGAGTCGCCGGGTGCCTGCATCGAGCGGTAGCCGAACGGTGCGACGACCGCCGCGACCAGGGCGATCAGGCCGACGCCCAGCAGCGTACGGGTCCGGTGGGCGGCTCTCTGCGCCGATCGTCGGGATCGAGTCATACCGCCAGTGCAGGCGGCGGGGCGTTGCCGGTGTGTATGCGGTTTTCTATACGCGGACGATATGCGTGCACTCGTACCATCGACGCATGCGCGTGCTGATAGTCGAGGACGAGCCCTATATGGCGGAGGCCATCCGCGACGGCCTCCGCCTGGAGGCGATAGCCGGCGACATCGCGGGTGACGGAGACGCCGCCCTGGAGCTGCTGAGCGTGAATGCGTACGACATCGCCGTCCTGGACCGCGACGTCCCCGGGCCTTCCGGCGACGAGATCGCCCGGCGCATCGTCGAATCCGGCAGCGGCATGCCGATCCTCATGCTCACCGCCGCCGACCGGCTGGACGACAAGGCCACCGGCTTCGGACTCGGCGCCGACGACTATCTCACCAAGCCCTTCGACATCCGCGAACTCGCGCTGCGGCTCCGCGCGCTCGACCGCAGGCGCGCCCACGTCCGGCCGCCCGTGCGGGAGATCGCCGGGCTGCGGCTCGACCCGTTCCGCCGGGAGGTCTACCGGGACGGCCGGTACGTCGCGCTGACCCGGAAGCAGTTCGCCGTCCTCGACGTCCTCGTGGCCGCCGAAGGCGGGGTGATCAGCGCGGAGGAGTTGCTGGAACGCGCCTGGGACGCCAACGCCGACCCGTTCACCAACGCCGTACGCATCACCGTCTCGGCGCTCCGCAAGCGGCTCGGCGAACCCTGGCTGATCGCCACGGTGCCCGGCGTCGGCTACCGCATCGACACCGCGTCCGGCGCCGGTGACGAGGGAAGCGCCGGGCAGGCCCGTGCGTAGGCCGCCCGGGCTGAGCGTCCGCATGAAGCTCACGCTCAGCTACGCCGGATTCCTCATGCTGGCGGGCGCCCTGCTGCTCGCCGCCATCGGCGTGTTCCTCCTGCGGCAGGGGTGGTTGCAGACCACCGACGAGGGGGCGTGGAGGGCGACTCCGGGCACCTCGTTCCTGCGCGGCTTCGCCCCGACGGCGGCGGCGGTCATGCTGTTCCTCCTGGTGTTCGGCCTCCTCGGGGGGTGGTTCCTCGCCGGCCGCATGCTCGCCCCGCTCACCCGCATCACGGACGCCACCCGCAAGGCCACCAGCGGATCGCTCTCCCACCGGATCCGGCTGCCGGGCCGCAGCGACGAGTTCCGCGAACTCGCCGACGCCTTCGACGCGATGCTCACCCGGCTGGAGGCGCACGTCGCCGAGCAGCGGAGATTCGCGGCCAACGCCTCGCACGAGCTCCGCACCCCGCTCGCCATCTCCAAGACGCTCCTCGACGTGGCACGTACCGACCCGCACCAGGACACCGCCGAACTCCTCGCCCGCCTCCGCACGGTCAACACCCGGGCGATCGACCTCACCGAGGCGCTGCTGCTGCTCAGCCGCGCCGACCAGCGGTCCTTCACCCCCGAGCACGTCGACCTGTCCCTGCTCGCCGAAGAGGCCACCGAGACGCTGCTGCCGCTCGCGGAGAAGCACGGCGTCACCGTCGAGACCGGCGGCGACATCACCCCCGCGAGCGGTTCTCCGGCGCTGCTGCTGCAACTCACCTCGAACCTCGTCCACAACGCGATCGTCCACAACCTGCCCGAGGGCGGCGCCGTGTGGGTCACCACCGGCGTCCGCCCGACGACCGTCGTGCTCACCGTCGAGAACACCGGCGAGCGGATCGACCCGCGGCTGGCCTCGACGCTCACCGAACCGTTCCAGCGCGGCACCGAACGCGTCCGCACCGACCACGCGGGGGTCGGCCTGGGCCTGGCCATCGTCCAGACCCTCACCACGGCCCACGACGGCACGCTCACCCTCACCCCGCGCCCCGCCGGCGGGCTCCGCGTCAGCGTGGAACTGCCGGGGATCGCGAAAGAAGTATTGCGCAATGATTCTTTCGTATCTACGGTCCCCGCATGGGGCGAGAACCGGAGCGCATCACCGAGCTGGAGCAACTGAAGGCGTTCACCCACCCGCTGCGCATCGAGCTGTACCGGCTGCTCACGGTGGCCCGTACCGCCACCGCGTCGCACCTGGCGGAGCAGGTGGACGAGGCGGTGTCGCTGGTCAGTTACCACCTGCGCAAGCTCGCCGGGCACGGCTTCATCGAGGAGGCGGCGGAGCAGGGCAGGGACGGGCGGGAGCGCTGGTGGCGGGTCTCGGCGCAGCGGTCCTTCACCTTCCGGTCCGCGGACTTCGACGACACCCCGGAGGGCGCGGCGGCGCTGACGGGCGTCACCCGCGAGCTGCTGGCCACCCGGACGCGCACCTACCTCGGCTACCTGGACCAGCAGGCCGGGTGGGGGCGGGAGTGGACGCGGGCGGCGTTCAGCTCGGAGTACACCGTACGGCTGACGGCGGACGAACTGCGGGAGCTGGCGGAGGAGATGGGCGCGTTCGTCCGCAGGTGGCGGGAGCGGGCTGAGGCGGCGGAGGCGGCTGAAAGGGCCGAGCCGGCTGAGCCGGCCGAAAGGGCCGAGGGCGCGGAGGCCGCGGAACCCGCCGGGCGTGAGACCGTCGCCCTCCACCTCTACGGCTTCCCGTTCCGCCCGTGAGCCCCGGGCCCGCCCCCAGGCCCGCCACCGCCACCGCCGCGCCACAGGCGCCGCCCGCGTACCGCGACGCCGGCGTCCTGCGGTGGCTCGCCGCGTACACCCTCTCCGTGCTCGGCGACGGCGTGTTCTTCCTCGCCCTCGGCTGGGCCGCCCAGCGGACGGCGGGACCGGCGGAGACCGGGGTGGTGATGGCGGTGGGCTCGGTGCCGCGCGCGGTGCTGATGCTCGGCGGGGGAGTGGTCGCCGACCGCTTCGGGCCGCGCCTGGTCGTCATCGGCGCGGACGCGGCGCGCTGCGTCCTCATCCTGGCCGGCGCCGCGGCCGTAGGGATCGCCGCACCCGGGCTGTGGCTGCTGGTCGCGGTGGCGCTGGCGTTCGGCGCGGCCGACGCGCTGTTCCTGCCCGCGGTCGGCGCGCTGCCGGCGCGGCTCGCGCCGCCGGAGGAACTGGGCCGGATCGCCGGGCTGCGGTTGCTGGCCCTGCGTCTCGGCGGCGCCGCCGCCGCGCCGGTCGGGGGGTACGCGCTGGTGCTGGGCGGCCCCGCGGCGGCGTTCGCGGCGGCGGGGCTGCTGTTCGCCGCGTCGGTGCCGCTGCTGACGACGCTGCGCGTACGACCCCTGCCCGCAGGGGGCGCACGGGACGACGCGCACCGGCCGGACACGGACACGGACGCGGGCGCGGGCGCGGCGCGGCGGCGGCGCGGTCGCCTCCGCCGGCGGCCCCGGCCGGGGCCCGGCCCCCGGCGCCACTCGGCGGGCGCCGGGCGGGAGTTGCGCGAAGGGCTGCGCTACGTACGCGGCCACCGGCTCGTCGGGCCGCTCGTACTCTCCGGCGCGATCAGCGAGTTCGGCCTCAACGGCCCGCTCAGCGTCGGCCTCGTCCTCCTCGCCGCGGAACGCGGCTGGGGCGCCGCCGGACTCGGCTGGCTCGTCGGCGCGTTCGGCCTCGGCGCCGGCGCCGGAGCGCTGCTCCTCGCCGTCGCCGGCGGGCTGCCGCGCCCCGGGATCGTCCACATCGTCACGCTCGTCGTGTCCGGCGCCGCACTCGGCTCCGTCGCGCTCGCGCCGTCACCCGGGCTCGCGGTTGCCGCCTGCGGACTCGGCGGCCTCGCGGGCGGCGTCTGCGGGGGACTGGCGTACGCGCTGATCCAGACCTCCGCCGCGCCCGCCTACCTCGGCCGCGTCACCGCCGCCACGAGCCTGACAGGACTGGGTCTTGCGCCGCTGTGCTACCCGCTGGTCGGCGCGGCCGTCGGCGCCTGGGGGAGCGCGCCGGTCTTCCTCGCCTGCGGCGCGTTCAGTTGCCTGGGCGCCGTCGTCTGCCTCGCCGCGCCCGCCGTACGCCGGGCAGAGCTGCCCCGGGCGCGCGGCCCGCGCCGCAGGCGTGGCGCCGGTACGGGCCCGCTGGCGGACCCGCCGCCCGTCCCGGCCCCGTAGCGGAGCACGCGCGGCGCCCCCGCGCCGCGCAACTCGCCGCCGCGGGACGTCAGAAGCCGAGCGGCGCCGACTGCGCCACCGCCACGGCGTCGTCGTCGCCCGCCAGCTCCACCTTCGCCGCCTCCTGCCGCCCGGTGGCGAACAGCAGCAGCTCCCCCGGCTCCCCGGTCACCGTGACCACCGGCGCGCCCCGGTGGGCCACCGCCGTCTGCCCGTCGGGCCGGCGCAGCACGAGACCCACTGGCGACTTGCGGCCCATCATCCGGGCGCCGCGCTCCAGGCGGTGCCACAGCGCGTCGGAGAAGACCGGGTCCAGCTCCCGCGGCGCGTAGTCCGGCTGCGCGCGGCGGACGTCCTCGGCGTGGACGTAGAACTCCACGATGTTCGCGGCCTCGTCGACCTGCTTGAGCGCGAACGGCGAGAACCGCGGCGGCCCGCCGCGGATGAGCCCCACCAACTCCTCGTAGGGCTTCTGCCGGAACTCCGCCTGCACGCGCTCCAGCCGGTTCTGCAGTTGCTTGAACAGCAGGCCGCCCGCCGCGTCCTGCCGCCGCTCGCGCACCACCACGTGCGCGGCCAGGTCGTACGTCGTCCAGCCCTCGCACAGCGTCGGCGCCTCGGGCCCGGCGCCCTCCAGCAGATCGGCGAGGAGCAGCCGTTCCCGCTTCGCATGGGTCGTCATGCGGCAACCCTACGGCCGCCGGCACCGCCGGGGCACGCAAGGCCGCGCCGGGAGTCGGCGCCCGCGCGGCGCGGGCGGGGGGTCAGGGCAGCGGCCCGGTCAGCTTCGGTCCTTCGGGCTCGGTGCTCAGTGTCAGCGCGCAGGAGATCTCGTCCTGGCTCTGGTACTCGTACGTCGTCAGCGTCGGGTAGAGCGCGTAGTAAAAGTAGTGCCGCCCGTCCGCCGGCATCGTCTCCAGCTTCTCCTCCGCGGCCCGCTGGCACAGCCCCAGCGCCTCGTCGTCGAGCGCGTCGCCGTCCGGGAAGTCGCCGGTGAGCGTGCGGTTGCCGATGACCTCGCCGTCGTGCGGGCCGGTGCACGAGCGGGTCTCGACCGAGTCGACGTCGGTGTCCAGCGAGGGGTGGTCGAAGCACTCGCCGGTCCGCAGCACCACGTACGGGAGGTGCGACTCGCTCGGCTCCAGATCACCCCGCGCGTCGGCGGTGCCCGCCGCGGATCCCGCGCTCGCGCTCTTCGTCTCCTTGCCGCCGCCGAGGTCGTCGTCTCCCGAAGGCTCTCCCGACGGATCGCCCGCCGGCCGCTCCGCGCTGCCCAGCGGGCGCGGTCCGCCCGCCTGTGTCCCGTCGCCCTCGCCGCCGCCGCGCAGCGCGAGGAAGGCGACGGCCGCCACGGTGACGAGCAGGGCCGCGGCCACCGCGACGGTGACGGCGGTCTTCGGCCCGCGAGGTCTCGCGGGCGGATCCGGAGGTGGGTTGGTCATGGGCGAAGCATGCCCTATCGACACGATCCGATGTACGGGAAGGGTCATCCCCGTACCGCGCGCGCCGCGCCGTCCGGCACCGTGGTGCGGTCGTCTCTGTTGGCACAATGGCCCCATGACCGGCAACCGGCCCGCGCGGCCCTCCGACCTCGATCCCGCCGTCGCGGCGCGCCTGAAGCGGAACGCCGACGGGCTGCTGCCCGCCGTCGTGCAGCAGTACGACAGCGGCGAAGTGCTCATGCTCGCGTGGATGGACGACGAGGCGCTGCACCGCACGCTGACCACCGGCCGCGGCACGTACTACAGCCGCAGCCGAAAGGAGTACTGGGTCAAGGGCGAGACGTCCGGTCACGTGCAGCACGTGAAGTCGGTCGCGCTCGACTGCGACGCCGACACCGTGCTCGTCCGCGTGGACCAGGTCGGCCCCGCCTGCCACACCGGCAGCCGCACCTGCTTCGAGGGCCGCGAGCTGACCGTGGGCGGCGCCCGGTGAACATCCCCGACCGGGAGACGTTCCGCACGCTGGCCAAGGACCGCCGCGTCATCCCCGTCGTGCGCCGGCTGCTGGCCGACGGCGACACGCCCGTGGGGCTGTACCGCAAGCTCGCCGGCGAGCGCCCCGGGACCTTCCTGCTGGAGTCCGCGGAGAACGGCCGCACGTGGTCGCGGTACTCGTTCGTCGGCGTGCGCAGCGCCGCCACGCTCACCGAGCGCGACGGCCGCGCCCACTGGCTCGGCACCCCGCCCGTCGGCCTGCCCACCGAAGGCGACCCGCTCGCCGCCCTGCGCGCCACCGTCGAGGCCCTGCACACCCCGCGGGACCTGCACGAGCGCGCTGACGGCCGGGACGCGCTGCCGCCCTTCACCGGCGGCATGGTCGGCTATCTCGGCTACGACGCCGTGCGGCGGCTGGAGCGCATCGGCGACAGCACCGCCGACGACCTGCGGCTGCCGGAGATGACGATGCTGCTCACCTCCGACCTCGCCGTCCTCGACCACTGGGACGGCAGCGTCCTGCTGATCGCCAACGCGATCAACCACAACGACCTCGACACCGGCGTCGACGAGGCGTACGCGGACGCGGTCGCCAGGCTCGACGCGATGACCGCCGACCTCGCCCGCCCGGCCGCCGCGAGCGCGGCGCCGCTGCCGCCCTCCGAACTGCCGGCGTACGGCGAGCTGTGGGGCGGCGCGGAGTTCCGGTCGGCCGTCGAGGACATCAAGGAGCGGATCAGGGCGGGGGAGGCGTTCCAGGTCGTGCCCTCGCAGCGGTTCGAGACGCCGTGCGCCGCGAGCGCCCTCGACGTCTACCGCGTGCTGCGGGCCACCAACCCCAGCCCGTACATGTATCTGATCCGGCTGCCCGAGACCGCGGGCGCGGGGAGCGCGTTCGACATCGTCGGCTCCAGCCCCGAGGCGCTGGTCAGGGTCGAGGACGGGCGCGCCCTGCTGCACCCCATCGCGGGGACGCGCCCGCGCGGCGCCACGCCGCAGCAGGACGCGGCGCTGGCCGAGGAGTTGCTCGCCGACGAGAAGGAGCGCGCCGAGCACCTGATGCTCGTCGACCTCGGGCGCAACGACCTCGGCCGGGTCTGCGAGCCCGGCAGCGTCGAGGTCGTGGACTTCATGTCGGTCGAGCGCTACAGCCACGTCATGCACATCGTCTCCACGGTCACCGGCCGGCTCGCCCCGGGACGTACGGCCTTCGACGTGCTCACCGCCTGCTTCCCCGCCGGGACGCTGTCGGGGGCGCCCAAGCCGCGGGCGCTGCAGATCATCGAGGAGCTGGAGCCCACGCGGCGCGGGCTGTACGGCGGCTGCGTCGGGTACCTGGACTTCGCCGGCGACGCGGACACCGCCATCGCGATCCGCACGGCGCTGCTGCGCGACGGAACGGCGTACGTGCAGGCGGGCGCGGGCATCGTGGCGGACTCCGACCCGGCGGCCGAGGACACGGAGTGCCGCAACAAGGCGGCGGCGGTGCTGCGGGCGGTCGCCGCGGCGGGGCACCTGTCGCGCGCGGGCCGGGAGGCGGGGGCGTAGCGGGACGCCCGGCTGCCGTGCGGGCCGGCTGCGGCGGCGGGACCGGGCCGCGACCGCGGTGGCGGTGCGGCCGTACGCAACGGGCCCTGTCAGCCCGGCCCGAGGGCCGCGGCTCCGGCGTACGCGTTCCGGCCACCCGCGCCCCCTGACCGAAGCGGCCCCGGCGGGTGCGAGACACTTGCGGGGTGACAGCTCAGTCCGGCTCCCGTGCCCCCCTCGCCGCCGCCCTGCTCTCCGGCGCGCTCGGAGCCGCCGTGGTCCTCGTCGCCGCCGGCCGCACCTGGGCCGAGGGCGAGGCCCCCACCCCCGTCGCGGACGCCGTGCTGCCCGTGACCGCCGGCGGCCGGGACGTCACCGGCGTACCGGCCGCGCTGGCGATCGTCGGACTCGCCGCGCTCGTCGCCGTCTTCGCCGTCCGCCGCGCCGGCCGCGTCGTCGTCGCCGCACTGCTCACGCTCTGCGGCGTCGGCGTGATCGCCGCCTCCGCCCTCGGCGCCTCCGACACCGACGCACTCGACGACCAGGCCGCGGAGGCCGCGGGCCTCACCGGCGCCGCGGTGGAAGCCGTCAGCCACACCGCCTGGCCCTGGGTGAGCCTGGCCGGCGGCGTGCTGCTGCTCTGCGCCGGGCTGCTCGCGCTGCGCTACGGCTCCGGCTGGCCGGCGATGTCCGGGCGCTACGAGCGCCCCGGCGGCGCCGTCGCGGCCCGCCCGCGGCGGTCCGCACCCGTGGACCCCGAGCGGCCCGAGGAGCTGTGGAAGGCCCTCGACCGCGGCGAGGACCCCACCCGCGAGCGCTGACCGGACCCCCGCGCCGGAGGCGTAGACCGATCGGGGACAATGGCGGCGTCTGGTGATATGAGCGGTTGTATGTTTCGAGGAGCGCAGTAATGGCGGAGAACCACGACCACGGACACACGCCGGCCGCATGGACCGCGGTGGTCATCATCTTCATCGGGTTCTGCGTCTCGGGCGCCCTGATGGTCATGGACCAGCCGCTGCTCTTCTGGCTGAGCCTGATCATCATTCCCCTCGGCGGCGTGGTCGGCGCCGTGATGCGCGGCATGGGGCTGGGCAAGAAGCCGGTGCCGCCGGTGCGCATGGCCGGCGAGTAGCCCGTACGACCCGCGGCGGGTCCCCGGCGCGCGACGCCCGGGGCCCGCGGCCACCGCCCGCGTTCCGCGTCGCCCCTCCCGGCCGTGCGCCCCGCCGCGGGATGCGCCGCCGGGCCGAAACCGGGACAATTCGGGTGTGTTCGCCCGTACCGCCGCAACTGTTCCGCTACGGCGCCTCGCGCCCCCGCTCGCCGCGCTGGCCTGCGCCGCCGCCGGCTTCGCCGCGGTCGGCGCCCTCGACCCGAACGAGCCCGGCCGCTACCCGCGGTGCCCCGTCCCGGCGTACACGGGCCTGGCCTGCCCCGGCTGCGGCGGCCTGCGTGCCATCCACGCGCTCGCCCACGGCGAGGTGACCGCCGCGCTCGGTGCCAACGCCCTCGTGGTCCTCGGCGCGGCCGTCCTCGCCGTGGCGGTGCTGCGCTCACTGCTCGCGGCGTTCCGGCCGCGCCCGGCGTCAGCGCCGGGGGCGCAGCCGCGGCCCGCCGGCGCGGCGGCCCGGCCGGCCCGCGGGCCGCTCCCGATTTCCGCGCCGTCGCCGGGGGTGGTGCTGTTCGCGCTGGTCGCGGCGTTTACGCTCGTGCGGAACCTGTCGTTCGGCTCGGTGCTCGGGCCGTAGCGGCACCCCGTCCGACCCGTGGGACGGAGAAGGTCCGGATTCGGGGCTTCCGCCCGGTGCCGGATACCATCGCTGTACCCGAACAGCCGCCCGTCGGCCGCCGGCGCCCCGCGCCGGCACCGGCGCCAGCAGAAAGGGGTCCGCTCGCGTGAGTGTGCTCGACGAGATCATTGACGGCGTGCGCGACGACCTCGCCGAGCGGCAGGCCCGGGTCGGCCTCGACGAGCTGAAGGAGCGCGCCGCCCGGGCGCCCGAGGCGCGGGACGGAGTGGCCGCGCTGCGCGGCGACAGCGTCACCGTCGTCTGCGAGGTCAAGCGCTCCAGCCCGTCCAAGGGCGCGCTCGCGGCCATCGCCGACCCGGCCGCGCTCGCCGCGGACTACGAGGCGGGCGGCGCCGCCGTCATCAGCGTCCTGACCGAGCAGCGCCGCTTCGGCGGCTCGCTGGCCGACCTGGAGGCCGTGCGCGCCAAGGTGGACCTGCCGGTGCTGCGCAAGGACTTCGTCGTCACGGCGTACCAGCTCTGGGAGGCGCGGGCGTACGGCGCGGACCTGGTGCTGCTGATCGTCGCCGCGCTGGACCAGGAGGCGCTGGTCTCGCTGGTGGAGCGGGCCGAGTCCATCGGGCTCACGCCGCTGGTCGAGGTGCACGACGAGGAGGAGACCGAGCGGGCGGTGGCCGCCGGGGCGAAGATCATCGGCGTGAACGCGCGGAACCTCAAGACGCTCGAGGTGGACCGCGGCAACTTCGGCCGGGTGGCCCCCGAGATCCCCGACCACATCGTCAAGATCGCCGAGTCCGGCGTGCGCGGCCCGCACGACCTCATCGCCTACGCGAACGACGGCGCCGACGCCGTGCTCGTCGGCGAGTCCCTGGTCACCGGCAAGGACCCGCGCGCCGCCGTCGCCGACCTCGTCGCCGCCGGCGCCCACCCCGCGCTGCGGCACGGACGGGGCTGACGCCCCGGTGACCGTGCGAGTGGACCGGCCACTTCCGTCCGGCGGCCCGGGCGGCGTCGCCGCGGGGGCCGGGCGCCGTGCCGTACGCACGGCAGTCGCCCAGCCGTCGGGCGTCCTCGCCCCCGGGTGCCGGCCGCGCGGCTGCCGGGCCCCGGCGCGGCGCGTGCGCGGGCGGCGCGTGCGGTACCACATCGGGGCCGAGCCCGGTCAGATCAACGGCATGCGATGGCAGCCGGCGTGTCCCCGCGCCGTCCGTCATCCGTTCCGACCGAGGATCCCTCATGCCCAGAGACTTCTTCATCCCTGACCCAGACCGTCAGGTGCCCACCGCCGAGGGCTATTTCGGCGCGTACGGCGGCAAGTTCATCCCCGAGGCGCTGCGCGCGGCCGTCGACGAGGTCGCCGTCGCGTACGACAAGGCCAAGGGCGACGAGTCGTTCGTCGCCGAGCTGAACGACCTGCTGGTCAACTACACCGGCCGGCCCAGCCCGCTCACCGAGGTGCCGCGCTTCGCGGAAGAGGCCGGCGGCGCCCGGGTCTTCCTCAAGCGCGAGGACCTCAACCACACCGGCTCGCACAAGATCAACAACGTGCTGGGCCAGGCCCTGCTCACCCGCCGCATGGGCAAGACCCGTGTCATCGCCGAGACCGGCGCGGGCCAGCACGGCGTGGCCACCGCCACCGCCTGCGCCCTCCTCGGCCTGGAGTGCACCGTCTACATGGGCGAGGTCGACACCGAGCGGCAGGCGCTCAACGTCGCCCGCATGCGGATCCTCGGCGCCGAGGTCGTCCCGGTGAAGTCCGGCAGCCGCACCCTGAAGGACGCCATCAACGAGGCGTTCCGCGACTGGGTCGCCAACGTCGAGCACACCCACTACCTCTTCGGCACGGTCGCGGGCCCGCACCCCTTCCCCGCGCTCGTCCGCGACTTCCACCGGGTGATCGGCATCGAGGCCCGGCAGCAGTTGCTCGACCGCACGGGCCGGATGCCCGACGCGGCCGTCGCCTGCGTCGGCGGCGGCTCCAACGCCATCGGCCTCTTCCACGCCTTCCTGCCGCACCCCGCCGTGCGCCTCGTCGGCTGCGAGCCCGCCGGGCACGGCCTGACCAGCGGCGAGCACGCCGCGACCCTCAGCGTCGGCGACCCCGGGATCCTGCACGGCTCCCGGTCGTACGTCCTCCAGGACGAGGACGGCCAGATCACCGAGCCGTACTCGATCTCCGCCGGCCTCGACTACCCGGGCGTCGGCCCCGAGCACGCCTACCTCAAGGACGCCGGCCGCGCCGAGTACCGGGCCGTGACCGACGACGAGGCCATGCGCGCGCTGCGGCTGCTGTCGCGCAGCGAGGGCATCATCCCGGCCATCGAGAGCGCCCACGCGCTGGCCGGCGCGCTGGACGTCGGCCGCGAACTGGGGCCCGACGGGCTGATCGTGGTCAACCTCTCCGGCCGCGGCGACAAGGACATGGACACCGCCGCCCGCTACTTCGGGCTCTACGACGCCGAGGAGGCGGACCGGTGACGGGCAACATCGCGCGGCTCGACGCCGTTCTCGCCGCCGCGAAGGCGGAGGACCGGGCGGCCCTCATCGGCTACCTGCCCGCCGGCTTCCCCGACGTGGACACCGGCGTACGGGCCATGACCGCCATGCTCGAAGGCGGCTGCGACGCCGTCGAGGTCGGCCTGCCGCACAGCGACCCCGTGCTGGACGGCCCGGTGATCCAGACCGCCGACGACATCGCGCTCCGCGGCGGGCTGCGCATCAAGGACGTGATCCGCACCGTCGCCGAGGTGCAGTCCGCCACCGAAGCGCCGGTGCTCTGCATGACGTACTGGAACCCGGTCGACCGCTACGGCCCCGAGCGCTTCGCCGAGGACCTGGCCGCGGCGGGCGGCGCGGGCTGCATCCTGCCCGACCTGCCCGTCGAGGAGTCCGGGCCGTGGCGGCAGGCGGCCGACAAGCATGGGCTGGCCACGGTCTTCGTGGTCGCGCCCAGCAGCCGCGAGCAGCGTCTCGGGGTCATCACGGCGGCCGGCAGCGGCTTCGTCTACGCCGCGTCGCTCATGGGCGTCACCGGCACCCGCGAGTCGGTCGGCCGCGAGGCCCGGGACCTGGTCCGCCGCACCCGCGCCACCGGGGCGGTACGGGACGGCGGCCTGCCCGTCTGCGTCGGCCTGGGCGTCTCGACGGCGGAGCAGGCGGCCGAGGTCGCCGCGTTCGCCGACGGCGTGATCGTCGGCTCGGCCTTCGTCAAGCGGCTGCTGACCGCGGGTGATGACCACGAGGCCGGCCTTGCGGCGGTGCGGGCGCTGGCCGGCGAGCTGGCCGCGGGGGTGCGCCGCCGGGCCTGAAGCCCGGTGCGGGTCGTCCACAGGGCCCTCCGCAGTGCGTACGGACGTGCGATCCTGGAGAGGAGCAATCCGTGCCGTAATGGGGAGGGCCCGATGGCCGGCAAACAGCCCGGCGCCGACGACGAAGCGCGTCTGCCCGAGGACATCTGGGAGCGGTTCCAGAACGACTCCCCGGGCCAGATAGACAGCACCGCGCCGAAGGAGCACTCCGCGCGGTGGTACGAGGTCACCGAGCGCCTCGCCGCCGAGGACGCCCGGCGCGCGGCGGCCCCCCGGCCGCGCCGGAGCCGCCGCCCGCGCCCGCGGATGCCGCGGGGGCCGGTGCCGCGCGCCTTCACCGTGGGCGCCGTCCTCGTCTCGGTCGTGCTGGTGCTCTCCGCCGCCGCCGCATACCTGCAGTACGGGCAGGTGTTCTGATCCGTCACCGGGCGGCCGGTCCCTCGTTATAGCCGGGCGTGAGCGAGAACAACCGTCGAGGAAAGCGCACCGCCCGGGAGCGGATGCAGGCCGAGCGCGCGCGGCAGAAGTCCCAGGACAAGCGGCGGCGCATGCTGGTCGTGCTCGCCGCGGTGGTGGGGGTGCTCGCCGTGGTCGCGGTGGTCGGCGTCCTCATCGGCCAGAACAGCGGTGACGACGACGCCGCCGGCAAGCCCGTGGCGTTTCCGAGGGGCGCCGCCGGCAAGGACCGGCTGGCGCTGCCGGCGGGGAAGGCGGACGCCCCGGCCGACCTCACCGTGTACGAGGACTTCCGCTGCCCGGCCTGCGGCCAGTTCGAGTCCGGCTTCAGCAAGACGATCAACGAGCTGGAGGACGCCGGGAAGCTGCGCACCGAGTACCGGCTGGTCAAGCTCATCGACGGCAACTTCGGCGGCTCCGGCTCGCTGAACTCCGCCAACGCCGCCGCCTGCGCCCAGGACGCCGGCAAGTTCGTCCCGTACCACGACGTGCTCTTCCGCAACCAGCCGCCGGAGACCGACGACGCCTTCGCCGACAAGGGGCACCTGAAGGACCTGGCCGGCAAGGTCGACGGGCTGAGCGGCAAGCGCTTCGACGCCTGCGTCGACGACGGGAGGTACGACGGCTGGGTCGACGCCTCCGACGAGGCGTTCGGCACGTCCGGCCACACCTCGACGCCCACCGTCCTGCTGGACGGCGAGAGCATCTGGGGCCAGGGCACCGACCTCACGCCGGAGAGCTTCAAGCAGCTCGTCGAGGACGCCGGCAGGAACTGAGCCGCCGGGGCGCAGCGCCGCACTCGCGGAGAGTTACGGAGCCGTTGTGCCCGCGGACTCCCCGCGCCGCGCCGCGGCACGGTACCGTCGGTGCTGCTATGGATCTCGCATACATCCCCAGCCCTTCCGACGGCGTCTGGCACCTCGGACCGCTCCCGCTGCGCGGTTACGCCCTCGCCATCCTGCTCGGCATCTTCGCCGCCATCTGGCTCGGCGGACGCCGCTGGATCGAGCGCGGCGGCCGGCCGGGGACCGTCGCGGACATCGCCATCTGGGCCGTGCCCTTCGGTCTCGTCGGCGGCCGGCTCTACCACGTCGTCACGACCCCGGAGCCGTACTTCGGCGAGGACGGCGACTGGGCGAAGGCCTTCGAGATCTGGGAGGGCGGCCTCGGCATCTGGGGCGCCATCGCGATGGGCGCGCTGGGCGTGTGGATCGGCTGCCGCCGCCGCGGCATCGCGATGCCGCCGTACGCCGACGCGGTCGCGCCCGGCATCGCGCTCGCGCAGGCCCTGGGCCGCTGGGGCAACTGGTTCAACCAGGAGCTGTACGGCAAGCAGAGCGACGCCCCCTGGGCCGTCGAGATCGACGCGGACCACTCCATCACCGGCGCCGCCGAGACCTTCCACCCCACCTTCCTGTACGAGTCGCTGTGGTGCGTGGGCGTCGCGCTGCTGGTGATCTGGGCCGACCGGCGCTTCCGCCTCGGCCACGGCCGGGCCTTCGCGCTCTACGTCGCGGGGTACACGGCGGGCCGCGGCTGGATCGAGTACCTGCGCGTGGACGACGCGCACGAGGTCCTCGGGCTGCGGCTCAACGTCTGGACGTCGATCCTCGTCTTCGCCGCCGCGGTGGCCTACATGGTGGTGTCGGCGAAGAAGCGGCCGGGCCGCGAGGAGGTCGTGGAGCCGGGCGCGGCGGACGGCGGGCCCGCGGACGCCGACGAGGGCGACGAGGGCGACGTCAGCCTGACGAAGGCGGGCAGCGGGGCGGACGGTGCGGACGGGCGGGACGAGCCCGGCGACGCCGCCGGGACCGCCGGGGTACCCGAGCCGGCGTCCGCCGCCGCGGCCGAGGCCACCGGGGACGCCCCCGCGGGGGAGCGCGGCCGGCACACGTAGCCGCCCGGGACACCGGGCCGGTCGGCACGCGCAGCCGCCCGGCACACCGCACGCACGGCAGGGCCGTCACCGCACCCGCGGCGACGGCCCCGCCCGTGTCCGGCCCGGTGTCCCGGCCGGATCGTCCCCCTAGAGTCTGTCCGGCGAGTCCGGCGGCGGAACCCCGGCTTGCGGGCCCCGCGCCCGGCGCGCGGTGGCGACAGTACGCCGCGTGCGCGCCGGCGCCGCCGCCACCGCCCGCCCCGGCCCGCCCCCGCGTGCCGGCCGCGCACCCCCGCACCCCAGCCGCTTCCCCGGCCCGGGCTCCGAACAGCCCCGACCACACCCGGCCGCACACCCCCGCCCCACACCCCCCGGCACCTCCGGAGCGCCCGCGGCCCGCCGGACCGGCACGGCCGCCGGGTGAGTACGGCCTGCCTTGCTGGCGGGGGTCCGGGGCCCCGCGTATCGTCGAACTGAAGATCGACGAGGGGAGCGCGATCCATGTCCGCGGGGTTGCAGGCGGGCCGGCCGGCCGAGCGGCACGGCCACACCCACCGCGACGTCACCGGCGGCTGGCTGCGGCCCGCCGTCTTCGGCGCGATGGACGGCCTGGTGTCGAACCTCGCGCTGATCACCGGCGTGGCCGGCGGCTCCGTCTCGTCCTCGACCGTTGTCCTGACCGGCCTCGCGGGGCTGGCGGCAGGTGCGTTCTCGATGGCCGCGGGGGAGTACACCTCGGTCGCCTCCCAGCGCGAGCTGGTCCTCGCCGAGCTGGACGTGGAACGGCGCGAGCTGCGCCGGCACCCCGAGGACGAGCTGCGCGAGCTGAGCGACCTGTACGTGTCCCGCGGGGTGGACCCGGAGCTGGCGGCCGAGGTGTCGAAGCAGCTCATGCGCGACCCCGACCAGGCGCTGGAGATCCACGCCCGCGAGGAGCTGGGCGTCGACCCGGGCGACCTGCCGTCGCCCACGGTGGCGGCGCTGTCGTCGTTCGGCTCGTTCGCCGTCGGCGCCATGCTGCCGGTGCTGCCGTATCTGCTGGGCGCCACGACGCTGTGGCCCGCGGTGCTGCTCGCCCTGGCCGGGCTCTTCGCCTGCGGCGCGACCGTGGCCCGCATCACGGCCCGGAGCTGGTGGTACAGCGGCCTGCGGCAACTGCTGCTCGGCGGCGCCGCGGCGGCGGTCACGTACGGCCTGGGCGCGCTCTTCGGGGCCGCCGTCGGGGGCTGACCGCCGCGCCGCGCACGCGGCCGAATCCCGTATGCTCGGAAGCGGCCTGCCCCGCACTCATGATCTATTTCGGTGGCGTTTCGACCCCGACCCGCGTGGGCATGTGAGGAGAACCGCGGGCAGTGCCGCCCGCGTTCTGCTGCACGAACCGTGCAGATCCCCCGCGCGGCGGGGCGCGCTCCCCGACCGGGGGTGTCCGGATGCTGATACGCAGTATCCGCTTCCTGAGCTGCAGGTCATCATGTAACCTGCACGAAATTTCGGCCAGGGCCAGCGTCGTCCCTCGGCACGCATCACTGCCACGACGACGACGGGAGAGCCGATGCGGCACGCATCCCAGGCGGCCCGCCCTGCAGCGCAGGGGCTGTACGACCCCCGGTACGAGCACGACGCCTGCGGGGTCGGCTTCGTCGCCACGCTGAGCGGTCAGGCCAGCCACGCACTCGTCCAGCAGGCGCTGACGGTGCTGCGCAACCTGGAGCACCGCGGTGCCACCGGCTCCGACCCGGACACCGGCGACGGCGCCGGCATCCTGCTGCAGGTCCCCGACGCCTTCCTGCGTGCCGCGGTGAGCTTCCCGCTGCCGGCCGCCGGTTCGTACGCCGTCGGCATGGCCTTCCTGCCGGTGGCCGAGGACGAGGCCGCCGCCGCCCGCGAGCGCGTCGAGGCCATCGCCGCCGAGGAGGGCCTCGCCGTACTCGGCTGGCGCGAGGTGCCCGTGGCGCCCGAGCTGCTCGGCGCCGGGGCCCGCGCGACGATGCCGTCGTTCGCCCAGCTCTTCGTCGAGAGCGCCGACCCGGCGGCCCGCAAGAGCGGCATCGAGCTGGACCGGTCCGCGTTCGTGCTGCGCAAGCGCGCCGAGCGCGAGACCGACGTGTACTTCCCGTCGCTGTCCTCGCGCACCCTCGTCTACAAGGGCATGCTGACCACCGGGCAGCTCGAACCGTTCTTCCCCGACCTGTCCGACCGCCGGCTGGCCACCGCCATCGGCGTCGTGCACTCCCGGTTCTCCACCAACACCTTCCCGAGCTGGCCGCTGGCCCACCCGTACCGCTACATCGCGCACAACGGCGAGATCAACACGGTCATGGGCAACCGCAACTGGATGCGGGCGCGCGAGTCCCAGCTCTACTCGGAGCTGTTCGGCGAGCACGACCTGGAGCGGGTCTTCCCCGTCTGCACCCCCGGCGCCTCCGACACCGCGTCCTTCGACGAGGTGCTGGAGCTGCTGCACCTGGGCGGCCGGTCGCTGCCGCACGCGATGCTGATGATGATCCCGGAGGCGTGGGAGAACCACGAGTCCATGGACCCGGCCCGGCGCGCGTTCTACCAGTACCACTCCACCGTGATGGAGCCCTGGGACGGCCCGGCCGGCGTCAGCTTCACCGACGGCACCCTCGTCGGCGCCGTCCTGGACCGCAACGGCCTGCGCCCCGGCCGCTACTGGGTCACCGACGACGGCCTGGTCGTGCTGGCCTCCGAGGTCGGCGTGCTCGACTTCGACCCGGACCGCGTCGTGCGCAAGGGCCGGCTCCAGCCCGGCCGGATGTTCCTGGTCGACACCGCGCAGCACCGCATCGTCGAGGACGACGAGATCAAGGCGGAGCTGGCCGCGGAGCACCCGTACGCGGAGTGGCTGGACGCCGGCATCGTCGCGCTGCCGGAGCTGCCCGAGCGCGAGCACATCGTGCACACCCACGCCTCGGTCACCCGCCGCCAGCAGACCTTCGGCTACACCGAGGAGGAACTGCGCGTCCTGCTCACGCCCATGGCGCGCACCGGCGCGGAGCCGATCGGCTCCATGGGCTCCGACACCCCGCTCGCCGGGCTCTCGGATCGCCCGCGGCTGATCTTCGACTACTTCACGCAGCTCTTCGCGCAGGTCACCAACCCGCCGCTGGACGCGATCCGCGAGGAGCTGGTCACCTCGCTGCACTCCGCGCTCGGCCCGCAGGCCAACCTGCTGGAGCCCACGCCCGCGTCCTGCCGCACGGTCACGCTGCCCTTCCCCGTCCTGGACAACGACGAGCTGGCCAAGCTCATCCACGTCAACGCCGACGGCGACATGCCGGGCTTCAAGTCCGTGACGCTCTCGGGCCTGTACCGCGTGCACGGCGGCGGCCCGGCGCTCGCCGAGCGGCTCGCGGAGGTCTGCGCGGAGGTCGACGCCGCGATCGACTCCGGCGCCCGGCTGCTGGTCCTCTCCGACCGGCACTCCGACGCCGAGCACGCCCCGATCCCGTCGCTGCTGCTCACCTCCGCCGTCCACCACCACCTGATCCGCACCAAGCAGCGCACCGAGGTCGGCCTGCTGGTCGAGGCGGGCGACGTGCGCGAGGTGCACCACGTCGCGCTGCTCATCGGCTACGGGGCCGCCGCGGTCAACCCGTACCTGGCGATGGAGTCCGTCGAGGACCTGGTCCGCGCCGGCACATACCTCGAAGCCGGCCCGGACGGCGACTCGCAGGCCGCCATCCGCAACCTGATCAAGGCGCTGGGCAAGGGCGTGCTGAAGGTGATGTCCAAGATGGGCATCTCCACCGTCGCCTCGTACCGGGGCGCGCAGGTCTTCGAGGCCATCGGCCTGGACCAGGAGTTCGTGGACACGTACTTCCACGGCACCACCTCGAAGATCGGCGGCGCAGGACTCGACGTCATCGCGCGGGAGGTCGCCGCCCGGCACGCCAAGGCGTACCCCGCCTCCGGCATCGCCCCGGCGCACCGCAACCTGGAGATCGGCGGCGAGTACCAGTGGCGCCGCGAGGGCGAGCCGCACCTGTTCGACCCGGACACGGTCTTCCGGCTGCAGCACTCGACCCGCACCCGCCGCTACGACATCTTCAAGCAGTACACGCAGCGCGTGGACGAGCAGTCCGAGCGGCTGATGACGCTGCGCGGCCTGTTCCGGCTGGCCTCCGACCGCCCGGCGGTGCCGCTGGACGAGGTCGAGCCCGTCTCGGCGATCGTCAAGCGGTTCTCCACCGGCGCCATGTCGTACGGTTCCATCTCGCGCGAGGCGCACGAGACGCTGGCCATCGCGATGAACCAGCTCGGCGGGAAGTCCAACACCGGCGAGGGCGGCGAGGACGCCGACCGTCTCTACGACCCGCGGCGGCGCTCGGCGATCAAGCAGGTCGCCTCCGGCCGCTTCGGCGTCACCAGCGAGTACCTGGTCAACGCCGACGACATCCAGATCAAGATGGCGCAGGGCGCCAAGCCCGGCGAGGGCGGGCAGTTGCCCGGCCACAAGGTGTACCCGTGGGTGGCCAGGACCCGGCACTCCACGCCCGGCGTCGGCCTCATCTCGCCGCCGCCGCACCACGACATCTACTCCATCGAGGACCTGGCGCAGCTCATCCACGACCTGAAGAACGCCAACCCGCAGGCCCGCATCCACGTGAAGCTGGTCAGCGAGGTCGGCGTCGGCACGGTCGCGGCCGGGGTGTCCAAGGCGCACGCCGACGTGGTGCTGATCTCCGGCCACGACGGCGGCACCGGCGCCTCCCCGCTGACGTCGCTCAAGCACGCCGGCGGCCCCTGGGAGCTGGGGCTGGCCGAGACGCAGCAGACGCTGCTGCTCAACGGGCTGCGCGACCGGATCGTCGTGCAGACCGACGGCCAGCTCAAGACCGGCCGCGACGTCATCGTCGCCGCGCTGCTCGGCGCCGAGGAGTTCGGCTTCGCGACCGCGCCGCTGGTGGTCTCCGGCTGCGTGATGATGCGCGTGTGCCACCTGGACACCTGCCCGGTCGGCATCGCCACCCAGAACCCGGTGCTGCGCGAGCGCTACACCGGCCAGGCCGAGTTCGTCGTCAACTTCTTCGAGTTCATCGCCGAGGAGGTCCGCGAGCTGCTGGCCGAGCTGGGCTTCCGCAGCCTGGACGAGGCCGTCGGCCACGCCGAGATGCTGGACGTCAGCCGCGCCGTCGACCACTGGAAGGCCCAAGGCCTGGACCTCGCGCCGCTGCTGTACGTCCCGGAGCTGCCGGACGGCGCCGCGCGCTACCAGGTCACGGGCCAGGACCACGGCCTGGAGAAGGCGCTCGACAACGAGCTGATCAAGCTCGCCGCCGACGCGCTGGCCGCGCCGTCCGCCGCCGAGGCCCATCCCGTACGGGCCCGGGTGGCGATCCGCAACATCAACCGCACGGTCGGCACCATGCTCGGCCACGAGGTGACGAAGAAGTTCGGCGGCGACGGCCTGCCGGACGACGCGATCGACATCACGTTCACCGGCTCCGCCGGCCAGTCGTTCGGCGCCTTCGTGCCGCGCGGCGTGACGCTGCGGCTGGAGGGCGACGCCAACGACTACGTCGGCAAGGGCCTGTCCGGCGGCCGGCTCGTGGTCCGGCCGGACCGCGGCGCGGACCACCTCGCCGAGTACAGCGTCATCGCGGGCAACACCCTCGCGTACGGCGCCACCGGCGGCGAGATCTTCCTGCGCGGCAAGGTCGGCGAGCGGTTCTGCGTACGCAACTCCGGCGCGCTCGTCGTCGCCGAGGGCGTCGGGGACCACGGCTGCGAGTACATGACCGGCGGCCACGCCGTCGTGCTGGGCGAGACCGGGCGCAACTTCGCGGCCGGCATGTCCGGCGGCGTCGCGTACGTCGTCGACCTCGACCCCGACAACGTCAACGAGGGCAATCTCGCCGCCGTCGAGAAGCTCGACGACGACGACAAGCAGTGGCTGCACGACGTGGTGCGCCGCCACCACGAGGAGACCGGCTCGACGGTCGCCGGGAAGCTGCTCGCCGAGTGGGACGCCCCCGACGCCGGCGTCGCCCGGTTCAGCAAGGTCTACCCGTCCACGTACAAGGCAGTGCTCACCGCCAAGGACGCCGCTGAGCGGGCCGGCCTCACCGAGGCCCAGACGCACGAGAAGATGATGGAGGCTGCGCTCCATGGCTGACCCCAAGGGCTTCCTGACCACCGGCCGCGAGATCGCCGAGACCCGGCCCGTCGACGAGCGGGTCAGGGACTGGAACGAGGTCTACGTCCCGGGCTCGCTGCTGCCCGTCATCAGCAAGCAGGCCGGCCGCTGCATGGACTGCGGCATCCCCTTCTGCCACAGCGGCTGCCCGCTGGGCAACCTCATCCCCGAGTGGAACGACTACGCCTACCGCGGGGACTGGACCGCCGCCAGCGAGCGGCTGCACGCGACCAACAACTTCCCGGAGTTCACCGGGCGGCTGTGCCCGGCCCCGTGCGAGACGGCCTGCGTGCTGGGCATCAACCAGCCGGCCGTGACCATCAAGAACGTCGAGGTCACCATCATCGACAAGGCGTGGGAGGCCGGCGCCGTCACGCCGCAGCCGCCGGAGCGTCTTTCGGGCAAGACGGTCGCCGTCATCGGCTCGGGACCGGCCGGGCTGGCCGCCGCGCAGCAGTTGACCCGGGCCGGGCACACGGTCGCCGTCTACGAGCGGGCCGACCGGATCGGCGGGCTGCTGCGCTACGGCATCCCCGAGTTCAAGATGGAGAAGCGGCACATCAACCGGCGCGTCGAGCAGATGCGCGCGGAGGGCACCAAGTTCCGTACGGGCGTGGAGATCGGCCGCGACATCGACGCCGCCAAGCTGCGCAAGCGCTACGACGCCGTGGTCATCGCGGCCGGCGCCACCACCGCCCGCGACCTGCAGGTGCCGGGCCGTGAACTCAACGGCGTCCACCAGGCGATGGAGTACCTGCCGCTGGCCAACAAGGTCCAGGAGGGCGACTACGTCGCCCCGCCGATCTCCGCCGAGGGCAAGCACGTCGTGGTGATCGGCGGCGGCGACACCGGCGCCGACTGCGTCGGCACCGCGCACCGGCAGGGCGCGGCGTCCGTGACCCAACTGGAGATCATGCCGCGGCCGTCGGACGAGCGCCCCGAGGGCCAGCCGTGGCCGACGTACCCGCTGACGTACAAGGTCACCTCCGCCCACGAGGAGGGCGGCGAGCGCGTCTACTCGGTCTCCACCACCCACTTCGAGGGGGACGAGGACGGCAACGTGGCCTTCCTGCACCTGATCGAGGTGCGGTTCGAGGACGGCGGGTTCAAGCCCGTGCCGGGCACCGAGAAGAAGATCCCGGCTGAGCTGGTCACGCTCGCGATGGGCTTCACCGGCGTGGATCGCGAGAACGGGCTGGTCGAGCAGTTGGGCCTGGAGCTGGACGCGCGCGGCAACGTCGCCCGCGACGCCGACTACGCCACCAGCGTCCCCGGCGTCTTCGTCGCCGGCGACGCCGGCCGCGGCCAGTCGCTGATCGTCTGGGCGATCGCCGAGGGCCGTTCCGCGGCGCGCGGCGTGGACCGTATGCTGACGGGCGCCAGCGACCTGCCGGCGCCGATCCGGCCGACGGACCGGGCGCTGGCGGTCTGACGCCCGGCTCCACCGCACGCTGATTCTTCTCGGGGTCCCCGGGATGTCCGTACAACGAGGTACGGAACAGCAAGACCCGTGGCGCCTGCCTCTCCCCGACCGTTGAGGCGGGCGCTTCGGCGTGTCCGGCGGGGCGCGGCGGGGGTGCGGGACGGGCGGGGCGGGCGGGGGTGATGCGGTCTGGTGCGGCCGGGGCCGAGCGGATACCTTCCGGGAAGGTGCGCCGTCATGCAACTCCCGTTGGATCCCAGGAGTCCACATGCTCAGACGTCGCTCGACGGCACCGCTGTTCCTCGCACTGGTTCTCGCCCTGTTCGCCCCGCTCACGGCCGCGGCCGCCCCAGAACCGACCGTCACCGGTTCGGGTCCGGCCGCCGACGTCCCGCTGGAGGAGCTGGCCGTGACCACCACCCAGGTGGCCTCCGGACTGCGCCGTCCCATCGACATCGCCGCGCCCGACGACGGCAGCGGCCGGCTGTTCATCGCCGAGAAGCGCGGCACCGTCCGCGCGTACCACCCCGACACCGGTCTCGCCCCGGAGCCGGTCGCCGACCTGACCGACGTCGTCGACGAGTCCGGCAACGAGCGCGGGCTGCTCGCCGTCGTCCCCGACCCCGCCTTCCCCGAGGTGCAGGACCTGTACGTGGTCTACAGCGCGCTGCCCGACGGGGCGATCACCCTCGCCCGCTACGGGCTCGACGACGGCGGTCTTGAGGTGCTGCTCGCCCAGGAGCACGCCGAGTACAGCAACCACAACGGCGGCACGATCGCCTTCGGCCCCGACGGCTACCTGTACTGGACCATCGGCGACGGCGGCGGCGCCGGCGACCCGTTCGACAGCGGCCAGCGCCTCGACACCCTGCTCGGCAAGCTGCTGCGCATCGACGTGAGCCGGACCTGCGGCGACCTTCCGTACTGCGTGCCCGAGGACAACCCGTTCGTGGGCACTGCGGGCGCCCGCCCGGAGATCTGGGCGTACGGGCTGCGCAACCCCTGGCGGTTCTCCTTCGACTCCGCGGACGGCTCGCTGTGGCTCGGCGACGTCGGCCAGGGCCGCTGGGAGGAGATCGACCACGTCGCCCGGACGGAGCAGGCCGGCGCGAACTTCGGCTGGTCCTGCCGCGAGGGCTTCGAGGTCTTCGACGAGGTCCAGTGCGCCGGGGGCGCCGACTACACCGATCCCGTCTTCACCTACTCCCCGCAGACCGGCGGCTGCGCCGTCGTCGGCGGACGCGTCTACCGCGGTGAGCGCTACGCCGACCTGCTGGGCGGCACGTACATCGGCACCGACTACTGCTCCTCGGCCGTCTGGGCGCTCCGCGAGGACGGCGAGGGCGGCTACCGGCAGGCGGAGATCGGGCAGTTCCCCACCCAGATCACCGACGTCGGCGAGACGGTCGACGGCGAGTTCTACGTCGTCAACGACCTGCCGGGCGGGCTGCACAAGGTCGCCTTCGAGCGGCAGCAGCCGACCTGCCGGCTCGACGTCGCGTCGACGACCTGGGGCGGCGGCCTGACCGCGGACCTGACGGTCACCAACACCGGCGGCACGCCGATCGACGGCTGGACGCTGAAGTTCCCGCTCGCCGTGGGCCAGACCGTGATCTCGGACTGGGACACCGACCTCTTCCAGGGCGGTGACATGATCACGGCGACGAACGCCGCGCACAACGCGGTGATCGAGCCCGGGGAGAGCGTCTCGCTGGGCTATCTGGCGAGCCACACGGGTGACATTTCGCCGCCGAAGCGCGCCGTGCTCAACGGCGACGCCTGCACCCTGACCGCCTCCGGCGGCTGACGGTGCGCAGGTAGCAAGCGCTTCCACACCCGCCCCCGGGCGCGCGCCGGGGGCGGGCGGGAAGAAAAAGGCGATGATAGTTTCGGATGCACAGCGCGCAACGTCAGAGGTCGGACAATTGTCGGACGGACGCTTCGGCGACAGCCCAGACAACGGTTCGGCATCACCTCGAAACCACCCTTGACCCTGGTTAAACCACTCCATACCGTCCTGCTGGTCTAGACAAGTTCAGGTTCGGCTCACTGAGGAGCGGGAGCGGTTCATGCGGAAGTTCGTCATCGGCGCAGTGAGCGCCGCAATGGTGCTGGGGCTCGCCGCTTGTGGCAGCGACTCCGATGATGAAGGCGGCGGCGGCGACGCGCTGGACGGCAAGGGCAAGACCCTGGACGTCTGGATCATGAAGGGGACCAACCCCGATGCCGAGCCGTTCTTCGACAAGCTGAACAAAGAGTTCGAGAAGAAGACCGGCGCCAAGGTCAACGTCGAGTACCAGCAGTGGGAGAGCGCACAGCGCAAGTTCACCACTGCGATCGAGGGCGGCCCGGACCAGGTGCCGGACGTGGCCGAGGTCGGCACCACCTGGGTACCGCAGTTCGCCGAGACCGGCGGCCTGGTGGACGTCACCGACCAGGTGAAGGAGGCCGGGCTCGACCAGGACCTGGTCGAGGGCCTGAAGGACGCGGGCACGCTGGAGGGCAAGCAGTACGGCATGCCCTGGTACGCGGGCGTCCGCGGCCTCGTCTACCGCAAGGACGTCTTCGACAAGCACGGCCTGAAGCCCCCGACGACCTGGGAAGAGCTTCGCGACGTCGCGCTCACGCTGAAGAAGGAGGAGCCGGACATGATCTCGTTCCCCGTCGCCGGCGGGGCCGAGATGTTCGCGATGCCCTTCGTCTGGGGCGCGGGCGGCGAGCCGGCCGTGCAGGACGGCGACACCTGGAAGTCCGCCATCAACTCGCCGGAGTCCGTCGAGGGCCTGCAGTTCTACACCGACCTGGCGACGAAGGACGGCCTGTCCCCGGCGAAGGTCACCACCTGGCGCGAGGACGAGGTGGCGCAGGAGTTCACCAAGGGGAACGTCGCCATGACGATCTCCGGGAACTGGACCCCCAAGACCTTCCTGGACGAGGCCCCCGAGCTGGAGGGCAAGATCGCCGCCGCGCCGATCCCCGGCAAGGACGGCGGCATGAGCCCGTCGTTCCTCGGCGGCTCCTACCTGTCGACGTTCAACAGCGACAACAAGGAACTGGCCTGGGAGTACGTCAAGATGGCCACCACCGGCAAGTACGCCGCCGAGTGGGCCAAGCAGACCAACTACTTCCCCGGCACCAACACCGAGCTGCAGAAGATCGCCGACCAGGGCGACCCGCTCGTCGAGCCGTTCGCCAAGCAGATGATGGAGGCCGGCGCGACCGTCCCGAAGACCACCGCCTACGGCGAGATCCAGGCCAGCCAGGTGGTGCTGAAGTTGGTGCAGTCCGTGCTCAAGGGCGACCAGAGCGTCCAGGAGGCCGCGGACAAGGCCGCGGGCGAGATGGACGACATCTTCGCCAAGTCCGAGTAGACCCGGGTTTCGGACAAGGACACGGAAAGACACAGTGAAGGATTCGCTCGCCGCCGAGGCCGCGCTGGTTCCCCCCAAGGAGCCCTCGCGGCCCGGCCGCGCCTCCGCTGACGCCGCCCGCCGCCGCAAGCGGCTGGTGACGGGGACCCGGCCGTGGCTGCTGCTGGCACCCGCCCTCGTGGTGCTCGGCGGGCTGCTGCTGTGGCCGCTGGTCGAGGTCGGCAAGCTGTCGCTGCAGGACTACGAGGTCAAGTTCGGCGGCGGCGTCGGCACCTGGACCGGCTTCGACAACTACTCCGCCCTGCTCTCGAACGACCTGCTGTGGCGCACGGTGCTGCCGAACACGGCGTTCTTCGCGTTCGCCTGTGTGATCCTCACCGTGGGGTTCGGCACCCTCGTCGCGCTGCTGCTGAACCGGCTGGGCACCGCGTGGCGGGTGATCTGCTCCACCGCGATCATGGCCGCGTGGGCGATGCCCGCGGTCACCGGCACGTACGTCTGGGTGTGGCTCTTCGCGCCGGAGGACGGACTGATGAGCCGGGTCGCCGGCGGCCTCGGGCTGATCGACCCGGAGACCACCAACTGGTTCACCGAACGGCTCGGCTTCTACGCCATCGCCACCCTGAACGTCATCCACCACGGCTTCCCCTTCGTCGCCATCACCGTGCTCGCGGGCCTGATGACCGTGCCGAAGGAGCTGTACGAGGCCGGAATGATCGACGGCGCGAACGCCTGGCAGCGGTTCTGGCGCATCACCGTGCCGGCGCTGCGGCCGATCTTCCTGGTCGTGACCATCCTCTCGACCATCTGGGACTTCAAGGTCTTCACCCAGATCTTCCTCATGCCCGGCGGCAGCGGAAGCAACGAGGAGGTCATGAACCTCGGCGTGTACTCGTACATCGAGGCCTTCGCCAAGAACGACTACGGGGCCGGCGCCGCCGCGGCCGTGATGCTCACGCTGCTGCTCATCGCCATCACCCTCGTCTACATCCGCACGCTCTTCCGGCAGGGGGAGGAGGACCTGTGAAGCGCACCTCGATCGCCTCGCGCGTCGGCCTGCCGGCCGCCGTCGCGGGACTGCTGATCTTCACCCTCTTCCCCGTCTACTGGATGATGAGCACCGCGCTCGACCCGCGCGCCACCTCCCGGGGTTCGGACATCCTGCCGAGCGGGATCTCGTTCGAGCACTTCAGCCGGGTGTGGAACGAGGGCGACTTCGACCGCTACCTGCTCAACTCGGCGATCGTCGGCCTCGGCACCATCCTGGCCGCCGCCGCGCTGTCGCTCTTCGCGGCCGTGGCCGTGGCGCGCTTCCGGTTCAAGTTCCGCACCTCCGTGCTGATCATGATCCTGATCGTGCAGATGGTGCCGCTGGAGGCCCTGGTCATCCCGCTCTTCCTGCAGATGCGCGACTACGAGATGCTCAACAGCCTGCTCGGGCTGACGATCGTCTATATCGCGCTGTCCCTGCCGTTCGCCATCTGGACGCTGCGCGGGTTCGTCGCCACCGTGCCGAAGGAGGTCGAGGAGGCGGCGTACATCGACGGCTGTACCTGGCCGCGGATGTTCTGGTCGGTGCTGCTGCCGCTGGTGGCGCCCGGCCTCGTGGCCACCAGCGTGTTCGCCTTCATCACCGCCTGGAACGAGTTCGTCTTCGCGTACACGTTCATGAAGGACAGCGACAAGTACACGGCGGCCGTCGGGATCTACCAGTTCTTCGGCGAGAACGACACCGCGTGGGGGCCGGTGATGGCCAGCTCCACGCTGATCACGCTGCCGGTGCTGATCTTCTTCGTGATCGTGCAGCGGCGGCTGGCCTCCGGGCTGGCGGCCGGGGCGATCAAGGGCTGAGGGCGCGGCACGTACCGACGTCCGCGCCGGTCACGTGTCGCACTCCAGCACCGCCTTGCACAGCCCGCAGCGCGCCCGTACGTGTCCGCGCACCGGCACCCGGATGCGCTGGTGGCAGACGGGGCACGGGAACGACACCCGCAGCGGGGAGCCGTCCTCGAAGGCGTAGCCGTCGTCGGGGGCGGCCGTCGTCGTCAGCCCGCCGCCGCCCGCCCGCGCGAACAGCTCCTGCGCCCGCCTGCGGTCCCGGGTGTACCGGTGCCGCCCCAGGCGTCCGCTCGCCGTCAGCGGCGGGCGCCGGGCGTCGCGGCGGGCCATGTCCATGCCGGCGGTGTACGCCTCGTACGCCTGCGGGCTGGTGAACCAGACCTCCGGGTTCTCGCCGAACGCGAGGGCGCGCTTGGCGACGACGTAGCCGAACTCCTCCGGCGTCAGGTAACCGAACCGCTGCGAGGCGCCGCCGCCCTCCCGGAAGGCGTCCAGGAGCAGCCAGCCGGCGCCGAGGTAGGCGGTCGCGGTGTCGGTGAGGATCTCGTTGTCCGCGGTGCCGGGGAAGGACAGGCCGAGGCGGTCCAGGCAGACGTGCATCACCTCGTGCGCGAGCGCTCCGCCGATGTCCCGGCGGTACTCGCGGAAGCGCGGGTTCAGCTCGACGAAGTACTCCGGGCCCGCGGCCAGCTCCACCACCGCGGCCTCCGGCATCTCCCGGAACCCGACGATCACGCGCGCGTCCGGCAGCCGCAGGTGCTGCACCAGGGCGTGCGCCACGCGCTGGACGCCGAGGTGCAGGTCCTCGTCCGCGGCCAGCGCCACGTCCGCGGCGGGGACGCTGAGGGCGAAGTCGGCGTGCAGGACGTCCGCGGTGATCCGCCGGTAGAGCGCGGTCAGGGCCGACCGCACGGTCCGCAGATGCGGAAAGCCGTGCACGACCTCGCTCGCGCTGTCCACCGGCGACCCCCAGGGTGTCCGACTCCAGCCCACTGTACGGGCCGCGCGCCGCCGGCCCCGGCCGACGTATCGTGGCGCGCATGAGTCCGAACATCGCCACCAACACCCGGGTCGACCTCGCCGCCCTGCTGGATTTCGTACGGCCCAGGCACCGGGCCCTGCTGCTCACCCGGCGGGCCGACGGCTCGCCGCAGGCGTCGCCGCTGACCTGCGGGGTGGACGACGCGGGGCGGATCGTGGTGTCCACCTACCCGGAGCGGGCCAAGACGCGCAACGCGCGGCGGGACCCGCGGGTCGGGATCGTCGTGCTCTCCGAGGAGTGGAACGGGCCGTGGGTGCAGGTCGACGGCGCGGCGGAGGTGATCGACGCGACGCAGGACGTGGAGCCGTTCGTGGAGTACTTCCGGAACATCTCGGGGGAGCACCCGGACTGGGACGAGTACCGCGAGGCCATGGTGCGGCAGGGGAAGTCGCTGATCCGGATCACGCCGGAGCGGTGGGGTCCGGTGGCCACCGGGGGCTTTCCGGCGCGGCTGGCGGAGGGGGCGTAGCGGCGGTCCGCGGCAGGGACGGCGGTCACACGGCCCGTCGGCACGGCCGGCCGGCACCGCGGTCACGGAGGCGGCGGGCGGAGCAGCGGGTCCCCGCCCGCCTCGACCAGCTCCAGCAGCAGCACCTCGTTGGCGCCCGTGCGCAGCACGGGCCCCGGGACGTACAGCGACTCCTGCGGGCCCGCCGCCCAGTAGCGGCCCAGGCAGAAGCCGTTCACCCACGTCCAGCCCCGCCCCCACCCCGGCAGTGCGAGCGCCGCGTCCCCGGGCTTCGCGACCTCGGCCGACGCCCGGTACAGCCCCGCGGCGCCCGCGTCCGGCGGGCCGTACGGGAGCGCCGCGACCGCCTCGGTGTCGTCGAAGGCGTCGAGGCGCAGCCCGCGGGCCCGTACGCCGTGCACGTACTGGCGCTCGTGCAGCAGGCCGCCGGTGATCCCCTTCGGCTCGCCGAGCCGCGGGCCGTAGTTGACCCGGCCCAGGGACTCCACCCACACCTCGACCTCGGCCGGCCCCGCCACGTCCCCGAGCGGCGCCTCCTCGCCGGCGAGCGCGATCCGCCGCTCGCCGGCCGCGTCCCGCACGTACGCCACGGCCACGTCCCTCAGCCCGGTGACCAGCAGCGGGTACGGCCGGCGGGGGCCGGGGACGCGGAAGAGGTAGCGGACCAGCCCGCGGTCGACGTCCAGCTCCTCGAACGTCGGCGGCACCCCGTACTCCGGCTCCGCGTCCGCCGGGCCCGGCCCGCCCAGCGCGGCCAGCACCCGCGCCGCCGGGACGTGCCCGTCGACCGGCGCCGGCACCGGCGCGTCCAGGGCCCGTGGCGGGGGCGGCGGCTCGGGGAGCGGGCCGCCCGCGTACCGGGCGAGCACCTCGCGGAACGCCGCGAACGTCGCCGTGGGCCGCCCGTACTCGTCGACCGGCGCGCCGTAGTCGTACGACGTGACGTCCGGCTGGAGCGCGCCGCGGTGCAGGTCGCCCGCGCGGTTGGCGCCCGCCCAGCCGCCGAAGCTCGTCCCACCGTGGGCCATGTAGAAGTTCACCGACGCGCCGCAGCCGAGGATCTCCGCCAGCGTTGCGACCGCGTCGGCCGGCTCCCGCACGACGTGCTCCTCACCCCAGTGGTCGAACCAGCCGCACCAGAACTCCGCGCACATCAGCGGCCCGTCCGGCCGGTGCCCGCGCAGTGTCGCGAACGCCTCCCGGGCGCCGGAGCCGAACGTCAGCGCCGCGGTGACGCCGGGCAGGGTGCCGGCGGTGAGCATGTGGTCCTCGGGGCCGTCCGCCGTGAACAGCGGTACGGTCACGCCGCGGGCCCGCAGGCCGTCGGCGAGGTGGCGCAGGTAGGCGCGGTCGCTGCCGTACGAGCCGTACTCGTTCTCCACCTGCACCAGCAGCACGGGGCCGCCCCGCGTCACCTGCCGGGCGACGACCTGCGGCAGCGCGGCGTCGAACCACTCGTCCACGGCGGCCAGGAACTCCGGGTCGCGGGTGCGCACCCGCGCGCCCAGGGGGCCCGTCAGCCAGTGCGGCAGCCCGCCGTTCTCCCACTCGGCGCAGATGTACGGGCCGGGGCGGACGATCACCCAGAGCCCCGCGGCCTGCGCGGCGTCGATGAAGCGGCCAGCCGCCGCCACGTCCTCGTAGCGGCCGGGGCGCGGCTCGTGCAGGTTCCACGGGAGGTACGCCTCCACGCAGTTCAGGCCCATCGCGCGCAGCATGGCCAGGCGGTGGCCCCAGTACGCCTCGTGCACCCGGAAGTAGTGCATGGCCCCGGACAGCAGCCGCACCGGCCGTCCGTCCAGCGCGAAGCCGTCGCCGTCCACCGTGAACTCAGGCACCCGATTCCCGCCGTTCGTCGCCGATTGCCGGGCAAATACTCTCGCCCCCTGGCCACCCGCCCGTCCATGGACAAAGATCGACGGTGCTTGGACTCGGCGCGTGGAGTCGCAAGGAGGGGCGGGCGATGAGCCACCACACGTGGATGCGCTACTTCACTCCCGGCCCGGTGCACCGCAGGCTCGGCCTGGTCTGTCTGGGCGTGGGCCTGCAGTACGGCGACCTGCCGGTGGTCGGGCCGCGCACGCTCGACCACCACGTCGCCGTCGTCATCAGCAGCGGGCGCGGCTGGTTCCGGGGCGGCGACGGGCCGGTGCTGGACGTCGCGGCGCCCGCGCTGCTGTGGCTCACGCCGGGCGCCGTCCACCACTACGGGCCCGACCCCGCGACGGGCTGGGACGAGGCGTTCGTCGACTTCACCGGGTCCGCCGTCGCCGCGTACACCGAGCTGGGCTACGTCCAGCCGGAGCGGCCCGTGGTGCCGCTCAGCGACGCCGTCGGCCCGCGCACCGTCGTCACGCGCATCGCGCGCGCCGCCCGCCGCGGCAACCCGATGCTGGAGGTCGAGACGTCCGCCGCCGTGCACGACCTGCTCGTGGCGCTGCGCCGGTCGCGCGCGGACATGGCCCCGGACGGCGACCCCGTGCTGCCGGCGCTGGCCCGCGACGCCTTCCTGCCGCTGTCCGTCGCCGAGCACGCGGCGCGGCACGGGATGACGACGGCGGAGCTGCGCTCGGCGGTGCGGCGGGCCGCGGGGTGCAGTCCGAAGGACTACCTGCTGGGGATACGGCTCGGGCGGGCGAAGGAACTGCTGGCCGCCACCGAGCTGCCGATCGCGGCGGTCGCCCGGCGGGTCGGGTACGACGACCCGGCGTACTTCTCGCGGCTGTTCACCCGCCGGGTCGGGGTGGCGCCGGTGCGCTTCCGTGACCAGCAGGGGCGTACGGTGCCGGGCGGCTGGAGCGACCGGATCCCGGAGCCCGGGGACCCGCCGGTGGCGGAGGGGGCGCCGCGGGGCACGGGCGGAGGACCGGCGTAGGCGGCCCTCTCGCGGGACGGGTCAACCGGGGCGTACCAGGCGGGTGTCGTACGCGAAGATCACCGCCTGCACCCGGTCGCGGGCCCCGGTCTTGCCGAGGATCCGGCCGATGTGCGTCTTGACGGTCGACTCGGCGAGGTGCATCCGCTCGGCGATCTCGCCGTTCGTCCACCCCAGCGCGACGGCACGCAGCACCTCGCGCTCCCGGTCGGTGAGCACGTCGAGCCGCGGATCCGGGCCCGCGGGCTCGGCGCCGGCGGGCAGGAGGTGCGCGTAGCGCTCGATGAGCCGGCGGGTCAGCGCCGGGGCGACCACGGCCTCGCCGGAGGCCACCGCGCGGATCCCGGCGAGCAGTTCGTCCGGCAGCGCGTCCTTGACGAGGAACCCGCTGGCGCCGGCGCGCAGCCCGGCGAAGGCGTACTCGTCGAGGTCGAACGTCGTCAGGATCAGCACCCGGGTACGGCCGCCGGAGGCGGCGATGCGGCGGGTGGCCTCGATGCCGTCGAGGCCGGGCATGCGGACGTCCATGAGGACGACGTCGGGCCGCAGTTCGGCGACCAGCCGCACCGCCTCCGCGCCACCGCCGGCCTCGCCGGCGACGGCCATGTCGCCCTGGCTCTCCAGCAGCATCCGGAACCCGAGCCGCTGCAGGGCGTGATCGTCGGCGATGAGCACGCTGGTCACGGAGCCGCCTCCGGCGAGGAGCAGGGCCCGGGCGGCAGCGTGGCGTACACGCGCCAGCCGCCGCCGGGGGCGGGGCCCACGTCGAGGACGCCGCCGTAGACCGCGGCGCGCTCGCGCATGCCCGCGACGCCCCGGCCGGGGTCCCCGCCGCCGTCCCGCCCGGAGGGCGTCCCCGTGTCGGTCACCTCGATCTCCACTCCGCCCGCCGCGCAGTCGAGCCGTACCGCCGCCGTCGCGCCCCCGCCCCCGTGCTTCAGCGTGTTCGTGAGCGCCTCCTGCACGATCCGGTAGACCGTCAACTGCCGCCCCTCCGACAGCGTTCCCGCGTCTCCGCGCACCGTACAGCGCACCGGCAGCCCCGCCTCCCGTACCCGCTCCAGCAGCGGCTCCAGTTCGGCCAGACCCGGCTGCGGCGCGAGGTGCGCGGGGTCCGGGCCGTGCGCGTGCAGGACGCCCAGCAGCCGGCGCAGCTCGCCCAGCGCCTCCCGGCCGGTGGCGGAGATCGCCTCCAGCGCCTGCGCCGGCCGCTCCGCGGACCGGTCGGCGGACCCGTCGGCGGACCGATCGGTGGCGGGCGCGTCACCGGTCCCGGCCGCCGCGGGGCGCCCGCCGCCGCGGGCCGCGTACGCGCCGCCGTCCGCGAGGCCGACGATCACCGACAGGTTGTGGGCCACGATGTCGTGCATCTCGCGTGCGATCCGGGCGCGTTCGGCCGCGGCGGCGAGCCGGGCCCGCTGGTCGCGCTCGACCTCCAGCCGGTCCGCCCGGTCGAGCAGCGAGGCGATGTAGTCGCGCCTGGTGCGCACGGTGATGCCGCTCATCACGATCGCCGCGACGAGGGCGACGACCGGCAGGTAATCGCGGACGAAGTCCTCCGGCGGCTCGCGCAGCGCCTCCGCGCCGATGTTCACCGCCAGGATCCCGGCGACCCACAGCAGCCTCGACAACGGCAGCCGCAGCGCGACGTTGTACAGGGCGATGCCGATGGCGAGCACGGAGACGAGCACCAGATCGTACGCGTCATGGACGAAGGTCAGCGCGGCGACGCCGGAGAACACCGCGAACGGATACCGCCGGCGCCACGGCATCGCCAGCACCATCCCCGCCCAGAGCAGCCACGGCACGGCGGTCGGCACCGACGACAGATCGGCGGGGTCGCCGGGCTGGTCCCGGGAGTCGCGCCAGTCGCTGACGCTGAGCTGCACGAGGCCGGGGAGGGCGACGAGGGCGGCCAGCACCGCGTCCCACACGGACGGGTGACGGGCGTCGAAGGCCCGAACGTGCTGCGCGGCGGCGTGGATCCGGTGCGTGGGCGGGGGCGCGGGCGGCGCTTCCGTGTCGCCGTCCCTGCCTGCCGGCGTCCCGCCGCCCGCGGCCGTCGTCTCCGTATCCTGCGCCATCGCTTCCCGCGCCGTTCCTGCCGTGTCTGTCGTCATGGCCATCCCCGCCGCCCCCGGTGCCCGCCGTCCCGTCATCCCCGCCGCCTCGCGATCCCGGACGGGGCAGTCCGCCGCGTGGCGCCCGCCGAGCCGCCGGTCACAGATCTGCGCCTCCCGCGGTACCCGGCCCATCGTCCCCCGGCGGGCGCTCAGACGTCATTACGCCGCAGCCGCACTGCCGCCGCGGCCAGCCCGGCCGCCGCCCACACGGCCATGCTGACCAGCGCGCCGCCCACCGGCGGCGTGTCCGGCTCCACGGCCGCGGCCATCAGCGGCTCCATGGCGGCCAGCGGGGTGTAAGCCACCGCGTCCTCGACCCACTCGTACGGCAGCAGCGGCGCCACGTTCGGTACGACCATCAGCACCGCCACGAACGCCCCGATGGACGCCGGGACGCTGCGCAGCAGCGCACCGACGGCCACCCCGAGCACGCCGATCAGCGCCGCCCCCGCGGCCGTGGTGACCAGCGCCCGCCCCACTCCGGGGTCGCCGAAGCCGGCGGCGAGGGAGGTGCCGCCGAGGAACGCCTGCGCCAGCGGGAAGGTCGCCAGCGCCGTCGCCAGCGTCAGGACGAAGCACACGGCGCCGAACACGGCGGCCTTGGCGCCCAGCACCGGCAGCCGGCGCGGCACCGCCGTCATGGTGGCCCGCACCATCCCCGTCGACCACTCGCCCGCGGAGGTGAGGATGCCCAGCACCGGCAGGATCAGCAGGCCGAAGTTCAGGCCGAGCAGGGACATCTCGACGGGGTCACCGGAGTCGTCGCCGCTGTCGGTGTACGTGGCGCCGACGGCGAGACCGATGCCGAGCGCCAGCACGACGACGGCCGCCAGTGCGTACCAGGTCGAGCGGAGCGACCACAGCTTCGACCACTCCGAGCGCAGTACGCGCGGGTACGTCACGCGGTAGCCGGCACGGCCGCCGGCACCGGTGCTCGCGGCGCCCGGGCCGGGCGGGGTCGGGGGTGCGGTCAGGGGCGGGGTGCTCATGCGGCGATCTCCTCCTGCCGCCCCGCGGCGGGGGCGTGGTACTCGACGGCGTCCCGGGTCAGCTCCATGAACGCCTCCTCCAGCGACACCCGGTGCGGCGTCAGCTCGAACAGCGGCACGCCGTGTGCGGCGGCCGTCAGGCCGATGTCCTCGGCGCCGACGCCGCGGACCCGCAGTTCGCCCGGCGCGTCCGAGGTGACCTCGACTCCGGGGCCGGCCAGCAGCTCCCGCAACCGGCCCGCCTGCGGTGACTTCAGCGACACCTCGTCGCGCCCGGCGGACCGCACGAACTCCGCCACCGTCGTGTCCGCGAGCAGCCGCCCGCGGCCGACGACGACCAGGTGCTCGGCGGTCAGCGCCATCTCGCTCATCAGGTGGGACGAGACGAACACCGTGCGGCCCTCCGCCGCCAGCGCCTTGAGCAGGTTGCGTATCCACAGGACGCCCTCGGGGTCCAGGCCGTTGACCGGTTCGTCGAGCACGACGGCCGCCGGGTCGGCCAGCAGCGCGGCGGCGATGCCGAGCCGCTGCCCCATGCCCAGCGAGAACCCGCCGGCGCGCTTGCGCGCCGCACCGGCCAGCCCCACCGCCTCGATCACCTCCTCCACCCGGCCGCGCGGGATGCCGTGGGTCAGGGCGAGCGCGAGCAGGTGCTTGTACGCACTGCGCCCGGTGTGCACCGACCGGGTCTCCAGCAGCGCGCCGAGCTCCGTGAGCGGCGCCGGGTGCCGCGCGTACGGGCGCCCGCCCACGGTGACGGAGCCGCGGGTCGGTGCGTCCAGGCCCACGATGAGGCGCATCGTGGTGGACTTGCCGGCGCCGTTGGGCCCGAGGAAGCCGGTCACCGTGCCCGGGCGCACGGTGAAGGTCAGGTCGTCGACGGCGGTCTTCTCGCCGTACCGCTTGGTGAGTCCGCGTACTTCGATCGTCATACCGGCGACGCTAGGCCGCGCGACCGCGCCGTTCGTCCGACCACGGCCCGTATCCGCGCGACGCCGTAGTACCGCGGGAGGACCCGCGCTACGACCCGGGCACACCCCCGCCGCTCAGCAGGGCTTCTCCTCCCGCGCCGGCTGCCCGGCCGCAGACTCCCCGGGCCGGGGTTCCCGTGTCTGCGGCACCGCACCGGCCGCCGGCACCCCGTCCGCCGCCGCGCCTCCCGCCGCGCCGGAACCCGCCGCCGTACCGCCCCCGGCGACGACGCGCGCTCCCGGGCGTATGCCCCGCCGTCGCGACACGGCCACGCCCGCCAGGCACAGCGCGCCGCCCAGCAGCGTCGGCACCTCCGGCACCTCGCCCAGCGCCGCCCAGGACATCAGCACCACCAGCGCCGGCACCGCGTACGTCGTGGCGCCCATCTTCCCCGCCGTGGTGCGCGCCAGCGCGTACGCCCACGTCGTGAACGCCAGCGCCGTCGGGAAGATGCCGAGATACACCATGTTCGCCGTTGCCGACAGCGGCGCGTCGCCCACCTGCCCCGCCAACTGCCAGGTGAACGGCAGGCACAGCACCGCGCCCGTCATGCAGCCGAAGGCGGTGGCCTGCAGTGGCGAGGCGTGCGCCAGGGCCGGCTTCTGGCTGACGACCCCGCTTGCGTACGTCGCCGCGGCCAGCAGGCACAGCAGCACCCCGCCGAGCGACGAGCTGCCCCCGTCGGACATCGATATCCCGACCACCACGGCGCCCGCGAAGGACACGGCCAGACCCGCCAGCAGCATCGGCGGGAAGCCCTCCTTCAGCAGCCAGCCGCTGAGCAGCGCTATGAGCATCGGCCCGACGTTCACGACCATGGCGGCCGTGCCCGCGTCGACCAACTGCTCACCCCAGTTGAGCGCCACCATGTACACCCCGAACCAGAGCGCGCCGGACACGGCGATGCCCGGCCACGCCGCCCGCGGCGGCAGCCCCTCCCGGCGCACGACGAGGAGCAGCGCCAGCGCAACGGAGCCCGCCAGAAGCCGGCCGAGCGCCAGTGCGCCGGGGCTGAAGTGCTCGCCCGCGTCCCGGATCGAGACGAACGCCGACGCCCACAGCACCACCGTCACCGCCGCCGCGGCCATCGCCCGCCGATCCGCCCCCGCCTGCACGTTTCCCATGCCCAGGAACGTAACAGCCGGCACTGACAACGGGCCCGCCCCTGTTACGGTGGCCCGATGACCGACCACCCCTCGTCTCCGTCGGCCATGGACGGCCTCACCGACTCCGCGGTACGAGCCGAGCTCGACCGGCTCCGCGACAGCATCGACAACATCGACGCGGCCGTCGTGCACATGCTCGCCGAACGCTTCAAATGCACCCAGCAGGTCGGCCGCCTCAAGGCCGCCCACCACCTGCCCCCCGCCGACCCCGCCCGCGAGGCCCGCCAGATCACCCGCCTCCGCGAGCTGGCGGAGAACGCCAAGCTGGACCCGGCATTCGCGGAGAAACTTCTCAACTTCATCATCGCCGAGGTCATCCGCCACCACGAGACCATCGCCAACTCCGCCGCCCCGGAGCCGCCCGCGCGCGGCTGACCGCCGTACCGCGCGCCGCGTCCAGCGTCCCCCTAGCCTGTGCCCGCCCCCGTGTCGTACGCCGCGAAGGCCCGCTCCGGCAGCAGCCAGCCCTCCTCGCGGAAGATCCGCGTCCCCGCCTCCCGCGCCGCCGCGTCGGCTCCCGCGCGGGCGACCCAGTCGCGGGGCGTCGGGCCCAGGAGGTCGTGCAGCCGCGGCGAGGCGGCGAGGAGGCGGGCCAGGAGGGCGGGCTGGTCCGGGGTGTGGGGGAGCGGGCGGCCGCCGGCGGGGGACAGGGACAGGACGCCGCGGGCGTTGTAGTAGACGTACGCGAACGGCAGCCGCTCGCCGCCGGGCAGCCGCACCGGGAACCGGGCCGCCGGCAGCAACGCGCGCCCGTAGTTCGGCAGCTCCGTGCCGTCCACGGCGCGCAGTTGGCCGTCGTCCAGCCACGTGACCCACAGCCGCGCCTCGGCGGCCTCGTCGGCGTACGGTGCCGCCGCGACGTACCCCGGGCGGCTGATGTGCGCCGAGACGCCGACGCCGAGCCCGCCGACGGCCGCGGGCGTGACCGGCACGACGGCGGGCAGCCCCAGGCGCGTCAGCTTGTGGCGCACCTGCCCCGGCGCCGCGTTGGACCCCAGCGCCAGCACCGCGAACCGTTCCGCGGCCGGCGCCTGCCCCAGCGCCGCCAGCGCCTCGTCCAGCTCCGTTTCCGCACGGCCCTGCGCCACCCGCCACCGCCCCAGCCCGCCCGGCGCGGGCCGCAGGGGCAGCAGCCGGTCGCCGGCGAGCAGCGTGGGACCGGGCACCGGCGGCCCCGGATACGTCAGCGGCTCCAGCAGGGGTACGGTCGCGAGGCCCAGCGCCTCCAGCGTTCTGTCCGGCACGCCGGGCAGCGTAGCGGCGCCGGCCGCGCCGCCCCGGCCCCCGTGCGCGAGTCCGCGGCCCGATGCCGCCCGGGTGTCGTCGTACCCGCAGGTGGTGAGGCAGCATAAGCCGCATGCCCGCACTCACCCGCGCCGAGGCGCAGCTCCGCGCCGACCTGCTGGACGTCCGCCACTACGCCGTCGACCTCGACCTGACGCGCGGTGCGGAGGTCTTCGGCTCCAGCACCGTGATCACCTTCGCCGCCCGCGCGGCGGAGGAGACGTTCGTCGAGATCAGGCCCGCTGAGCTGGTACGGGTCACGCTCGACGGCCGGGACCTGGACACCGGCGCGCTCGACGACAACCGCCTCGCGCTGCACCCCGGCGAGGGCGAGCACGAACTGCGCGTCGAGGCCGTCATGCGCTACTCGCGCACGGGCGAGGGCATGCACCGCTTCACGGACCCCGCCGACGGCGAGACGTACGTCTACAGCCAGCTCTTCCTGGACGACGTGCAGCGCGTCTTCGCCGCGTTCGACCAGCCCGACCTCAAGGCCGTCTTCGACGTCTCCGTCACCGCGCCCGCCGGCTGGACCGTGCTCGGCAACGGCATCGCCCACCAGGAAGCGGACCGCGGACCGGACGCCGATCCCGCAGCCGGCGTCCGCTGGCGGCTGACCACCACGCCGCCGCTGGCCACCTACTTCGTCGCCGTCGCCGCAGGACCCTGGCACTCGGTCCACACCGAGCACGCCGGGCTGCCCTTCGGCCTGCACTGCCGCCGCTCGCTCGCCGGCCACCTCGACGCCGACGCCGACGAGCTGTTCGACATCACCCGGCGCTGCTTCGACCGCTACCACGAGCGGTTCGCCGAGCCGTACCCCTTCGACTCCTACGACCAGGCGTTCGTCCCGGAGTTCAACGCCAACGCCATGGAGAACCCGGGCCTGGTCACCTTCCGCGACGAGTTCGTCTACCGCTCCGCCGTCACCGACACCGAGCGCCAGACCCGGGCCATGGTCATCGCGCACGAGATGGCGCACATGTGGTTCGGCGACCTGGTCACGCTGCGCTGGTGGGACGACATCTGGCTGAACGAGTCGTTCGCCGAGTACATGGGCTACCAGATCCTCACCGAGGCCACCCGCTTCACCGGCACCTGGACCGACTTCGCCATCGCCCGCAAGAGCTGGGGCTACGACGCCGACCAGCGGCCCTCCACGCACCCCGTCGCCCCGCCCCGCGTCGCGGACAGCGCCTCCGCGCTGCAGAACTTCGACGGCATCTCGTACGCGAAGGGCGCGAGCGTCCTGCGCCAACTCGTCGCCTGGATGGGCGAGAAGGACTTCTTCGCCGGCCTCGACGACTACTTCTCCCGGCACCGCTTCGGCAACGCCACCCTCGCCGACTTCATCGAGTCCCTGGCCCGCGCCTCCGGCCGCGACGTGCCGGAGTGGGCCGACGCGTGGCTGCGTACCACCGGCGTCGACACCTTCCGGCCGGAGACCTGGGAGGGCGAGGACGACGTGTGGGTGCTGGAGGTCGAGCACACGGGGCGCCGCCCGCACCGGCTGGACGTCGGCCTCTACGACGAGGCCCCGGACGAGCCGGGCCGGCTGGTGCTGCGCGAGAAGGTGGCGCAGGAGTTCGCCGCGGACCTGGGGCTGAAGTCCGCGTCCGCGGAGGGCCGGGCGCCCGACCTCGTCCTCGTCAACGACGGCGACCTCACGTACGCCAAGATCCGGCTCGACGAGCGCTCCTGGGAGACCGCCGTCCGCTGCCTGTCCGGTATCCCCGACCCGCTCAGCCGGGCCGTGCTGTGGAACGCCGCCCGCGACATGGTCCGCGACGCCGAACTCCCGCCCGCCGACTACCTCCGGGCCGCCGCCGCCCACCTGCCGGCGGAGGACGACCTCGCCGTCGTCCAGGGCGTGCTGGCCTTCGCCCGCGGGCCGGTCGCCAACGGCTACGTACCCGACGAGGACCGCCCGGCGGCCCGCGCGACCGTCGCGGGGATCTGCCGCGAACTGCTGCGCCGCACCGACGGCAACGCCGACCCCGGGCTGCGGCTCGCGGCCGTACGCGCCCTCGTCGACTGCGCCGACGAGCCCGACGAGGTCCGCGACTGGCTCGCCGCCGGCACCGTCCCCGGCGGCCCCGTGCTCGACCCCGACCTGCGCTGGCGCTGCCTCACCCGGCTCGCCGTCCTCGGCGCCGCGACCCCGGAGCGGATCGAGGCGGAGGTCGCCCGCGACCCCGGCGCCTCCGCGCAGGAGGGGGCCGCGCGGTGCCTGGCCGCGCTCCCGGGGGCCGGGGCGAAGGCGGCGGCCTGGGAGAGGATGTACGGGGACGGGGACGCGGCAGCCGGCGGGGAGCCCTCCAACTACCTGTTCACCGCCACCGCCGCCGGCTTCTGGCAGTCGGAGCACCGCGAGGTGCTGGCCCCGTACGTGCCGCGCTGGTTCGCCGAGACGCCCGCGCTCGCCGCGCGCCGCGGCCCCGCCATCGCGCAGGCGGCGGGGCGCTGGGGGTTCCCGCGGGGGTTCGTGGACGCGGAGACGCTGCGCCTCGGGGAGGAGTGCCTGGCGCGCGACGAGCTGGTGCCGGCGCTGCGCAGGCGGCTCGCCGACCAGCTCGACGACCTGGGCCGGACGCTGCGGGTACGCCAGGCGGCGGGCGCCGGGGGCGCGTAGCGGAGCCGGACGGGCGCGACGGGACGAACGTCGCGCCCCGGTCCCGTAGCAGATCACGGAACGCGCCCCTCCGCGTCGTCGCGCGTTCCCACGTACGGGCGAACTCCCGGGCAGAACGGCACGTTTCGGAGAAATGGCGGAAGTAGCTTAGGGCCGCCTCACCTCACACCGGTCCGCCGGGACCGGCGCCCCCAGGAGCCTGCATGCCCGCTGCCGCCGAAGCCGCCCTCGCGGGCGGCCCCGCCGGCCCCCGCGCCCTCCGCCCGTACCTCGACACCGTCCTCGCCGCCCTCGGCGACGGCGCCGCTCGCCGCCGGGGGCCGCTGCCAGCCGGCGGCCCGGCGGCCGTCGCCGGGCGGGTGCGCGCGGCCGTCCGCCCCGTGCTGCCCGACACCGGCGTCGGCGCGGAGGCGGCCCTCGCGGGCCTCGTCCGCCTCCTCGCCGAGGGCGCCGCCGACCCGGCGGACCCGCACTGCGCCGCCCACCTGCACGCCCCGCCGCTCGCCGTCGCCGCCGCCGCGGACCTCGCGGCCGGCGCGCTCAACCCCTCGCTGGACTCCTGGGACCAGGCCCCGGCCGCCGCCGAACTGGAGGCCGAGGTGGCCGCCGCCGTCGCCGCCGAGGTCCACCCCGGCGCCGCCCGGCCCGACGCGCTGGTCACGACGGGCGGCACGGAGGCCAACCAGCTCGCGCTGCTGCTGGCCCGCGAACTCCTCGGCCCCGGCGTGCAGGTGGTCGCCGGCGCCAACGCCCACCACAGCGTCCACCGCGCCGCGTGGCTGCTGGGCATGCGCGCCCCGCACACCGTCCCCACCCCCCGCGGCGTCCTCGACCCCGCCGCCGTACGGGACGCGCTCGCGTGCGTCCGGGGTCCCGGCGGCGCGCCGGGCCCGGCGCTGGTCGTCGCCACCGCCGGCACCACCGACGGCGGCGCCGTGGACCCGCTGCCGGCGCTCGCCGACGCCGCCGCGGCACACGGCGCCCGGCTGCACGTGGACGCCGCCTACGGCGGGCTGCTGCTGCTCGCCCCGGGCCGCGCCCACCTCGTCGCCGGGCTCGACCGGGCCCACACCGTCGCCCTCGACCTGCACAAGCTGGGCTGGCAGCCGATCGCCGCCGGCTTCCTGGCCGTACGCGACGGCGCCGACCTGGCCCCCCTCGCGTACACCGCCGACTACCTCAGCGCCGACGACGACACCGACGCCGGGCTGCCCGCTCTGCTGCACCGCTCGCTGCGCACCACGCGCCGCGCCGACGTGCTCAAGATCGCCGTCACGCTGCGCGCGCTCGGCCGCGCCGGGGTCGCGGAGCTGGTGGAGGGCACGTTCGCCGCGGCGGCGCGGCTCGCGGAGCTGGTCGCGGACGACCCCGAGCTGGAGCTGTACGCGCCGCCGACGCTGACCACGGTCCTCTTCCGGCCCGTGGGAGCCGACGACGCCGCGGTCGCCGCGCTGCGGCGGCGGCTGCTCACCGACGGGCACGCGGTGCTCGGCCGCGCGGAGGCGGGCGGGCGGCGCTGGCTGAAGGCGACCCTGCTCAACCCCCATGTCCACGCCGGCGACCTGCGCAACCTGCTCAAGCTCGTCACCGAGGCCCACCGGGCACCGGCCCCCGCGGCCCGGCGGGACCCCGAGAACGGATCCGCCCCCGATGCCCGCTGAGCACACCGGCGGCCGGCGCCCCCTCGACCTCGCCGGGATCGGCATCGGCCCGTCCAACCTCTCGCTGGCCGCCCTCGCCGCCCGCGTCCCCGGCCTGACCACCGCGTTCTACGAGCGCTGTGCCGAGTTCCGCTGGCACCCGGGGCTCCTCATCGAGGGCACCACCCTGCAAGTGCCCTTCCTCGCCGACCTCGTCACGCTCGCCGACCCCACCAGCCCGTACAGCTTCCTCAACTACCTGCGGGTGCGCGAGCGGCTCTACCCCTTCTACTTCGCCGAGCGCTTCCACGCCCACCGCGCCGAGTACGACGCGTACTGCCGCTGGGTCGGCGGGCAGCTTCCCGGCCTGCACTTCGACCACCAGGTCGACGACGTCCGCTGGAACGCGGAACGCGGCCTCTTCGAGGCCGACTTCGCCCGCCTCGACGCCTCCGGCGAGGCTGCGGCGCTGGGCCGCGCGCACGCCCGGCACCTCGTCGTCGGGGTGGGCACCGAGCCGTACGTGCCGGAGGCGCTGCGCCCGCTCGCGGCCTCGCCCACGGCCGACGTCGTGCACGCCGCCGACTACCTGACCCACCGCGCCCGCCTCGTGGCCGCCGGGCACGTCACCGTCGTCGGCGCCGGGCAGTCCGGCGCGGAGGTCTTCCTCGACCTGCTGCGGGCCCGGACCGCGGGCGCGGAGGGGCTGCACTGGCTGGCCCGCACGCCCGCGTTCGCGCCGATGGAGTACAGCAAGCTGGGCCTGGAGCAGTTCACGCCCGACTACGCGCGCTACTTCCACGGGCTGCCCGAGGCCGTACGCGACGAACTGCTGCCCCGGCAGTGGCAGTTGTACAAGGGCATCGACGCCCAGACCATCGCCGCCGTCCACGAGGAGCTGTACCGCCGCACCCTCGGCGGCGGCTGGCCCGACGCCGTCCTCACCCCCGGCGTCACCGTACGCACGGCGGGGCGCCTCGGCGGGGACCGCATCGAACTGCACCTGGAGCACTCCGCGCAGGGCGCCCGCGAGACGCTGCACACCGACGCGGTCGTGCTCGCCACCGGCTACCGCGAGCGCCCGCTCGACGGCCTCCTCGCGCCGCTGGAGCCGCTGCTGCGCCGCGACGCCGCGGGCCGCCCGCAGGTCGACGAGCGGCACCGGCTCGTCCTCGACCCGGAGGTCACGGGCCGGATCTACGTCCAGAACGCCGAGCGGCACACGCACGGCGTCGGCGCGCCCGACCTGGGCCTGGCCGCCCACCGCAGCGCCGTCATCCTCAACGACGTGACCGGCGCGGAGCCGTATCCGCTGCCGCACCGCACCGCGTTCACCACCTTCGGGCTCCGGCAGTCCCGGCGCGAACGCCCCGCCGAGCCGGCGCACGGGACCCCGCGCGCGCCGGACCCTGGCACAGTGAAGGCATGACGAACCCGCCCCCCGCTTCTCCGCCCACCCCCTACGGCACCCCCGACGAGCCGCGCCTGGCCGTCCGCGGCGAGGCCCGGCTCGAAGTCGACCCCGAGATCGCCCGGATCGCCGTCACCGTCGCCGTCCGGGGCACCGACAGGCGCGCCGCGCTGGACGACCTCACCCAGCGCAACGCCGAGGCGCGCGAGCTGATCAGGTCGTACGGCGACGCGGTCGAGAAGCTGGAGACCGGAGCGCTGCTCGTCACCCCCGAACTCGGCCGGCACGGCCGCGGCGAGCGCGTGCGCCGCTACCACGGCCGGGTCCGGCTGACCGCGACGTTCAGCGACTTCACCGCGCTCGGCGAGCTGAGCACCCGGGCCGCGGACCTCGACCTGGCGAGCGTCGAGGGGCCGTGGTGGGCGCTGCGCCCGGACTCGCCGGTGCACCGCGAGGCGCGGCGGCAGGCGGTACGGGAGGCGGTGACGCGCGCCCGCGAGTACGCCGAGGCGCTGGGCGCGGAGCTGACGGCGGTCGTGGAGGTCGCCGACGAGGGGACGGAGCACCCGGACGCGTGGATGGCACGGGAGGCGTCCCGCGGCTACGGCGGCATCGCCGCGGCCGGCGCGGAAGCGGCCCCCGCGCTCGACCTCGAACCTCAGCGACAGACTGTCTACGCACGAGTGAACGCAAGGTTCCTCATGACCCGTCCGCAACTCTGAAAGCGCTCATCAGAGCAGCGGGCCGCACGTTTTATTAGTTGTCAGCTCGCGCTCAATAGACCTTCGCTCAAATGTCGTTGGGGAATGACCGATACCCGGTTCCCTACCTGCCGGTAAGTCATAGAGTCGAAAGCATGCGCCGAGCGAAGATTGTCTGCACCCTGGGTCCCGCGACCGACACATACGACCAGATCAAGGGCTTGGTCGAGGCGGGAATGGACGTCGCCAGGTTCAATCTCAGCCATGGCACTTACGCTGAGCACGAAGAGCGCTACGCACGGGTGCGGAAGGCCGCGGACGAAACGGGGCGCAGCGTCGGCGTGCTCGCCGACCTTCAGGGCCCGAAGATCCGTCTGGGCACCTTCCGGGAAGGTCCTGTATTTCTCGAACGGGGCGATGAATTCACCATCAGCGTCGAGCCCGTCGAAGGCGACCGCCAGTGCTGCGGCACGACGTACCCCGGGCTGGCCGCCGACGTCGCGCGGGGCGAGCGGATCCTCGTCGACGACGGCCGCGTCACCCTGGAGGTGACCGCCGTGGACGGGCCCCGGGTCCGCACCATCGTCATCGAGGGCGGCATGGTCTCCGACAACAAGGGCCTCAACCTGCCCGGCGTCGCCGTCTCCGTCCCCGCGCTCTCCGACAAGGACCGCGACGACCTGCGCTGGGCGCTGCGCACGGGCGCGGACGTCATCGCGCTGTCCTTCGTACGCTCCGGGCAGGACGTCCGCGACGTCCACCGGATCATGGACGAGGAGGGCCGGCGGGTCCCGGTGATCGCCAAGGTGGAGAAGCCGCAGGCGGTCGAGAACCTGGACGGCATCGTCGACGCCTTCGACGGGCTCATGGTGGCCCGCGGCGACCTCGGCGTGGAAATGCCGCTGGAGCAGGTGCCGATGGTGCAGAAGCGGGCGGTGAAGCTCGCCAAGCGGAACGCCAAGCCGGTCATCGTCGCCACGCAGATGCTCGAATCGATGATCGAGGCGTCCCGGCCGACGCGCGCGGAGGCGTCCGACGTCGCCAACGCGGTGATGGACGGCACGGACGCGGTGATGCTGTCCGGCGAGACGAGCGTCGGCAAGTACCCGATCCAGACGGTGCGGACGATGGGCCGGATCGTCGCGGCGGCCGAGGAGGAGATGCTCGCCAAGGGCCTGCCGCCGCTGACCGAGCGCAGCAAGCCGCGCACGCAGGGCGGCGCGGTGGCGCGCGCGGCGGCGGAGATCGGCGACTTCCTCGGAGCGCGCTATCTGGTGGCGTTCACGCAGTCCGGCGACACCGTGCGGCGGCTGTCGCGCTACCGCTCGCCGATCCCGGTGCTGGCCTTCACCCCGGACCCGGCGACGCGCAGCCAGCTCAACCTGACGTGGGGCGTGGAGACGTTCCTCGGCCCGATGGTGCAGACGACCGACGAGATGGTGGCGCAGGTCGACGAGCAGTTGCTGAAGATCGGCCGCTGCCGCGAGGGCGACGTGGTCGTGATCACCGCCGGCAGCCCGCCCGGCATCCCGGGCTCGACCAACCTCGTCCGCGTCCACCACATCGGCGAGGACGACCCCGCAAGCTGACGGGACGGGGTCCGGTCGCCCGCGTCGGAGACGGCCGGGCGGAACGAGAATCGCGCCGGCGCCGGCTCGCGCTCCTGCACCACGCCGCGTCCGCCCGCCGCAGGCGGCGCGGTACGCGCCGCGGCAGGCACGTGCCTGCTCGCGCCCCGGCACCGGCGAGCGCTCGTTCCCACCCGGCTGAGCGGCACCCGCGCGCCTCCGTGCCTTCGGCGGAGCGACAGTCCTGCGGCTCCCACGCAACCGACCGCCGCGGACTGCGGTTTCCTGCCCGCGCCGGGGGAGAGGCGCTCAGTGGGCGGCCGACTCCCAGTCCGCCCCCACGCCCACCGCCACGTCCAGCGGCGCCCGCAGGGCCACCGCGCCGGCCATCTCGCGCCGCACCAGCTCCTCCACGCTCTCGCGCTCGCCCGGCGCCACCTCCAGCACGACTTCGTCGTGCACCTGCAGCAGCAGCCGCGTCTGCAGCGACGCCGCCGTCAGCGCCCGGTCCACCCGCAGCATCGCGAGCTTCACGATGTCCGCCGCCGTGCCCTGGATCGGCGCGTTGAGCGCCATCCGCTCGGCCATCTCGCGCCGCTGGCGGTTGTCGCTGTTCAGGTCGGGGAGATACCGGCGGCGGCCGAACATCGTCTCCGTGTAGCCCGTCGCCCGGGCCTCGTCCACCACGCGGCGCAGATAGTCCCGTACGCCGCCGAAGCGCTCGAAGTAGTTCTCCATCAGCTTGCGGGCCTCGGCCGCCTCGATGCCGAGCTGCTGCGAGAGGCCGAACGCGGACAGCCCATAGGCCAGCCCGTACGACATCGCCTTGATCTTCCGCCGCATCTCGGCCTCGACCTCGGTGCGGGGGACTGCGAACACCTGCGAGGCGACGGTGTCGTGCAGGTCCTCGCCGGAGGCGAACGCCTCGATCAGGCCCTCGTCCTCCGACAGATGGGCCATCACACGCAGCTCGATCTGGCTGTAGTCGGCGGTCAGGAGCGACTCGTACCCCGCGCCGACGACGAAGCCGCGCCGGATCGCCCGGCCCTCGTCCGTGCGGATGGGCACGTTCTGCAGGTTCGGGTCCGTGGAGGAGAGCCGGCCGGTGGCGGCGACGGTCTGGCTGAACGTGGTGTGGATCCGGCCGTCCGCCGCGATGGTCTTGATCAGGCCCTCGACGGTGGAGCGCAGCCGGGCCTGCTCGCGGTGGCGCAGCATGATGACCGGCAGCTCGTGGTCGGTCTGGGTGGCCAGCCAGGCCAGCGCGTCGGCGTCCGTGGTGTAGCCCGTCTTGGTCTTCTTGGTCTTCGGCAGGCCCAGTTCGCCGAAGAAGACCTCCTGCAACTGCTTGGGCGAGCCGAGGTTGAACTCGTGCCCCACCGCGTCGTGCGCCTCCCGGACGGCCTGCTGCACGGCGCCGGCGAACTGCTCCTCCATGGCCTCCAGATGGGCCCGGTCGACGGCGACGCCGGCCCGCTCCATCCCGGCCAGCACCGCGGAGACCGGCAGCTCCATGTCGCGCAGCAGCTCCGCCGCGCCGACCTGCGCCAGCTTCTCCGACAGCGCCTCGCCGAGGTCCAGGACCGTACGGGCCGTGCGCATCAGCGCGTCCCGCTCGGCCGCCTCCTGGTCGCCCTCCTCGCCGTCGAGGCCCAGCTCGAGCTGCCCGTCGGCGGCCGGGGGCTCCAACTCGCGGCCCAGGTAGGCGATCGACAGCGCGTCGAGCGCGAAGGTGCGCCGGCCGGGGGTGACCAGATAGGCGGCCAGGGCGGTGTCCATCGCCACGCCCTCGACCGTCCAGCCGTGCTCGGCGAAGACGCGCATGGCGCTCTTGGCGTCGTGGACCGTCTTGGGGCTGGCGGCGTCCGCGAGCCAGCCCGCGAACGCTCCCTCGTCCGCCGCGTCCAGCCGGGCCGGGTCGAACCACGCGGCCGGCCCCCCGGCGGTGGCCAGCGCGACTTCGGTGACGCTGCCGACGCCGAGCTGCCAGGTGCCGACGGTGGCCACGCCGAGCGGGCCCGAGCCGTGCTCGGCGAGCCACGGCGCCAGCTCGCCGGTCTCCAGCACCCGGCCGTCCACCTGCACGCCCGGCTCGGGCTCGGCCTCCGCCTCGGCGGCGCCCGGGTCGGCGTTGAACAGCCGCTCGCGGAAGTTCGGGTTGCGGAACTCCAGCGCGTCCATGACGACCTGGAGCGACGTCCGGTCGTACGGCCTGCGCTCCAGAGCCTCGGGCCGGGCCGGCAGCTCGACGGTGCGGTCCAGCTCGGTGAGCCGGCGGTTGAGCTTCACCGCGTCCAGATGGTCGCGCAGGTTCTGCCCGGCCTTGCCCTTGACCTCCTCGGCCCGCTCGGCCAGCTCAGCGAACGACCCGAACTGCCTGATCCACTTGGCCGCGGTCTTCTCGCCGACGCCCGGGATGCCCGGCAGGTTGTCGGAGGGGTCGCCGCGCAGGGCGGCGAAGTCCGGGTACTGCGCGGGCGTCAGGCCGTACCGCTCCTCGACCTTCTCCGGGGTGAAGCGGGTCAGCTCGGAGACGCCCTTGGTGGGATACAGCACCGTCACGTGGTCGGAGACGAGCTGGAAGGAATCCCGGTCGCCGGTGACGATCAGCACCTCGAACCCCGCCGCCTCGGCCTGCGTGGCCAGCGTGGCGATCACGTCGTCCGCCTCGAAGCCCTCGACGGCGAAGCGCGGCACGTTCATCGCGTCGAGCAGCTCGCCGATCAGCTCGACCTGGCCCCGGAAGTCGTCGGGCGTCGACGACCTGTTCGCCTTGTACTCCGCGAACTCCGCGCTGCGCCAGGTCTTGCGCGAGACGTCGAAGGCGACGGCCAGGTGCGTCGGCGCCTCGTCACGCAACGTGTTCGACAGCATCGACGTGAAGCCGTAGATCGCATTGGTGACCTGCCCGCTGGTGGTGGAGAAGTTCTCCGCGGGCAGCGCGAAGAACGCCCGGTATGCCAGGGAATGTCCGTCCAGCAGCATCAGGCGGGGGCTGCCGGGGCTGCGGGGGTCAGGGGGTTTCGATGCGTTCTCAGCCACGGATCCGATCCTGCCATGCCGCACCGACAACGGAGCCGTGACGGTGCGGCATGGCAGGATCGGTCCCGTACGCCCGACACGAGAAAGGGTGACCGCCATGGCCGGCAAACCGCCCGTCGGCGACCCCGTGCAGGACGCCCCCGAGGTCACCGGTCCCCAGCAGTCGGCCGTCGGCGCCGCCGCCGTCGCGCACGCGCTGCGCAGCGGACAGGAACAGATGGGCGTACGGCGCACGGCCCGCACCCTGCTGCGCGTCAACCAGCGGGACGGCTTCGACTGCCCCGGCTGCGCCTGGCCGGAGCCGGACCGGCCGCACACCTTCGAGTTCTGCGAGAACGGCGCCAAGGCCGTCGCCGAGGAGGCGACGCTGCGCCGCGTCACCCCCGGCTTCTTCGCCGCGCACCCCGTCGCCGACCTCGCCGGCCGCAGCGGCTACTGGCTGGGCCAGCAGGGCCGCCTCACCCACCCCGTGTACCTCGCCGAGGGTGCCGAGACCTACGAGCAGGTCTCCTGGGAGCGGGCGTTCGCGATCATCGCCGAGGAACTGACCGCCCTCGACTCGCCCGACGAGGCGGTCTTCTACACCTCCGGGCGCACGAGCAACGAGGCCGCGTTCCTCTACCAGCTCTTCGCCCGCGAGTTCGGCACCAACAACCTGCCGGACTGCTCGAACCTGTGCCACGAGTCGTCCGGCTCCGCGCTCACCGAGACCCTCGGCGTCGGCAAGGGCAGCGTCCTGCTCGACGACCTGCACCGGGCCGACCTGATCATCGTCGCCGGGCAGAACCCGGGCACCAACCACCCGCGCATGCTCACGGCACTGGAGCGCGCCAAGGACGACGGCGCCCGCATCATCACCGTCAACCCGCTGCCCGAGCCCGGCATGGTCCGGTTCAAGAACCCCCAGACGGTACGCGGCCTCGCGCGCGGCGGCACCGCGCTGACCGACCTGTTCCTCCAGGTCCGCGTCGGCGGCGACCAGGCGCTCTTCCGCGCCCTGGCCCGCCGCGTCCTCGCCGCGCACGACTCCGGCGCGAAGGCCGTCGACGAGGAGTTCGTCGCGGAGCACACCCACGGCTACGAGGAGTACGCGGCCGCCGCCCGGGCCTACGCCGACGCGGACGCCGAGCGCGCCACCGGCCTGACCGCCGCCGACCTCGACCGCGCCGCCGACCTGGTGCTCGCCGCCGACCGGATCGTCGTCTGCTGGGCCATGGGCCTCACCCAGCACAAGCACGCGGTGCCCACCATCAAGGAGATCGTCAGCCTCCTGCTCCTCGGCGGGCACATCGGCCGCCCCGGCGCCGGCGTCTGCCCCGTGCGCGGCCACAGCAACGTCCAGGGCGACCGCACCATGGGCATCTTCGAACGGCCCGCACCCGCCTTCCTGGACGCCCTGGAGAAGGAGTTCGGGTTCGCCCCGCCCCGCCGCCACGGCTACGACGTCGTACGCGCCATCCGCGCGCTGCGCGACGGCGACGCCAAGGTCTTCTTCGCCCTCGGCGGCAACTTCGTCTCCGCCTCGCCCGACACCGAGGTCACCGAGGCCGCGATGCGCCGCGCCCGGCTGACCGTGCACGTCTCGACCAAGCTCAACCGCAGCCACGTCGTCACCGGCGCCCGCGCCCTCATCCTGCCCACCCTGGGCCGCACCGAGCGCGACCGGCAGCCGGGGCCCGACGGCCGCGGCCACGAGCAGTTCGTGACCGTCGAGGACTCCATGGGCGTCGTGCACGCCTCCCGCGGCCGGCTCGCGCCCGCGAGCGACGCGCTGCTGTCCGAGGTCGCGATCGTGTGCCGGCTCGCCCGCGCGGTGCTGGGGGCGGACAGCGCCACACCCTGGGAGGAGTTCGGCGGGGACTACGCACGCATCCGCGACCGCATCGCGCGCGTGGTGCCCGGCTTCGACGACTTCGACGCCCGCGTCCGCCGCCCCGGCGGCTTCACCCTCCCGCACGCCCCGCGCGACGAGCGCCGCTTCCCCACGAGCACCGGCAAGGCCAACTTCACCGCCGGCCCCGTGACGTACCCGCAGGTGCCCGAGGGGCGGCTGCTGCTGCAGACGCTGCGCAGCCACGACCAGTACAACACCACGATCTACGGCCTGGACGACCGCTACCGGGGCGTGCGCGGCGGCCGGCGTGTCGTCCTCGTCCACCCCGACGACGCCGCCGCCCTCGGACTCGCCGACGGGGCGTACGCGGACATCGTCGGCGAGTGGCACGACGGCGTCGAGCGGCGCGCGGACGGCTTCCGCGTCGTGCACTACCCGACGGCCCGCGGCTGCGCGGCCGCGTACTACCCGGAGACCAACGTGCTGGTGCCGCTGGACTCCACCGCGGACACGAGCAACACCCCCACGAGCAAGTCCCTGGTGGTCAGGCTGGAGAAGGCCGCGTCTACGGTGGAGCCCGACACGACGGCGTAAAGGACGGAGCCGGCGCCCATGGGCGAGCACACCACGACGAAGTTCCCCCAGGAGATCCTCGACGAGTTCGCCGGCGTCGGCGTCGACCTGGAGAAGCTCTTCTCCGCCGGCGCCCTCGGGCAGCGCATGGGCCTCAGGGTGCTGGAAGCGGCGCCCGAGCGGGTCGTGGGCACCCTGCCGGTGGAGGGCAACACCCAGCCCTACGGGCTGCTGCACGGCGGCGCCTCCGCCGTGCTCGCCGAGACGCTCGGCTCCGTCGGCGCGATGCTGCACGGCGGCCCGGCGAAGCTCGCGGTCGGCGTCGACCTCAACTGCACCCACCACCGGGGCGCGCGCTCCGGCGTGGTCACGGGCGTGGCCACGCCGGTGCACCGCGGCCGGTCCACCGCGACGTACGAGATCGTCGTCAGCGACGAGGAGGGCCGCCGGGTGTGCACCGCACGGCTCACCTGCCTGCTGCGCGACGCCTGACCCGCGGCCGGCCGGGATCACGGCGGCGACCGCGGCGCGCGGCACGGACCCGGGGATGAGAAGCTCATGAGAACCGCTCACCCACTACGCTCAGACGCACCGCCCCCGGGACCCGTCCCTCTCATCCCGCTCTCAGGGTTCTCAGCACCCCCTCACCCCTGGTGGCGCCGACGCCCCGTGCGGAATTCACCCGTCCGGGCGGTGCGAAGCAGTGCTCCGTACGGGACGCCGCAGGTCTGCGCGGGCCGTCCGAGGGCGCTGTGACCAGCGCCACGCCGCATCAATCAAACTGGCTATGACCTGCACGTTTAGTGAACATGCCGCTCGGGTACGTTGCCCGTCTCACAAACGCCTTCTAGCCTCGGGGCGCATGAACCTCCTCCGGAAGCTGAATCACAAGCTCGGCGCAACCACGGGTTTCGAGATCCGTAAGGCCGGGCTGCCGCACGTGCCTGCCCCGAAATCCGCCGGGGCCAAGGAGCCCGCCGAGCCGAAACCGGCCACGCAGGTCGCGTACCGCCCCCCGGAGGATCCCGAAGTCGACCGGCTGCTCCGGCGGCCCGTGTTCATCATGTCGCCGGTGCGCTCCGGCTCCACCCTGCTGCGCCTGCTCCTCAACGCGCACTCGCGTCTGCACTCGGCGCACGAGCTCCACTTCCGCCGGCTGGAGGTCAACGCCAGCACCAAGCTCGCCGAGCGCGCCATGGCGGAGCTGGGCCTGGAGCGCGGCGACCTGGAGCACCTGATCTGGGACCGGGTGCTCCACCGCGAGCTGGTCCGCTCCGGCAAGGACTTCCTGGTGGAGAAGACGCCCAGCAACACCTTCGCGTACAAGCGCATCGCCGCCTGCTGGCCCGACGCCCGCTTCATCTTCCTGCTCCGCCACCCCGCCTCCATCGCCCGCTCCTGGTACGAGGCCGACCCGGAGAAGCGCACCGAGGAGGAGGCCGCCCTCGACGCGCTGCGCTACATGCGCGCCACCGAACGCGCCCGCCAGGCCCTGCCGGGACACGTCGTGCGCTACGAGGAGCTGACCGACGACCCCGAGTCCGCCATGAAGGCCATCTGCTCCTACCTGGAGATCGACTTCGAGCCGGGCATGCTCGACTACGGCTCCCAGACCCAGACCAGCTACAAGAAGGGCCTGGGCGACTGGAAGGACAAGATCCGCAGCGGCCAGGTGCAGGCCGGCCGCGCGCTGCCCTCCGAGAAGGAGATCCCCGAGCCGCTGCGTGAGATCAGCGCCGCCTGGGGCTACCTCGCGGGCCAGGGGCCGGACACCACGGCGGCCACGGCCGCCGCCCGCGAGCCGCACGCCGAGATCGCGGAGGTCTGGCCCCGCGACGGCGCCGTACGCCTCACCGGCAGCCTGCACGGCGTCCCCGAGGGCGGCGACGGCCCCTGGACGGTGCTCCTCGTCCGGCGCGACCACGAGGACCAGCAGTTGCGCTACCCGGCGGAGCTGTCGGACGGCGGCTTCGACGTCACCGTGCCCGTGGCCGACCTGACGCCCGCGGGTCTTTCGACCCCGGCCCAGTGGGACATCCACCTGGCCGCCGGCGAGGGCGACGCGGAGGTCCGGCTGCGCGCGGGCCGCCACCTCGACGGGATCACCGGCAAGAAGAACATCATGGTCTTCCCCGGCCAGCCCGCCCAGGTCGACGGCGCCGACGTCGAGGTCAAGCCGTACTACACGATCAAGGACAACCTCTCCGTCGAGGTACTGCCGGCCTCATGAAGATCCGCTATCTGCTGATGCACGCCTACGGCACGGGCGGGACCATCCGCACCGTGTTCAACCAGGCCGGTTCCATGGCCGCCGCGGGCCACGACGTCGAGATCGCCAGCATGCAGCGCGGCCGCGACGAGCCTCACTTCCCCCTCCACCCCGACGTCACCGTCACCACCCTGGTGGACCAGCGCCCCGGCGCCCGCGAGGCGGAGCTGGCCGCGGCGGGCCCCCGGGCCGCGGAGAAGCGCGTCGAGCGGGAGGGCCAGCCGCCCCGGCACATCCCGCCCGGGGAGTTCGCGTACGAGCGCTACAACCGCCACATCGAGGACACCGTCATCGGCTGGCTGGAGCGGCAGAGCGACGCCGTGATCGTCCCGACCCGCCCCGGGCTGAACTTCCTGACGGCCAGGTTCACGCCCCGCTCCTGCCGGAAGATCGCCCAGGAGCACATGAACCTGGGCACGCACCCGGCGGACATCCGCGCCGCCATCCAGCGCGAGTACCCCCGCTTCGACGCCGTCGCCGTCCTCACCCACGGTGACCGCGAGGACTACCAGGAGCTGCTCCCCGACACCCGCGTCGTGCGCATCCCCAACGCCGTGCACACCGGGGAGAAGAAGCTCACCACCTACGCCAACCACATCGCCGTGGCCGCCGGCAGGCTCTTCCCGCAGAAGGGCTTCGACATGCTGATCCCGGCGTGGGCGCAGCTCGTGGAGAAGTTCCCCGACTGGCAGTTGCGTATCTTCGGCACCGGCGAGAAGAAGGCCGAGCTGCGCCGTCTGATCAACGAGAACCACCTCTACAACCACGTCTTTCTGATGGGGCACACGCACAAACTGGACGACGAACTTGCGAGAGCGTCCTTTTATGTGCTCAGCTCGCGGTTCGAGGGTTTGCCCATGGTGATGATCGAATCGATGACCCACGGACTCCCCGTGGTGAGCTTCGACTGTCCGACGGGCCCCGCCGACGTGCTCACCCACGGGAAGGACGGCCTGCTGGTGCGCCGCAAGGACGTGGACGGGCTCGCCGAGGCCATGGGACAGCTCATGGACGACGAGGGCCTGCGGGCCGACATGGGAGCGGCGGCACTGCAGACGTCGCGCTCCTACACTCCCGAGGCGGTCCATCCGCAGTGGGAGGCACTGTTCGAGGAGATTCACGGGAGTGGGAGTGCCTGACAACGCACCCGGCGCCGACGACGTACACGCGCGCGGCGCCACGATCTGGCTCACCGGCCTGCCCAGCGCCGGCAAGACGACGCTGGCGCGCGCCTTCGGCGAACGGCTCCGGGCCGCCGGCCACCGGGTGGAGCTCCTGGACGGCGACGAGATCCGGGAATTCCTCACCGCCGGCCTCGGTTACTCGCGGGAGGACCGCGACACGAACGTGCAGCGCATCGGCTTCGTCGCCGAACTGCTCGCGTCGCACGGCGTGAAGGTCCTCGTGCCGGTGATCGCCCCGTACGCGGACAGCCGCGAGGCCGTGCGCAAGCGCCACCAGACGGAGGGTACGACGTATGTGGAGGTGCACGTGGCGACGCCCGTCGACGTCTGCGCCGAGCGCGACGTGAAGGGCCTCTACGCCAAGCAGGCGGCCGGCGAGATCTCCGGCCTCACCGGCGTGGACGACCCGTACGAGCCGCCCGCGGCCCCCGATCTGCGCATCCCCACACACGAGCAGAGTGTCGAAGAATCCGCGGCGATGCTTCACGCCGCACTGGTGGAACGAGGTCTCGCATGAGCCAGTTCGGGCAGGCCACCGCCCAGGACTTCCAGTTGCCCCACCTGGACGTGCTGGAGTCGGAGGCGGTGCACATCTTCCGCGAGGTCGCGGGTGAGTTCGAGCGTCCGGTGATTCTCTTCTCCGGCGGCAAGGACTCCATCGTGATGCTCCACCTGGCGCTGAAGGCGTTCGCGCCCGCGCCGCCGCCGTTCGCGCTCCTGCACGTGGACACGGGACACAACTTCCCCGAGGTCCTGGAGTACCGCGACCGCGTCGCCGCACAGCACAACCTGCGGCTGCACGTCGCCTCCGTCCAGGACTTCATCGACCGCGGCGAGCTCAAGGAGCGCGCCGACGGCACCCGCAACCCGCTGCAGACCGTGCCGCTGCTGCGGGCCATCGAGGAGGCCCGCTACGACGCCGTCTTCGGCGGCGGCCGGCGCGACGAGGAGAAGGCCCGCGCCAAGGAGCGCATCTTCTCCCTGCGCGACGAGTTCGGCGGCTGGGACCCGCGCCGCCAGCGCCCCGAGCTGTGGCAGCTCTACAACGGCAAGCACGCCGTCGGCGAGCACGTCCGGGTCTTCCCGCTGTCCAACTTCACCGAGCTGGACGTCTGGCAGTACATCGCCCGCGAGAAGATCGTGCTCCCGGAGATCTACTACGCGCACCGCCGCGAGGTCTTCCTCCGCAGCGGCATGTGGCTCGCCCCCGGCGACTGGGGCGGCGCCAAGCAGGGCGAGCGCGTCGAGACCCGCATGGTGCGCTACCGCACCGTCGGCGACATGTCCTGCACCGGCGCCGTCGACTCCGACGCCGACACCATCGAGAAGGTCATCGCCGAGATCGCCGCCACCCGCCTCACCGAGCGCGGCGCCACCCGGGCCGACGACAAGATGTCCGAGGCCGCCATGGAAGACCGCAAGCGCGAAGGCTACTTCTGATCATGACCGTGAACCCACCCACCACCACGGAGCCGGCCGCGCTCACCGAGGTCTCGCTGCTGCGCTTCGCCACCGCGGGCAGCGTCGACGACGGCAAGTCGACCCTCGTCGGCCGGCTGCTGCACGACTCCAAGTCGGTACTCGCCGACCAGTTGGAGGCCGTCGAGCGCGCCTCCGCCAGCCGCGGCCAGGAGGCCCCCGACCTGGCGCTGCTCACCGACGGGCTGCGCGCCGAGCGCGAGCAGGGCATCACCATCGACGTGGCGTACCGCTACTTCGCCACGCCCCGGCGCCGCTTCATCCTCGCCGACACCCCCGGCCACGTGCAGTACACCCGCAACATGGTCACCGGCGCCTCCACCGCCGAGCTGGCGGTCATCCTCGTGGACGCCCGGCACGGCGTCGTCGAGCAGACCCGCCGGCACGCCGCGGTCGCCGCGCTGCTGCGCGTGCCGCACGTGGTCCTGGCCGTCAACAAGATGGACCTCGTCGGCTACGCCGAGGACGTCTTCGCCACGATCGCCGCCGAGTTCACCAAGTACGCCAAGGCCCTCGGCGTGCCCGCCGTGACCACCATCCCCATCTCGGCGCTGGAGGGCGACAACGTCGTCACCCCGTCGGCCACCATGGACTGGTACGCGGGCCCCACGGTGCTGGAGCACCTGGAGACCGTGCAGATCGACCACGACCCGCGCGGCCGCGTGACCCGCTTCCCCGTGCAGTACGTGATCCGCCCGCAGACCGCGGACCACCGCGACTACCGCGGCTACGCCGGGAAGATCGCCTCCGGCATCTTCCACGTCGGCCAGCCGGTCACCGTGCTGCCGTCCGGCCACACCTCCAGCATCGCCGCCATCGACGTGCTGGGCGAGAGCGTCGACGCCGCCTGGGCGCCCCAGTCGGTCACCATCCGGCTCGCCGACGACATCGACATCTCCCGCGGCGACATGATCGCCCCCACCGAGCAGGCCCCCGAGGCCACGCAGGACATCCAGGCCACCGTCTGCCACCTGCACGACACCGCGCTCACCCCCGGCGCCCGGGTGCTGCTCAAGCACACCACCCGCACCGTCAAGGCGATCGTCAAGCAGATCCCCGACCGGCTCACCCTCGACGACCTCTCCCACCACCCCGCCCCGGGGTCCCTGGAGGTCAACGACATCGGCCGCGTCGTACTCCGCACCTCGGAGCCGCTGCCCATGGACGCCTACGGAGACTGCCGGCGCACCGGCTCGTTCCTGCTGATCGACCCCGCCGACGGCGCCACCCTCGCCGCGGGCATGGCGGGCGCCGCGTTCGCGGGTGCGGACAGCGAGAAGCGGGCGGAGCTCGACGACGCCGAGTGGGACTTCTGACCGCGTCCCGCCCGGCCGCGGGACGCTGACGGCGCCCCGCGGCCCGCGGACCGCCTCGGTAGCCGAAACGGCGGCGGGAAGGGGCTTCAGCCCCGGCTCCCGCCGCCGTTCGCGCACGTTCGGTAGTCGGACGCGGGCGTGCACGGCCCCCTGCCCCGACGGGCGAACGCCCTTACTCTGTCGGCCATGAGCGCGCCCACCCGGCCGGAGCCCGGCCCCGAGCCGGACCCCGGCCCGCCCGCGGAGATCCTCGGCGGCGGCTCCGCGGAACCGCGCCTCGGCGAGCGCTGGACGGCGCTGCCGCCCCGCTCCCGCCGGCTCGCCGCCACCGGCGCCGGCCTCGCCGCGCTGGCCGCTCTCGGCGCATACGTCCTGGCCACACGGCCGGAGCCGGAGCCGCCCGCGCCCGTGCCGTACCCGATCCAGTCGACGGACTTCTCCTTTCTCGGGATAGAAACCCCCAAAACCGGCGATACCGCTTTTGACGCCCAGCTCATCGCCACCTCCGACAGCGGCGCCTCACTGGAGAAGATCACCCAGGGCTACGGCGGCCTGAAACTGTCCGCCCGGCCCCCACTGCCGCTCCGGCTCCCCGAAGGCCAACCGATCCGGGTCACCGTCAGGTTCGAGGTCACCGAGTGCGCCGGCCTCCCCCTCGACGCGAGTCTGCCCTCCCTGCGCGTAACGCTGCGTAACACGCGCGCAATACAGGACTACAGCTCCATCCTCGGCGCGACCTACGCCGCAGAACTGTCCCGGGCGCTGCGTACGATATGCGAACCCGCTCCGCGGGCTGCCCCCGGCGCATAGGACACCAGCAGCGGCTTCACGCCCGTTCGGGCGTCCGGACTCCGCGGATCCGGCACAGACCACGCCCGTCGGCGCGCCCGGTAGCTGTAAGGGTCATAACAAGAGAGTCACAGCATGGCCTGCACCTCTGCCCCCTCGACCCGGGGCGGCTTAGAGTCACGCCCAGTCACCGCGCAGCAGGTCACCATCCGACGCCTGCCGCGTGCACCGGCCCACTCTGCGCAGTCGAGGCCGCGCCAGGGGAAAGGACTGATCGTGCGTCACCGTTCCTTGCTCATACTCACCACTGCGGTCACCGCAGGGGCTCTCACGCTGTCTGCTTGCGGTTCCCGCGACGACGACAGCGAAGACGGGGGCGGTGGCGACGGAACGACCGTCGTTATCGGTCTCGACGCCCCGCTGACGGGCGACCTCTCGGCCCTGGGCATCGGCATCCAGAACTCCGCCGAGCTCGCCGTGAAGACGGCCAACGAAAACGAGGAGGTCAAGGGCGTCACGTTCGAGCTCGAACCCCTCGACGACGTGGCGCAGGCCCAGCAGGGCCAGCAGAACGCCACCAAGCTCGTCGGCAACGAGGACGTCATGGGCGTCGTCGGCCCGCTGAACTCCGACGTCGGCCAGTCCATGCAGAAGGTCTTCGCCGACGCCGACCTCGTCCAGGTCTCGCCCGCCAACACCAACCCCGCCCTGACCCAGGGCGAGGAATGGCAGTCCGGCGAGAAGACGCGGCCCTTCGACACGTACTTCCGCGTGGCCACCACCGACGCCATCCAGGGCCCGTACACGGCGCAGTACCTCTACAACGAAGAGAAGCTCAAGAAGGTCTTCGTCATCGACGACAAGAAGACCTACGGCGCCGGCCTCGCCGGCACCTTCGCCGACGAGTTCGAGAAGCTCGGCGGCAAGGTCGTCGGGACCGACCACGTCAACCCCGACGACAAGGACTTCGCGGCCATCGCCACGAAGGTCAAGAACTCCGGCGCCGAGTTCGTCTACTACGGCGGCGAGTACCCGGCCGGCGCCCCGCTGGCCGCCCAGGTCAAGAAGGCCGGGGCCAAGATCCCCACCGTCGGCGGCGACGCGCTGTTCAGCGCCGAGTACGTCGCGCTGGCCAAGGAGAACGCCGAGGGCGACATGGCCAGCTCCGTCGGCGCGCCGCTGACCGAGCTGGACACCGCCAAGGAGTTCATCAAGAACTACGAGGCCGCCGGCTACGAGGACGCCTACGAGGCGTACGGCGGCTACAGCTACGACTCCACCTGGGCCATCATCCAGGCCGTGAAGACCGTCGTCGAAGAGAACGACGGCGAACTGCCCGGTGACACCGACGAGGCCCGCCTCGCCATCACCGAGGCCATGAACGACGTCTCCTTCGAGGGAGTGACCGGCAGCGTCGGGTTCGACGAGTTCGGCGACACCACCAACAAGCAGTTGTCGCTGTACCAGGTCAAGGACGGCGAGCACGTGCCGCTGACCAGCGGCGAGTTCGAAGGCTGACCGGGGCGACCACCACCGCCCATTGATCACACAGACCGCACGCGGCGCGGGGGGCGCACACAGCGCCCCCCGCGCGGCCATATCTGACACCCACTCGGAGGCCCAGCGGTGAACGATCTGCCGCAGCAACTTGCCAACGGCCTGCTACTCGGCGCCTTGTACGGGCTCATAGCCATCGGCTACACGATGGTGTACGGCATCGTCCAGCTCATCAACTTCGCCCACGGCGAGATATTCATGATCGGCGGCTTCGGCGCCCTGACGATGTGGCTCTGGATGCCCGACGGCACCAGCCTGCTCGTCGCCCTGCCACTGATGATCCTGTTGGCCGTCATCTGTTCCGTCCTCGTCGGCGTCGGCGCCGAACGCTTCGCCTACCGCCCCTTGCGCGGCGCACCCCGGCTCGCCCCCCTGATCACCGCGATCGGCCTGTCCATCGCCCTGCAGCAGGCCATCTGGGCCTGGTACCCCGACGCCACGAAGTCCCGGCCCTTCCCGGAGTTCTCCGGCCCCCGCCTCGACTTCGGCGCGTTCACCATCGAACGCGGCGAGCTCTACCTGCTCATCGCCGCCCCCGTGTGCATGATCGCCCTCGGCTTCTTCGTCTCCAAGACCCGCACCGGCCGCGCCATGCAGGCCACCTCGCAGGACCCGGACACGGCCAAGCTCATGGGCATCAACACCGACCGCATCATCGTCATGGCCTTCGCCATCGGCGCCGCCTTCGCCGCCATCGCGGCCATCGCCCACGGCCTGCGCTACGGCGAGGTCAACTTCAAGATGGGCTTCATCGCCGGCCTCAAGGCCTTCACCGCCGCCGTCCTCGGCGGCATCGGCAACATCTACGGCGCCATGATCGGCGGCGTCGTCCTCGGCCTCTCCGAGGCCCTGGCCACCGCCTACATCGCCGACATCCCCGGCATGGAACAACTCGGCGGCGGTGCCTGGAAGGACGTCTGGGCGTTCGTCCTGCTCATTCTCGTACTGCTCTTGCGGCCCCAGGGCCTGCTGGGCGAACGCGTCGCGGATCGGGCGTGATAGCGATGACCACCCTGGAGAACACCACCGCATCCGCCACCGCCCCCGCGGGCGGCGCGCTGCCCCTGCCGCCGGGCACCGCCCGGCTCCTCGCCTACGGCGGCGCCGTAGGCACCCTCATCTCCACCTTCCTCTCGTGGACCTACACGGAGGAGTTCCCCGGCAACCTCACGGTCTACGGATACCCCGGCGGCCTGCAGCTCCTGACGCTCACCGGCGCCCTGCTCACCCTGCTGTTCCTGCTCTCCGGCAGCGGCGTGCGCGGCCTGCGCTGGCTCACCCCCGCCGGGCCCCACAGCGCGGTACGGCTGCTCGCGCTCGGCACCCTCGGCGTCACCGGCTACACCGTCGGCGCCATCATCAAGAACCTCGGCGGCCTGATCAACGTCGACCCCGGCGGCTACATCGCCGTCGCCATGGCCCTGACCGCCGCCGTCGGCGCCCTCGGGCTGCCCTCCGACGTCCCCGTGGACACCGAGAAGCCGCCCGCCAACCCCTGGGAACGGCTCGTACACTCGCTGAAGGCACCGACCCCCGGGAAGCTGAAGGACCTGCCCGGCTGGGTGGAGATCGTCATCATCTCCGTCTCCTTCGCCCTCGGCCTGTACGTCTTCACGTTCGGAATCGACACCGACTACGCCGAACTCTTCATCGGCTACATGGTGCTCGTCTCCTTCGCGTTCCCCGCCGTGGGCCGCGCCGGCCTCACCCGGCAACTGGGCCAGCTCACCAGCAAGCACCGCAACGTGACCGTGACCGCGGCCTTCGTCGCCGCCTTCGCCTTCCCGTTCACCCAGAGCAACGACGCCTACGCCAGCATCGGCACCAACATCCTCATCTTCGCCACCGTGGCGCTCGGCCTCAACGTCGTCGTCGGCCTCGCGGGCCTGCTCGACCTCGGCTACGTCGCCTTCCTCGGCGTCGGCGCCTACACCGCGGCCCTCGTCTCCGGCGCGCCCACCTCCACCATCGGGGTCACCTTCCCGTTCTGGGCGGCCGTGCTCACCGGCGCCGCCGCATCGCTCGTCTTCGGCGTCCTCATCGGCGCCCCCACCCTGCGGCTGCGCGGCGACTACCTCGCCATCGTCACCCTCGGCTTCGGCGAGATCTTCCGCATCGGCGTGCAGAACCTCGACGGCGACTCCGGCCCCGACATCACCAACGGGCCCAACGGCATCCCGAACATCCCCGAACTGGAGCTCTTCGGCTTCAACCTCGGCGAGGAACACACCATCCTCGGCACCGAGCTGGGCCGGTTCTCCAACTACTTCCTGCTCATGCTGGTGTTCACGGTCGTGATCGTCACGATCTTCCGGCGCGCGGACCAGTCGCGCATCGGCCGCGCCTGGGTCGCCATCCGCGAGGACGAGACCGCCGCGCGGGCCATGGGCATCAACGCCTTCCGGCTCAAGCTCCTCGCCTTCGCGCTCGGCGCCACCCTGGCCGGCATGGCGGGCACCGTACAGGCACACGTGACCTACACCGTCACGCCCACCCAGTACAAGTTCGTCGAAGCCGTACCGCCCAACTCCGCGTTCCTGCTCGCAGCCGTGATCCTCGGCGGCATGGGCACCGTCAGCGGCCCGCTCATCGGCGCGTCGCTGCTCTACCTGATCCCCGCCAAGCTGCAGTTCGTGCAGGAATACCAACTGCTGCTCTTCGGCGTGGCGCTCGTCCTGCTCATGCGCTTCCGCCCGGAGGGCCTCATCGCCGACCGCAGGAAGCAACTGGAGTTCCACGACACCGGTCAGCTCGACGTGCCCAAGGAAGATACCGGCCTCAGCAAGGTGGGGGTGTGACACCGATGGCCAGCGACACCATCCCCGCCAGGGAACCGGCGGTCGGCGGCACCGTCCTGGACGCCCGCGGCGTCACCATGCGCTTCGGCGGCCTCACCGCCGTACGCAACGTCGACCTCACCGTCGACCAGGGCGAGATCGTCGGCCTCATCGGCCCCAACGGCGCCGGCAAGACCACCTTCTTCAACTGCATGACCGGGCTGTACATCCCCACCGAGGGCACCGTCCGGTACCGGGGCACGGTCCTGCCACACCGCTCCCACCGCGTCACCGAGGCGGGCGTCGCCCGTACCTTCCAGAACATCCGTCTCTTCGCCAACATGACGGTCCTGGAAAACGTCCTCGTCGGCCGGCACACCCGCACCAGCGAAGGGCTGTGGTCCGCACTCCTGCGCGGCCCCGGCTTCAAGAAGGCGGAAACCACGTCCGAAGCGCGCGCCATGGAACTCCTGGAGTTCACCGGGCTGGCCGCCAAACGCGACCACCTCGCCCGCAACCTCCCCTACGGCGAACAGCGCAAGCTGGAAATCGCCCGGGCACTGGCGAGCGAACCCGGACTGCTGCTCCTCGACGAGCCCACCGCGGGCATGAACCCGCAGGAGACCCGGGCCACCCGCGAACTGGTCTTCGCGATCCGCGAACAGGGCATCTCGGTGCTCGTCATCGAGCACGACATGCGGTTCATCTTCGGGCTCTGCGACCGCGTCGCCGTCCTCGTCCAGGGCGAAAAACTGGTCGAGGGGACCCCGGAAGTCGTCCAGAGCGACGACCGCGTCGTCGCCGCGTACCTCGGGACCCCCTTCGAGGGCGCCCCCGAGGACGAGGGCGCCGCCGAGGTCGCCGCCGCCGAGCAGGCGCGCGCCCGGGACACCGGGAGCGGCAGCACCACCAAGACCAGCAAGGAGGGCGACGCGTGACCGCGCTACTGCAGGTCGACGACCTGAAGGTCGCCTACGGCAAGATCGAAGCCGTCAAAGGCATCTCGTTCAGCGTCCAGAAGGGCGAGGTCGTCACCCTCATCGGCACCAACGGCGCCGGCAAGACGACGACCCTGCGCACCCTCTCCGGACTCCTGAAGCCCGCCGGCGGAAAGATCTTCTTCGACGGCCAGCCCCTCGACGGCATCGGCGCCCACAAGATCGTCGCCATGGGCCTCGCCCACTCCCCGGAGGGCCGCCGGCTCTTCCCCCGCCTCACCATCACCGAGAACCTCCAACTCGGCGCCTTCCTCCGGAAGGACACGGCGGGCATCGAGCAGGACATCACCATGTGCTACGAGCTGTTCCCGATCCTCGGCGAACGGCGCAAGCAGGCCGCCGGCACCCTGTCCGGCGGCGAGCAGCAGATGCTCGCCATGGGCAGGGCCCTGATGTCCAGGCCCAAGCTGCTCATGCTCGACGAACCCTCCATGGGCCTCTCGCCGATCATGATGCAGAAGATCATGGACACCATCCGGGAACTGAAGTCCCAGGGCACCACCATCCTGCTCGTCGAGCAGAACGCCCAGGCCGCGCTCTCCATCGCCGACCACGGCCACGTCATGGAGGTCGGCAAGATCGTCCTGTCGGGCACCGGAGAGGAACTGCTGCACGACGAGTCCGTGCGCAAGGCCTACCTCGGCGAAGACTGAGAACCCGCCCGCAACCAGAGCGGCCCGCGCCCCGGGGAGGGGGGCACGGGCCGCTCAAGCGGTTCACGGAGGCCGTACGGAAACGCCTCCGCTGGTTCCCGCTAGCCCTGCTTCTTCTTCGCCTTCTTCTCCGCGTCGTCCTCGATCACAGCCTCGGCCACCTGCTGCATCGACAGCCGGCGGTCCATCGACGTCTTCTGGATCCACCGGAACGCCGCCGGCTCCGACAGCCCGTACTCCGTCTGCAGGACGCTCTTCGCCCGGTCCACCAGCTTCCGCGTCTCCAGCCGCTGCGTGAGGTCGACGACCTCCTTCTCCAGCGTCTTCAGCTCCGTGTAACGCGAGACGGCCATCTCGATGGCGGGCACCACATCACCCTTGCTGAACGGCTTCACCAGATACGCCATGGCCCCCGCGTCCCGCGCCCGCTCGACCAGCTCGCGCTGGGAGAACGCGGTGAGCATGAGCACCGGGGCGATGGAGTCGGCGGCGATCTGCTCGGCGGCGGAGATCCCGTCGAGCACGGGCATCTTCACATCCATGATCACCAGATCCGGCTGATGCTCCCGCGCCAACCGCACCGCGGTCTCCCCGTCCCCCGCCTCGCCGACGACGGTGTACCCCTCCTCCTCCAGCATCTCCTTGAGATCGAGCCGGATGAGGGCCTCGTCCTCGGCGATGACGACCCGGGTGGTCTGCGGCGGCACGTGCTCGTCGCCTCCGGCGCTGGCGGCGGCGATGTCCTCCGGGGGTTCGGGGGTCTCGGGGGCGCTCACGGTGCTCCTCGGGGTGTTACTGACTGGGAGTGGGCACCCACGAGGGTACCTATCTCCTGTATGTTTGAGCGCCGGAGGGGTTAGACTCACCTTCGGATCGCAGGAGCTCCGGTAGTCCAATCGGCAGAGACGATACCCTCAAAAGGTATTCAGTGTGGGTTCGAGTCCCACCCGGGGCACTCGCCTTTGAATTCAAGGCTGTCGCCCGCTGTGGATCTTCACGCATTCCGGTGATCGGCTGGGATTTTCTCCCCATCCGGCTCGTTCTTCGGACAGTCTCGCTTGCGTGTACGACCTTGACACGCGCAAGCGGGCACTCTCTCTGGTCGCCGGGGGCCGAAGCATGAACTCCGTGAGCAAGGAGATGGGCATATCGCGGGCCGCGATCCGTGACTGGAAGGTGCGGATCGAGCCGCTCCCCTCAGTGGCGAAGCGAGGTGAGTGTGTGCGCTGCCGCCCGGTGCCGGGCATGCCGACGGATCCTGAGGCGTACGCCTACCTCCTGGGGTTATACCTGGGTGACGGATGCGTCAGCCGCCAGCCGCGCGGCAACTACTCGCTGCGCATTGCCTGCGCTGACGCGTGGCCAGGGCTCATCGACGCCTGCGCCGACGCCATCCGTGCGGTCCGGCCGGAGAACAAGGTCTGCCGTGTGCAACAGCAAGGGTGCGTGTCGGTGACCAGTTACAGCATCCACTGGCCGTGCTTGTTCCCGCAGCACGGCCCCGGGCCCAAGCACGGGCGGCCGATCACTTTGGAGACTTGGCAGCAGCACATCGTCGGCGCATACCCGTGGCCGTTCATCCGCGGTCTGATCCATTCCGACGGGTGCCGGATCACCAACTGGACTGTGCGCCCTGTCAGGGGTGTGCCGAAGCGCTATGAGTACCCCCGCTACTTTTTCACCAACCGTTCCGCCGACATCGTCCGGCTGTTCTGCGCCGCACTTGACCAGGTGGGCGTCGAATGGAAGCCCGCCCGCCAGAACCGCCTGGCGAAGAACATCTCCGTCGCCAAGCGCGCCTCCGTCGTCCTCATGGACGCCCACGTCGGGCCGAAGTACTGACCCCGACCCCGCCTCCAAACCCCGGTGTCCTAGGGGTGTCCGAGGGGTGTGCGGGGGCGGTTACCGTTCATCCACAGGCGGTAGAACGCGGCATCAACTTGACGTATGGTCGCGAGCATTGCTGTGCGGGGGAGCCTGCAGACCTACGGAGGGGACGGGTAGGCGATGTCTGCGCCGACGCGACGACGACTGCGCAAGGGTGCGATGACCGCGGCGGTGGCCGCCGCCGCGATGGCGGCGCTCACGGCGTCGCAGGCGCCGGGGCTCTCGGCGGGGCCCGAGGCACCCGGGAAGAGCGCGCCCGACCAGGCGCCGGGGGGCGGGGAGGACTCGATCACGGGTGGCTCTCCCTACTACACCGATCTGCCGCCGCTGGAGAGCGCCAACCCGTCTCCGGGTGGTGAGTTGGAGGACGAGGCCGACGACTCCGGTATACCGGCGACGGTTCTCGACGCGTACAAGCAGGCCGAGAGCCGGCTCGCGCGGAGCAACCCCGGGTGCAACCTGGAGTGGGAGCTGCTGGCGGCCATAGGCCGGGTGGAGTCCGGGCATGCCCGCGGCGGCGACGTGACCGCGGACGGTACGACCCGGAACCCGATCCTCGGTCCCGTGCTGAACGGCAACGGCTTCGCCAACATCACGGACACCGACGGCGGCGAGTACGACGGGGACACCAGCCACGACCGTGCGGTCGGCCCGATGCAGTTCATCCCCTCGACGTGGGCCACCTGGGGCACCGACGGCAACGACGACGGCCAGCGCAATCCGGACAACATCTACGACGCGGCGCTGGCCGCCGGGCGGTATCTGTGTGCGGGCGGGCGTGACCTGTCCTCGCAGGCCGATCTGGAAGCCGCCATCCTCGGGTACAACCAGTCGGAGTCGTATCTCCGTACGGTCCTGACCTGGTACGACTTCTACAAGGAGGGTGGCGCCGACGCGGTGCCCGACGGCACCGGTGCGGACCCCGGGGACCGGAGCGACGGCATCAACACGCCGTCGCCGTCGCCGACCCCTTCGGACAGCGACAAGCCCGGCAAGGGCGGCGACAAGAAGGACGACGACAAGGGCGGCGGCAAGGGCGGCGGCGACCCGACGCCCGGGCCCACCCCGCCGCCCGGCGGGGACGAGGACCCCGGTCAGCCGGCGCCGACCATTGCGGACCTGCGCGTGGCGAGCCCGCAGTCGGCCACCGCGTACACGGGTGCCGACTTCGCGGAGCGGCCGAAGGTGCGGGGCGTGACGTCGCGGGGCGCCGGCGTGTCCGGCAAGACGGTCACGTTCACGATCAGCGGGCAGACCGGTGCGGTCTTCGCCGGTGGCGGGAAGACCGCGTCCGTCACGACCAACTCCTCCGGTTACGCGACGGCGCCGGTGGTCAAGGCGGGGCAGTTGGCCGGTGACTTCACGATCCGCGCGACGACGGGCCGCGGCGTGAGCCCGGTGGACTTCGCCGCCGCGGTGGAGGCGTCGTACGGGCTGGCCCGGGTCGGTGACGGGGCGCTGAAGGCGGCGGCGGGCGGCGAGTTCGGTGCGGTCGAGGCCAAGGTGACGTACCGGGGCGGTCCGGCTGCCGAGGCGCCGGTGACGGCGGCGATGGTCACGGCGGCGGGCGAGCAGAACGACAAGGGCCCGTACTTCGCGGACGCGGAGGGCAACCCGGTCCGCAAGCTGAACCTGACGACGCTCGCGGACGGCACGGTGAAGCTGCCGGTGATCCACGCGGGCGACGAGGCGGGGACGTTCCTGCTGCTGCTGACCACGAGCGAGGGCGTGACGCTGACGCTGGAGCTGACGGTCGAGTAGTCGCCCGGCGGGTAGCGGCCACACGCCGGGCGAACGCCGGTCAGCGGCCGGCGTTCGTGCGGCGCGTGGTGTGCCGGGTGGGCGTGGCGGTGGCCGGGTTCTCGGGCCAGGGGTGCTTCGGGTAGCGGCCGCGCAGTTCGGCGCGGACCGCGGGGTAGCCCTGTCGCCAGAAGGACTCCAGGTCGGCGGTGACGGCGGCGGGGCGGCCGGCGGGTGACAGCAGGTGCACCAGGAGCGGTACGCGGCCGTCCGCGATCCGCGGGGTGTGCTCCAGGCCGAAGAGTTCCTGGAGTTTGACGGCGAGTACGGGCTGCTGCGGGTCGTCGTAGTCGACGCGGATGCGGGAGCCGCTGGGCACCTCGACGCGTTCGGGGGCCAGTTCGTCGAGGCGGGCGGCTTCGCCGCGGGTCCAGGGGAGGAGCCCTTGGAGTACGCGGCCGGCGTCGACGCGGCGCGGTTCGTCGTCCAGCCAGTCGTCGGCGCGGGTGAGGAGTGCGTCGTCGGAGACGTCGGGCCAGGGGTCGCCGAGTGCGCGGTGCAGGAACGCGAGCCGGCGGCGCAGTGCGCGGGCGTGGTCGGACCAGCGGAGCAGGGCGGTGCCTTCGCGGCGCAGCCCGTCGAGGCGGGCGGCGCGGAGGCGGGCCGGGTCGGGGCGGGGGAGGGGCCGGGCGCGGAGTTCGATCGCGCCGAGGCGGGTGACGCGGCGGGCGACGGTTTCGCGGCGTTCGGCGGCCCAGGTGACGTCGTCTTCGGTGGCGAGGAGTGTTTCCGCGGCGCGCAGGGCGGTGTCCTCGTCGATGGGTGCGCCGAGCCGGAGCCGGGCGCCGGCGGCGCCGACGGGCCGGTCGGCGACGGCGACGGCCAGCCACGGCTGGCCGCGCAGGGCGGATTCGGCGCCGGTTTCGACGCGGGTTCCGGAGGCCATGAGGTACGACCCGGCGCCGCGCCCGCGCGCGACGCGCTCGGGGAAGGCGAGGGCGGCGACGAGCCCGGCGACGGCGTCGTCGCCGAGCGCGCCGCCGTTTCCGCGGGCGGGTCCGGCCGGGGCGTCGCCGGGGGTGCCGCTGTCGCCGGGGTCGGCGGGCGCGGTCGGTCGCCGGCCGGGTGCGGCGGCGTCTTCCGGTGGGGCGGTCCCGGGCGTTGCGCGTCGCCGGTCCACGGCCGGGTCGCCCGCGGCGGTGCCGAGGGCGCGCCGGAGGCGCTGGGCCTCGCGGCGCCAGCGGGTGGCGTAGGCGTCGCCGCCGCGGCGGGCGCGGCGCCAGGCGGCGGCGAGGTCGTCGCCGTACGGGCGCGGCGGTTCCTCGCTGAGCAGTGCCACGGCTTCCGCCGCCGCCCGCGGGCCGGCTTCGGCGGCGGCGTCGATGAGGGCGCGGCCGAGCCGGGGGTGCAGGCCGAGGCGGGCGAGGCGGGTGCCGCGGGGTGTCGGGCGGCCGGCGGTGTCGACGGCGCCGACTGCGCGCAGCACGTCGCGGGCGGCGGCCATCGCGCCGGGCGGCGGGGTGTCGAGGAGGGCGAGTCCGGTGGCCTCGGGGTCGCCCCAGCAGGCGGCCTGGAGGGCGAAGGGGGCAAGGTCGGCGACGGCGATCTCCGGTGACGGATAGCGCGGCAGCCGCCCGTCCTCGGCCTCCGGCCAGCAGCGCAGGGCGAGCCCGGGGCCTTCGCGCCCGGCGCGGCCGAGCCGCTGGGTGGCGGTGGCGGCGGAGACCCGTACGGTCGTGAGCGCGCCGAGCCCGCGGGCGTGGTCCATGCGCGGTTCGCGGGCGAGTCCGCCGTCGACGACGGTCCGTACCCCCGGCACGGTCAGGCTGGATTCGGCCACCGCGGTCGACAGGATCACGCGCCGCTCGCCGGGGGCGCTTCCGCGCAGTACGGCGTTCTGCACGTCGGCCGGTGCCTGCCCGTGCAACTGCAGCACTTCTGCGGCCGTGTCCGTGAGCAGCCCGGCGACCCGGGCGATCTCGCCGACGCCGGGCAGGAAGCAGAGCACGTCGCCGTCGGTGCGGCGCAGGGCTTCGCGCACGACGTCGGCGATGTGGGCCAGCAGCGCCGGGTCGACGCGGGTGCCGTGCGGGGGGCGTACGCCGGCGGGCGGGGGGCGGTAGCCGATGGCCACGGCGTGCATCGTGCCCTCGCCGCGTACGACGGGGGCGGGGGCGCCGCCGTCGGGCGCGGCCAGGAGCCGGGCCCAGGCGTCGGTGTCGGAGGTGGCGGAGGCGGCGACGAGGCGCAGTTCGGGGCGGAGGGTGGCGCGTACGTCGACGAGGAAGGCGAGTGCGGTGTCGGCGTCGAGGTGTCGTTCGTGGCACTCGTCGAGCAGTACGGCGTCCACGCCGGCCAACTCGGGGTCGCGCTGGAGGCGTTGGAGGAGGACGCCGGTGGTGACGACCTCGACGCGGGTGCGGGGCCCGGCGCGGCGTTCGCCGCGGACGGTGAACCCGACCCGGTCGCCGGCCTCCTCGCCGAGCAGCCACGCCATGCGGCGTGCGGCGGCCCGGGCCGCCATGCGGCGGGGCTCGGCGACGAGCACCCGGCGGGGCGGGGCCTGGGCGCCGGGGACGAGCCCGGCGAGCGCCAGGGGCACGAGCGTGGTCTTGCCGGTGCCGGGCGGCGCCCCGAGCACGGCGGCGCCGGGGCCGTCGAGGGCGGCGCGCAGGGCGGGGAGCGCGTGCCGTACGGGCAGGGCGTCGAGTGCGTTGGAGCGGAGGGCCACGGACGCCAGTGTGCTACGGCCCGCGCCCCGGGCGGCGGGCGCCCGTCACGCGGCCGGATCGCTCGGGCTGCTCCTGCTGGTCAGGCTGGTCAGGTCTTTCAGGCCGCTTCGCAGACGAAGATCGCCGTCCCGGGGATCAGGTGCCCGCGCAGCGGCGACCAGCCGCCCCACTCCTGGTCGTGCCATTCCGGCCACTCCGGTTCCACCAGGTCGAGCAGCCGGAAGCCGCCGTCCACCACGTCGCGGACCCGGTCGCCGAGCGTCCGGTGGTGCTCGACGTAGACCGCGCGCCCCTCGTCGTCCTGCTCGACGTACGGCGTGCGGTCGAAGTACGACGCGGCGACCGACAGCCCCTCAGGGCCCGGTTCGTCCGGGAAGGCCCAGCGCACGGGGTGGGTGACGGAGAAGACCCACCGCCCGCCCGGGCGCAGCACCCGCCGGACCTCGCGGATCACCGCGACCGGCTCGGCGACGAAGGGCACGGCGCCGTACGCGGAGCACGCCAGGTCGAACGCCGCGTCGCGGAACGGCAGCGCGGTCGCGTCCGCCTGCAGCAGCGGAAACGGCGGGGCTTCCGCCGCTTCGAGGGCCGAGAGGCGTGCGTGCTGGAGCTGGCGGTGCGAGAGGTCCAGCGCTACGGGCCGCGCCCCCTGCGCCGCGAGCCAGCGCGAGCACTGTGCCGCCCCCGCGCCCACCTCCAGCACCGTGCGCCCCGCCAGCGAACCCGCCGGCCCGAGGAGCCGCGCCTCGGCCTCGTCCAGCCCTTCCGGGCCCCAGATGAAGCGCGCGCCGTCCGCGCCGCCGAGGAAGCCGCCGTGTTCGCGCTGATAGTCGTCGGCGTTGCGGTCCCACCAGCCACGGCTCGCCTGCCGGGTTTCCCGCGCGGGGACGGGCCGTCGGGTAGCCTCTGCCGGAACATCCGCGTCAGCGGCACCGCCGCCGGCACTTTTCTCGTACTCGTGGACCATCGGCCGGACCGTCGTAGTACCTTCCTGCCACGCGCGAGAGTGACGGGGCGCCACTACTGCCAGGTATGGGGCGGCATGCCCCAGGTGCACTCTTCGCGCATTGACCATGCCCGGCTGCCCCCGTATGCTACAAGTTGCGCTGCGGGCCTGCGTGCCTCGGACGGAGCAGGCCGCGCTCGCATCTGTTGTATGTCCCCTCGGTTCACGAGGCGCTGCCGGACTTCCTGGTGGAGTCGGGAAAGCGCCTCTTAGGCTGTCCGGCTTCGGCGGTGCGATCACAGGGCTCTCGGCGTGGAGTGACGACGACTCAACTTGCCCGTACCGGAGCCCAATCCCACATGACGAGCAGCACCGAGAACACCGCGGCCGCCACTGCGCAGGTCGCGGTCAACGACATCGGTTCCGAGGAAGCCTTCCTCGCCGCGATCGACGAGACGATCAAGTACTTCAACGACGGCGACATCGTCGACGGCGTCATCGTGAAGGTCGACCGGGACGAGGTCCTGCTCGACATCGGCTACAAGACCGAGGGTGTCATCCCATCGCGGGAGCTCTCGATCAAGCACGACGTCGACCCGAACGAGGTCGTCGCCGTCGGCGACGAGATCGAGGCCCTTGTGCTCCAGAAGGAGGACAAGGAAGGCCGGCTGATCCTCTCGAAGAAGCGCGCGCAGTACGAGCGCGCGTGGGGCACCATCGAGAAGATCAAGGAAGAGGACGGCATCGTCACCGGTACCGTCATCGAGGTCGTCAAGGGCGGTCTCATCCTCGACATCGGCCTGCGGGGCTTCCTGCCCGCGTCGCTGGTCGAGATGCGCCGCGTGCGCGACCTGCAGCCCTATGTCGGCAAGGAGCTCGAAGCCAAGATCATTGAGCTGGACAAGAACCGGAACAACGTGGTTCTGTCCCGCCGCGCCTGGCTGGAGCAGACCCAGTCGGAGGTCCGCCAGACCTTCCTCACCACCCTGCAGAAGGGCCAGGTGCGATCGGGTGTGGTGTCCTCGATCGTCAACTTCGGCGCCTTCGTGGACCTGGGTGGCGTGGACGGACTGGTGCACGTGTCCGAGCTGTCCTGGAAGCACATCGACCACCCGTCCGAGGTGGTCGAGGTCGGCCAGGAGGTCACGGTCGAGGTCCTGGACGTCGACATGGACCGCGAGCGCGTCTCGCTGTCCCTGAAGGCGACCCAGGAAGACCCGTGGCAGCAGTTCGCGCGCACGCACCAGATCGGTCAGGTCGTGCCCGGCAAGGTCACGAAGCTCGTGCCGTTCGGCGCGTTCGTCCGTGTCGACGAGGGCATCGAGGGCCTGGTCCACATCTCCGAGCTGGCCGAGCGGCACGTGGAGATTCCGGAGCAGGTCGTCCAGGTCGGCGACGAGATCTTCGTCAAGGTCATCGACATCGACCTGGAGCGTCGCCGCATCAGCCTCTCGCTGAAGCAGGCGAACGAGACCTTCGGCCCCGACCCGATGGCCGTCGACTTCGACCCGACGCTCTACGGCATGGCCGCCTCGTACGACGACCAGGGCAACTACATCTACCCCGAGGGCTTCGACCCGGAGACCAACGAGTGGCTCGACGGGTACGAGAAGCAGCGCGAGGAGTGGGAGGGCCAGTACGCCGAGGCCCACACCCGCTTCGAGCAGCACCAGGCGCAGGTCGTCAAGTCCCGCGAGGCCGACGCCCAGGCGGCGGCCGAGGCGGGCGACTCGGCGCCGGCTCCGACCGGCGGCGGTTCGTACTCCTCCGAGGGTGCCGACGACTCCGGCGCGCTGGCCTCGGACGAGGCGCTGGCGGCGCTCCGCGAGAAGCTGGCCGGCGGCCAGAGCTGACCGCGGGCCGGGTGGCTTAGCAGGCAGTACGCAGGAAGCAGCACGACAGACGGAAGCCCGTCGTCCCCTCGGGGCGGCGGGCTTCCGCCGTGCCCGCCTGTCGCGGGGGCGGTTCGCGGGGGCTCACGGGGGTGTGTGCCTTCGCTCCGGGGCGTGCGCCCGGGCACGTACGCTGGGGTCGTGCCCCTGCCCGTACGTCAGCTCCGCCTGCCCCAGGGCCGCGCGGCGGACACCGCCCTCGCGGCCGGGACGGGCGTGCTGGTGGCGCTGGGCACGGTGCAGGCGTTCGTCGGCCAGCGCAGGGAACCGTGGGCGACGACGGCGCTGGGCTGGGTGCTGATCGCGCTCGCCTGCGGGGCGCTGTACTTCGCCCGCCGCCATCCGGTCGCCGTGGGCACGTTCGTCACCCTGGCCGTCGGCGTCTACTACGTGAACAGTGCGTACGACGGTCCGCTGTTCGTCGTGCTCGTCATCGCGCTGTACTGCGTGGCCGCCGCGGGGCGGCTGCGCGCGGCGGTGGCGCTGGGCGCGCTCGTCGTCGCCGGCACCGCCGCGGGGACGATGTCGGGCAATGACGACGTCAACGGCATCGCGCTGTTCATGCTCACCGGCTGGGTCGTCGCCGTGGTGGCGCTGGGCGCGATGTGGCACGGGCGCCGGGCGTACGTCGAAGGCGAGGCGCGCCGCCGCGCGACCGAGGAACGGCTGCGCATCGCACGCGAGTTGCACGACGTGATCGGGCATCACATCTCGCTCATCAACGTCCAGTCGGGGGCCGCCCTGCACCGGCTGAAGAAGAGCGACGCCCCGGACCCGGCCGCGGCCGACGCCCTGGCGACCATCAAGGAGACGAGCCGCGAGACGCTGCGCGAGCTGCGCGCCACCCTGGGGGTGCTGCGGCAGGTCGACGACGAGGCGCCGACGGCGCCCGCGCCGGGGCTGGCGCGCCTGGGTGAACTGACCGAGCGGGCGGCGGGCACGGCGGGACTGCGGGTGCGCACGGTGGTGGCGGGCGCGGAGCGGGCCCTGCCGGCGGAGCTGGACCTGACGGCGTACCGCGTCGTGCAGGAGTCGCTGACGAACGTCGCGCGGCATGCGCGGGGGGCCACGTCCGTGACCGTACGGCTGGACTACGGTGAGCGTGAGCTGCGGCTGACGGTCGAGGACGACGGGCGGGGCAGCGCCGCCGAGGCCCGCGCCGGGGGCGGGGCCGGAGCCGGTGGCGGGGCCGCGGCCGGGGTCGGGGCCCGGATCGGCGCGGTCGGCGGCGGCGTCGGCGGCGGGAGCGGCGTCGGCGGCGGGAGCGGTGGTGGCAGCGGCATCGGCGGGATGCGGGAGCGGGCGCGGGCGGTCGGCGGGGAGCTGGCCGCGGGGCCGCGGCCGGGCGGCGCCGGCTTCGTCGTCACGGCCCGGCTGCCCTACGGAACGGAGCACGCCCAGCCATGATCAGGATTCTGCTGGCGGACGACCAGAAGCTGGTGCGCGCCGGCTTCCGCTCGATCCTGGAGGACGAGGCCGACCTCGACGTGGTCGGGGAGGTGAGCGACGGCGCCGAGGCGGTGGCCGCATGCCGCGAACTGCGCCCCGACATCGTCCTGATGGACATCCGGATGCCCGGCACGGATGGCCTGGAGGCCGCCCGGCGGATCGCCGCGGACGAGCGGCTGGCGGACGTCCGGGTCGTCATCCTGACGACGTTCGACCTCGACGACTACGTGTACGGGGCGCTGCGCGCCGGCGCCGCCGGGTTCCTGGTCAAGGACACGGAGCCGGAGGAGCTCATCCACGCGGTGCGGGTGGCGGCGCGCGGCGACGCGCTGATCAGCCCGTCGGTGACGCGGCGGCTGATCGCCGAGTTCGCGGGCCGGGTGAAGGCGCCGGAGCCGGGGCCGCGGCTGAACGCGCTGACCGAGCGGGAAGCCGAGGTGATGCGGCTGGTGGCGGCGGGGCTGACGAACGACGAGATCGCGGCGCGGCTGGTGCTGAGCCCGGCGACGGCGAAGACGCACGTGAGCCGGATCATGACGAAGCTGGGGGTGCGGGACCGGGCGCAGTTGGTGGTGCTGGCGTACGAGTCGGGGATGGTCAGGCCGGGCTGGCTGGCGCCCTGACGGGGGCCCGCGAGCACCTCGCTGTCGGTGGGGCGGCCTACCCTTGGGCGGGTGCGTGGGGGACGTGCGGGACAGGAGGCGTGGCCACCTGGTGACACTGGCGCGTGGGGCATGTGGCGCCGGGCCGTAGGGGTTTTCGCGTCCGCCACCTAGGGAATACGGCGGCATTCGGGGCGCGGTCGCAACCCGGGTAGTACGGGTCGGCGGGCGGTGCAACCGGTGGGGTAGTGCCGTTGCCCGCGTCCGGCCGATGTGCCCGCCGCAGGCGGCCCGGCACGCTGACGGCATGTCCGCACACAGCACCGCTCCACCACCCGCCCCTTCCGGCACACGCCCCGGGCTCTTCGCCCGTCTCGCCGACTGGTCGCGCCGGCGTCGCCGGCTCGCGATCCTCCTCTGGGTCGCCGTCCTCCTCGGCGTCACCGCCGCCTCCCAGGCCGCCGGGAGCAACTGGCGCAACGACTTCTCCCTCCCCGGCACCGACTCGCAGGCCGCCACCGACCTGCTGGAGCGGCACGGCTCCGCGCAGGCGGGCGACAGCGTGGAGATCGTGTTCAAGGACGAGCGGGGGCTGCGCGCCGCGGGCACCGAGCGGGACGTCGAGCGCATGCTCGACCAGGTGCGCGGGCTGCCGAGCGTCGTGGACGTGCGCAGCCCGTACGCCGACGGCGGGGCGGCGGTCTCCGAGGGCGGCGACGTCGCGTACGCCACCGTCACCCTGGACGACAAGGCGGAGCTGGTGCCGAAGGAGGACGTCCGGGAGATCATCGACACCGCGCAGCGGGCCGGGAGCGACGCGCTGCAGGTCGAGCTGGGCGGCGACGCCGTGCGCGGCGTGGAGGAGGAGAGCGGCGGGGCCGCCGAGGGTGCGGGGATGCTCGCCGCGCTGGTGATCCTGGTGCTGCTCTTCGGCTCCCTGGTGGCCGCCGCGGTGCCGCTGGGCACCGCGCTGTTCGCGGTCGGCACCGCCGTCGGGCTGATCACCCTGGCCGGGCACGTCTTCACCGTCGCCGACTTCACCCCGCCGATCATGATGCTCGTCGGTCTCGGCGTCGGCGTCGACTACGCGCTGCTCATCTTCTACCGGTACCGCCACGAGCTGATCCGCGGCGCGGACCGGGACGGCGCCGCACGTATCGCGCTCGACGCCGCCGGGCGCACGGTCTTCTTCGCCGGCTGCACCGTCATCATCGCGCTCCTCGGCCTGGTCGCCCTCGGGCTCGGCGCGCTCCAGGGCGTGGCGCTCGCGGTGGCGCTGACCGTGCTGGTCACCATGGCCGCGTCGCTGGTGCTGCTGCCCGCGTTGCTCGCCGTGCTCGGCCGGCGCATCCAGCGCCACGTCCTCAAGCGCGCCGGGAAGGCCGCGGCCAAGGGCAGGACCGAGGACAGCCGCTGGCGCGCGCTGGCGACCGCGGTGCAGCGCCGCCCGCTGCCGGCGCTGGTCGCCGCCCTCGTGGCGCTGACGGCGCTGTCCGCGCCCGCGCTCGGCATGCGGCTCGGCTTCGCCGACGCCGGGAACGACGCGCCCTCGACCACCAGCAGGCAGGCGTACGACCTGCTCGCCGAGGGCTTCGGGCCCGGCTTCAACGGCCCGCTCGTCGTCGTCGCGCAGGGCGGCGGGGCGGCCGGCGCGGCCGAGGCGGGAGAAGAGGCGCAGGCCCGGATCGCGCAGGCCGACGGGGTCGCGGCGACGACCCCGCCGATGCCGTCCGAGGACGGCGAGGTCACCACCGTCATCGTCTTCCCCGAGTCCGCGCCGCAGGACGCCGCGACCGCGGACCTCGTCCACGACCTGCGCGACGACGTGCTGCCGCGGCTGTCGGCCGAGACGGGCTCGGAGTACCTGGTCGGCGGCGCCACCGCCGCCACCCAGGACTTCTCCGACACCGTCGCCGACCGGATGCCGCTGTTCGTCGCCCTCGTCGTCGGGCTGTCGACACTGCTGCTGATGCTGGTGTTCCGCTCGCTGTGGATCCCGCTCAAGGCGGCGGTGCTGAACCTGCTGTCCATCGGGGCCGCACTCGGCGTGATCACGCTGGTGTTCCAGGAGGGCTGGTTCGGCGTGCAGCCGGGGCCCATCGAGGCGTTCATTCCCGTGATGATCTTCGCGATCGTCTTCGGGCTCTCCATGGACTACGAGGTCTTCCTCGTCTCCCGGATGCACGAGGAGTGGGAGCGTACGAAGAACGCCGCACACGCGGTACGGGAGGGCCTGGCCGTCACCGGGCAGGTGATCACGGCGGCGGCGCTGATCATGATCGTGGTGTTCGCGGCCTTCATCCTCAGCCCGAGCCGGATGCTGCAGCAGTTCGGCCTGGGCCTCGCGGTGGCGATCCTGCTGGACGCCCTGGTGATCCGCTGCCTGATCGTGCCCGCGGTGATGCAGTTGCTCGGGCGGCACGCCTGGTGGCTGCCGGGGCCGCTGGCCAGGAGGCTGCCGAAGGTGGCGCTGGAGCGTCCCGGGGAGCCCGCGGAGGACGCGGGGCGGGAGCGGTCCGAGCGGCGGGGTGCCGGGGTCCCGTAGGACACCGGCGACCACCGGCCGCGCGGCGGGGGTACGGGCACGCCCGTACCCCCGCCGCTCAGCGGTGCTCCTCCGCCTGCTGCCGCCACCGGCCGTCCTCCCGGAGGTCGAGCCACACCACCGGGTGTGCCTCGGCCTCCGACAACTGCGTCCACCAGCCGCCCAGCGTCCCCCGCACCGGCACCGTCGGCAGCGCCTCGGCCAGCGCCGCGCGCGCCAGGTCCGGCTCGTTGCTGCTGCGCTCCTCCGCCGAGACGGTGTCCCAGGCGGAGAGCATGGCGCGGGCGGCGTCGTAGGTCTCGACGGCGTACGGGCGCGTGGCCAGGTCGTCGCCGAGGGCCCGGCGGACGGCGGCGCGGCGGTCGGCGTCGGGGTCCAGGGCGACGTCGTAGTGGCCGCGGACGGTCAGCCAGCCGTCCGGTACGGAGAAGTCCGCGTCGGCGGCGGCGTTGCGGCCCGTGCAGGTCGGCGCCGTCGGGTCCCACAGCGCCTTCACGCCGTCGAACCCGCTGTCCTCGACCTGCTCCAGCCACTCCGCCAGGTTCGCCGCCCCGCCCTCCAGGAACACCGCGTCCGGCCGGAACCCGGCGATGCCGTCGGCGAGCTGCCCCGCGTCGTCGGCGCGTACCTCGACGCCGTCCGCGCGCAGCCGCCTCACCAGCGCCCGGGTGGGGTCGGCGGCGGTGTCGCCGCGGACGTAGACCCGGCGGACCCCGGGCGCGGCGGCGAGGTGGCGGGCCAGGACGACGCCCATGTCGGCGGTGGAGGCGGAGGAGCGCAGCTCGTTGGTGTCGGCGTAGCGCGGCTCGGGGCTGAGACCGGCGCCTTCGTGGCGGCAGGCGCGTACGACGGGGAGGCGGAAGGACGTCAGGCCGCTCTCCGGCAGCCTGAGGGCGGGGTCGCCGCCGACGACCCCGGTCAGGCCGGGCTCCATCTCCAGCCAGCGGGCTATCAGCCGGCCGTTCGCGGGCTCGGTGGACTCCTTGTGGGCGGTGAGGTCCGAGACGGCCAGCCGGGGTGTCGCCAGGGCGCCGTTGCCCCCGGCGCCACCGCCGCCGTGGTCGGCGAGCGCCCGGGTCACGCTGCGGGTCAGGACGGTGTCCCGGCCGCCGCCCGGATCGGCGTCCCCGAGGGCGCCTATGCGGTACACGCCGGTGAAGGCGGCCGCGGTGGTGGCGTCCGGCGAGGGCATCCCCGGCGGTCTCAGACCGGTGTCGCCGGGCCACACGGCCACGACGATGCTCGCGATCACGAGCACGCAGGCACCGATGGCGGCGAGCGTGAGGGAGCGCGACACTCGGTGCCGCCCCCCTCGGCGGGGCCGCAACGGCTCCCGCAACCCGCCGCGCCCGCCCGGGACTTCTCCTCCCGGCCCCTCCTGAGGCACGACGACCCCCTCCTTCCGCGAAGAAGGACGCTATCCGTCACGGAGAGGTTCCGCCGCCGCAGGGCATGATCCAGCCACAAGATCCAGCCACGTGATCCGGCCACATGGTCCGGCCGGATGTGAGGGCCTGCGGCACGGCCGGCCTGCCCGTACGGGCGGCCCGGCCGCCGCGGGCGGAATCCGTTTGCGTCACCGGGAATCACCGGGGACACGCGGGGTGTTACACCCGCATGAGCATGTACGAATGGGACCCCAGCGGGCTCGCGGCCGTCGACGCGGTGCTGGAGCACGACTCGGCGGGGCTGACTCTGCTCTACCACCTCGAAGGCTTCATGGACGCCGGCGAGACCGGCGCCCAGATCAACGAGCGGCTGCTCGACGATCTGCCGCACGAGGTCGTCGCCCGCTTCGACCACGACCGGCTCGTCGACTACCGCGCGCGCCGCCCCCTGATGACGTTCCGGCGCGACCACTGGGCCGCGTACGAGGTCCCCGCGCTCGAACTGCACCTGGTGCGCGACGCGACCGCCAGCCCCTTCCTCCTGCTGTCGGGTCCGGAGCCCGACGTGGAGTGGGAGCGGTTCGCCGAGGCCGTCCGCGAGATCGTGGAGCGGCTGAACGTGCGCCTGGCGGTCAACTTCAACGGGGTTCCCATGGGCGTGCCGCACACCCGCCCGGTGGGCCTCACGCCGCACGGCAACCGCATCGACCTGGTGCCGGGCCACCGCGGCGTCTTCGACGAGGCGCAGGTCCCCGGCAGCGCCGACGCGCTGCTGGAGTACCGGCTCGGTGAGGCCGGGCACGACGTCCTGGGCGTCGCCGCGCACGTGCCGCACTACCTGTCCCGCACCCCGTACCCGGACGCGGCGCTGACCGTCCTGGAGTCGATCACCTCCGCGACGGGCCTCGTCCTGCCGGGCGTGGCGCACGCGCTGCGCTCCGAGGCACTGAAGGTGCAGAACGAGATCGAGCGGCAGGTCGACGAGGGCGACGAGGAACTGGTGGGCATGGTCCGCGGGCTTGAGCACCAGTACGACGCGCTGTCCGGCGGCGACGAACGGGAGAACCTGATGGCCGAGCCCGCCGAGCTGCCCTCGGCGGACGAGCTGGGCAGCGCCTTCGAGCAGTTCCTCGCGGAGCGCGAGGAGGGGGACTGAGGCGCCTACGCTGGACCCATGCTGACGGTGGGACTGACCGGCGGGATCGGCGCCGGCAAGAGTGCGGTGGCGCGGGCCCTGGCCTCGTACGGAGCGGTGATCGTCGACTCCGATGAGATCGCCCGCGAGGTGGTGGAGCCCGGCACGCCGGGTCTTGCGGCGGTCGTCGCGGAGTTCGGAGCGGAGGTGCTCACCGCGGACGGGAGCCTGGACCGGGCGAGGCTCGGCGGCATCGTCTTCGCGGACGCCGGCCGGCGCCAGGCCCTGAACGGCATCGTCCACCCCCTGGTCCGCGACCGCTCCGCGGCGCTCCAGGAGGCGGCGGGACCGGACGCGATCGTCGTGAACGACGTGCCGCTGCTGGCCGAGAACGATCTTGCCGGGCTGTACGACGTCGTCGTGGTCGTCGATGCCGCGCCGGCCACGCAGCTCGACCGGCTGGTGCGGCTGCGCGGCATGGCGCCGGACGAGGCGCGCGCCCGGATGGCGGCGCAGGCCACGCGCGAGCAGCGGCTGGCGATCGCCGACATCGTCGTGGACAACGACGGGACGCCGGAGGAGCTGGCCGAGCGGGTACGGAAGGTCTGGGAGGAACTGGTGGCACGCAAGGGGGTCAGGGGGCGGAACGGCGGGGCATGATCCCCTGTTGGAGGCCGGTCGTCTCCCGCCGGGAACGTAGGAAGACGCGAGACACCGGACGCGACACGCGAAACGGAAGACAGGGAAGTCGAGGAAGGAGTACGCCGTGGCCGAGCGCAGCCCGGAGACCGACGTCGTCGACTACCGGGCGGCCGAGCAGTTGCTCGCCGCCCGCGATCCGCGCGGCGCGGTCCAACTGCTCGACCCGCTGGTCGAGGCCCATCCCGAGAAGGTCTCGCCGCGGCTGCTGCGCGCCCGCGCGTACTTCATGAGCGCCCGCCTCCGCGCGGCGGAGGCCGACTTCCGCACGGTCATCGACCGGGAGCCGGACAACGCCTACGCGCACTTCGCGCTGGCCCGCACGCTGGAGCGGGCCGGCGGCGACCCGGACGAGGTGCGGCGGCACTTCCGGCTGGCGGCGGCGCTGGATCCGCGGCCGGACTTCGTGGACGCGGCGGGGTTCGAGGAGTAGCGGGGGCGCGGGCCGGCCGCCCGGCGGGCGGCGGCGGACGGGTGCGGCGGGGGGCCGCGCGGCGGGCGCGGGCCTTCGGCTCGTACCAGGTCTAGGCCGGGCCGCCGGGCCGTGTTCTGCTGGCCTGATGACGACCTCGCAGCCGCATCCGGCCCCGTATCCCACCGTCCCGTACGAGCCCCTCGGCGTGCCGGCACCGGACGCGGCGGTGCGCAGCCGCGCCTTCCACGACGCGATGACGCGCCGCCGTACCGTGCGGGACTTCTCCCCGCGCCCGATCCCGGACGACGTGCTGGAGTGGGCGGTCCGTACCGCCGCCACCGCGCCCAGCGGCGCCAACGTGCAGCCCTGGCGCTTCGTCGTCGTCACCGACCCGGAGCGCAAGCGGCGGCTGCGGGAGGCGGCGGAGGAGGCGGAGCGGGAGTTCTACGCGCGCCGGGCCTCGCCGGAGTGGCTGGCGGCGCTGGCGCCGCTGGGCACGGACTGGCACAAGCCCTTCCTGGAGACGGCGCCCGCGGTGATCGTCGTCTTCGAGGTGCACAAGGGTCCGCGGAGCCCGCGCCCGTACTACACGAAGGAGTCGGTCGGCATCGCCGTCGGCTTCCTCCTCGCTTCGCTGCACCAGGCGGGGCTCGCGACGCTCACGCACACACCGAGCCCGATGCGGTTCCTCGGCGAGGTGTGCGAGCGGCCCCCGGAGGAGCGGGCGGCGTACGTGATCCCGGTCGGCTACCCCGCGGACGGGGCGCGGGTGCCGGACATCCGGCGCAAGGACCTGGACGACGTGCTGGTCCGGCTCTGAGCCGGGGGCGCCAATGCGCGGGCGCGCGCGGGGCGGTGCTGCGGTGCGCCCGGTTGGGCTGTGGGCACCGCAGAAGTCGCCGGGGGTGCCGACCCGTTGACCGCGTGACGCGGGCCGCTTACGCTGATGCGCGCATGCCAGAAAGCGCTTTCTAGGCGGCGGACTCGTCATACGCGGGAGAGGCGGTTGTGCGCATGAACGGCAGGCACGAGACGGACCACGGAGCCGGGGGGACGGGCAGGTCCCGGCGGCGGGCGACGAGCGGGATGGGACGGCGCGCGCTGCTCACCGCGGCGCTCGGCGCCGGTACCGCCGCCGCCCTGGGCGGCACGGCCGGACCCGCGGCGGCGGCCGGGGCCGAGGCACACGGCAGGTGCGGCAAGCGGCGCATCCCGCCGGGCGGCATCGGCATGCACCTCTACACCATGCGCGGGCCGCTGGCCACGGACTTCGCCGGCACCCTGCAGCAGTTGGCGGACATCGGCTACGCCACCGTCGGCGTCAGCGGCCGGCACGGCCACGACGCGCAGCAGATCCGCGGCATGATCGACGACGCCGGGCTCAAGGCCGTGCTGGAGCACGTCGGGTACGACATCGTCTCCGGCAGCGGGCTGCCGAAGGCGATCGAGGACGTGCACACCCTGGGCGGCCAGTGGGTCGTCGTCCCCAGCCTGCCCGGTGCCATGCACACGCCGGCCGGCTTCCGCGAGGCGGCGCGCGTCCTGAACGAGGCCGGCCGCGCCTGCCGGGAGGCCGGGCTGCAGCAGGTGCTCTTCCACAACCACGGCAACGACCACGCCACCGTCGACGGCGAGGTGCTCTTCGACATCCTCGTCAACGAGACCGATCCGCAATTGGTCGCCTTCGAGTTCGACCTGTACTGGGCGGTGGACGGCGGCGCCGACCCGCTCACGTACTTCCGCCGGCACCCGGGCCGCTTCCCCGCGCTGCACGTCAAGGACATGGCGGAGAACGGCGACATCGCCGACGTCGGCTCGGGTGTGCTGGACTTCGCGGAGATGTTCCAGGGGGCGAAGAGCGGCGGGATCAAGCAGTGGCTCGTCGAGCACGACAACCCGTCGGACCCGTTCGCGACGGCGCGCAACAGCTACGAGTACCTCGCGGCGCTGCGCTACTGAGGCGTGCGGCCGGTCCAGCCGTGCCGACGGCGCTTCCTGCGGTCACGTCGGTCACGGCACTCACGCTGCATTCGGTGAGTCCGGTGGTTCCGGTGCGTTCCCGGGCGGGGAACGCACCGGGCGGACCCGCACCCGGGCGGGTGTTCGCGGGTCCCGGCGCGGCGGCAGCGGCCCTCGCGGGCGGGCCCTCCCGGCCCCCGTCGACGGCCGCTGCCGCTCGGGCCGCAACCCGGGGCGGTGGGGGACGTGCCGGGTGCCGGACCTGACGTGAACCCCCGCCCTCAGAGGCTGTCCGGCTAGGGCCTGTTCAGCGCCCGCGCGGCGCCGGCGGCCGCGGCGGTGGCGAGAATCCACCCGGCGGCGGTGAGCAGATACGCCACCCACTGCGAGCCGCCGTCGGGCGCGAACGCGTTGCCCTGGCCGAAGTCGACGACCGGCAGCAGCGTGTCCAGGGTGTAGACGAACGGGTTGAAATCGATCTTCTTGCCGGGCTCCAACGGCCGCGGCCGGTCGGCCCGGAAGAGCAGGGAGCCCAGCGCCAGCAGCCCGGCCAGCCAGACGACGGCGCGCTCGGGGCGGTAGCCGTAGCCGACGGCGGCGTCCTGGACGAAGCCCCAGGCGCGGGCATACCAGCGCAGTTGGGTGCGGCGGGCGCGCTGCTTGGCGAGCAGGACGCGCCGGGCGTCGTCCTCGTGCCCGAGGCTGCGGTAGGCGGCGGCGAGTTGCTCGTAGGGCTGCGGGACGTACGTGCCGTCGCTGCGACCGAGCCAGGGCAGCCGCTCGGCGGCGGAGAGGGGGTTGCGGAGCTGTTCGTACACCGCGCCGTCGAGGCGGAGCCGGGCCGGCCAGGTGTCTGCCGCGTCGTGCAACACGCCGAGGGTGGAGTAGCGCAGGTCCAGGGCGCCGTCGAGGCGTGCGGTACCCAGATCGGCCTCGCGGGCAGTGGTGCGGCGCAGGCTGAGTGCGGTGGCACCGGGCGTGTGGCCCCTGATGTGGCTGCCGCCGGCCTGGATACGGCCAGTGATCTGCGCTCCCGACATCCGGATCAGACCGGTGGCCGTCAGCCGGTCCAGCACGACGTCGGCACCGACCTGTATCCCGTACGCGTCGAGCGCGGCGTCGTCCGCCTCCGTCCGCAGGTGCGCCCCGCTCATCACCAGCCGGCCGCCGACGGTCGCGTCGGCCAGCCGTATCTGGCCGTGGGATCGGAAGCGGTTGTCGAGCACGACATCGGACCCGACGTGCACACCCGGGGCGTCCAGGGTGCGTCCGGCGGGGTTGTCGAGCGTGGCACCGCGCAGGAACGCGGCGCCCGCGACGGCGGCGTTCCGGAGGCCGAGCCTGCCGGTCGCCGCCAGCCGGTACGCGGCGAAGTCGCCTTCGATCTGGACCCGGGCGGCGTCGAGTGCGGCGTCGCCGGAACCGGCGTCGAGCCGGGCCTCGCGCAGGTCGATGCTGCCGCCGACGCGGGCGCTGCGCAACACGACCGTGCCCCGGGCGGAGAAGCCGTCGCGCATGAGGATGTCGTTGTCGACTTGCAGCCGGGTGCCGTTGAGCACCTCGCCTTCGGGGTTGTGGAGCCGGGCGCCGTTGAGTATGAGGGTGCCGGCGATACGGGTCGCGACGAGCCGGACCTTGCCGCTGGTCGTACAACCGGTCAGGCGGAGGTTGCCCTCGGCCCAGAGGTGCGAGGCGAGCAGGCCCGGCAGATGCGAGCCGTTGAAGCTGAGCTGGCGCGTACGGGCGCCGTAGAGGTCGACGGACTCCTCGAACGAGCAGTCCTGGAGCCGCAGATGGTGCGCCACGTCGGCGTGGTCGAGGGCGAGGCGCCCGGTGATCCGCGCGCCGGTGAGCTGTACCGCGGCGGTGTGCCCGGACTCGGTGTCGCGCGCGCCGAGCAGCAGCGCGGTGACGACCTCGGCGCGCACGACGCGCTCCGGGCCCCAGGCGGCGCCCCCGGCCGGGTCGTCCGCGGCGGGGTCGCCCACCCGGAGGTCGACGCGCGTGGCGGTGGGGAAGGCGTCCCACAGCCGCCGCTCGGGCGGGCTCAGCTCGTCCGGTCCCACATGTCCCCCTCGCCTTCGGCGCCGACCGCGGTACGCCCGCTCGCATCCGCTGCCGGTACTCAACCACCCTCGCCGTCCACCGGGTTGGGCACCCCACCGGACCCGCCGAGCCCGGGGGGAGCGGACCGGCGCGCGGCACGGCGAAGGAAGCCGCCCTGGCCTGGCGGAGCCGCTGCGGAGGGCCCTCGCGCGTACGCCCGTGCCGTCCGATCCCACGACCCAGTCCCCGCCTGCGGGAGCGCCCCGGCGCGCACGCCCGTGCCACGGGACGTTCCAGGCGCCCGCCGAGCCGCCCGGCCCCGGCAAGGGCCCGGCCCCGGAGTGGGCCCGCACTCGGGCAACCCCCTGCGGCCAGGCGGCATCATGGAACCGTGCGGTTCGAAGCGATCTCCTGGGAGCGGCTCACCGAGGCGCTGGCCGAGCGTGTCGCCGACACGAAGGCGGCCGACGGCGGCGCGTGGCCGCGCGTCGCCGTGGACGGTGCCCCCGCGGCGGAGCCCGGCCTGCTCGCCGCCCGGGTCGCCGACGCCCTGCGGGTACGCGGGCGTGACGCCCTCGTCCTCGACGCGGGCGGATTCCTGCGGCCCGCCTCCCTCCGCTACGAGTTCGGGCGCGAGGATCCCGACGCGTACCACGACACCTGGCTCGACACCGGCGCCCTCTGGCGCGAGGTCTTCGGGCCCCTGGAGCCCGGCGGCGACGGCCGCGTCCTGCCCGACCTCTGGGACCCCGTCACCGACCGCGCCACGCGCACCCCGTACACCTCCCTGCCGGCCGGCGCCGTGCTGCTGCTGCACGGGCCGCTGCTGCTCGGCCGCTGGTTCCCCTTCGACCTGACCGTTCACCTCCGGCTCTCCGCCTCCGCCCTGGCCCGGCGCACACCCGAGCGGGACCGCTGGACACTGCCCGCCTTCGCCCGCTACGAGGAGGAGGCCGATCCCGCGGGCGCCGCCGATGTGCTCGTACGCCTCGATGACCCGCGCCGCCCGGCCTGGCGCCCCGAGCGGCCGTAGGGGACACCTCCCGGGAAGCCGGCCGGACCGCTCCTGCGGATCCGGCCGGATCCGGCCGCTCGCGCTCCGGCCCGCGACGGACCCCGCCGCAGGCGCGCGGCGCGCCCCCGCGTCAGGGCAGCCGCTTCGGCCTGGGCGGTTCCTCGTCCTCGCGTATCGGCTCGTACGGGGGCACGTCCGCGCCCGGCTGGAAATGCGAACCCTGTCTGATGCGCCGGACCACCACCACCATGTCGACGATCGTGATCGCGGCGAGTGCCGCGGTCACCGCGGCCCAGGCCGGTTGGTCGACGACGACGAAGAAGACCGTGCCCGCGATCATCCAGAGCGTTCCCCACAGCGCCAGCCAGAAGCGCATGCGCAGCGGAGAGCGGGCGTGTACGGGCTCGTCGCCGGAGCGGTTCAGCCTCATGCGTAGCACCTCCTGCCCCCAGCATCCGACTCTCCGGGGCCGAGGTCCAACCAGGCGCTGCGCGTACGGCCCCCTACTGCGCGCAGCGCGCCAGGGATATCCGGCGGCCCTGCGGCCACTGCGCCTCCGGCAGGCCCTCCGCCCGCTCGGCGTCCGCGACCCCGTCGGCCCTGCGGGCGGACCACACCGCCGCGTCCGCCCCGACCTGCACCTCCGCGGCCGCGCCCGGCCGGTCCGCCCCGGTCGGCTCCGTGCGCTCCGCCAGCTCGGCGGCCAGCCCCGCCAGGTCCAGCCCGGCACCCTCGGTCTCGTCCACGTCGCACGCGGCCAGGCCGAGCTCATGCTCCGCCGATTCGAGCTCGTCGACAACGTCGTGGTAGTCCATGCCCTGGAAGCTACAACCCCCCACTGACAACGGCCGCCCCGGCCGCCCTCAGCGCCCCATTTTCCCCGGCATATGGCACCCTGCCCGGCCGTCCCGCCGTGGTGCGTCCACGCGGACGGGCGGTCGCCGCCCGCCCGCCGGCGGTTGCTACGGTGCACGGCGTGACCACGTCGACCGACGAGAACGGCCAAGCGGCCCGGCCCGGCCAGTCCGGCCCGTCCGCCACCACCGAGATAGACCCGCGCGCCGCCGGTGTCGTACGCACCTCCTACGCGCCCGACCCCGACGGCGACCCCGACCCCGGCGAGATCGTCTGGACCTGGGTCCCGTACGAGGAGAACGACGGCCGCGGCAAGGACCGGCCCGTCCTCGTCGTCGCCCGCGAGTCCGCCGGCACGGTCCTCGCCGTCCAACTGTCCAGCAGGCGCCGCGACGACGACCACGACTGGGTACGCATCGGCGCAGGACCCTGGGACCGCGAGGGCCGCGAGTCGTGGGTCGACCTGGACCGTGTGCTGCGGCTGCACGACGGCGGCATGCGCCGCGAGGCGTGCTCGCTGGACCGGCAGCGCTTCCACCTCGTCGAGCACCGCCTGCGGCTGCGCTACGGCTGGCGCTGACCCCCAGCCCGCGCCACGGCCCGCGCCCCGGCCCTCACAGCGTCGTCAGCACCCGCGGCCCGTCCCTCGTCACCGCGATCGTGTGCTCGATGTGCGCCGCCCTGCTGCCGTCCGCGGTCCGCAGCGTCCACCCGTCGCGGTCGACCCCGTAGTCGTCCGAGCCGCCCGACAGCAGCATCGGCTCGATCGCCAGCGTCAGCCCGTGGCGCAGCGGGTAACCCCGCCCCGCGCGCCCGCGGTTGGGCACGTGCGGGTCCTCGTGCATCCGCCGCCCGATGCCGTGTCCGCCGAAGTCCGCCGGCATCCCGCAGCCCGCCTCCGCGGCCACGCGCCCCACGGCGGCGGAGATGTCGCCCAGCCGCCCGCCCGCGACCGCGGCCGCGATCCCGGCGTCTATCGCGCGCTGGGTGGCGGCGATCAGCGCCGTGTCCCCGGGCCGCGGCGTGCCCACGGTGAAGCTGATCGCCGCGTCGCCCGTCCAGCCGTCCAGTTCCGCGCCGAAGTCGAGGGACACGAGGTCGCCGTCGCGCAGCCGGTGGCCGGTGGGGATGCCGTGCACGATCGCGTCGTTGACGGAGGTGCAGAGGACCGCGGGGAAGGGCGTGGCGGCGAACGACGGCCGGTAGCCGAGGAACGGCGATCCCGCCCCCGCCTTGTCCAGCACCTCCCGCGCGACCTCGTCCAGCTCCAGCAGGCTGACGCCGACGCCGGCCGCGTCCCGCGCGGCGGCGAGGGCCTGGGCGACGACGCGGCCGGCCTCCCGCATGGCGTCCAGTGCGGCGTCGTTCTTGATCTCGACCATGACGTGGCTCTCCCTCGGCCTCCCAATTACTATACCGGTATTAGTATCACGCTCATGGTTCGTACTCCACTGACCCCCGAGGAGCGCCGCCGCGGCGAGCGCTTCGGCGCCCTGCTGCGCGCCGCCCGAGGCGAGCGCAGCATGACCGACGTCGCCGCCGCGGCCGGCATCTCCGCCGAGACCCTCCGCAAGATCGAGACCGGCCGCGCCCCCACCCCGGCGTTCTTCACGATCGCCGCGCTGGCGGCCACCCTGGGCGTCTCCCTCGACGCACTCGCCGGCGCCTGCACCGCGCCCGAGCCGGAGGCCACCGCCGACAGCACCGTCCACGCGGCGTAGCGCGGGGTCAACTCCCGTCCCGGGCTGCGCCCGACCCGGTGACTCCGACGCCGGAACGCCGTAGCGGGACGCCGCGGCGGGCATGGCGCCCCCATGACGTACGCGAACGGCACCCGTGACACCCGTGAGACCCGCGGCGGCGGCTGGGAGGCGCGCTACCGCGCCGCCCTGGAGCGCGGCGCGGGGCGCGGAGAGGCCCTGCTGACGGGGGTGGCGGCGCTGGCGCTGTACGGGTTCCGGGGCGTGCCCGCCGCCGCGGACGTGCGCGTGGTCGACGTGCTCGTACCGCCTCGCCGCCGCCTCACCGCGCCGCCCGGCATCCGCATCCACCACGCCCCGCGCCGCCTGCCCCCGCCCGTCCGCCTGCCACCCGGACTCCCGGCCGCCCCGCCGGTCCGCGCCGCCGCCGACGCGCTGCGCGGGGTGCTCGACCACGACCGGACCGCCGCCCTGCTCCGCGAACTGCTCGACGCCCGCGCCACCCCGCCCGCCGCCGCGGCCACCGCACTCCGCGCCGCCGGCCTGCACACCCGCCCCGACGTCGCCGCCGCACTCGCCGCGCTCGGCTCCGCCGCCCGGCCACCCGCCGAAACGCGCGCCCGCGCGCTGCTCCACACCGCCGGCCTGCCGCCGCCGCTCTGGCACACCCCCCTGCACCTCGACGGGTACTGGCTCACCACCGCGCACGCCCACTGGCCCCGCACCGGCGTCCTCCTCCACCTCACCGAGCCGCCGTACCGCACCGACGACGGCACCGTGGAGCACCACAACGCCCTCGAAGCCCTGGGCCTGCACCTCGTCCACACCACACCGCGTCAGTTGTTCCGCGAGCCGGACGCCTTCACCGCCGCCGTCCGCGACGCCCTCGCCGCCGCCCCGCACGGGCCGGACCCCGGCCGCCTGCGCGCGCGCCCGCGGCGCAGGCGCGTGCGTTGAGGCGCGGTGCCCGCTGCGGGTCGCCACCGCGCGCCTCCCGGCCCGCCGCTACGCCCCCTGCCCCGGCCGTCCGCCCGGCGTACGGACCGCCGTTGCCGCCGTGGCACAGCCCGCAGCCGCAGCAGCGCGCGGGGCGCTGCCCGCCTGCACGGCCGCCAGATAGGCGCCGGCGAAGGCGTCGCCCGCGCCCGTGCTGTCGAGGGGCGTGACCGGGCACGCGGGGACGTGCACGGCGGGGACGCCGGGGGTGGCGAGGTGCGCGCCGTCCGCTGCGGCGGTGACCACGGCGGTGGCGCCGAGCGAGGCGGCCAGGGCCCCGGCCGCGGCGGCGGGGGAGGGGAGCCCGGTGAGCAGCGCGGCCTCCGCGGAGTTGGGGAAGAGGGTGTCCGCGTCGGCGATCGCGGTGAGGAACGCTCCGACCCCCGACGCCGAGAGGAAACCGGCCGACGCCGGATCCACGCTGACCGTCGCCCCGCGCGCGTGTGCGGCGGCGGTGGCGAGCGTGGCGAGGGCGCGGCCGGGAGCGGTGAAGAACAGGTAGCCGGAGAGGTGTACGTGCGTGACGCCGGCCAGCAGCCCCGGCTCCCAGTCGTCCGGGCCCAGCCGGGACGACGCCCCGCTGTCCGTCAGGAACGACCGCTCCCCGTCGCCGTCGACCAGGGCGACGACCTTGCCGGTGGGCGCCTCCGGGTCGACGCGGACGCGGGCGTCGACCCCGGCGCGTACCAACGCGGCGCGATGCCAGTCTGCGGAGTCCCGGCCCGCGCGCGCCAGCAAACGCACCCGCGCGCCACAATGCGCCGCCCACGCCGCGACGTTCGCGCCGGCGCCGCCGGGCAGGATCGCGATCCCCGCAGGAGTGTCCGTGCCGACGGCGAGCGGGGCGGTGTGGCGGGCGACGACGTCGGTGACGACGTCGCCGATGACGAGCAGGACGGGGCGGCGAGCGCCGTCCGCGGACGATCCCGTCCGCCCCCGCGCCCCTGTCTCCGTACGGTCCTCAGCCCGGCGCTCCGTCCGGTCGCTCACCCCCGGCCCCTCACACCCCGCCCCGCCCGCCCTGCACCGCGATCTCCGCCGCCAGCTTCACGTTGCCCCGCACCGCCGCGAGGTTCGCCTCCAGCGAAGCCCCGTGCGTGTGCTCGGTGAGATACCCGAGCAGGAACGGCGTGATCGCCTGCCCGCTCACGCCCCGCCGCGCCGCCTCGCCCAGGGCGTCCGCCAGTACCGCGTCGTGCACCGCCGGGTCCAGTTGCTCGGCCGCCGGCACCGGGTTGGCCACGATCACCGCCGACGGCTCCACGTCCAGCTCGCGTTGGGCGCGGAGCACGGCCGCGACCTCCTCGGGCGTACGGACCGTCCAGTCCACCGGCTCCCCGGACGTGCGGAGATAGAACCCCGGGAACTCCGCCGTGCCGTAGCCGAGGACCGTCACACCCAGCGTCTCCAGGCGCTGCAGCGTCGCCGGCACGTCCAGGATCGACTTCACCCCCGCGCACACCACGGCGATCCGCGTCCGCGCCAGCAGCCGCAGGTCCGCCGACTCGTCCTGCGACTGCGTCCACTCCCGGTGCACCCCGCCGAGACCGCCGGTGGCGAAGACCCCGATGCCGACGCGGGCCGCGAGGAACGCCGTGGCCGCGACGGTCGTCGCGCCGCTCGCGCCGAGGGCGGCGGCCGGCGCGAGGTCGCGTACGGTCAGCTTGCGCACGGAGTCGTCGGACGCGATCCGCTCCAGTTGCGCCCCGCCGAGCCCGACGTGCGGGGTGCCGTCCAGGACGGCGATGGTGGCGGGCACGGCGCCGGCGGAGCGGACGATGTCCTCCAGCTCGGCCGCCACCCGCAGGTTGCGCGGGCGGGGCAGGCCGTGGGCGATGATCGTCGACTCCAGGGCGACGACCGGCCGCCGGTCCGCGAGCGCGGCGCGTACCTCGTCAGTCAGGTGCATGCGACCACGGTACGTGCCGTCCGTACCCCGGTGATCAGCGCCTACGTGTCGTACAGCCCGTCCCACGGCTCGTGGAACCCGAGCCGGTCCGGGTACAACTCCGCCCAGTCCGGCTCGCCTTCACCGGCGTCCGGGCCGCCCGCGCCGCCCGGCGCCGGCTCCGCGTGCCGCTCCGCGACCAGCCCGAAGCGGATCCCGTCGACCGAGACCTCGAACGGCCTGATCGCGATGTCGCAGAACGCCAGCCCCGGCAGCTCGTCGAGCCAGCCCTCCATCTTCGCGTCCAGCCGGCCGTCCGCGGGCACGCCCGGGCCCGGGGTCCAGATGTCGGAGCCGGTGTGGTGGCCTTCGGCGTCGAAGCGGTGCAGCACGGCGTACCAGCGGCGATGCTCCAGCCAGTCGGGGCCCATGCGGTAGTCGGGCGGGTACGCGGCGGTGATCGAGGCGAGGAACTGCCCGTCGTCGTAACGGCCGATGTTCTCGGTGCGGTATCCGGGCTCGTGACGTATCGGGATGACCTCAGGGATCGCCATGGCCCAGACCCTAAGGGGTGGCCGCCGGGAGCGGCATCCGGGTCCCGCCCGGACGGACGGCCGCGCGGGGGGATACGCGGAGGGCGTCAGCGCTTACCTTCGGAGGATGGACGACGTTGACCGCGCTGCCGCTCCTGACGCCGCCCCCCACGCCTCCGCCGCCTCCGCGCGCCCGCTCCTCCTGCTGGACGTCGACGGCCCCCTCAACCCGTACGCCGCGCACGAACAGCCGCCCGGCTACGGCGAGTACGTGGTCACCGGCATGCCCGCCGGGCCCATCCGGCTGTGGCTGCGGCCGGCGCACGGGGAGCGGCTGCTGTCGCTGCCGTACGAGCTGGTGTGGGCGACCACGTGGATGCACGAGGCCAACACCGTCATCGGCGACCGGGTGCTGGGGCTGCCGCCGCTGCCGGTCATCGAGTGGCCGTCGATGTTCACCACCGACGACCCGGACGGGCTGTACTGGAAGACGCGGCACGTCGCCGCCTGGGCCGCCGGCCGGACGTTCGCCTGGGTGGACGACGAGATCACGGCGGCCGACACGGCGTGGATCGCGGAGCACCACGCGGGGGAGGCGCTGCTGCGGCGGATCGACCCGGCGCGGGGGCTGGTGGAGGAGGACTTCGAGGCGCTGGAGGCGTGGGCACGGGAACGGGACCGGCGCCCGCCGGAGTGAGCCGGCGGACGGGTGGGGCGCGGCATCGCCGCGTCTCACCTCGTCGCGTACGGAGCGGGCGGGCCGGGCCGGCCGCGTCCCGGCGTCAACCGTCCGCCATCTCCAGCAGCTTGAGGACCGTGTTCCAGTTGCGGGCCGTGGCCGTCACGGCCAGCCTGCGGCTGGAGAAGTCGGCCGCCAGCTTCGACCGCCCGAGCCCGCCGGGACACCAGACGTAGACGACGCGGTCCCCGAGCTCGTACCGGTCGGGTGCGTACGAGGCGGGGTCGGCGGTACGGAACCAGGCGTCGTCCGGCGCCGGCTCGGACAGGAACACGGCCAGGAAGCGGGCCGGTTCCGCGGCGCCCTCCGGCAGGGGGTTGCCGGCGACGACGGCCGCGATCTCGTCCCGCGTGCGCACGACGACCGGTATCCGCAGGCCGAACTCCTCGGCGACGACCGCCTCAACGGCCGCGGCGGTCTTCTCCGGCGGCGTGCCGGGGTCGTCGAAGACGACGTTCCCGCTGGCCACGTACGTGGCGACGCCGCCGAAGCCGCGGTCGGTCAGCGCTTGGCGCAGCGCGGCCATGGGGACCTTGTTCTTGCCGCCGACGTTGATGCCGCGCAGCAGGGCGATCTGCTTGCTCACACCCGGCGCCTCCCTTGTCCGTTCACCCGGCCCGCCCGCGCCCCGTGGCCGGGCACGGGGCAGCCCTCCCGCACCGTCAGAACCTTCACACCGTCAGACCCTGCGTCCCGTCAGGCCTTGCACACCGTCAGAACAGCGGTTCCGGCAGCACGCCCTCCAGCGCCAGCAGGCTCCGCTTCGTGTCGAGTCCGCCGCCGAAGCCGCCCAGCCCGCCGTCGCTCTCGATCACGCGGTGACAGGGCACGACGATCGGCAGCGGGTTCGACGCCATGGCCCGGCCGACCGCCTGCGCGGCGCCGGGCTCACCGACGCGGTCGGCGAGGAACTGATAGCTGACCACCGAGCCGTACCCCACCCGGGCCGCCAGCTCCTCCAGCACCCGCCGGTTGAAGCCGGCGGACAGCGACCAGTCCAGCTCCAGCCGGAACTCCTTCAGCTCGCCCGCGAAATACGCCCGCAACTGCCGCTCGGCCACCGCTATGTGCTCCGCGGGACCCGCCGGCTCCTCCCGGCCGCCCGCGCCCGCGGCGCCCGGCTGGGCATGGAACCCGACCTTGACCAGCCCCCGGTCCGTGGCGGCGAGCAGCAGCGGGCCGATCGGCGAGTCGACCACCCGGCGGCCCTGCCGGGGTGCGACGGCATCGGTGGCATCCATGCCGCGAGCGTAGGACACGGCACTGACAACCGCCCCGCGGCGCTCCGCCCCCGGGGCACGGCTCGACGGCACGGATCGGCCGCGTACCGATTGCGTATCGGCTGTGCGGGGGCCGTTCGAACCATTCCGGTCGTGACTCGCACACACCTACGATTCCCTCTGGTTGCCCCGTACATCTGTCGACACACCCGCAGACACACACCAGTAGACCCGGGAGTCACTCCGTGCTTGCTGCCCCCGTGCCCGTCGACGGGTTCACCTATGGCCTGCTCACCCCCGCCACCGCCTTCGCCATGGCCGCGGTCGGCAGCGCCCTGGGGCTGCGCTGCACCATGCGCGCGCTGTCCGCCGAGCCCACCCGGCGGGCCGGCTGGCTGCTGCTCGGCGCGGTCGCCATCGGCACGGGGATCTTCGCCATGCACTTCATCGCGATGATGGGCTTCACGGCCGACTCCGTCCACATCGGCTACGACGTGCCGGTCACCCTGGCGAGCCTCGGGGTCGCCATCGTCGTCGTCGGCATCGGCGTCTTCATCGTCGGCTTTCTCGGCCGCACCGCCCTCGCCCTCACCACCGGCGGCATCGTCACCGGTCTCGGCATCGCCGCCATGCACTACCTGGGCATGGCGGGCATGCGGCCGGACCGGGGGCGGCTGGTCTACGACGGCGCCGTCGTGGCGCTGTCCGTGCTCATCGCCGTGGTCGCCGCCACCGCAGCGCTGTGGCTGTCGATGACCGTGAAGCGGTTCGGCGTGGCGGTCGGGGCCGCGCTGATCATGGGGGTCGCCGTGTCCGGCATGCACTACACGGGCATGGCGGCGCTGGAGGTGCAGGCCCAGGTCACCACCGCGGCCGCCGAGGGCAAGAGCCCGGCCGAGATCCTGGCGCCGATCCTGATCGGTCCGGTGCTGCTGCTGGTGTTCGTCGGGCTGTTCGTCGGCATGGACCCGCTGGAGAACGAGTGGCGGGTGCCGGTGGGGGACGAGGGCGTCGCCGGCGGGGAGGCCGCGGCCCCCGAGCCGGCGGGCTCGGGGGCGGCGGTGTACTACGAGCGGGGCGGCGGCCGTACCGGCGGCGTCTGGCACCGCCCCTGACCACCCCGCCGCGGCGACTGCTCCGCGGCGACTGCTGCGGCGGCTACTCCGCGGCGACGTCGAATCCCGCGTCGCCAAGCGCCTCGGCGATCACGTCCGGCCTGTTGGTGATGATGCCGTCCGCGCCCCACCGGGCCAGCTCGACGGCCCGCGCCGGGTCGTCGACCGTCCAGGTGTAAGCCTCCAACTGCCTGCCGTGCGGCCCCTTGAGAGCGTGCACGGCCGCGTAGTACTCGGCGGACATGGTGCCGTGGTTGGAGTTGATCTGGTCCGAGAAGGCGGCGTACGCCGGCAGGTCCGCCACCGCGGGGGTGCCGAGGAAGCCGGTCTTCACGTCCGGCCGCAGCTCGTGCACGGTCTTGATGGAATCCGCGCCGAAACTCTGCACGACGAGCTTGTGCTTCACGGCCGTACGGCTCAGCCAGCCCAGCTTGCGCAGCTCGGTGAGGACCTCCTTCTCGATGCCCGGGTACAGCTCCGGCTTCTTGATCTCCAGCACCAGCTTCTGGCGGTTCTTCGTCACGCGCTTCATGTACTGCGTCAGGTTCGGCACCCGGGCACCGGCCCACTCCTCGCCCTTCCAACTGCCGGCGTCGAGCGTGCGGATCTCCTTCCAGGTGAAGTCGGAGACCTTCCAGGGCGCCCGGTCGGGGAACAGGTCCTCCACGTCGGTGGTCCGCGCGAGGGTGTCGTCGTGCATGATGACCAGCTCGCCGTCCTTGCTGCGCTGCACGTCGTTCTCGACCCAGTCGATGCCCATCTCGCGGGCCGCGTCGATGGCTTCGAGGGTGTTCTCCGGGGCGTCAGCGGAGGCGCCGCGGTGGGCGATCGTCACGACCGGTGCGGCGGCGGAGGAGGCGGCGGCGGAGTCGGCGGCGGTCGCGGTGGCGGACGTGGCGGCCGCGGTGAACACGAGACCGGCCAGGGCCGTCAGGGCGCCGGACGCGCGCGTAAGCGTGCGGGAGGGCATGCAGTCTCCTCGACTAGAGGTGATCACTTGTCGCCGCAGGGTCCCAGTGGCAGGCGACAGAGTACGAGGCCGGGGATGGCCAGAGATTGAACGCCGATATCGGCGCGGTGAACACGGGCCGGTCCCGGTCGGCGCAGGTGGAGGAGGTGGGGAAGCGCTTGCTGCACTCTTTCGGGCCCCGTCGATCTGGCTGGAAATGGCCTGGCCGGGTGCCCCGGGAGTTCGGTATTGAGCCAGGTCAGCGAGGGCGCCGGAGCGCTCCGGGTCGCGTTGTCAGCGGCGGGTCGTACGGTGGGGGCATGCGGCCCGTCACAGACATCGAACGCACCATGGCGCCCTTCGAGGTCGTCAGCCCGTATCAGCCGAACGGCGACCAGCCCGCCGCCATCGACGACCTCGAACGGCGGATCAGGGCGGGCGAGCGGGACGTCGTGCTGCTCGGCGCGACCGGCACGGGCAAGTCGGCGACGACGGCCTGGATGGTCGAGCGCCTGCAGCGGCCCACGCTGGTCCTCGCGCCCAACAAGACGCTGGCCGCCCAGTTGGCGAACGAGTTCCGCGAGCTCCTGCCGAACAACGCGGTGGAGTATTTCGTCTCGTACTACGACTACTACCAGCCCGAGGCGTACGTCCCCCAGACGGACACGTACATCGAGAAGGACTCCTCGATCAACGAGGAGGTGGAGCGGCTGCGCCACTCCGCGACGAACTCGCTGCTCACCCGGCGCGACGTCATCGTGGTCGCCTCCGTCTCCTGCATCTACGGCCTGGGCACCCCGCAGGAGTACGTCGACCGGATGGTGCCGCTGAAGGTCGGCGAGGAGATCGACCGGGACCAGTTGCTGCGCCGGTTCGTCGACATCCAGTACACCCGCAACGACCAGGCGTTCACGCGCGGCACGTTCCGCGTCAGGGGCGACACCGTCGAGATCTTCCCGGTGTACGAGGAGCTGGCCGTCCGCATCGAGATGTTCGGGGACGAGATCGAGGCCCTGTCCACGCTCCACCCGCTGACCGGCGAGGTGGTGAGCGAGGACGACGCGCTGTACGTCTTCCCCGCCTCGCACTACATCGCGGGCCCCGAGCGCATGGCGAAGGCCGTCGCCGGCATCGAGGACGAGCTGGGCGTGCAGCTCGGCGCGCTGGAGAAGCAGGGCAAGCTCCTGGAGGCGCAGCGGCTGCGCATGCGGACGACGTACGACCTGGAGATGCTCCAGCAGATCGGCACCTGCTCCGGCGTCGAGAACTACTCACTGCACATGGACGGCCGCGAGACCGGCTCCCCGCCGCACACCCTGCTGGACTACTTCCCGGAGGACTTCCTCCTGGTCATCGACGAGTCGCACGTCACCGTCCCGCAGGTCGGCGCGATGTACGAGGGGGACGCCTCCCGCAAGCGGACCCTGGTCGACCACGGCTTCCGGCTGCCGTCCGCGCTGGACAACCGCCCGCTGAAGTGGGAGGAGTTCCTGGAGCGCATCGGCCAGACGGTCTACCTCTCCGCCACCCCCGGGCCGTACGAGCTGTCCCGCGGCGACGGCGTCGTCGAGCAGATCATCCGGCCCACCGGGCTCGTCGACCCCGAGGTCGTGGTCAAGCCCACCGAGGGCCAGATCGACGACCTGGTGCACGAGATCCGCACCCGCGCGGAGAAGGACGAGCGCGTCCTCGTCACCACGCTCACGAAGAAGATGGCCGAGGACCTCACGGACTACTTCTTGGAGCTGGGCATCCAGGTGCGCTACCTGCACAGCGACGTCGACACGCTGCGCCGCGTCGAGCTGCTGCGCGAGCTGCGCTCCGGCGAGTACGACGTGCTGGTCGGCATCAACCTGCTGCGCGAGGGCCTGGACCTCCCCGAGGTCTCCCTCGTCGCCATCCTCGACGCCGACAAGGAGGGCTTCCTCCGGTCGGGCACCTCGCTCATCCAGACCATCGGCCGCGCCGCGCGCAACGTCTCCGGCCAGGTGCACATGTACGCCGACAAGATCACGCCGGGCATGGAGAAGGCGATCGACGAGACCAACCGGCGCCGGGCCAAGCAGATCGCGTACAACGAGGAACACGGCATCGACCCCCAGCCGCTGCGCAAGAAGATCAACGACATCGTCGCGCAGATCGCGCGCGAGGAGGTCGACACCGAGGCGCTGCTCGGCACGGGGTACCGGTCCACGAAGCCCGACACGCAGGTGAAGGCGCCGGTGCCCGAGCTGCGGCAGAAGACGAAGCCCGCCGGCCGCGGCGCCGAGGCGGGCGCGGCGCCCACCGAGACGCCCGCCGCCGACCTGGCCGCGCAGATCGAGGACATGACCGCCCGGATGCGGTCCGCGGCGGCGGACCTCCAGTTCGAGGTGGCGGCCCGGCTGCGGGACGAGGTGGCGGAGATGAAGAAGGAGCTGCGCCAGATGAAGGAGGCCGGGCTGTCGTAGCACCGGGGTGGTGCGGGGCGCGGGAGCCCCCTCGGGCGTACGCGGAGCGTGGCCGTCCGGGGGCGCACAACCGGTGGTGTGTAGCAGGAGCGCCACAAATCCTCCTCCGGGGGGACCACAGGGCCGCTGTCCTGCGTAATGTGCGTGACAGCGCGCCGGTCATGGCGCGTTCGGAGCAGGAGGGGAACGTAAGCGTGTCGATCAACTTGTCCAAGGGTCAGGCCATCAGCCTGCAGAAGTCCGATGGCGGCACCCTCAGCGCGGTCCGCATGGGGCTCGGCTGGCAGGCCGCCGAACGGCGCGGTCTCTTCGGTAAGCGCACGCGCGAGATCGACCTCGACGCCTCCGCCGTGCTCTTCGCCGACAAGGAGCCCGTCGACGTCGTCTTCTTCCGCCACCTCGTGAGCGACGACGGCTCGGTGCGGCACACCGGTGACAACCTTGTCGGTGGTGCAGGGCAGGGCGGCGACGACGAGTCGATCCTGGTCGACCTGCAGCGTGTACCGGTGCACATCGACCAGATCATCTTCACCGTGAACTCCTTCACCGGCCAGACCTTCGAAGAGGTGCAGAACGCGTTCTGCCGGCTCGTGGACGAGAGCAACGGCCAGGAGCTGGCGCGCTACACGCTCACCGGCGGTGGCACGTACACCGCCCAGATCATGGCGAAGGTGCACCGGACGGGGTCCGGCTGGGGCATGACCGCCCTCGGCTCGCCGGCCAACGGCCGTACCTTCCAGGACCTCATGCCGTCGATCCAGCCGCTCCTCTAGGGGCGGCGACGCGACGGACCGGTTTCCGAGGCATGACGCGACGTCGACGGCCGCAGCGAGTGCAGGGGAGGGCCGCATGACGGCCGAGTTGGTCCGCGGGCAGAACCATCTGCTGCCGCAGACCCGGGTGGAGATCAGGATTTCGGCGGGGAGCCCGGTGACGCCGGGCGCCACGCTGGGGGGAGAGGACGGCAGGGTCAGCGACCCGGGCCGGATCGCGCACCCCGGTGCGCCGCACCTGCCGGGCCTTGAGGTGCCCGGCCAGGCCGCGGCGGAGCACCGGCTGGCGGTGGACCTGGACGCGGTCCCGCCGGACGTGGAGCGCGTGCACGTGCTGCTGGCGCTGCCCGCGGGGGTGCCGGGACCGCGGAGCTTCGGCGCCATAGCGCCACCGTCGGTGGCCGTCACCGGCCTCGACGGCACGGCCATCGCGCGCTTCGTCATCACCGGCCTGGACAGCGAGTCGGCGGTCACCGCCGTGGAGCTGTACCGGCGGGGTGACGCCTGGAAGATCAGAGCCGTGGGCCAGGGATACGCGGGCGGGCTCGCCGCCATGCTCGCGGACCAGGGCCTGCCCGAGGCGCAGCAGCTCGCCGCGGACATCGAACGGGCCGTGGCCGAGGGGCTGGCGCGCGCCGTCGCCCCGGCGCCGCCGCCGGCCGCCGGTCAGCAGACCGGGGCGGGCACGCGCCGTGCGCAGCCGGCGGAGGAGCGGCAGGCGCAGGCGGGGCCCGTCGACTACCGGCATCCGCGCCGCGCCGCTGCGGCGGGGGCCGCGGGCGCGGCGAACGGCGGAGCGGGCACGTCGGGCGCGTCCAGCGCGCCACGCGCCCCCGCGTCCGCCGCGGCGCCCCCGCCCACCCCGCCGCCGGGGGTCGGGGCCGGAAGCGGCACCGGAGGCACCGCGGCGGGAGCACGGCAGGGCGCCGGTGCCCCCGCGGGCGGCGTGCCGCCGCAGCCCGACCGCGCCGCGTCGGGCCCCCCGGAGCCGGTCGCGGGCGACGCGCCCGGCTGGAGCATGGAGGAGCGGCTGTACAACCAGGTCTGGGGCATGTTCGAGGACCTGGCCCGCACGGTCGCCGCGTACCGCAGCGCCGTCGACTTCGCCGACTCCCGGATGGACCGCGAACTCGACCGGCTCCTGGCCGATCCGCGCGCCCGCATGGGCTCCATCGCCGACTCGGCGCGCGCCGAGGTACTCGCCCGCCACTCCACCCTGGTCGACCGGGCGCGCGAGGTCCTGGACCGCGACCTCGGGCAGCTCGTCGCCGAGGCCGGCGTCGTCGAGCCCGCGCTGCCGCCCGCGTTCGCCTCCTGGGCGAGCCCGGTGTGGCACGAGTACGAGGTGCCCGAGGACGCCCCGATGGCCCTGCGCCTCGGCGACCTCCACCTCCCCGAGCACACGGAGCTGCGCGTTCCGCTGCTCGTACGGCTGCCGCTGGAACGCGGCCTGTGGGTGGACAGCGGCACGTCCTCGCTCGGCCCGGGCGCGCTCGAAGGCGACCCGGAGCGGGGCTTCCCGGACGCCGCGGAGCGGCGCGCGCTGGCGCTCGACACCGCCGTGGCGCACGCCGCCCGGCTCATGTCGGTGCACCCGGCGGGTGAGTTCAACGTCCACTTCATCGACCCGGGCGCCACCGCGACCGCGGCGCTCACCCCGCTGCTCCACTCCGGCGTCCTCGCCGAGCCGCCGCCGAGGGGCGCCGCGGGCGTCACCGACACCCTCACCCGGCTGACCCAGCGCATCGACCTCGTCCAGATGGCGCTGCGTAGCGGGGCGGCCGACGCGCTGCCGCCGGACCTGGACCCGGCGCAGCAGCTCCTCGTGGTGAACGACTTCCCGCACGGCTTCGACGACCGCGCCATCAACCAACTGCGGTACCTCGCGGACGAGGGCCCGTCCGTCGGCGTGCACCTGCTGGTCGTCGCCGACCGCGAGGACGCGAAGGGCTACGGCCCGCTGCTGGACCCCTTCTGGCGCGGCATGCTGCGGCTCACCCCCACCCCGGACGACCATCTGGCCGACCCCTGGATCGGCCACGCCTGGACGTACGAACCGGCCCGGGCGCCGATGGGCAGCCGGGTGCTGGAACAGGTCCTGGCCCAGGTCGCGGCGGCCCGCCGCGCGCTGCGCCGCTGATCGGTCGGTCCCGCTCGACGTACGGCCCGCAGGCACCGCGCCTGCGGGCCGTACGCATGCGGCACGCGAACCGCTCCTACGCTCCTGACCTGCACACTTGATCGGAACTTTGCCATGGCTTGGCTCGTTCTATACAGTCAGGCGTTGGGGGTGAGCTTCCAGTTCTTCGAGTGGAAGGCACGCCCGGCAACCATGACGCTGAACATGCCGGACTTGCCGCGGAGGACGAGTGGACGTATCGCTGACCCTGTGGGTGCTCACGATCGTGGGCCTGTGTGCCCTGATCGGCATCGACTTCTTCGTCGGCCGGAAGCCCCATGAGGTGTCGCTCAAGGAGGCCGGCACCTGGACGATCATCTGGATCGTGCTCGCCGGGCTCTTCGGCGTCGGGCTGCTGATCTGGGGCGACGGCCAGGCGTCCGGTGAGTTCTTCGCCGGCTACGTCACGGAGAAGTCGCTGAGCGTCGACAACCTCTTCGTCTTCGTGATCATCATGGGCAAGTTCGCGGTCCCGGCGGAGTACCAGGCCCGGGTGCTCATGATCGGCGTCCTCATCGCGCTGGTGATGCGCGCGGCCTTCATCGCCGCGGGCGCCGCGCTGATCGCGTCCTTCTCCTGGGTCTTCTACATCTTCGGCGCGTTCCTCATCTACACCGCCTGGAAGCTCGTCCAGGAGGCCAGGGCCGAGGAAGCGGAGGAGGAGTGGGAGGAGAACCGGCTGCTCAAGATGGTCGAGCGCCGCTTCGCCGCCACGGACAAGTACCACGGCACGAAGCTGTTCATCATGGAGAACGGCAAGCGGCTGATGACGCCGATGCTGATCGTCATGCTGGCGATCGGCACCACGGACCTGCTCTTCGCGCTGGACTCCATCCCCGCGATCTTCGGCCTCACCCAGGACCCGTACATCGTCTTCACGGCCAACGCCTTCGCGCTGATGGGCCTGCGGCAGCTCTACTTCCTGATCGGCGGACTGCTCAAGAAGCTGGTCCACCTCTCGTACGGGCTGTCGGTCATCCTCGGCTTCATCGGCGTGAAGCTGGTGCTCCACGCCCTGCACGAGAACGGGGTCCACGTCCCGGAGATCAGCACGGCGGTCTCCCTGAGCGTCATCGGCGGCGTCCTGATCATCACGACGATCACGAGCCTCCGCGCCTCCCGCCGCATCGACGCGGAGGAGAAGGAGCACCCCGCGGAGACGGCCCGCCGCCCCGGCACGGGCCACGACTGAGGGTCCAGCGGATGTGCCCTGCCCCGGAGGTCGTCCGGGGCAGGGCACATAGCACCTACGGCGTCAGCGGGGGTCCTGGGCAGCGGCGAAGGCGAGGAACGAGGTCCATGCCTCGGGGGAGACGGTGAGGACGGGCCCGGACGGATCCTTGGAGTCACGCACGTGTACGCCTTCCGCCGCGGCGGCCACCTCGACGCAGTTGCCGCCACCCGACCCGCTGTAGCTGCTCTTCACCCATGCCAACTCATGCGAACCGACGGTGCCCGCTGCGTGCTCCACGCTCATAACTCTCTCCTGACCCATACGTGTCACCCCTTGCCAAGTGCCGATGGGCCCAGGCTATTCACGTAATCGAGCGACTACCCTGCGAAGTCGGAGTTCGCCACCGCCAAGCCACCCACCCGGCGGCCCCGCCGTATAGAACAGCAAGGGGCCTCGGCATCCCCTGTGTTTCCGGGGGTTCGCGTCTACTTTGCCGTCTCAGGTTCGCTCGGGCCGCGGTGTCGGCCTGCCCGGGGTGGGTGTGCGTGTGGATGGGCAAAACTCGACCTTCGTGGGTGATTTGACCCGGTTTTGTGGGCCTGTGGGGGTGAGTTTGTGCCGGTGGCGCGCATTCCGGGCGCCGCGGGGCGGTGGGCGCAGGTCTCGGCGGGCTGTGGTCGGGTGGATGCGTGTGGGGTAGCGAAAGTCGGTGTTGGGGGCCTGTTTTGGGGCGTATCCGGGGGTGTTACCGCGAGTTACGGCCGGATTTCTCCGCTCGGGGCGGCCAGGGGCGGGGTCCCGGTGGGGTTGCCTGTGCTCGGGCGGGCTCGTTTTCGGGGGCCGCGCCGTCCGGCGGGTGGGCCGCGTTGGGGTCTGGCCCGTCTTGGGGTTCCGGCCCCCGTCCGGCGGGGTCGTCCGCGTTGGGGCCTGGGCCGTCTTCCGGGCGCAGTATCCGCCGCAGCACCGGGCGCAGTGCCTGCCGCAGTACCCGCCGCAGTGCCTGCCGCAGCGCCGGCCCCCTCGCCGTGGGAAGGGGCGGTCGGGGCAGTGCCGCTGCTCGGGGCGTTGCCGGGCGCCGCGGGGGCGGCCCGCAGCGTCGGGCGCCGCGGGGGGCGGCGGGGGACGGTGCAGATGCCGGTGGACGGATCGCACAGGCCATCGGGTGCGCCGTCCCGGTGGCCCCCGGAGGAAGCCTCAGCCTGGGGGAGACCCCCGTACTGCGGCGTAAGTCGGTCGAGAAGGAGTTCGGGCCCCTGCCTCGGTAGAGCCCGCGCCACCTCCAGCGCGAACACGCCGTCGACGCCCTCCCGGGCCCGCTGCGCCACGCCGGCGCACCGCGGAGCCATACGTACGTATCGCCGTAGGTCCGGGTCCGGGTCCGGGTCCGGGTCCGGGTCCCGGGTACAGATCCTCCCGAAGGCGTACCGGCTCGCCCGGACACGGCTGGACCGCCGGGACCTCCCGGCCGCCCGGCGGCCGACTCCGACACAGGAACGCACGGGCCGCACCGGCCGCACGGGCCCCACCGCCCCCACCGCCCGCGCATAGCGCTGCCTGCTGCCGTACCGCTACCAGCCGCGTTCGCGCCACTCCGGCAGGTGCGGGCGCTCCGCGCCCAGGGTGGTGTCGTCGCCGTGGCCCGGGTAGACCCAGGTCTCGTCCGGCAGCTCCGCGAAGATCTTGGTCTCCACGTCGCGCAGCAGCGACGCGAAGCGCTCCGCGTCGCCCCAGGTGTTGCCGACTCCGCCCGGGAAGAGGCAGTCGCCGGTGAAGACGTGCGGGTGGCCGTGGGGGTCGTCGTAGACCAGGGCGATGGAGCCCGGGGTGTGGCCGACGAGGTGGCGGGCGGTGAGGGGGATGCGGCCCACGGTGATCGTGTCGCCGTCGTCCACGAGGACGTCCGTGGGGACGTCGATGTCGCCGGCGTCCGCGCGGCCCGCGTAGGTGCGGGCGCCCGTGGCCGCGACGACCGGGGCCAGGGCCTGCCAGTGGTCGCCGTGGCCGTGGGTGGTGACGGCGGAGGTGATGCCGTCGGGGCCGACGAGGGTGAGCAGCGTGTGGGGCTCGTTCGCGGCGTCGATGAGCAACTGCTCGTCCGTGGCGCGGCAGCGCAGCAGGTAGGCGTTGTTGTCCATCGGCCCGACGGCGACCTTGGAGATCATCAGATCAGTCAGCTCGTGCACGTCGGCGGCGCCGCCGACGGTGACCTTGCCCGTGTACGACATGGTCTCAGCCTCTCAGAGCGGGGGCAGGGTCGGCAGCACGGCGCCGTCCTCGGTGCGTACGCCCGCGCCCGTGGTGCGGCCGGCGAGCCAGCCCATCAGGGCGTACGGGGCGCCGGTGACCCGTACCGGTCCACCGGTACCGGTGGACCGCGCGGCGCCCGTGGTCCAGGTCTGCCCGCCGGGCGCGTGGAGCGACAGCGGGGGAACCTCCTCGTTGCCCGCGAAGCGGGCGGAGAGGAACTCGATCTCGCGGGTCACGAAGTCCTCCGGGAGCTGGTCCAGCGTGTACCCGGCGGCCAGGTCCACGTGGTGCAGCTCCACCTCCACCAGCCGCCGGAACGGGATCCGGGCCATGACGTCCGTCACGCCGCCTCGCAGCTCGCACCGCGCCGACCAGCCGTCCGACGGGATGCCCGCCGCCGTCTTCGCCAGCCGGTCCGCCGTCGCCCGTACGTCGTCGAGCTGCTCGGCCAGCGGGCGGGGGGCGCCCGCGGCGATGTCGGCGTCGCGGGCTTCGGCGCTCGGGTACATGGGGCGGCCGGTGAGCACGTTGACCAGGGCGTCCGCGTTGCGGGCGAGGTGGGTGAGCACGTGGCCGCGGGTCCAGCCGGGCAGCGCGCTGGGCGCGCGGACCGCGTCGTCCCCGAGCGAGTCGAGGCCGGCGGCACGGTCGAGCAGGCTGTCGGTGGCGGCTCGTAGGGTGGCCATGTCGCGTACGGGCTCGTACGTGCGACCTGCGCTTTCTGTCATCGGATCCCCTGGAGTCGAGCGGGTGGGAATGCTGGGCAGGGCTGCGTTGTCAGACCCAGACGTTAGCGTGTGGCTCGATGGGAGAAAGCCGCGGACAGCTCCGCGGCCACCCCCATACGCTTGACAAGGGGTGCCGCCCGCACCGGACGGTCCCCGCCGCTCATCAAGAAAGGTCCGACCGGCGTGGCCGACCGTCTCCTCGTCCGTGGCGCTCGCGAGCACAATCTGAAGAACGTCTCCATCGACCTGCCCCGCGACTCCCTCATCGTCTTCACGGGACTCTCGGGGTCGGGCAAGTCGTCCCTGGCGTTCGACACGATCTTCGCCGAGGGTCAGCGCCGCTACGTCGAGTCGCTGTCCAGCTACGCCCGGCAGTTCCTCGGCCAGATGGACAAGCCGGACGTCGACTTCATCGAGGGCCTGTCGCCGGCCGTCTCGATCGACCAGAAGTCCACGTCGCGCAACCCGAGGTCGACGGTCGGCACGATCACCGAGGTCTACGACTACCTGCGGCTGCTCTTCGCCCGTATCGGCAAGCCGCACTGCCCGGAGTGCGGCCGGCCGATCACCCGGCAGTCGCCGCAGGCGATCGTGGACAAGGTGCTCGCGCTGCCGGAGGGCAGCCGCTTCCAGGTGCTGTCGCCGCTGGTGCGCGAGCGCAAGGGCGAGTTCGTGGACCTCTTCTCCGACCTGCAGTCGAAGGGGTACAGCCGGGCGCGGGTCGACGGGCAGACGTCGTCGCTGACCGACCCGCCCAAGCTGAAGAAGCAGGAGAAGCACACGATCGAGGTGGTCGTCGACCGCCTCACCGTCAAGGAGAGCGCCAAGCGGCGGCTGACCGACTCCGTCGAGACCGCCCTCGGGCTCTCCGGCGGCATGGTCATCCTCGACTTCGTCGACCTGGACGAGGACGACCCGGACCGCGAGCGGATGTACTCCGAGCATCTCTACTGTCCGTACGACGACCTGTCCTTCGAGGAGATGGAGCCGCGCTCCTTCTCCTTCAACTCGCCGTTCGGCGCCTGCCCCGACTGCACGGGCATCGGCAGCCGGATGGAGGTCGACCCGGAGCTGATCGTCCCCGACCCGGACAAGTCGCTGGACGAGGGTGCCATCCACCCGTGGTCGCACGGGCACACGAAGGACTACTTCGCCCGGCTCGTCGGCGCGCTCGCCGACGACCTCGGCTTCCGTACGGACATCTCCTGGGCGGGGCTGCCGCAGCGGGCGCAGAAGGCGCTGCTGCAGGGGCACCGGACGAAGATCGAGGTGCGCTACCGCAACCGGTACGGGCGCGAGAGGTCGTACACCACGTCCTTCGAGGGCGCCGTGCCGTTCGTCAAGCGGCGGCACGCGGAGGCGGAGAGCGACGCCAGCCGCGAGCGCTTCGAGGGGTACATGCGGGAGGTCCCCTGCCCGACGTGCAACGGGACGCGGCTGAAGCCGGTCGTCCTCGCGGTCACGGTGCAGGACAGGTCCATCGCCGACATCTCGGCGATGTCGATCAGCGACTGCGCCGACTTCCTCGGCGCGATGGAGCTGACCGACCGGGAGAAGACCATCGCCGAGCGGGTGCTGAAGGAGGTCAACGAACGGCTGAGGTTCCTGGTCGACGTCGGCCTGGACTACCTGTCGCTCAACCGCGCCGCGGGCACCCTGTCCGGCGGCGAGGCCCAGCGCATCCGGCTCGCCACGCAGATCGGCTCCGGCCTCGTCGGCGTGCTGTACGTGCTGGACGAGCCGTCGATCGGGCTGCACCAGCGGGACAACCACCGGCTGATCGAGACCCTGGTGCGGCTGCGGAACCTGGGGAACACGCTGATCGTCGTCGAGCACGACGAGGACACCATCAAGACCGCCGACTGGATCGTCGACATCGGCCCGGGCGCCGGCGAGCACGGCGGCACGGTGGTGCACAGCGGCTCGATGAAGGAGCTGCTGGACAACGAGGCGTCGGTCACCGGGCAGTACCTGTCGGGGAAGAAGGAGATCCCGACGCCGGAGATCCGCCGGCCCGTCGACGGCAAGCGGCAGCTCGTCGTCCGCGGGGCACGGGAGAACAACCTCCAGGACATCGACGTGGCCTTCCCGCTCGGGGTGCTCACGGCGGTCACGGGCGTCTCGGGGTCGGGGAAGTCGACGCTGGTCAACGACATCCTGTACACGCATCTGGCGCGCGAGCTGAACGGCGCGCGGAGCGTGCCCGGCCGGCACACCCGGGTCGACGGGGACGACCTGGTGGACAAGGTGGTGCACGTCGACCAGTCGCCCATCGGCCGTACGCCGCGCTCCAACCCCGCGACGTACACGGGCGTCTTCGACCACGTCCGCAAGCTGTTCGCGGAGACGACGGAGGCGAAGGTCCGCGGCTATCAGCCGGGCCGCTTCTCCTTCAACGTCAAGGGCGGTCGCTGCGAGAACTGTTCCGGCGACGGCACCATCAAGATCGAGATGAACTTCCTCCCGGACGTGTACGTGCCGTGCGAGGTCTGCCACGGGGCGCGGTACAACCGCGAGACGCTGGACGTGCACTACAAGGGCAAGTCCATCGCCGAGGTGCTGGACATGCCGATCGAGGAGGCGCTGTCCTTCTTCGAGGCGGTGCCGGCCATCGCGCGCCACCTCAGGACGCTCAACGAGGTGGGCCTCGGGTACGTGCGGCTGGGCCAGCCCGCGCCGACGCTGTCGGGCGGCGAGGCGCAGCGGGTGAAGCTGTCGAGCGAGCTGCAGAAGCGCTCGACCGGCCGCACGGTGTACGTGCTCGACGAGCCCACGACGGGGCTGCACTTCGACGACATCAAGAAGTTGATAGGAGTGCTGACCGGGCTGGTCGACAAGGGCAACACGGTGATCGTCATCGAGCACAACCTGGACGTCATCAAGACCGCGGACTGGGTCGTCGACCTCGGCCCGGAGGGTGGCAGCGGCGGCGGGCTGGTGGTCGCGGAGGGCTCGCCGGAGGAGGTGGCGGCGGTGCCGGCCAGCCACACCGGGAAGTTCCTGCGGGAGATCCTGGGCGACCGGGTGAGCGATTCACCTCCGGTGCGGAAGCGGGCGACGGCTAAGAAGGCGGCGACGGGCGCGAAGGCGACGGCGGCCAAGGCGCCCGCCAAGGGGGCGGCGGCGAAGAAGACGGCGGCCAAGCGGCGCGGCTGAGGGCCGCGGCCGCCCCCTCGGCCCGCCACCCGCGTCCGGGCGGTGCAAGCCGCGCGCCGCCTGCCGCACGGGGCCGCGCCGGCACGCCCAGCGCGGGCCGAGCGGCGTGGCTGACGCGCGGGCCCGGCGTGTGGGAGGCCGTCTTCCGTCGGGCCGCCTCGCTGCGCGCCGGTCGCCCTTACCGCGCCGCGCGGTGCCCGCGCACGGCCGGGTCCCGCCGACACGCCGCCCACCGCGTCCCACCTGGTACGGACCTGCCTGACGGGGTCTCAAATGACGGACCCGCGGCGGCAATTGTTCCGTCGGAGTTTGCGCGCGCCCTCTGGTGTAGACCACCTTCCGCTGCCAGGCTGTGGCCCGCCGTGCGCAAGAAGCGTGCGTTCCCGTGTCGTTCCAAGGAGAAAACGTGCTCAGAGCGGGAGTACGCAGTAAACCCTTCCGACCCAGAGCCGTCGCGGCAGCGGCGGCTTCCTTGTTGCTCCTCGGGGCCCCCGCGGCCGTCGGCCAGGAGCGGCCCGCCGCGGGCGGCGCCGCCGGCCCCGTCTCCGTACCGGCCGGCGAGGGCATGGACATCGCCTCCGTCTCCCGGCCCGTCGCCCCCGGCATGGAACTGACCTCCTTCGAGCGGCTGGAGACCGACAAGTGGCTCAAGGCCGACGCGCTCAGCGTCGACCTGAGCGCCGGCACCCGCGTCGACCACCTCGGCGGCAAGGTCTCCCAGCGCGCCCCCGTCTCCGAACTGGCCGCCGAGCACGACCCCGGCCCCGGCCGCACCACCGTGGCCGCCATCAACGCCGACTTCTTCGACATCAACGAGACCGGCGCGCCGCTCGGCCCCGGCGTCGAGGAGGGCCGCCCCACGCACTCGCCCGCGCCCGGTGTCTCCGAGGCGGTCGGCGTCGGTCCCGACCAGGCGGGCCGCGTGCTCGACCTCTACTTCGACGGCACCGTCACCCTCCCCGACGGCGAGCGCCCCCTCGGCGCCTACAACGCCGCCAACGTCCCCGCGGACGGCATCGGCGCGTACAACGCCCAGTGGGGCGAGGCCGACCGCGCCCTGACGGTCGACGGCGCCACCGAGGTCACCGAGGTCGCCGTCCGGGACGGCAAGGTCGCCGAGGTGACCGCCGGGCCCGGGAAGGGCGCCATAGCCGAGGGCACCACGGTGCTGGTCGGCCGCGACACCGGCGCGAAGGTCCTCGCCGAACTCGCGCCGGGTGACGCCGTGCAGGTGGAGTACGACGTCCGCACCGACGACGGCAGCCCGGTGCCCCGTACCGCGGTCGGCGGGCGCGGCATCCTCGTCCAGGACGGCGTACCGCAGGACTGGGAGGGCCGGCCGAACAACACCGCCGCCCCCCGCACCGCGGTCGGCTTCTCCCAGGACGGCGGCACCATGCACGTGCTGACCGTCGACGGCCGCCAGGCGGACGCCGGTGGCGTCACGCTCACGCAACTGGCGAAGATGATGGACGCCCTCGGCGCGTACGACGCGCTGAACCTCGACGGCGGCGGCTCCTCCACCCTCGTCGCCCGCGCGCCCGGCTCCGACGAGCGGTTCGTGGAGAACTCGCCCTCGGACGGCCAGGAGCGGGAGGTCCCCAACGGCCTGGCGTTCACCGCCCCCGGCGGCAGCGGCAAGCTCAAGGACTTCCGCGTCACCACCGCCGCCGACCCGGCGCTCGCCCCCGGCGTCGACCCGGTGCCCGGCGGCCACCCCGACCGCGTCTTCCCGGGCCTGACCCGCGACCTGGACGCCGCCGGTTACGACGAGACGTACGGTCCCGCCGCCGGCAACCCGTTCTGGTACAGCACCAGGCCCGACGTGGGCACCGTCGACCGCGACGGCACGTTCACCGCCCGCCGCGGCGGCACCGCGAAGGTCACCGCCCGGCGCGGCGGCGCGGACGGGAGCGTCGAACTGACCGTCCTGGACCGGCTGGAGCGGATCACGCCCACCAGCGAGCGCGTCGGCCTCGCCGACCCGCGGGACGAGACGGCCTTCGGCATCGTCGGCCGCGACGCCCACGGCGTCAGCGCCCCCGTCGACCCCGCCGACGTACGCCTCGACTACGACCGCGCGCTGTTCGACATCGCCCCCGACGCGCGCGGCGGCGGCTTCACCGTCCGCGCCCGTACCTCCGAGCCGACCGCCTCCGGCGTGCTCAAGGCGACCGTGCAGGGGAAGGTCACCCACGTCGCGCTGACCGTCGGCCTCACCGCGGCGGAGCTGGCGGACTTCGACGACGCGGCCGACTGGACGTTCTCCACCGCCCGCGCCACCGGCTCGCTCGCTCCGGAGCCGGAGGGCCACACGGGCGCCGGGATGAAGATCACGTACGACTTCTCCCAGTCCACCGCCAACCGCGCCGCCTACGTCACGCCCCCGCAGCGCATCGACGTCCCGGGCCAGCCGCTGAGCTTCGGGCTGTGGATCAAGGGCGACGGCAAGGGCGCCTGGCCGTCGCTGCACCTGAAGGACGGCGCGGGCGCCGACCTCGTGCTCCGCGGCGACTACGTCACCTGGCAGGGCTGGAAGCAGGTGGTCTTCCAGGTGCCGGAGGGCACGCAGTACCCGCTGTCCGTCTTCCGCTTCTACCTCGCGGAGGCCAAGCCCGCCAGCCAGTACAGCAGCGAACTGGTCATAGACGAGCTGACCGCGCAGAGCCCGCCCGAGGTGGACCTGCCGCAGACGCCGGCGCACCGCGACCCGCTGATCGACTCCGGTGCCGAGACGGCGGACCGGGACTGGCAGTACGCGGTGATGTCCGACGCGCAGTTCGTCGCCCGCGAGCCGGACAGCGCCATCGTCCGGCAGACCCGGCGCACGCTGCAGGAGATCAGGGCGGCCCGGCCCGACTTCCTCGTCATCAACGGCGACCTGGTCGACGAGGGTTCGCCCGAGGACCTGACGTTCGCCCGCTCGATACTCGAAGAGGAACTGGGCGACGCCGTGCCCTGGTACTACGTGCCCGGCAACCACGAGGTGATGGGCGGCTCGGTGGCCAACTTCGTCGCCGAGTTCGGCCCCGCGCAGCGGACGTTCGACCACAAGGGCACCCGCTTCCTGACCCTCGACACCTCCTCGCTGACGCTCCGCGGCGGCGGCTACGCGCAGATCGCCGAGTTCAAGCGGCAGTTGGAGGCGGCGGCGCAGGACCCGTCGGTGCGCTCGGTGACCGTCGTCCAGCACGTGCCGCCGCGGGACCCGACGCCGCAGCGCGCCAGCCAGCTCAGCGACCGCAAGGAGGCGCGGGTGCTGGAGGACTGGCTGGCGGACTTCCGGGCCCGTACGGGCAAGGGCGCGGCGTTCGTCGGCGCGCACGTCGGCACCTTCCACGCCGAACACGTCGACGGCGTGCCGTATCTGATCAACGGCAACTCCGGGAAGAACCCGTCCACCGCCCCCGGCGAGGGCGGGTTCTCCGGCTGGTCGCTGATCGGCGTCGACCACGTCTCGTGGGGTGAGCAGCAGAAGGCCCGGTACGCGCCGTACCGCGGGCTGCCCGACTGGGTCTCCGTGCAGACCCGGCCGCACGTGGACGGGCTGGCGGTGACCGCGCCCGAGGAGGTCCGCGTGGGCCGCTCGTCGGCGGCGACGGCGTCGGTCGCGCAGGGCACGCGGCAGGTGCCGGTGGCCTGGCCGGTCAGCGCGGACTGGTCGGGTACGGACCGGCTGCACATCGGGCCGCCGCGGTCGGCGGACCGGGGCGACATCGCGGCGTACGACCCGGCCACCGGCGAGGTGACGGGGCTGCGGCCGGGGACGGTCACGCTGACGGTGACGGTCAACGGCGTCACGCAGGGCGACCGGGTCACGGTCACCCGGTAGCGGCGGGGCGGCCGCGGGGTCCCGAGGGGCCCCGCGGCCGTATCCGGCCCGGGTCAGCCGTCCGCGGTCTCCGCCAGCTCCGCCGCGTACGGGGGCTCGGCGCCGGCGCGCGAACAGGTGATCGCCGCCGCCCGGGCGGCGTAGCCGAGCGCGGCGCGCCAGCCGGCGGCGTCGAGACCGGCCAGGGCGCCGGGGGTGAGGGCCCCGTGGGTGCCGAACCAGTGCAGCAGCGCCGCGTTGACGGTGTCGCCGGCGCCGATCGTGTCGACGACGTCGACCGGCGGCGCGGCCACGTCGTACCGCTCCGGCCCCTGCGCGAGGACCGCGGTCAGCCCGTCGCCGCCGCGGGTCAGCACCGCGGCCCGCGGGCCTGCCGCCAGCCACTCCGGCAGCGCCTCGGCCCAGGGCCGCCCGCCGGCGAGCCACTGCGCGTCCTCGACCGACAGCTTCAGCAGCGCCACGTGCGGCAGCCAGGAGCGGAAGCGGGCGCGGTAGGCGTCGGCGTCCGCGATGAGCCCGGCCCGGATGTTCGGGTCGAGGAGGGTGAACACCCCGTCCGCGCAGGCCCGTTTCAGCAGCGTCTCGTACGCGGTCGCCCCCGGCTCCAGCACCAGCGAGCACGTCCCCACAGCCAGCGCCCGCGACTGCGCGGGAAGCGCGTCGGGCGCCCGGAACAGCCGGTCGGCGGTGCCCTCGGCGTAGAAGCGGAAGCCGGCCGACCCGTCCGGGCTGACGTCGGCGACGGCCAGCGTGGTGGGCTCCGCCCCCCGCTGGACGAGGCGGGTGTCCACCCCCGCGGCGTCGAGTCCGGCCATCAGCGCCGCCCCGAAGGCGTCCGTGGACACCCGCGAGGCGAACGCCACGTCCGCTCCGAGCCGCCCGAGCGCCACCGCCGTGTTGTACGGCCCACCGCCGCGCACGGGCCGCAGCGCGGGAAGCACGCCCCCGCCGCCGCCCGGCACGAGGTCGATCAGAGCTTCCCCACCAACCACGATCATGCGCCAAGTATGACCGCACCCCGCCCACACCCCGGGCCCGTATCCCCACGCCCCGACGCCCGCCTCGTGCCCGCTCAGTCGCCCGGGGCGACCCCCGTCCGGCCCAGGAGCCGGCCCGCCCGCTCCCGCGTACGCCGGGTGGCGGCCTTGCCCGACGACAGGACGACGATCAGGAGCACGACCAGGACGCCGTCGATGACGAGGATCGCCTCCAGGTAGTCGCGCACGGAGTCCGCATGGAAGGCGGCGGCCACCGCGACGATGACGATCCACAGGACCATGACGACCACGAACTGGCGTCTGCGCTTGCCGACGTAGGACTTCTCGGTCGCATCCAGCCGGAACCGGGCAAACAGCAGATCGACTTCGGGTCCGACCTCCGGCAGGGGGACCAGCCGCCGGCGGCCGGGGCGCATGCCCGGGAGCCGGCCGCCGCGGTGCGCATCCGGGTGGGCCCGTGCGGTGCGGTTCGCCCGGTCGGCGGCGTCCGGCAGGCGCCGGAAGAGGAGGGCCGGGGCGGAGGCCGTGGGCGAGGAGACGATGCGGTCGTAACGGTAGCCGTACTGTTCGGCGACGTAGACGAAGGCCGCCAGCTTCCGCGACGAGATCCACGGGCTCCGCAGCAGATGCGTGCCGCTGCCCTGCCCCGCGCTGCGCAGGAGGGATGCGACTTCCCGCTGCACCGCCACCGAACCTCCCCGGGGTCGCCCGCCACCACGACTCTCGCAGGTGTACGGGGGCGGCGGAACCGGATCCGCGGTCGCCGGGTCCCGGATGTCACCGGTGTGTCGCGGGCTTGGTACACGGGTGTCGGCGGGCGGCCCGGCGTCGGTGGGCGACAGTAGGGTGGGGACCATGGCCGATCCGTCCAGTTACCGTCCCAAGCCCGGACAGATTCCCGACTCTCCGGGGGTCTACAGGTTCCGGGACGAGCACGGCCGGGTCATCTACGTCGGCAAGGCCAAGAGCCTGCGGCAGCGGCTCTCGTCGTACTTCCAGGACCTCGCCGGGCTGCACCAGCGCACGCGCACGATGGTCACGACCGCCGCCTCGGTGGAGTGGACCGTGGTGGCCACCGAGGTCGAGGCGCTCCAACTGGAGTACACCTGGATCAAGCAGTACGACCCGCGGTTCAACGTCAAGTACCGGGACGACAAGAGCTATCCGTCCCTCGCCGTGACCCTCAACGAGGAGTTTCCGCGCGTGCAGGTCATGCGCGGCCCCAAGCGCAAGGGCGTGCGCTACTTCGGGCCGTATGCACACGCGTGGGCCATCCGCGAGACCGTCGACCTCATGCTCCGCGCCTTCCCGGTGCGGACCTGTTCCGCCGGGGTGTTCAAGCGCAGCGAGCAGATCGGCCGGCCCTGCCTGCTGGGGTACATCGACAAGTGCTCCGCGCCCTGCGTCGGCCGGGTCACGGCCGCGGAGCACCGGGAGCTGGCCGAGGAGTTCTGCGACTTCATGGCGGGCCGCACGGGGACGTACCTGAAGCGGCTGGAGCGGCAGATGCACGAGGCCGCAGACGAGATGGAGTACGAGAAGGCAGCGCGGCTGCGTGACGACATAGGGGCGCTGACGAGCGCCATGGAGAAGAACGCGGTCGTCCTCGCCGACGCCACCGACGCCGACCTGGTCGCCCTCGCCGAGGACGAGCTGGAGGCGGCGGTGCAGATCTTCCACGTCCGCGGCGGCCGGGTCCGCGGCCAGCGGGGCTGGGTCACCGACCGGGTGGAGGCCGTCGACACCGCTGGTCTCGTGGAGCACGCGCTGCAGCAGCTCTACGGCGACGAGCAGGCCGAGGGCATCCCGCGCGAGGTGCTGGTGCCGGCGCTGCCGGAGCCGGCGGGGCCCGTGCGGGAGTGGCTCACCGAGCGCCGCGGGGCCCGGGTGGACCTGCGGGTGCCGCAGCGCGGCGACAAGAAGGACCTGCTCGCCACGGTCGCGCGGAACGCGCAGCAGGCCCTCGCCCTGCACAAGACCAAGCGCGCCTCCGACCTGACCACCCGCTCGCGGGCGCTGGAGGAGATCGCCGAGGCGCTGGAGCTGGACTCCGCGCCGCTGCGCATCGAGTGCTACGACATCTCCCACCTGCAGGGCGACGACGTCGTCGGCTCCATGGTCGTCTTCGAGGACGGCCTCGCCCGCAAGAGCGAGTACCGCCGCTTCGAGATCAAGGGCTTCACCGGCCAGGACGACGTGCGCGCGATGCACGAGGTGGTCACCCGCAGGTTCCGGAGGTACGTGCAGGAGAAGCAGAAGACGGGGGAGTGGGGTGATCCTGAGGCCGAGGCGGCGGCCGAGCGCAGTCACGGGGACGCCCCCGCGGTCGCGATGGGGGACGGGCCCGCCGGGCGGGATCCCGACACCGGGCGGCCCCGGAAGTTCGCGTACCCGCCCCAGCTCGTGGTCGTCGACGGCGGTCAGCCGCAGGTCGCCGCCGCCAAGCGGGCCCTCGACGAGCTGGGCGTGGACGACGTGGCCGTCGTGGGCCTCGCCAAGCGCCTCGAAGAGGTCTGGCTGCCGCACGGCGACGACCCCGTCATCCTGCCGCGCAGCAGCGAGGGCCTGTACATGCTGCAGCGCGTACGGGACGAGGCCCACCGCTTCGCCCTCGCCTACCAGCGCAAGAAGCGGGCCAGGAGCATGAAGGCCGGACCGCTGGACGACGTGCCAGGGCTGGGCGAGAGCCGCCGCCGGGCGCTCCTGAAACATTTCGGTTCGGTGAAACGGCTCAGAGCTGCGACTATTGATCAGATCTGTGAGGTTCCCGGCATCGGCCGCAAGACGGCCGAAAACATCGCCGCGACCCTCGCGCAATCGGCACCGGCCGCGCCGGCGGTGAACACCGCCACCGGAGAGATCATGGACGAGTGAGGACCGGGGGACAGAACGATGAACGAGCACGGGACAGACGAGACCGACGAGACCGCCGTGACCACGGGTGACCTTGCCCCCGGGCAGGGCGAGACGGGTGACTCCGGGCAGGCGGGCATCCCCGAGCTGGTGATCATCTCCGGGATGTCGGGTGCCGGCCGGAGCACCGCCGCGAAGTGCCTGGAGGACCTCGGCTGGTTCGTCGTGGACAACCTGCCGCCCGCCCTCATCCCCACCATGGTGGAGCTGGGTGCCCGCTCGCAGGGGAACGTGGCGCGGATCGCGGTCGTCGTGGACGTCCGCGGCCGGCGCTTCTTCGACAATCTGAAGGAGTCCCTGGCGGACCTGAAGGAGAAGCACGTTCCCCGGCGCATCGTCTTCCTGGAGGCGGCGGACAACTCGCTGGTGGCCCGCTTCGAGTCCGTACGCCGCCCGCACCCGCTGCAGGGCGACGGCACGATCCTCGACGGCATCACCGCCGAGCGCGACCTGCTGCGCGAGCTGCGCGGCGACGCCGACCTGGTGATCGACACCTCCAGCCTGAACGTGCACGAGCTGCGCGCGAAGATGGACGCCCAGTTCGCCGGCGGCGAGGAGCCCGAGCTGCGGGCCACGGTGATGTCCTTCGGCTACAAGTACGGCCTGCCCGTGGACGCCGACCTGGTGGTGGACTGCCGCTTCCTGCCGAACCCGCACTGGGTCCCCGAGCTGCGCCAGTTCACCGGGCTGAACGAGGACGTCGCGCAGTACGTCTTCAACCAGCCGGGCGCCAAGGAGTTCCTCAACGGCTACGCGGAGCTGATGCACCTGGTCACCGAGGGGTACCGGCGCGAGGGCAAGCGGTACGTGACCGTCGCCGTCGGCTGCACCGGCGGCAAGCACCGCTCCGTCGCGATGTCCGAGCGGCTGGCCCGCCGGCTCGCCTCGGACGGGATCGAGACCGTCGTCGTCCACCGGGACATGGGGCGCGAGTGAGCCGGATCGCCGGCGGCCGGAACCTCCGGCTGCGCCGCCGGGGCGCACGCAGGCCCGGTTCGCAGCCGAAGGTGGTCGCGCTCGGCGGGGGGATGGGCCTGTCGGCCTCCCTCGCCGCGCTGCGCCGGATCACCGGCGATCTCACCGCGGTCGTCACGGTCGCCGACGACGGCGGCTCGTCCGGCCGGCTCCGCGCCGAGCTGGGCGTGCTGCCGCCGGGCGACCTGCGCAAGGCGCTGGCGGCGCTCTGCGGCGACGACGACTGGGGCCAGACCTGGTCCCGCGTCATCCAGCACCGCTTCACCAGCCAGGGCGAGCTGCACGACCACGCCGTCGGCAATCTGCTGATCGTCGCGCTCTGGGAGCAGCTCGGCGACCACGTCCAGGCCCTCGACCTGGTCGGTACGCTCCTGGGCGCACACGGCCGGGTGCTGCCGATGTCCGCGGTGCCCCTGGAGCTGCGCGCCGACGTGCGCGGCCACGCGCCGGAGCACCCCGAGCAGGTCACCACGGTGGCCGGCCAGGCCACCGTGGCGCTCACGCCCGGCGAGGTGCAGCAGGTCCACCTGGTGCCCGCCGACCCGCCGGCCGTCCCGGCCGCCGTCGAGGCCGTCCGCGAGGCGGACTGGGTGGTGCTCGGCCCGGGCTCCTGGTTCTCCTCCGTCATCCCGCACCTGCTGGTGCCCGATCTGCGCGAGGCCCTGGTGGAGACCAAGGCCCGCAAGGTCCTCTCCCTGAACCTCGCCCCGCAGCCGGGGGAAACGGACGGATTTTCCCCGCGGCGTCATTTGGAGGTTTTGCGACGACACGCCCCTAAACTCGCCTTCGACGTGGTGCTGGCCGACAAGGATGCAGTGCCCGGCGCGGCAGAGCGCGACGGGTTGCGCGAGGCTGCGAAAGAGCTTGAGGGCTCGGTCGAGCTGGCGCCGGTGGCGCGGACCGACGGGACTCCCCGGCACGATCCGGAGCTGCTGGCCGCCGCGTACGACCGTATTTTTCGGATGCATGGAAGGATCGGGCCATGGCGATGACGGCAGCGGTGAAGGACGAGATCTCGCGGCTCCCCGTGACCCGCACGTGCTGCCGCAAGGCGGAGGTCTCATCCACGCTGCGGTTCGCCGGCGGGCTGCACCTGGTCAGCGGCCGGATCGTGATCGAGGCCGAGCTGGACACCGGGGTCGCCGCGCGCCGGCTGAAGAAGGACATCCTGGAGATCTTCGGGCACGGCTCCGAGATGATCGTCATGGCCCCGGGCGGGCTGCGCCGCAGCAGCCGGTACGTGGTCCGCGTCGTCGCCGGCGGTGAGCAACTGGCCCGGCAGACCGGCCTGGTCGACGGCCGCGGCCGGCCCATCCGCGGGCTGCCCCCGCAGGTCGTCTCCGGCGCCACCTGCGACGCCGAGGCCGCCTGGCGCGGCGCCTTCCTCGCCCACGGCTCCCTGACCGAGCCGGGCCGCTCCTCCTCGCTGGAGGTCACCTGCCCGGGCCCGGAGGCGGCCCTCGCCCTGGTCGGCGCCGCCCGCCGGCTCAGCATCCCGGCCAAGGCCCGCGAGGTGCGCGGCGTGGACCGCGTGGTCGTACGGGACGGGGACGCCATCGGCGCCCTGCTCACCCGGCTCGGCGCGCACGAGTCGGTGCTGGCCTGGGAGGAGCGCCGGATGCGGCGCGAGGTGCGCGCCACGGCCAACCGGCTGGCCAACTTCGACGACGCCAACCTGCGCCGCTCCGCGCGCGCGGCGGTCGCGGCGGGCGCGCGGGTGCAGCGGGCCCTGGAGATCCTCGGCGACGAGGTGCCGGAGCACCTGGCGGCGGCCGGCCGGCTGCGCATGGAGCACAAGCAGGCGTCGCTGGAGGAGCTGGGCGCCCTCGCCGACCCGCCGCTGACGAAGGACGCGGTCGCGGGGCGTATCCGCCGGCTGCTCGCCATGGCCGACAAGCGCGCCGGCGACCTCGGCATCCCCGGCACGGAGGCGAACCTGACGGAGGAGATGGTGGGCTGACGCCCCGTCCGCCCGTCCGCCGGCTGCTGCTCCGCTCCCGTCTCCCGTCCCCCGGGCGTCCCCTGCCCCGCGTCCGCACCGCGGGTTCTCCGCCCCTCCGGCATCTTGACGTGGACATGAGCGACCCGCAGCCTGACTGCTGTTCGGCCACCAGACAGGCAACCCCAAAGGGGGGCACATGAGACGAAGAGCCGGTGCGATCCTCGCGTCAGCCGCCTTGCTGCTCGGCGGCCTCGCCGCCGCGCCCACCGCCGGTGCCGTCCCCGGCGACGGGCCGGCCCCGGCCGCCGGGGCCGGCGCCGACGAGGTCAAGGTCTTCACCGCGGACGTCACCCGCGCCCAGGTCCCGCTGTTGCTCGCCGCGGGGCAGGACGCCCACGAACTCGGCGAGCGGGCCCCGGCCCGCGGCACCGCCGAGGTCGAGCTGTTCCTGACCGACGCCCAGGCCGCGGACCTGGAGCGGCAGGGCGTCGACCTCACCGAGCGCACCGTCCCGGCCCGCGCCGAGGCGCGCACCGAGGCCGCGGCCGAGGGCGTCTTCCGCCCGTACGGCGGTGCGGGCGGGCTGCAGGAGGAACTGGCCGGGATCGCCCGGCAGTACCCGAAGCTCACCAAGCTCGTCTCGATCGGCACGACCCTCCAGGGCCGGGACATCCTCGCCCTGAAACTCACCAGGGGCGCCAGGACGGTCCGGGACGGCGCCAAGCCCGCCGTGCTCTACATGTCCAACCAGCACGCCCGCGAGTGGATCACCCCGGAGATGACGCGCCGGCTGCTGCACCACTTCCTCGACGGCTACGGTACGGACCGCAAGCTCACCCGGATCGTCGACTCCACCGAGCTGTGGTTCGTGCTGTCCGCCAACCCCGACGGCTACGACTGGACGCACGACCCCGACGGCGCGCGCCTCTGGCGCAAGAACATGCGCGACGTCAACGGCGACGGACAGTACACCGCCGGCGACGGCGTGGACCTGAACCGCAACTTCTCCTACAAGTGGGGCTACGACAACGAGGGTTCCTCGCCCAGCCCGCGCAGCGAGACCTACCGCGGCCCCGGACCCGCCTCCGAACCCGAGACCCGCGCCGTCGACGCCTTCCAGAAGCGCATCGGCTTCGAGTACGGGATCAACTACCACTCCGCCGCCGAACTGATCCTCTACGGCGTCGGCTGGCAGGTCGCCACCGACACCCCCGACGACGTGCTCTACCGCGCGCTCGCCGGCACCCCGGAGAACTCCGCCGTCCCCGGCTACCGCCCCCAGGTCTCCTCCGAGCTGTACACCACCAACGGCGAAGCCGACGGCCACGCCGCCAACGTCAACGGGATGATGATGTTCACCCCGGAGATGACGACCTGTCAGACGGCGTCCGCCATCGACCCCGACGACGCCTGGCACCCCGGCGACTGCCAGTCGGGTTTCAACTTCCCCGACGACGAGAAGCTGATCCAGGACGAGTTCGCCAAGAACATCCCCTTCGCCCTCTCCGTCGCCGAGACCGCCGCCCACCCCGACCAGCCGTCGTCCTCCGTCGGCATCGAGGCCCCGGACTTCACACTCGACGAGTTCGACACCTCCTACGCCCGCTCCCGCGGGCACCGCGCCGGCGGCGCCGATCAGGAAGTCTCCGTCGTCGCCCGCAAGTCCGTACGGGACAAGGAGCTGAACTACCGCGTCAACGACGGCCGTACCCGCGACGAGGACGTCCGGCCCTGGAAGGGCGGCGAGACCTACGGCGGCGAGGACAACGTCCTCTTCGACGAGTACCGCGCCGAGGTCGAGGACGTCGGGCCCGGCGACGAGGTGGAGGTCTGGTTCACGGGCCGCACCCGCACCGGCAAGCGCACCGCGAGCGAGCACTTCACGTTCACCGTCGCCGAGCGCCCCCGCGCCGACGTCCTCGTCGTCGCCGAGGAGGGCGCCGAGGCCCGGCACGCGCGCACCTACGTCGACGCCCTGCGCGCCTCCGGCCGCTCCGCCGCCGTCTGGGACGTCGCCGTCCAGGGGCCCCCGCACGCCCTCGGCGTCCTCGGCCACTTCCGCGGCGTCGTGCACTACACCGGCGCCGGCGCCCCCGGCGGCGACACCCAACTCGCCCTGCGCGCCTACCTCAACGAGGGCGGCAAGCTGGTCGAGGCCGGCGAGCAGGCCGGCGGCGACGCGCTCGTCGGCCGGGCCGAGACGGACGACTTCAGCCAGTACTACCTGGGCGCCTACTCCCGCTCCGCCACCGTCGGGCCCGGCGGCTTCACCGGCGCCGGCGCACTGCGCGGCGCGAACGGGAGCCTCGGCGACGCCGGGGGCGGCAACCCGCTGGACGGCGCCGGCGCGTACACCGTCACCTCCGACGCGCTGCCGCCCGCCGAGTTCCCGCAGTTCGCGTCCGCGCAGGCCGGGACGTACGAGGGCGGCGTCAACCCGTACGCCCCGTACGAGGGTGAGTGGATGACGATCGCCGGGCACGAGAACAACGACTGGCAGCGGCTCACCCGCACCGTCGACCTCACCGGCGTCACCGCCGCCGAGGCACCCGAGTTGCGCACCGCGCTCAACTGGGACACCGAACCCGGCTACGACTTCGTCCTGCTGGAGGCCCGCACCGCAGGCGGTGAGGACTGGACGACGCTGCCGGAGGCCGGCGGGGCCACCACGGACCAGGTGCCCGAGGAGTGCGGCGCGGGCTTCTTCATCCAGGCCCACCCCTTCCTGCGCCGCTACCTCACGCAGGGAGCCGACGGCTGCACCGCGAGCGGCACCAGCGGCGCCTGGCACGGCCTGACGGACTCCTCCGGCGGCTGGCAGGAAGTTGCGTACGACCTGTCCGCCTACGCCGGCAAGCAGGTCGAACTCTCCCTGTCGTACGTCACGGACCCGGGGACCGGCGGCAGCGGCGTCTTCGCCGACGACACCGCCGTCGTCGTGGGCGGCGCAGAGCGCGACGCCGAGGGCTTCGAGAGCGGACTCGGCGCCTGGTCGACGCCGGGACCGCCGCCCGGCAGCCCCGCGGCCGAGGCCGACTGGGCGCGTTCCGGCAAGCTCTTCGAGAGCTACGCGGCCGTCTCCACCCGCGACACCGTCCTCGTCGGCTTCGGGGTCGAGCACCTCGGCGACCCGGCCGCACGCGCCGCTCTTCTGAGCCGCGCACTGTCCCATCTGAGGCGCTGACACAGGCCCGCTGACCGGCGACGACGCCGGATCGCCGCGGCGGCCCGCAGCCCCGCTCGAGGGTTCGGGCCGCCGTCGGCGTCACCGGCGGGGTCCGGGCCCCCCGCGGGGGCGGAAGCGGTAGGGTCGGCAGTGGTCGGGGATTCCCAGTCAGAGCACCGGTCGATGAAGGACCGGCGTACCAACGAGGAGATCGGTTCGTGACGATCCGCGTAGGCATCAACGGCTTCGGCCGCATCGGCCGCAACTACTTCCGCGCCATCCTGGACCAGGGTGCGGACATCGAGGTCGTGGCGTTCAACGACCTGGGTGACGCCGCGACCATCGCACACCTGCTGAAGTACGACACCCTGCTCGGCAAGCTCAAGGCCGAGGTGAGCCACACCGCCGACGCGATCACCGTCGGCGGGCGCGCCATCAGGATGCTCGCCGAGCGCGACCCGGCGAACCTGCCCTGGGGCGACCTCGGCGTGGACGTGGTCATCGAGTCCACCGGCATCTTCACCAAGGCCGAGGACGCGAAGAAGCACCTCGACGCCGGCGCCAAGAAGGTCATCATCTCCGCGCCCGCCAAGGGCGAGGACATCACCATCGTGATGGGGGTCAACGAGGACTCCTACGACCCGGCCTCCCACCACATCATCTCCAACGCCTCGTGTACGACGAACTGCGTCGCCCCGATGGCCAAGGTGCTGGACGAGAACTTCGGCATCGTGCAGGGCATGATGACCACCGTCCACGCCTACACCAACGACCAGCGCATCCTGGACTTCCCGCACAAGGACCTGCGCCGCGCCCGCGCCGCCGCCGAGAACATCATCCCGACCACCACCGGCGCCGCGAAGGCCACCGCGCTCGTCCTGCCGCAGCTCAAGGGCAAGCTGGACGGCATCGCCATGCGCGTGCCGGTGCCCACCGGCTCCGTCACCGACCTGGTGGTCGAGCTGAGCCGCGAGGTCACCAAGGACGAGGTCAACGCCGCGTACCAGAAGGCCGCCACGGGCCAGCTCAAGGGCATCCTGGAGTACACCGAGGACCCGATCGTCTCCTCGGACATCGTCAACACCGCGCCGTCCTGCACCTTCGACTCCCTGCTGACGATGGCGCAGGGCAAGCAGGTCAAGATCGTCGGCTGGTACGACAACGAGTGGGGCTACTCCAACCGCCTGGTCGACATCACCTCCTTCGTCGGCGAGCGCCTCTGAGGGCGGCACACCCGCCGCGCCGGCCCTGCCGGGCGGCAGCCGGGGCGCCGCGGCTCCCCGTACACCTCACGTGGGCCGGGGCCCGGCCGCCGCACGGCGGCGGGGCCCCGCTCGTTCCGACGACCGGGCCGCCGCGCGCGCCGCTTCGCGGCGGCGTGCGGGCGGTGTCAGCAGTGACGCAGGAGTCTCCATGAAGACGCTCGACGACCTCCTCGGCGAAGGCATCGCCGGCAAGCGGGTCTTCGTCCGCGCCGACCTCAACGTGCCGCTGGACGGCACCACCATCACCGACGACGGCCGCATCCGCGCCGTCGCCCCGACGATCGCCAAGCTGGCCGAGGCCGGCGCGCGGGTGGTCGTCGCCTCCCACCTCGGCCGCCCCAAGGGCGCGCCGGATCCGGCGTTCTCCCTCGCACCGGTGGCGCGCCGGCTGGGCGAACTGCTCGGGGACTCCGCGAAGAAGACGGAGTTCGCCACGGACACCGTGGGCGAGAGCGCGAAGGCCACCGTCGCCGGGCTCGGCGACGGCGAGGTCACGCTGCTCGAGAACCTGCGGTTCAACCCCGGCGAGACCGCGAAGGACGACGCCGCGCGCGGCGCGTTCGCCGACGAGCTGGCCGGGCTGGCCGACGTGTACGTGGGCGACGGCTTCGGCGCCGTCCACCGCAAGCACGCCTCGGTGTACGACCTGCCCGCCCGGCTGCCGCACTACGTCGGCTACCTCATCGCCGCCGAGGTGGGCGTCCTGCGCAAGCTCACCGAGGACGTCGCGCGGCCGTACGCGGTCGTGCTCGGCGGCGCCAAGGTCTCCGACAAGCTCGGGGTCATCGACCACCTGCTGGAGAAGGCCGACCGCATCCTCATCGGGGGCGGCATGGCGTACACCTTCCTCAAGGCCCAGGGGTACGAGGTCGGATCCAGCCTGCTGCAGGAGGAGCAGGTGCCCGCCGTCCGCGAGTACCTGGCGCGGGCCGAGCGACTCGGCGTGGAGTTCGTGCTTCCCGTCGACGTGGTCGCCGGCCGGGAGTTCCCGGACGTCAAGGCGCAGGCGCCGACCGAGCCCGTGACCGTACCGGCCGACGCCATCCCCGCCGACATGATGGGGCTGGACATCGGCCCGGAGTCCGGCCGCCTCTTCGCCTCGAAGATCGCCGACGCCGCCACGGTCTTCTGGAACGGGCCGATGGGCGTCTTCGAGCACCCCGACTACGCCGAGGGCACCCGCGCGGTCGCGCAGGCCCTGGTGGACAGCTCCGCGTTCTCCGTCGTCGGCGGCGGCGACAGCGCCGCCGCGGTGCGGATCCTGGGCTTCGACGAACGGGCATTCAGCCACATCTCGACCGGTGGCGGCGCCAGCCTCGAATACCTCGAGGGCAAGACGCTCCCCGGCCTCGCCGCACTGGAGGACTGAGCAGAACGATGACCGACAAGCCCACCCGCATCCCGTTCATGGCGGGCAACTGGAAGATGAACCTCAACCACCTCGAGGGCATCGCACACGTCCAGAAGCTCGCCTTCGCGCTCCACGACAAGGACTACGAGGCCGTCGAGGTCGCGGTCCTGCCGCCGTACACCGATCTGCGCTCGGTGCAGACGCTCGTGGACGGCGACAAGCTGAAGATCAAGTACGGTGCCCAGGACATCTCGCCGCACGACGCCGGCGCCTACACGGGCGACGTCTCGGGCCCGATGCTGGCCAAGCTCCACTGCACGTACGTCGTCGTCGGCCACTCCGAGCGGCGGCAGTACCACGGCGAGGACGACGCGCTCGTCAACGCCAAGGTGAAGGCCGCGTTCAAGTACGGCATCACGCCCATCCTGTGCATCGGCGAGGGTCTGGACGTGCGCAAGGCCGGCGACCAGGTCGCGCACACCCTCGCGCAGCTCGACGGGGCGCTGCAGGACGTCGGCGCGGCGGACGCGGAGAGCATCGTCGTCGCGTACGAGCCGGTGTGGGCCATCGGCACCGGCGAGGTCGCCACCCCGGAGGACGCCCAGGAGGTCTGCGGCGCGATCCGGCGGCGGCTGGGCGAGCTGTACGACGAGGACGTGGCGGGCGCGGTACGCATCCAGTACGGCGGCTCCGTCAAGAGCGGCAACGTCGCGGCGATCATGGCCCAGCCCGACGTGGACGGCGCGCTGATCGGCGGCGCCTCGCTCGACGCCGACGAGTTCGTCAAGATCGTCCGCTTCCGCGACCAGTGAGGCCGGCGGCCCCGGGCCACTTCCCCCCAGCCGGGGAGTAGGCCCGGGCCGCCTGTTCGTCGTAGGCTGGCGGGGGTCACGCAGGATGACTGCGCCGGCCCCTTCCGTACCCGTCCGTCACCGAGAGAGTTGGAAAAGCCGTGACCGTGGCGTTCTCCATCGCCCTGATCATCTTCAGCGGGCTGCTGATGATGCTCGTCCTCATGCACAAGGGCAAGGGCGGCGGCCTGTCCGACATGTTCGGCGGCGGCATGCAGTCCTCCGTCGGCGGCTCCTCCGTCGCCGAGCGCAACCTCGACCGGATCACCGTGGTCGTCGGCGTGATCTGGTTCGCCATCATCGTCGTGCTGGGCCTGATTATGAAGTTCGACTGATGATGAAGTTCGACGGCTGAGCCACCACAGCGACCGACGGTACGTAGACTAGGGCGCCCGCGGCGGGGTCGCCGACGATGCCTCGCCGCATTTCACGCAGGGAGTTACGACCGTGGCAAGTGGCAACGCGATCCGTGGAAGCCGGGTCGGCGCCGGGCCGATGGGGGAGGCGGAGCGGGGCGAGTCGGCCCCGCGCCTGCGGGTCTCCTTCTGGTGCTCCAACGGGCACGAGACCCGACCCAGCTTCGCCACCGACGCACAGATCCCGGACAGTTGGGACTGCCCGCGCTGTGGTTTCCCGGCGGGCCAGGACCGGGACAACCCGCCGGACCCGCCGCGCACCGAGCCGTACAAGACGCACCTCGCGTACGTGCGCGAGCGGCGCAGCGACGCCGACGGCGAAGCCATCCTCGCCGAAGCCCTCGCCAAGCTCCGCGGCGAGATCTGAACCACCGCCGTGCTCGCGGGCGGCCCCCGGCCCCAGGCCCTGCCTGACGCCGAGCCGCCCGGGCCGCGGCCACACCGCGACGGCGGCACCCGCATCCTCCACGGCACCGGCACCGGCACCGGCACCGGCAGCGCGCCCCCGCGCGCCTCTCCGCGCCGCCGGGGGACCGGCCGCCCGATCTGAGGCGGCGGATAGGGCAACCGCCCGAGGCGCCCGGCACACCCGCGTACCTACGGTCCCGGCATGCGATCCGAGGCCGTACCTCCGCGGCAGAGCGCCGCACCGCCCTGGCGCGGCGGGTTCGGGCGGCTGTGGTCCGCCGCCGTCGTCTCCCGCTTCGGCGACGCCCTGCGGGGTGCCGCACTGCCGCTGCTCGCCGTCGAGCTGACCGACTCCGCGCTGCTCGTCGCGCTCGTCACCGCCTGCGGCTTCCTGCCCTGGCTGCTCTTCGGGCTGCTCGGCGGGGCGCTGGCCGACCGCGTCGACCAGCGGCGCGCGATGTGGATCACCGACGTGCTGCGCGGGCTGCTCATGGCCGCGTTCGCGCTCGCGGTGTGGCTGGACCGGGCCGGCATCGCCCTGCTCCTCGTCCTCGCCTTCGCGCTCACCACGCTCCAGACCGTCTTCGACAACGCCGCCACCGCCCTGCTGCCCGCCGTCGTGCCCGCCACCGCGCTCGGCACCGCGAACGGGCGGCTGCTGGCCGGTCAGGAGGCCGTGCACCGCTTCGCCGGCACCCCGCTGGTGCCCGTGCTCGTCGGCGCGGGGGCGGCCGTGCCGTACGCCGTGGACGCCGCCTCGTACCTGCTGGCCGCCGCGCTCGTCGCCGGGCTGCCGCACCGCCCCCGCCCGGCCGCGCGGCGGCCCCGGACCCCGCTGCGCCGGGACGTCGCCGACGGGCTGCGGGCGCTGTGGGCCGATCCGGTGCTCCGGGGCATCTGCGCGGCCACCGTCGTGGCCAACACCGGCTTCGGCGCCCTCGTCGCCACCCTCGTCCTGCACCTCACCGGCCGGCTCGGCGCCGGCACCACGGGCTACGCCCTCGTGCTCACCGCGTACGGCATCGGGAGCGTCGCCGGCGGCCTGGGCGCGGGCCGTGTCGTCGCCGCCCTCGGCGCGCCGCGCACCCTGGTCTGCGCGGGCCTCGCCCAGGTGGCGTGCCTGACGGCCTTCGGCACCGCGCGCGGCCTGCCCGCGGCCGGTGCCGCGCTCGCCGTGCTCGGCTTCGCCGGGATGCTCTGGACCGCCACCGAGGTCACCGTGCTGCAGCGGCGCAGCCCCGCCGGCGCCATCGGCCGGGTCAGCGCCGCGTTCCGTACCCTGTCGATCTCCGTGGTGCCGCTGGGGGCCGTGCTCGGCGGCGTGCTCGCCGGCTCCCTGGGAGCGCACACCCCGGCGCTCGCCGCCGCCGTCCTCGTCGGCCTCGGGGTGGCCGCCCTCGGACCGGCGGTGCGCTCGGGGATCAATTAGGTTGGGTGCCATGGCCGACACCACGTCACGCACCAGGCTCGACCAGACCCCCGAGTGGCACGCACTCGCCAAGCACCGCGAGGAGTTCGGCGCCACGCACCTGCGCGAGCTGTTCGACGCCGACCCCGAGCGCGGCCGCCGGTACACGCTCCGCGTCGGCGATCTCTACCTGGACTACTCCAAGCAGCTCGTCACCGACGAGACGCTCCGTCTGCTGCGCGACCTGGCCGCCGCGACCGGTGTCGCCGAGCTGCGCGACGCGATGTTCCGCGGCGAGAAGATCAACATCACCGAGGACCGCGCCGTGCTGCACACCGCGCTGCGCGCGCCCAGCGCCGAGTCCGTCGAGGTGGACGGGGTGGACGTGGTCCCCGGCGTGCACCACGTGCTGACCCGGATGACGACCTTCGCCGACCGGGTCCGCTCCGGCGACTGGCGCGGCCACACCGGCAAGCCGGTCCGCACCGTCGTGAACGTCGGCATCGGCGGCTCCGACCTGGGCCCGGCCATGGCGTACGAGGCGCTGCGCGCGTACACCCAGCGGGATCTGGCCGTCCGCTTCGTCTCCAACGTCGACGGCGCCGACCTGCACGAGGCGGTGCGCGACCTCGACCCCGAGACCACGCTGTTCGTCATCGCCTCCAAGACCTTCACCACCATCGAGACGATCACCAACGCCACGGCCGCGAAGCGCTGGCTGCTGGCGGGCCTCGGCGCCGGGGACGAGGCGGTCGCCAAGCACTTCGTCGCTTTGTCGACCAACGCCGCGAAGGTCGCCGAGTTCGGCATCGACACGGACAACATGTTCGAGTTCTGGGACTGGGTCGGCGGGCGCTACTCGTACGACTCCGCCATCGGCCTGTCCCTGATGGTGGCCATCGGCCCCGTCGCCTTCCGCGAGATGCTGGCCGGCTTCCGGCTCGTCGACGAGCACTTCCGCACCGCGCCGCCGGAGGAGAACGCGCCGCTGCTGCTGGGGCTCCTCGGCGTCTGGTACGGCGAGTTCTTCGACGCGCAGTCCCACGCCGTGCTCCCGTACAGCCACTACCTGTCGAAGTTCACCGCCTATCTTCAGCAGCTCGACATGGAGTCCAACGGCAAGGCCACCGACCGCGGCGGCGAGCGGGTCGGCTGGCAGACCGGGCCCGTGGTCTGGGGCACGCCCGGCACCAACGGCCAGCACGCGTACTACCAACTGCTGCACCAGGGCACCAAGATGATCCCCGCCGACCTGATCGGCTTCGCCCGGCCGGTGGCCGAGCTGGGCGAGCTGGCCGGGCAGCACGACCTGCTGATGGCCAACCTCTTCGCCCAGGGCCAGGCGCTCGCCTTCGGCAGGACGGCGGCGGAGGTGGCGGCCGAGGGCGTGCCCGCGGCGCAGGTGCCGCACCGTACGTTCCCGGGCAACCACCCGACGACGACGATCCTGGCCGACGGCCTCACGCCCTCGGTACTGGGACAGCTCGTCGCGCTGTACGAGCACAAGGTGTTCGTGCAGGGCGCGGTCTGGGACATCGACTCCTTCGACCAGTGGGGCGTCGAGCTGGGCAAGGTGCTCGCCAAGCGGCTGGAGCCGGCGCTCGCGGACGGTGCGGAGGTGGCGGGGCTGGACAGCTCGACGCTGGCGCTGGTCGACGCCTACCGGGCGCTGCGGGGCCGCTGAGGGCCGTACGAGGGGCGCCGACGACGGCTGAGGCCCGTTGAGGGCGCTGACCTGCGGCGTTCGGCGGCCTTCTGCTGGCGGTACCGGATCCCGCGCGGCAGCCTGGGGATATGCGGGTGCTGCGCGGGACCTCGTACCGGGTCGCCGGGCTGTTCCTCGCGGCGGTCACCGTCGTGGACATCGTCGGCTCGCGGGGGCAGACGGTGTCGGGCCTGTTCGCCGTCGTGCCGGTGTTCGTCGCGATCGACGGCACGAGACGGGCGATCCTCGTCTCGGGCCTGGTGGCGCTGGCGCTGGGCACCCTGCTGAGCCTGTGGAACTTCGACCTGCCCGACCTCGGCTTCCTCGCGCGCGTCCTCGCCATCGTCTTCGCCACCGCGATCGGGTTCGTCGTGTACCGCGAACGGACCGCGCGCGAGCAACGGCTCACCAGCGTCACCCGGGTCGCCAACGTCGCCCAGAAGGCCCTGCTGCCCGCACCGCCCGCCCGCGTGGGACCGCTGGACGTGGCGCACTCATACCGCTCCGCCGCCGACGAGGCGATGATCGGCGGCGACTTCTACAAGGTGCTCAGCACCCGCTGGGGCGTGCGCATCGTCATCGGCGACGTACGCGGCCACGGCCTCGGCGTCGTCCCCACCACCGGCATGGCCATCGGCGTCTTCCGCGAGGCCGCCCACGAGGAGCCGGAACTGGACCGGATCGCCGCCCGCCTCGACCGCAGCCTGGCCCGCGACGGCGGCTCCGAGAGCTTCGCCACCGTCCTGCTGCTGACGATCTCCGCGGGGGGCCTGTGCCGGGTCCTCAACCACGGCCACCCGCCGCCGCTGGTGCGCAGCGCCGCGGGGCGCGTACGCGAGGCCGACCTGCACGGCGACCCGCCGCTGGGCCTCGGGCTGGCGAAGTCCACCGAGGGCGCGCAGGAGAGCGCCATGGCGCTCGCCGACGGCGACGAGCTGCTGCTGACCACCGACGGCGTGCTGGAGGCGCGCAGCGCGGCGGGCGAGTTCTTCCCGCTGGCGCAGCGGTACGCCCGCGCGCCGCGCGGGGAACCGCCCGCGGACGTGCTGGCGGCGCTGCGGCGCGACCTCGAGGACTGGGCGCCCGGGCTCCACGACGACTCGGCGCTGGTGCTGCTGCGCTACGCCCCGCGGCGGATCCGGCCCGCGTAGCGGGCCTCCAGCGCGGCGTTGTGCCCGTCGCCCTCGGGGATGTTCGCCGACAGGTACACCGGCGGCGTCGCGCCGCGCTCCAGCAGCAGCCGGATCGCCTCGGCGACGACCTGCTGCACGAGCAGCGCGCCGGTGATCGACGACACCGCGCACGCCGTACCGCCGCCCGGCAGCGGGAGCACGGAGTCGCCGAAGGGGGCGCCGTTGTCGAGCACGACGTCGGCGTGGTCGGTGAGCCGCTTGCCGGAGGGGTGCCGGGACTCGGCGCGGGTGCCGTGCGACAGCGAGGTGATCGCGATCAGCGGGTGCCCGTGCTCCTTGACGACGGCGGCCATCTCCACGACGCAGCCGTTGATGCCGGAGTTCGAGGCGATGACGAAGGCGTCCCCGGGGTGCGGCGCGGCCAGCTCGTACAGCCGGCGCGCGGTGCCGGGGTCGCGCTCCAGCTTGGCGTCGGCGAGGAGCGCGGGGGGCTCGCCGCCGTAGATCACGAGATCGCGCAGGGCGATCTTGTTCGTAGGCACGAAGCCGCCGGCGCGGCCGGCGATCTCGGTCGCCAGCGACTCGGAGTGCCCGGTGCCGAACGCCTGGATCACGCCGTCGCCGGTCAGCGCGTCGGCGAACACCCGGGCGGCGGCGCCGACCTCGGTGCGCTGGCCCTCCGCCACCCGCCGGAGTGAGGCCAGGGCGGCGGCGGTGAAGGCGGCTGCGCTGATCGGCTGGAGGGTCATCGGTGCTCCCGGGAGTGGTCTGGACAACGTGCCGTACGCGGGGTCAATCTCAGGCAGTCGCGCACCGCACGTCAAGGGCGCGACGCGGCGCCGACCACGGGGAGCGGGCAGTGGAGAAGCTGGTCATCGGCATCGACGCGGGGGGTACGAGGACCCGGGCGGCCCTGGCACGGGCGGCGGGGGGCGCGGCGCTGCGCACCGCGGCGGCGGGGGCGGGAAACCCGCGCTCGGTGCCCGAGGAGGTGCTGACGGACCGGCTGACGGCGTGCGTGGCGCCGCTGGCGGAGGCGGGCGGCCCGGGGCGGATCGCGGCGTTGGTCGCGGGCGTCGCCGGCGCGGAGCCCGCGGACCCCGACGACGCCGGCACGCGCCGCACGCACGCCGCCCTGCGCGCGGCGCTGCGCCGCTGCGGGGTGGGGGAGGCGCGGGTGCGGATGCACGGCGACGCCGAGATCGCCTTCGCGGCCGGCCCGGGAGCGCCGGCGGCCGGGGTGGTGGTGATCGCCGGCACCGGTGCGTCGGCGGCACGGATCGCGGACCGCCGGCAGACGGCGACGACCGACGGCCACGGATGGCTCCTCGGCGACGAGGGCAGCGGCTTCTGGATCGCCCGCGAGGCACTGCGGGCGGCGCTGCGCGCGCTCGACGGTCGGGGGCCGGCGACGGGGCTGGTGGACGTGCTGGCGGCGGCGACGGGAGGTGGGGGCGGGAAGCGGGCCGCCGTGGCGCGGATCGCGCTGGTGGACGCCGGGTTCGCGGGGGCGCCGGTGGAGATCGCGCGGCTGTGCCCGGTGGTCGTACGGGCCGCGGAGGCGGGTGACGCGGTGGCCGGGGCGATCCTGGACGAGGCCGCGGACCGCCTCGCGGAGACCGTCGCCGTGCTCGCCCCGGCGCCCGGCGAACCTCTGGTCACCACCGGCGGCCTTCTCGCCCCCGCGGGACCCCTGCTGCCCCGCTTCACCGCCCGCATGCGCCCGTACGGCCTGACCCCGGCCCCGGTCCCCGACGGCCTGGCGGGCGCGGTGGCGCTGGCCCGCGCGATGCTCTGATCCCGCTACGGCGATGCCGGCGGGTACAGCGTCGGCGGGAGCAGTGCCGCCGCCGGGCGGTCCAGGAGCCACAGGGTGCGCGTGCGGCCGGTGGCGCCCGCCGCCGGGGCCTGGATCTCGCCCGCGCCCGACAGCGCCATCGCCGCCGCCCGGGCCTTGTCCTCGCCCGCCGCCAGCAGCCACACCTCCCGCGCCGCCCTGATCGCCGGCAGCGTCAGCGAGATCCGCGTCGGCGGCGGCTTCGGCGCCCCGTGGACGCCGACGACCGTCCGCTCCGTCTCCCGTACCGCCGGCAGCTCCGGGAACAGCGACGCGACGTGCGTGTCGGGACCCACGCCCAGCAGCAGCACGTCGAACGCCGGGACAGGACCGTGGTCCTCCGGCCGGGCCGCGGCGGCCAGCTCGCGCGCGTACGCCGCCGCCGCCGCGTCCGCGTCGGCGCCGAACTCCGCCTGCGCCGCCGGCATCTCGTGCACCCGCGCCGGGTCGAGCGGCACCGCGTCCAGCAGTGCCGCTCGCGCCTGGGTCGCGTTGCGGTCGGGGTCGCCGGGGGGCAGGAAGCGCTCGTCGCCCCACCACAGGTCCAGCCGCGACCAGTCGACCGCGTCCCGGGCCGGCGCGGCGGCCAGCGCCGCCAGCAGCCCGTTGCCGTTGCGGCCGCCCGTGAGCACCACCGACGCCGTGCCCCGGGCCGACTGCGCGTCCACGAGCTTCGTGATCAGCCGGGCGGCGGCCGCCTCGGCCATCAGCTCCTTGTCGCGGTGGACGACGATCTGCGGCGTGCTCACGGCGCCCGCGCTCACGACGTCCCGGCCGAGGGCGACTTCGCGCCGCCCTGCTTCGCCGGCTGCTTCTTCGCCGCCGCCTTCTTCGCGGGCGCCTTCCCGGCGTCGTCCTTGCCGTCGTCGGCCCGCGCGGCCTTGGCCTCCGCTTTCGCCTTGGCTTCCGCTTCCGCCACGTCCGCCTTCACGGCCCCGGCCGGCGCCAGCCGCTCCACGCCGTACGCCACCGCGTGCGCGTACGCCTCGTCCGGGTCCAGCCGCCGCAGCTCCTCCGCGATCAGCTCCGCCGTCGTGCGCCGCTTGAGCGCCACGTGCCGCTCCGGCTGCCCCGGCACGGCCAGCTCGGCCAGCGCGCCGTTCGGCCGGTCGAGGCAGATCACGCCGTCCGTCGTCACCAGCCGCACCGCGGTCAGCCCGGGGCCGGGCGAGCCCGTGCGCTCCACCGGCACGTGCAGCCGGTCCGCCAGCCACAGCGCCAGCAGCTCGGTGGAGGGGTTGTACTCCTCGCCCTCCACCACCGCGGACTCGATGGGCGGGTGCCCCTGGTCCAGCGCCGACGCCAGCACGCTGCGCCACGGCGTGATCCGCGTCCACGCCAGGTCGGTGTCCCCGGGCGCGTACGCCGTGGCCCGCTGCCGCAGCGCGTCGACCGGGTCCTCGCAGGACGCCGCGTCGGTGATCCGGCGGGCGGCGAGCCGGCCGAGCAGGTCCTCCGCCGGGTTCTCCGGCGCGTCCTCCGGCCACCACACCACCACGGGCGCGTCCGGCAGCAGCAGCGGCAGCACGACGCTCGCTGCGTGCCCCGCCAGCTCGCCGTGCAGCCGCAGCAGCACCGTCTCGCCGGTGTCCGTCTCGTTGCCGACGCGCACCTCCGCGTCCAGCCGCGCCTGCGCGCGCTCGCGCGGGGAGCGGCCGGGGCGCTTGATGACGACCAGGATCCGCGACGGGTGCTCCTTGGACGCCTGGCTGGCGGCCTTGAGCGCGTCGTAGTGGTTGCCCTCGTCCGTGACTATCACCAACGTGAGCACCATCCCGACCGCCGGCGTGCCGGTGGCCCGCCGGGCGCCCACGAGCGCGGCGTTGATCTGGGCCGAGGTGGTCTCGGTGAGGTCGATGTTCATGGCCGCCGCCAGCTCCGTCCGTCTCGTGCCAGCATCTCGTCCGCCGCCTGCGGTCCCCAGGTGCCCGCGGTGTACGACTCGGGCTTGCCGTGCGCGGCCCAGTGCTCCTCGATCGGGTCGAGGATCTTCCAGGACAGCTCGACCTCCTGGTGCCGGGGGAAGAGGTTCGCGTCGCCGAGGAGTACGTCCAGCAGCAGCCGTTCGTACGCCTCGGGGCTGGACTCGGTGAAGGACTCGCCGTAGGCGAAGTCCATCGTCACGTCCCGCACCTCCATCGAGGTGCCCGGCACCTTGGAGCCGAACCGCACGGTGATGCCCTCGTCCGGCTGGACGCGGATCACCAGCGCGTTCTGGCCCAGCTCCCTGGTGTCGGTGGTGTCGAAGGGCAGGTGCGGCGCCCGCTGGAAGACCACGGCGATCTCGGTGACCCGGCGGCCGAGCCGCTTGCCGGCGCGCAGGTAGAACGGCACACCCGCCCAGCGGCGGTTGTCGATCTCCAGCTTGATCGCGGCGTAGGTGTCGGTCCCGGAGTGCGGGTCGATGCCGTCCTCCTCCAGGTAGCCGCGCACCTTCTCGCCGCCCTGCCAGCCGGCCGCGTACTGCGCGCGCACCGTGTGCCGGCCCAGGTCGGCGGGCAGGTGCACCGACTCCAGCACCTTGATCTTCTCCGCCACCAGCCCCTGCGCGTCGAACGCCGTCGGCTCCTCCATCGCGGTCAGCGCCAGGAGCTGGAGCAGGTGGTTCTGGATGACGTCGCGGGCGGCGCCGATGCCGTCGTAGTAGCCGGCCCGCCCGCCGATGCCGATGTCCTCGGCCATGGTGATCTGCACGTGGTCCACGTAGGACCTGTTCCAGAGCGGCTCGAACATCGTGTTGGCGAAGCGCAGCGCCAGGATGTTCTGGACGGTCTCCTTGCCGAGGTAGTGGTCGATGCGGAAGACCTGGTCGGGCTCGAAGACCTCGTAGACGATCCGGTTGAGCTCCTTGGCGCTCTTCAGGTCGTGCCCGAACGGCTTCTCGATGACCGCGCGCCGCCAGGAGTCGCCGGGCGGGTCGGTGAGGCGGTGCGCCTTGAGCTGCTGGACGACCAGCGGGAAGAACTTCGGCGGGACGGAGAGGTAGAACGCGAAGTTCCCGCCCGTCCCGCGCGCCTTGTCCAGGTCCTCGACGGTGGCGCGCAGCCGCTCGAACGCGTCGTCGTCGTCGAAGTCGCCCTGGACGAACCGGAACCCCTCGGAGAGCTGCTGCCACACCTCCTCGCGAAAGGGCGTGCGGGCGTGCTCCTTGACCGAGTCGTGTACGACCTGGGCGAAGTCCTCGTCCTCCCAGTCGCGGCGGGCGAAGCCCACCAGGGAGAAGCCGGGCGGCAGCAGCCCCCTGTTCGCCAGGTCGTACACGGCGGGCATCAGCTTCTTGCGCGACAGGTCGCCGGTGACTCCGAAGATCACCAGGCCCGAGGGCCCCGCGATCCGCGGCAGCCGCCGGTCCTGCGGATCCCGCAGCGGATTGGCGTCAGCGCCGGTCACCGTCGACTACGCCCCCTTCGGTGCACGGCGTTCGAGCTCTGTCCGGGTGGAGTCGAGCAGGTCGGTCCAGGACTTCGCGAACTTCTCCACACCCTCGTCCTCCAGCACGCCGACCACGTCGTCGTACTGGATGCCCAGCTTCTCCAGGGCGTCGAGGTCGGCGCGCGCCTCGGCGTACGTGCCGCGCACCTCGTCCCCGCGGATCTCGCCGTGGTCGGCGACCGCGTGCAGCGTGGCCTCCGGCATGGTGTTGACCGTCCCCGGGGCGACCAGGTCGTCCACGTAGAGCGTGTCCTTGTACGCCTTGTCCTTCACGCCCGTCGACGCCCACAGCGGGCGCTGCTTGTGGGCGCCGGCCTTCTCCAGCGCGGTCCAGCGGTCCGAGGAGAAGACCTCCTCGTACGCCTCGTAGGCCAGCCGGGCGTTGGCGACGGCGGCCCTGCCGCGCAGCTTCTTCGCCTCGTCGGTGCCCAGGGCGTCGAGCCGCCTGTCGACCTCGGTGTCCACGCGGGAGACGAAGAACGAGGCGACCGAGCGGATCTCCGCCAGGTCCAGACCCGCGGCCTTCGCCTGCTCCAGGCCGGCGAGGAAGGCGTCCATCACCTCGCGGTAGCGCTCCAGGGAGAAGATCAGCGTCACGTTGACGCTGATGCCCTTGCCGAGCACCTCGGTGATGGCGGGGAGCCCCGCGCGGGTGGCGGGGATCTTCACGAACAGGTTGGGCCGGTCCACCAGCCAGGCCAACTGCTTGGCCTCCGCGATGGTGGCGGCGGTGTGGTGGGCCAGCCGCGGGTCGACCTCGATGGAGACCCGGCCGTCCTGGCCCTCGGTCGCGTCGTGCACCGGGCGGAGCACGTCGGCGGCGTCGCGTACGTCGGCCGTCGTGATCATGCGGACGGCCTCCTCGACGGTGACGCCCCGGGTGGCGAGGTCCGTGAGCTGGCCGTCGTAGCCGTCGCCCGCCGAGATGGCCTTCTGGAAGATCGTGGGGTTGGTGGTCACGCCCACGACGTGGCTCTCGTCGATCAGTTCGGCGAGGTTGCCGGACGTGATGCGCTTGCGGGACAGGTCGTCGAGCCAGATCGCGACGCCTTCACCGGAGAGGCGCTCGAGTGCGTCGGTCATCGGTATTGCATCTCCTGCCGTCGTTATCGTCTGTGTGCCCGTCTGTAACCGTCAGCGACTTCAGGCCCGCAGGGATTCCCGGGCCGCGTCGGCGACGGCGTCGGCGGTGAGCCCGTACTCACGGAAGAGAACCTTGTAGTCGGCGGAGGCGCCGAAGTGCTCCAGCGAGACGATGCGTCCGGCGTCCCCGACGAAGCGCCGCCACGTCATCCCGACGCCCGCCTCGACCGCCACCCGGGCCCTGACCGCGGGCGGCAGCACGGCGTCGCGGTACTCCCGCGGCTGCTCGTCGAACCACTCCACGGACGGCATCGAGACCACCCTCGTCGGGACGCCCTCGGCCTGCAACTGCTCGCGGGCGGCGACCGCGAGCTGCACCTCGGAGCCGGTGCCGATGAGGATCACCTGCGGCTCGGCCTGCGCGCCGCCGGGGCCCTCGGCCTCGAACATCACGTAGCCGCCGCGGGCGGTGTTCTCGACGGCACCGTTCGTCTCGAACGTCGGCACGCCCTGCCGGGTCAGCGCCAGGCCGTGCGGGGCGCCGACGCCGTACTCCTTGGTGTAGCGGCGCAGGATCTCGCGCCAGGCGACGACCGTCTCGTTGGCGTCCGCGGGGCGGACCACGTTCAGCCCGGGGATCGCGCGCAGGCTCGCCAGGTGCTCGACGGGCTGGTGGGTCGGGCCGTCCTCGCCGAGGCCGACGGAGTCGTGCGTCCACACGTACGTCACCGGCAGGTGCATCAGCGCCGACAGCCGCACCGCGTTGCGCATGTAGTCGGAGAAGACCAGGAACGTGCCGCCGTACACACGGGTGTTGCCGTGCAGCGTGATGCCGTTCATGGCGGCGGCCATGGCGTGCTCGCGGATGCCGTTGTGGACGGTCCTGCCGTACGGGTCGGCGCCGCTCAGCGGGTTGTCGGAGGGCAGGAACGAGGCCGAGCCGGGAATGGTGGTGTTGTTGGACCCGGCGAGGTCGGCGGAGCCGCCCCACAGCTCCGGCACCACCGGGCCGAGCGCCTTCAGCACCTCGCCCGACGCCTTGCGGGTGGCGACGGACTTGCCGGCCGGGAAGGACGGCAGCCTGTCCGTCCAGCCCGCGGGCAGTTCGCCGGCGCGGATCCGGTCGAACTCGGCGGCGCGCACGGGGTTCTCCTCGCGCCAGACGGAGAACTGCTTGTCCCACGCGGCGTGCACCTCCGCGCCGCGTTCGCCGAGCGCGCGGGCGTGCGCGAGCACGTCGGCGTCGACCTCGAAGTGCCGCTCGGGGTCGAAGCCGAGGATCCGCTTGGTCGCGGCGACCTCCTCCTCGCCCAGCGCGGAGCCGTGCGCGGCCCCGGTGTTCTGCGCGTTCGGGGCCGGCCAGGCGATGATCGAGCGGGCGGCGATGAACGACGGCCGGTCGGTGACCGCCTTGGCCTCCTGGAACGCCCGGTACAGCGCCTCGGGGTCGAGGTCGCCGTTCGGCTTCTGCGCGACCCGCTGGACGTGCCAGCCGTACGCCTCGTAGCGCGCGACGGTGTCCTCGGAGACGGCGGCGGCGGTGTCGCCCTCGATGGAGATGTGGTTGTCGTCCCAGAGCAGTATGAGGTTGCCCAGCTTCTGGTGGCCGGCCAGCGAGGACGCCTCGTGCGAGATGCCCTCCTGCAGGCAGCCGTCGCCCGCGACCACCCAGATGTGGTGGTCGAACGGGGAGGTGCCGGCGGGCGCGTCCGGGTCGAACAGGCCGCGCTCGTAGCGCGCGGACATCGCCATGCCCACGGCGTTGGCGACGCCCTGGCCGAGCGGCCCCGTCGTCGTCTCGACGCCGGGGGTGTGCCCGTACTCCGGGTGCCCGGGGGTCCTGGAGCCCCAGGTGCGGAACGCCTCCAGGTCGGCCAGCTCCAGGCCGAACCCGCCCAGGTAGAGCTGGGTGTAGAGCGTCAGGCTGGAGTGTCCCGCGGAGAGGACGAAGCGGTCCCGCCCGGTCCACTGCGGGTCGGCGGGGTCGTGCCGCATCACCTTCTGGAAGAGGGTGTACGCGGCGGGGGCCAGGCTGATCGCCGTGCCGGGGTGGCCGTTACCGACCTTCTGTACGGCGTCCATGGCCAGGACGCGTGCGGTGTCCACCGCGCGGTCGTCCAGTTCGTTCCACTCGAGGTCGGTGGTCGGCTGCGTGCTCACCCTTGTTCAGGGCTCCTCTCTCCACGGTCGGGAACTCCGGCGACCGGAAAGCACCGGGCGCCTTCGAGCCTATCCCGCTGATATCCAGACTGCCGGTGCCGGGCCGGTCGCGCCCGCCGGACGGCGTCCGGGCGCCCCCGCGCGGGCGGTTCCGAGCCCGTCCAACACGGGGCACCCCCCGCGCGGGGGGCCCATACGCAGCGTCTACAGTGACGACGTACAGAAATCCCTTGACCCCGAGCAGAGGTGTCCGTGACGGCCGTCGAATCCCGACCCGCGGGTGTACTCGGGCAGGGCACTGTGCACCGGCCGACCGGTGCCCGGGTCAAGGCGTTCGTGGCGCTGACCAAGCCGCGCATCATCGAGCTGCTGCTCATCACCACCGTTCCGGTGATGTTCCTGGCCGCCGAGGGCGTGCCCGACCTGTGGCTGGTGCTCGCCACCTGCGTCGGCGGCTACCTCTCCGCCGGGGGCGCCAACGCGCTGAACATGTACCTGGACCGGGACATCGACGCGCTGATGCACCGCACGGAGCAGCGTCCGCTGGTGACCGGGATGGTCCGGCCGGCCGAGGCGCTGGCCTTCGGCCTCGCCCTGACCGTGGTGTCCACTGTGTGGTTCGCCACGCTCGTCAACCCGCTGTCGGCGGCGCTCGCGCTCGGCGCGAACCTCTTCTACGTCCTCGTCTACACGATGCTGCTGAAGCGGCGCACCTCGCAGAACATCGTCTGGGGCGGCATCGCCGGCTGCATGCCGGTCGCCATCGGCTGGTCCGCGGTGACGAACTCCGTCTCCTGGGCCTCGCTGATCCTCTTTCTGGTGATGTTCTTCTGGACGCCGCCGCACTACTGGCCGCTGTCGATGAAGGTCAAGGACGACTACGCGCGGGTCAAGGTGCCGATGCTGCCGGTGGTGGCGTCGAACAAGGTCGTGGCGCGGCAGATCGTCGCCTATAGCTGGGTGATGGTCGCGGTCTCGCTGCTGCTCTGGCCGCTGGGCTACACCGGCTGGTTCTACCCGGCGGTGGCCGCCGTGCTCGGCGCGGTGTGGCTGCGCGAGGCGCACGGGCTGCTGCGGCGGGCGAAGAGCGGGGTCGTGGGCGCGAAGCTCAAGGAGATGCGGCTCTTCCACTGGTCCATCACCTATGTGTCGCTGCTGTTCATCGCGGTGGCCGTGGATCCCTTCCTGCGTTGACTTACCGGCGGGTAGCATCTGCGGCATGAGCGACGACGACCGCAGGACCCGCAAGCTCACCCGGCAGATCGAGTCCTTCGCCGGCCGCCACGGCGGCGCGCGGGGGCAGGTCGCGTACCTCGGCGAACCGGGCGCCCGGCTGGTGCTCGTCGGGGCGGACGGGACGTGGGGCGACCTGGTGGCGCCGAGCATGCGGAGCGCGACGGAGGCGGCGCGGGCCGCGGGGGTGGCGCTGCAGGAGAGCTTCGACGGCGAGCTGGCGGCGGGGGTGAGGACCGGCCCGTACGAGTGGACGCGGATGGCCGGAATCCAGGTGGGCGGCCCCGAGAACCCGGGCGTCGAGCGCGGTGAGCCCGAGGCGGAGCCGGCCACGCCGGCGGCTTCCGCCGGGGAGGCCGGGCAGAACGAACCGTCCGCGCCCGAGCCGGCAGAGCCTCCCGCGGTCGCGGCCGAGGCGGCGGCGGAAGCCGCCGCGGAGCCCGGCGACGGCCGTGGTGCAGCCGGGGCAGAGGGCGGCGGGGAAAAGGGTTCCTGACCGTGACCGCGGCGCCGTGGCGCGCTGACCGCGGGGGTGGCGGATCCTTCCGCCCCGTCCCCGCCGGAGGCGGGCCTGCTACCGAGCCGGGGACCCCACCGGCCGCGCCTCCGCACCCACCGCCGGAGGCGGCACCGCGGGTCCGGTCTGCGGCCGGTGCCGCAGCGAGACCAGCACCCGTAGCACCGCGATCCACACCAGCGTCGAACCCAACAGGTGGATCATGACGAGGTATTCGGGCACATCCGTGAGGTACTGCGCGTAGCCGACGACGGCCTGCGACATCAGCACCAGGAACAGATCCCGGGTGCGGGACAGCGGCCCCGGCGGGCCGTCGAGGAGCTTCAGCGCCACCCAGATCGCGACCGTGAGGGCGATCACCCCCCAGGCCGCGGCCGAGTGCACCCGGGCCGCGTTGTCCCAACTGATCCACCCCATCCGGGGCACGTCGCTGGAGTCGCCCGCGTGCGGCCCGGTGCCGGTCACGACGGTGCCGGCGGCCAGCAGCACGACGGACAGCGCCACCAGCGCCCGGGTCAGCCGGCGGACCACCACGCCGACGAGCATGTCGGGCCCGCCGTCGCCCTCGCGGGCGCGGTGCCAGGTGAGGTACGTGACCGTGATCAGCCCGGTGGCGAGCAGGAAGTGGGCGGCGACGGTGTACGGGTTCAGCTCGGTGAGCACCGCGGCGCCGCCGAGGACGGCGTTGCCCATGACCACCCAGAACTGCAGCCAGCCCAGCCGCGTCAGCTCGCGGCGCCACGGTTTGGTGGCGCGGGCGGCGACGATGGCCCAGCCGACCGCCGCGCACAGCACGTAGGTGAGGAGCCGGTTGCCGAACTCGATGGCTCCGTGCACGCCCATCTCGGACGTCGCCAGCAGGCTGTCGTCGGAGCACTTCGGCCACGTGTCGCAGCCGAGCCCCGAGCCCGTCAGCCGGACCGCGCCCCCGGTGACGACGATGACGATGCTCATCAGCAGCGCGGAGAGCGTCGCGCGCTGGACCGTCTGCTGCGTCGGGGTCCAGCGCTCGGCGACGAGGGCGAGGGGGTTCTGCACGGCGCTATCGTATGCCGCCCCTTGTGCCCGGTTTCACGAGGGGTGAGCCGGACGTTTCCCCGCCGCGCGTGAGCCCGTCCGGGCGCCGTCACTCCCAGCGGAAGAACCGCGCGGCGGCGCCGAGCCCCAGCACCGCCCAGCCGGCCAGCAGCCCCAGGTCGCCCCACGGCATGCCGCCGCCGTCCCGGAGGACGTCGCGCAGCCCGTCGGACAGCGCCGCGACCGGCAGCACGTCGAGCACCGCGCGGACGCCGTCGGGGAACCTCTCCAGCGGCACGAGCACGCCCCCCGCCACCAGCAGCAGCACGAAGACCAGGTTCGCCGCCGCGAGCGTGGCCTCGGCGCGCAGCGTGCCCGCCATCAGCAGCCCCAGCCCCGCGAACGCCGCCGTGCCCAGCGCCACGAGCAGCGCCACGGCGAGCGCGCCGCCGGCCCCGCCGCGCGGCGACCAGCCGAGCGCGAGCGCGATGGCGGTCAGCAGCACGAGTTGCAGCGCGATGGTGGCCAGGACCGAGGCGGCCTTCGCCGCCATCAGCCCGGCGCGCGGCAGCGGCGAGGCGCCGAGCCGCTTCAGCACGCCGTAGCGGCGGTCGAAGCCGGTGCCGATGGCCAGGCCGGTGAAGGCGGTGGCCATGACGGCGAGCGCCATGGCGCCGGGGGTGAGGAAGTCGACGCGCTGGCCGGGGCCGGTGTCGACGACGTCGACCGTGCTGAAGAGCAGCAGCAGCACCGCCGGGATGATCATGGTGAGGAGCACCTGCTCGCCGTTGCGCAGGAGCAGCCGGGTCTCCAGCCCGGCCTGCGCGGCGACCATGCGGGGCAGCGGCGCCGCCCCCGGACGCGGCGCGTGGACGCCGGTCCCCGCCTGCCGAGCCCTCATGCGCGCAGGTCCTTTCCGGTCAGCTCCAAGAAGACGTCCTCCAGCGTGCGCCGCTCCACCGTCATCTGTTCCGGCAGCACCCCGTTCTGCGCGCACCAGGTCGTGACCGTCGCCAGCAGCTCCGGGTTGATCTCGCCGCTTATCCGGTACGAGCCGGGGGCCAGCTCCAGCGCCGCGGTCTCCGGCGGCAGCGCCTTCAGCAGCGAGCCGAGGTCGAGTCCGGCCCGTCCGGTGAAGCGCATGGTGTTCTCCGCGCCGCCGCGGCACAGCTCCTCCGGGGTGCCGTCGACCAGCAGCCGGCCGCCGTCGATGATCGCGACCCGGTCGGAGAGCTGTTCCGCCTCGTCCATGTGGTGCGTGGTGAGCACCACGGACACCCCGTCGGCGCGCAGTTCGCCGATCAGCTCCCAGGTCGCGCGGCGGGCCTGCGGGTCGAGGCCGGCCGTCGGCTCGTCCAGGAAGACCAGCTCGGGGCGGCCGACGACGGCCATCGCCAGCGCGAGCCGCTGCTGCTGGCCGCCGGAGAGGCGGCGGTAGGGGGTGCGCCCGCAGGAGCCGAGGCCCAGCCGCTCGATCAGCGCGACGACGTCGAGGGGGTGGGCGTGCAGCCGCGCGACGTGCCGCAGCATCTCCTCGGCGCGGGCCGCGGGGTAGACGCCGCCGGACTGCAGCATCACGCCGACGCGGGGCCGCAGCTCGGCGGCGTCGGCCAGCGGGTCGAGGCCGAGGACGCGTACGGTGCCGGCGTCCGGACGGCGGTAGCCCTCGCAGATTTCGACGGTGGTCGTCTTGCCCGCGCCGTTGGGGCCGAGGACGGCGGTGACGTCGCCGCGGGCGGCGGTGAGGCCGAGCCCGGCCACGGCGGTCTTCTCGCCGTACCGCTTGACGAGGCCGGACACCTCGACGGCCGCGTCGGTGGAGGGCTGTTGCATGAGTGCGAGTCTAAAGAGCCCGCGTCCCCTCCCGGAGCCGCCCCGGGAGGGTTCACGCCAGGGGTGGACGGAGTCCGTGCGGAACTTAGGTGACCCTAAGTGATGCATGCCACCGCGCGGTGATCGAGACCCGGCTTGTCGTGCCGCGCCGAATTAAGCAACAATGGCGTTGTGAAAAACGTGGACCCGGGTGGGAGCACGGCGAAGGACCAGGCGGCCGGGCCGGCCGCCGGTGCTGCCGTGCCCGCGGACGGGACGCGCAACCGCGTCGCCCGCTCCATCCTCGACCACGGCCCCTCGACCGCCGCCGACCTGGCCCACCGGCTCGAACTCACCCCCGCCGCCGTCCGGCGGCACCTCGACGCGCTCGTCGCCGAGGGCATCGTCGAACCCCGCGACCAGCGGGTCTACGGGACCCGCGGGCGCGGCCGGCCGGCCAAGGTCTTCGCCCTGACGGACTGCGGCCGGGACGCCTTCGACCAGGCGTACGACCAGCTCGCCGCGGACGCCCTGCGCTGGATCGCCCAGAGCGCGGGCGGCGGCGTGCGGGGCGAGGCGGCCGTCGCCGCCTTCGCCCGCGACCGGGTCGCCGAGCAGGCCGAGCGGTACGCCGCGGAGCTGGCCGGCGTCCCGCCCGAGAGCCGGGTCGAGGCCCTCGCCCGGCTGCTCTCCGAGGACGGGTACGCTGCCACGGCGCGCAGCGCGCCCGGAGCCCCCGGCGAGCAGCTCTGTCAGCACCACTGCCCGGTGGCGCACACCGCCGAGCAATACCCGCAGCTCTGCGAGGCGGAGACCGAGGTCTTCTCCCGCCTGCTCGGCACCCATGTGCAGCGTCTGGCCACCATCGCCCACGGCGACGGGGTGTGTACGACGTTCGTTCCCGAAATCCGCGAGCACCACGCTCGCAGCAAGCCACCCACGTCCGGGAGGAACCCCGCATGACTGCGCCCATCGAGACCGCCACCTCGGAGCATCCCGAGCTCGAAGGCCTGGGACGCTACGAGTACGGCTGGGCCGACTCCGACGCGGCCGGCGCCGCCGCGAAGCGCGGCCTGTCCGAGGACGTCGTCCGGGACATCTCCGGCAAGAAGTCCGAGCCCGACTGGATGCTGAAGACCCGGCTGAAGGGCCTGCGGCTGTTCGGCAAGAAGCCCATGCCCACCTGGGGCTCCGACCTCTCCGGCATCGACTTCGACAACATCAAGTACTTCGTGCGGTCCACCGAGAAGCAGGCCCAGTCCTGGGAGGACCTGCCGGAGGACATCAAGAACACCTACGACAAGCTCGGCATCCCCGAGGCGGAGAAGCAGCGCCTGGTCGCCGGCGTCGCCGCGCAGTACGAGTCGGAGGTCGTCTACCACCAGATCCGCGAGGACCTGGAGGAGCAGGGAGTCATCTTCCTGGACACCGACACCGCGCTGAAGGAGCACCCGGAGCTGTTCAAGGAGTACTACGGCACGGTCATCCCGCCCGGTGACAACAAGTTCGCCTCCCTGAACACCGCGGTGTGGTCCGGCGGCTCGTTCATCTACGTGCCGAAGGGCGTGCACGTCGAGATCCCGCTCCAGGCGTACTTCCGGATCAACACCGAGAACATGGGCCAGTTCGAGCGGACGCTGATCATCGTCGACGAGGGCGCGTACGTGCACTACGTCGAGGGCTGCACCGCGCCGATCTACCAGTCGGACTCGCTGCACTCCGCGGTCGTCGAGATCATCGTGAAGAAGAACGCCCGCTGCCGGTACACCACGATCCAGAACTGGTCGAACAACGTGTACAACCTGGTCACCAAGCGCGCGGTGGCCTACGAGGGCGCGACCATGGAGTGGGTCGACGGCAACATCGGCTCCAAGGTCACCATGAAGTACCCGGCGATCTACCTGATGGGCGAGCACGCCAAGGGCGAGACGCTGTCCGTCGCCTTCGCCGGCGAGGGCCAGCACCAGGACGCCGGCGCCAAGATGGTGCACATGGCGCCCAACACCTCGTCCAACATCGTCTCCAAGTCGGTGGCGCGCGGCGGCGGGCGGACCTCGTACCGCGGCCTGATCGAGATCGGCGAGGGCGCGGAGAACTCGAAGTCCAACGTGCTCTGCGACGCCCTGCTGGTCGACACGATCTCCCGCTCGGACACCTACCCGTACGTCGACGTCCGCGAGGACGACGTGACGATGGGCCACGAGGCCACCGTCTCCAAGGTCAGCGACGACCAGCTCTTCTACCTGATGCAGCGCGGCCTGTCCGAGGACGAGGCGATGGCGATGATCGTCCGCGGATTCGTCGAGCCGATCGCCAAGGAGCTGCCGATGGAGTACGCGCTGGAGCTCAACCGGCTGATCGAGCTGCAGATGGAAGGCGCGGTCGGCTAACCGCCCGCACCGCGCCGGAAGAGGCCGGACCAGCCTTCGAGACGATTCCCGAGAAAGCGAGTACGAGAACAGTCATGGCCGACGCCCAGAAGATCCCGGCCGGCTCCACCGCCGCCGGAAGCATCGCGGTGGCCGCCGAGTCCACCGTCGCCACCAGGATGAGCGCCCCGCCGTCCTTCGACGTGGCGGACTTCCCGGTCCCGCACGGCCGGGAGGAGGAGTGGCGCTTCACCCCGCTGGAGCGGACCCGCGGCCTGCACGACGGCAGCGCCGCCGCCACCGGCGAGCCCAAGGTGGCCATCACCGCGCCCGACGGCGTCAGCGTCGAGACCGTCGGGCGGGACGACGCGCGGCTGGGCCGGGCCGGCACTCCGGTGGACCGGATCGCCGCCCAGGCGTACTCCTCGTTCGAGAAGGCCACGGTCGTGACCGTCCCGAAGGACACGCAGCTCGCCGAGCCCATCCGGGTCTCGGTGCACGGCGAGGGCAGTGTGTCCTACGGGCACCAGCTCATCGAGCTGGGCGCCTTCGCCGAGGCCGTCGTCGTCATCGACCACACCGGCGACGCGGTGCTCGCGGAGAACACCGAGTACGTGCTGGGCGACGGCGCCAGGCTCACCGTCGTCTCCGTGCAGGACTGGGACGACGCGGCCGTGCACGTCGCGCAGCAGTCGGCGCTCATCGGCCGGGACGCCAGCTTCAAGTCCGTGGTCGTCACCTTCGGCGGCGACCTGGTCCGGCTGCACCCGCGGGCGCACTACGGGGGCCCGGGCGCCGAGGCCGAGCTGTACGGGCTGTACTTCACCGACGCCGGCCAGCACCAGGAGCACCGCCTGTTCGTCGACCACGACGCCCCGCACTGTCGCAGCAACGTGGCGTACAAGGGCGCGCTCCAGGGTGCCGACGCGCACGCCGTGTGGATCGGCGACGTCCTGATCCGCAAGGCGGCCGAGGGCACCGACACCTACGAGCTGAACCGCAACCTGGTGCTCACCGACGGCGCCCGCGTCGACTCGGTGCCCAACCTGGAGATCGAGACCGGCGAGATCGTCGGCGCGGGCCACGCGTCGGCCACCGGCCGCTTCGAGGACGAGCAGCTCTTCTACCTCATGGCCCGCGGCATCCCGGCCGACGAGGCCCGCAGGCTGGTCGTGCGCGGCTTCTTCGCCGAGCTGGTGCAGCAGATCGGCATCGAGGACGTCGAACGGCGCCTGATCGAGAAGATCGAGGCTGAGCTGGAGGCGTCCGTGGCATGACCGACACGAACAACGCGACGTACGTCCGCGCCTGTGCGCTGAGCGAGCTTGAGGAGGACATCCCCAAGCGGGTGGAGCTCGGCGGCACGCCGGTATCGGTCGTGCTCACGGAGGACGAGGTGTTCGCGATCTACGACATCTGCTCGCACGCGAACGTCTCGCTCTCCGAAGGCGAGGTGGATGACTGCCAGATCGAGTGCTGGCTGCACGGCTCCACCTTCGACCTGCGTACCGGCAAGCCCTCCGGGATGCCCGCCACGCGCCCCGTCCCCGTGTACCCCGTCAAGATCGAAGGGGACGACGTGTTCGTCTCCGTCACCCAGGAGTCCTGAAGGCACCATGGCAACGCTTGAAATCCGCGACCTGCACGTCTCCGTCGAGGCCGACAACGCCACGAAGGAGATCCTCAAGGGCGTCGACCTGACCGTGAAGCAGGGCGAGACCCACGCCATCATGGGCCCCAACGGCTCCGGCAAGTCCACCCTGGCGTACTCCGTCGCCGGCCACCCCAAGTACCAGATCACCTCCGGGACCGTCACCATCGACGGCGAGGACCTGCTGGAGATGAGCGTCGACGAGCGCGCCCGCGCCGGCCTCTTCCTCGCTATGCAGTACCCGGTCGAGGTCCCCGGGGTCACCGTCTCCAACTTCCTGCGCACCTCCGCCACCGCCATCCGCGGCGAGGCCCCCAAGCTCCGCACCTGGGTCAGGGAGGTCAAGGAGGCGATGGAGCGGCTGAACATCGACCCCGCCTTCGCCGAGCGCAACGTCAACGAGGGCTTCTCCGGCGGCGAGAAGAAGCGCCACGAGATCCTCCAGCTCGAACTCCTCCGGCCGAAGATCGCGATCCTCGACGAGACCGACTCGGGTCTGGACGTCGACGCGCTGCGCATCGTCTCCGAGGGCGTCAACCGGATCCGCGAGAGCGGCGAGGTCGGCACCCTGCTGATCACCCACTACACCCGCATCCTGCGCTACATCAAGCCCGACCACGTGCACGTCTTCGCGGGCGGCCGGATCGCCGAGTCCGGCGGCCCGGAGCTCGCGGACAAGCTGGAGGAGGAGGGCTACGCAGCCTACGTGAAGGGCGGCGCATCAGAGTGACCGAACTGCCGGGCCTCCTCGACACCGAGGCGATCCGCAAGGACTTCCCGATCCTGGACCGCACCGTCCACGACGCGAAGAAGGTCGTGTACCTGGACAACGCGGCGACCTCGCAGAAGCCGCGCCAGGTGCTCGACGCGCTCAACGCGTACTACGAGCGGCACAACTCCAACGTGCACCGCGGTGTCCACGTCCTCGCCGAGGAGGCCACGGCCCTCTACGAGGGCGCCCGCGACAAGGTCGCCGCCTTCGTCAACGCGCCCAGCCGGGACGAGGTCGTCTTCACCAAGAACGCCTCCGAGTCGCTGAACCTCGTGGCCAACATGCTCGGCTTCGCCGACGAGCCGTACCGCGTGGACCGCGACACGGAGATCGTCATCACGGAGATGGAGCACCACTCCAACATCGTCCCGTGGCAACTGCTCGCGCAGCGCACCGGCGCGAAGCTGAAGTGGTTCGGCCTCACCGACGACGGGCGCCTGGACCTGAGCGACCTGGACGAGGTCATCACGGAGAGGACGAAGGTCGTCTCCTTCGTGCTGGTCTCCAACATCCTCGGCACGCACAACCCCGTCGAGGCCATCGTCCGCCGCGCCCAGGAGGTCGGCGCGCTCGTCGTCGTCGACGCCTCCCAGGCCGCCCCGCACATGCCGCTGGACGTGCAGGCGCTGCAGGCCGACTTCGTCGCCTTCACCGGGCACAAGATGGCCGGCCCCACCGGCATCGGGGTGCTCTGGGGCCGCAAGGGACTGCTGGACGACCTGCCCCCGTTCCTCGGCGGCGGCGAGATGATCGAGACCGTCTCGATGCACTCCTCGACGTACGCCCCGGCGCCGCACAAGTTCGAGGCCGGCACCCCGCCGATCGCCCAGGCCGTCGGCCTCGGCGCCGCGGTGGACTACCTCAGCGGCGTCGGCATGGAGCAGATCGAGGCGCACGAGCGCGCCATCACCGCGTACGCGCTCGGGCGGCTCCAGGAGGTCCCGGACCTGAGGATCATCGGCCCCACGACGGCCGAGGAGCGCGGCGCCGCGATCTCCTTCACGCTCGGCGACATCCACCCGCACGACGTCGGCCAGGTGCTCGACGAGCAGGGCATCGCGGTCCGGGTCGGCCACCACTGTGCGCGGCCGGTCTGCCTGCGGTACGGAATTCCTGCGACCACGCGGGCGTCGTTCTATCTGTACTCCACCCCGGGCGAGGTCGACGCGCTGGTCGACGGCCTGGAGTACGTCCGGAACTTCTTCGGCTGAAGGGCGTGGGAACAGCGTGAAGCTCGATTCGATGTACCAGGACGTCATCCTGGACCACTACAAGCACCCGCACGGGCGGGGCTTGCGGGCCGGCGACGCCGAGGTGCACCACGTCAACCCGACCTGCGGTGACGAGATCACGCTGCGCGTGAAGCTCGACGGGCACACCATCGAGGACGTCTCGTACGAGGGCCAGGGCTGCTCCATCAGCCAGGCCAGCGCCTCCGTGCTCAACGAGCTGCTGGTCGGCAAGGAGCTGGCCGAGGCGCAGCGGATCCAGGAGAGGTTCCTGGAGCTGATGCAGTCGCGTGGGAGGATCGAGCGGGACGAAGACCTGGCTGCCATGGAGGAGGTGCTGGAGGACGCGGTCGCGTTCGCCGGCGTCTCGAAGTACCCGGCGCGCGTGAAGTGCGCCCTGCTGTCCTGGATGGCGTGGAAAGACGCCACGGCCCAGGCGCTGAAGGAGGCCGCAGCATGACGGACACCGACGTGACGACGAAGCCGGCGGAGGAGGACGAGATCCGCGAGGCGCTGTACGACGTCGTCGACCCCGAGCTGGGCATCGACGTCGTCAACCTCGGCCTGATCTACGGCATCCACGTGGACGAGGGCAACATCGCCACCCTGGACATGACGCTGACCTCGGCGGCCTGTCCGCTGACCGACGTGATCGAGGACCAGGCGAAGGCCGCCACGGAGGGCATCGTCAACGACCTGAAGATCAACTGGGTCTGGATGCCCCCGTGGGGTCCCGACAAGATCACCGACGAGGGCCGCGAGCAACTGCGCGCGCTGGGCTTCAACGTCTGAGAAACCGCTGGAAGCCCGTCCCGGTCGACTCCGGGGCGGGCTTTTCGCGTCCCCGTGAACTCGTCGGCGGCTGTCGGGCAACAACTGGTGACATGCTCCGCCACCACCGCTTCGAACGGGGACCGCCCAGTGACCGACCCGCCGCACGACATCCCGGAGAGATTCGTGGAGGCCCCGCGCGACGTGTCGCCGCTCGTCGACGGAGACGCCGCCGTGATCGAGGAGTCGCTGGACCGGCCCGAGGCGTTCGCGGAACTGTACGACCGGCACGCCCCCGCCATCCACCGCTACGCGGCCCGCCGGCTCGGCAGCGGAGCGGCGGACGACATCACCTCCGACACCTTCCTGGCCGCCTTCCGCGCCCGGGCCCGCTTCGACCCTGCCCGCACCAGCGCCCGGCCCTGGCTCTACGGCATCGCCGCCAACCTCATCGGCCGGCACCGCCGTTCCGAGGTGCGGGGCCTGCGCGCCCTGGCCCGTACCGGCGTCGACCCCGTGGCCCACTCCTGGGTCGACGAGGCCGACGACCGGCTCGCCGCGCAGGCCGCGCACGCGCCCCTCGCGGGCGCGCTCGCCGCGCTGCCGGCCGGCGACCGGCACGTGCTGCTCCTGGTGGCCTGGGCCGACCTCAGCTACGCGGAGGTCGCCGAGGCGCTGGACATCCCCATCGGCACCGTGCGCTCCCGGTTGAGCCGGGCCCGGCGCAAGGTCCGCGCGGCCGTCGGGCCCGATCCCCACTCCACCCACGACGCACCGGAGGCGGCAACCCATGGATGAGATGTCGAAGTTGCGCGAGTGGCGCGACGACGCGCCGACCCCCGACCGCGCCCGGCTCGCCCCCGGCCGCCGCCGGCTGCTCGACGCGGCCGGCCGCAGGCGGCGGCGGCTGCCGCTGCTGGGTGACTGGCGCGTGGTGTCGGGTGCGGTGGCCGCGGGCGTCACGGCGGTGGCGCTGCTGTCGGTGAACCTGGGCGGCGACCCCGGCGGCGACGAGGGTGTGGCGGCGGCGGAGGGCGGCAGCGTGGTGGCGACGGGGACGCCGGTGCAGCAGGACGCGCCGGAGCTGCTGCGGCTGGCCGCCGCGGAGGTCGTCGACGACCCGGTGCCGCGGCCGGAGGTGGGGGACTGGGTGTACACGCGGGAGATCGAGATGGAGATCGGCAACCCGGCCGACGAGTCCCCGTCCCCCAGTGAGCAGTGGTTCAAGTACGCCGACCCCGAGTTCGAGGACTGGAACGAGGGCGACGACCACTCGCCGCGGGAGCGCTTCGAGTACCTCGCCGCGCTGCCCGAAGACCCCGACGGGGTGCTGCAGAAGGCCCGCTGGTTCTACCCGGAGAGCGGCGGCCGGCCCGACAGCGAGGACCCCGGCGCCGGGCGCAGTGACGAGGAGCTGGCCGACTGGAACTTCGGGGCGCTGCGCGTCCTGCTCGGCTCTTCGCCGATGCACCCCGTCGGGCAGTCCCGCGCCTACGAGGCGATGGCCACGGTCCCGGGGCTGCGCGTGGCGGACACCACCGTGGAGGACGCGGCCGGCCGGCAGGCTCTGGCGTTCTTCCTCGACTCCGACGGGAAGGGCGGCGAGGACGAGTTCCGGGACGAGCTGCTGATCGACCCCGAGACCTACGCCTACCTGGGCACCCGGTACGTCGCCACCGAGAACACGGAAGAGGCGGACTCCTGGCCCCGGGCGAAGAAGGGCGAGGTCGTGATCAGCACGGCGGTCGTCAGCGCCGGGCTGGTGGATCGCGAGGGCGTACGGCCCTGAGCAACCGCGGGCGTACGGGACGGGAGGGCCGTACGGGCACGGGGGCGGAGCGGCCCGGGTGCGCCGGGCCGTGCCACCGCGGGCCGTCCCGTCGCCTGCCCGGCAACGGCCGGCGGGTGTCGTCATGCGGACCGGTTCGCCTCCCGCGCCGGGCGGCGGTTAGCGTTCGGGTATGACCGACGCAGCGACCCCCGCCACCCTCCGCACCGGCGCCGCGGCCACCGGCCTGGCCACCCTCACCCCCGACGGCACCGTCCTGGACACCTGGTTCCCCGCCCCCGCGCTCGCCGACGACCCAGGGCCCGCCGGCACCGAGCGGCTGACCGCCGAGCGTGCGGCCGAGCTGCTCGGGGAGCCCGCGCGGGCGGCGCTCGGGCCCGACCCGCGGCGCGGGGTGGAGGTGGTCGCGGTGCGCACGGTGATCTCCTCGCTGCAGGAGAAGCCGGCCGACGCCCACGACGTGTACCTGCGGCTGCACCTCCTCAGCCACCGGCTGGTCCGCCCGCACGGGCAGAACCTCGACGGCGTCTTCGGCCTGCTGGCGAACGTCGCCTGGACCTCCCACGGCCCCGTGCCCGCCGACCGGATCGAGGAGGTGCGGCTCGCGGTCCGCGCCGCGGGGCAGCACCTCCAGGTCACCCACCTCGACAAGTTCCCGCGCATGGTCGACTACGTGCTGCCCTCCGGCGTCCGCGTCGGCGACGCCGACCGCGTCCGCCTCGGCGCGCACCTCGCGTCCGGCACCACCGTCATGCACGAGGGGTTCGTCAACTTCAACGCCGGCACCCTCGGCACGTCCATGGTCGAGGGCCGGATCTCCGCGGGCGTCGTCGTCGGCGACGGCTCGGACGTCGGCGGCGGCGCGTCGATCATGGGCACGCTCTCCGGCGGCGGCAAGGACGTCATCTCCCTCGGCGAGCGCTGCCTGCTGGGCGCCCAGGCCGGTGTCGGCATCTCCCTCGGCAACGACTGCATCGTCGAGGCCGGCCTGTACGTCACCGCAGGCACGAAGGTCGCGCTGCCGGACGGCGCCGTGGTCAAGGCCCGCGAGCTGTCCGGCGCGAGCAACCTGCTGTTCCTGCGCAACTCCACCACCGGCGCGGTCGAGGCCCGCCAGCGCTCCGGCTCGTGGGGCGGGCTGAACGCCGCGCTGCACGCCAACGACTGACGCGGGGCGGCCGGTTCGTACCCCGGAAGCCGCCTCCCCGACCTCGCGTACGCCCGCCGCGCACGGCACGCCGCCGTGCGCGGCGGGCTTTCCGCAACTCGACGCATAGCGGCGGGGCGCCGGAGGCGTCTACAGGGGCAAGGGTGACCCGGACAAGGAGGGGCGGGGAGAGATGGACGCGGCGAGCGAGGCCGGTTTCCACGAGTTCGTGGAGTCCAGGTCCGGTGTGCTGTTCAGGACCGCGCTGCTGCTGAGCGGCGGCGACCGCGGCGCCGCGGAGGATCTGCTGCAGAACGCGCTGATCAAGGCGGCGGGGCGCTGGCAGCGCATCGACGAGCCGGAGGCGTACGTCCGCCAGGTGCTCTACCGCCAGCAGATCAGCCGCTGGCGGTTGCGCCGGCGGTCCCGTGAGCAGGTCGTCGCCGAGCCGCCGGAACCTGGCAGGACGGCGGCCGGCGGCGACCCCGTGCACGACGCGGAGCTGCGGATCGTCATGGCGCGGGCGCTGCGCCGGCTGACCACGCGACAGCGCACGATGCTCGTGCTGCGGTACTACGAGGACCTGCCGGAGGCCGAGGTCGCCGCGCTCCTCGGCTGCTCGGTCGGCACCGTGCGCAGCACCACCCGGCGGTCGCTGGAGAAGCTGCGCGCGATGTCCCCGGAGCTGACTTCCCTCGCCCTCGACCAGCCCGGCACCCCGGAACCCGTTCGCCAGCAGTTGACGGAGGTCAAGCCGTGAAGGTCGAGGAGTTGGTGCGCCGATCGCTGCACCAGATGGCGGAGTCGGACGCGCACCCGGACCCCGGGCTGGCCGGGCGGGTGCTCAGGACCCGGCGCCGGCGCCGGGTGACGGGCATCTCCGGCGCGGTGGCGTCGGTGGCCGCGGTCGTCGCGGTGGCCGTGGCCGTGCCGCTGGCCGTGCCCGGGTCCGGCGGGGAGGGGTCGGCCGCGACCTCGGAGCAGGACGTGATCGGGCGGCCGGGCGAGTCGCCGCCGCGGGGACTGATCGCCGCCGGCGACGTGGCCCTGTCCGCGTACCACACCCGCGAGACGGAGGTACTGCCCGGCGGCGACCTCATCGACGGCAGCAAGTGGCGCCTGTACGACCCGGCCACCGGGCGGTACGAGGAGACCGACTGGGCCTGGATCGACGTCGCCCCCGGCATGCGGACCGCGGCCGTCCTCGAGAAGGACCTGCCCGCCGACCGCATCGGGCTGCTGGACCTGGCCACCGGCGAGGTGGAGCGGTGGATCCCGCTCGACGGCGAGGGCGTGGGCTCGGTGGAGTTCTCGCCGGACGGCGAGCGGCTCCTGGCCACCGCCTACGGGCACAACCCCGACCGCCGCTTCAAGGACGCCTCGTACTGGATGAACGAGGACAAGGTGCCGGGCGCCAAGCGCAGCCGCACCGGCTTCTACGTCGCCGACGTGGCCTCCGGCGACGCCGCCTACACCGCGTTGCCGTACGCCGACGACCCCGACCACGGCGTGCAGGGCATGAGCGGCCGGGAGGATCTGAGCTGGAGCGACGACGGCGAACTGATCTGGGAGCACTGGGCGTTCGAGCCCGGCCGCCTCTACTACGACCTGTCCGGCGAGAAGGCCGAGCGGCCGGCGCGGGAGAAGCACGTCTCGTACGCGGAGGCCGGCCTGTCCCCGAACGGGCGCCTGGTCGGCGGTGAGTTCGCCGGCAAGGGCGACGAGATCGCCTCCGAGGTGCTCGACTCCCGCACGGGCGAGCGCGTCGCGAAGGTGCCCGGGCAGCAGCTCCTCGCCTGGGCCGACGACGAGCGGCTGATCGCCTGGGGCTGCGACCCCGGGGTCTGCCAGAAGAACGAGTTCAGAAACCGGCTCGTCCTCATCGGCCTCGACGGCGAGCAGGTGATCCCGCTGTCCGGCGCCCGCGCCGGCAACGACGGCGACGCGCGCCGCTGGATCCCGGAGTTCACCGAGCGCTGAGCACGGAGTACGACCGGCGCCGAGCCGCCGCGCATGCCCGCGACCCCCTAGGGTTGCGGGCATGCGTGACTTCACCACCGGATTCGGCTACGTCGGCAAGGGGCTGCGCTGGGTCGCCGGGCACGGGCGGTCGTGGGCCCTGGGCCTCGTGCCCGCGCTCATCGCGCTCGTCCTCTACGCCGCCGCGCTCGCCGCCCTCGCGTACTGGGCCGACGACGTCGCCGTGTGGGCCACGCCCTTCGCCGACGACTGGGACTCGCCCTGGCCGGGGCTGCTGCGCGGGCTGTTCATGGCGCTGCTGCTGCTCGGCGGCATCGGGCTGGCGCTGCTCACGTTCACGGCGGTCGCGCTGCTCATCGGTGACCCGTTCTACGAGGCGCTGTCCGGGCGCGTCGAGGAGGACGCGGGCCACTGCCCGCCGGGGCCGGACGAGGCGCTGCTGCCCGGGCTGTGGCGGTCGCTCAAGGAGAGCGTCCATGTGCTGTCGCGGGCGCTGATGTTCACCGTGCCGCTGTTCTTCCTCGGGTTCGTCCCGTTCCTCGGGCAGACGGTCGTGCCGGCGCTCGGCTTCGCCGTGGCCGGCTTCTTCCTCACCGTCGAGCTGACCTCGTTCGCCCTGCAGCGCCGGGGGATCGACGTGCGCGGCCGGCTGGCGCTGCTGCGCCGGCGCAAGATGCTCGCGCTCGGCTTCGGCGTGCCGGTCGTGCTGCTGTTCCTGGTGCCGCTGGCCGCGGTGATCGTGATGCCGGGGGCGGTGGCGGGCGCGACGCTGCTCGCCCGCCACCTCGTCGGCGACGACGTGCCGGCTCGGCCGGCCCCGGGCCCGGTCCCCGGCCCGCCGCCCGTCAGGGCCTGAGGCGGACGACCGAGGGGTCGTGGTCGCTGGCCTGGTCGGCGTACTCGGCGTTGAGGTGCACGATGTCGTACTCCGCGCGGGCCGCCAGCGAGGGGCTGGTCAGGATGTGGTCCAGCACCTGGGAGTTGCCGTTGAAGACGTAGCCGTAGCGCTCGGCGCGCGGCAGCCCGTTCACCAGGTCGACGAGCGCGCGGCCGGCGGTCAGCCGCGCCACGGCGGGGGAGAAGGGGAAGTCGTTGATGTCGCCGGCGACGACGACGCCCGCCTTCCGGTCCACGGCGAGCACGTCCCGTACGAACTCGTTGACCGCCGCGGCCTGCGCGATCCGCTGCTCCTCCGAGCCCCGCGCGGGCGGCTGGAAGCGGCTGTCGAGGCCCTGGTCACCGCCCTTGGAGCTGAAGTGGTTGGCGACGACGAAGACCGTGCGCCCGCGGAAGGTGAACTCGCCGGCGAGCGGCTTGCGGCTGTCGTTCCAGGCCGCGTCGCCGGGAGCGATACGGCCCGGGGAGGCGGACAGCGCCGGGGCGCCGTTGTCGTCGGTGACGGCGACGGGCGTCGTGGCGTCGCCGCCGGGGCGGTCGGTGAAGGACACCCGCGCGGGGTCGTACAGGAACGCGACGCGGATGTTGCCGCCCGGCTGGCCGCCGTCGGCGTCGTCGGCGGGGTCGATCTGGCGCCACTCGTACGCGGGCCCGCCGGCGGCGGCGACCGCGTCCGTCAGCTTGCGCAGGGTGGCGTCCGCGCTCGTCACGGCGTCGTTGGTGGCGCCGTTGTCGTCCTGGACCTCCTGGAGGGCCACGATGTCGGGCGAGGCGAGGTCGTCCACGAGGGCCCGGGCCAGCCGCTCGAACTTCGCGGCGCCGTCGCGGGCGGAGAGGTTCTCCACGTTGTACGTGGCCACCGCCAGCTCCGCGGCGCGCTGCGGGCGGGTCGACTCGGGGTCCGGGCCGGTCTGCCGCTCGGTGCCCAGGGTCGTGGCCTGCAGCTCGTAGCCGCCGAACTGGTCGTAGTCCAGGGGGCCCGCGGTCGTGCCGCCGAGGTGGTCGCCGACGTCCAGGACGGGGAAGGGGCGTTCGGCGAACGGGAGGAGGGAGGCGACCTTGAGCCGGCCGCCGTTGGGGTCGCGGTAGCCGGCGTACAGCACCCCGCCGCGGGCGGTGCGGTTGCGGGCGGGCTCGGCGGTCACCCAGAGCTCGTTGAACTCGGACGTCGGCCCGACGACCCGGGCGTCGCGCACCGCGACCCGCATGCCCTCCAGCGACTCGTAGCGGTCGAGCGCGTACGAGCCGGGGCGCAGCCGCAGATCCTCGATGCTGCCGCCGTCCGCGTCGGGGGCGAACCGGCCCGGGACCGTGGCGTCGCGCAGGACGAAGGCGTCGGGCAGCGGGTTGCCGGAGGAGACGACGGTCCATGTCGCGCCGGTGAGTTCGGTGACGGACTGCAGCCCCGCGTCCTTGCCGCCCGGGTAGTACTCGGTGACGGAGCCGGAGACCTCGACCGCGTCGCCGGGCGCGACGTCCGGGGTCGTGGAGCCGGTGAAGACGAAGAGGCCCTCGCCGGTGGCCGGGTTCGCGTCGGGCCGGGGGTCCTGGAGCCAGAAGCCCCGGGCGGAGCCGAAGGCGCGGACGGCGGTGACGGTGCCGGACACGCCGGTGACCTGGCGGCCCGCGAGCGGGGATATCCGGGTGTCGCCCTGGATGTCCCGGATGCGTATGAGCCCGTCGCCGGCTTCGGCGCCGGCGTCGGTGTCCGCGGCCCCGGCGGCGGGGGCGGCGAGCAGCGCGGCGGCGAGCGCGGCGGCGACGGCGTACGGGACGGGGCGTGCGCGTTGCATGGTGTCCTCCGGGACAGGGGCGGGTCCTGGGATCAGCAGGGCGGAAGGCGGGTACGTCTACGCGCGTCAATGTCGTGCGCGCGTACGGGCGTTGTCAAGGAACGCGAAATGAACTCCCGGCGCGCGACCCTGCCGGGACGGCGTCTTCGGCCCCGCCGCCCCCGCGGGGGCTACGCTTGGGCAGCGTCCGATTGATCCCCAGTCTTCGGAGTTGTCGATGACCGCAGACCGCACCGTCCTGCCGCCCGTCCGGCTGCCCGCCGAGGCGGAGCTGGCCCGGGAGGCGCTGGCCGCACCGCTCTTCGCGCGGGCCGTCCGGCTGGCTCGCTGGGCCGGTCCCGGGCTGCGGGTGGGCGCGGGCGGTGAGCTGCCCGACGCCGAGGTGCGCGCGGCCGCGGCGGAGCTGGGTCTGCGGGAGGGCGCGGACGGCGAGGGCGAGGCGCGGGCGGTCGCCGGCGAGGCGTGGCGTATCGCCGTGGACGTCGGCCTGGTCGACGTCACCGCGCCGGAGGAGGGCGACGACGCCCTGGGCACCGCGGCCCCGAGCGCCGAGCTGCGGCTGGTCACCGGCGGCGCGCCCGCCGACGTGCTGGAGCTGTGGGCCGCGGCCTGCGAGTGCGTGCTGTCCGACGCCGCGCTGCCGGACCTGAGCGAGCTCGTGGAGCAGATCACCTCGGGCCAGGAGCCGGCCCTCGACCGGCTGGACTGGGACCCGGAGGCCGGCGCGGACTTCCTCGACGGTGCGCTCGGCAACCTCTACCTGCTCACCGCGATGGAGGGCCCCGGCGCGGACGGCGCTGTCCCGCTGCCGGCGCTGGCCGCGTCCCTCGTCGTACCGGACGACATGGACGAGCCGACCGACGAGGTGCTCGCGGAGGTCTCCGAGGCGGTGCTGCGGCTCGACGAGCAGTTCCGGATGCTGGAGCCGGTGGGTGTGGTGGCGTACCAGCCGGTGGCCGAGGAGATCCTGTTCGAAGCCGCCGGCAGCGCACCCCCGGTGGACGCGCCCGAGGACGCCGACGACGACGAAGAAGAAGACGTCTCCCGCTACGGCGTCGTGCGCCTCACCCCCCTCGGCCTGTACGCGCTGCGGCGGCGGATGCTCGCCGAGGGCCTGGACGCCCCGCTCGTCGGCGAACTGGCGGGCGAGGACGCCTACGTCCTCCTCGACGCCCTGCCCCGGCTGCCCGACGCGGTCGCCCAGACGGAGGCCGAGGCCTGGCTGGCGGACCGCAAGCCGGCCGAGGCGGCCACCGAGCTGCTCGACGCCGCCCGCGGCACCGACGACCGCGCCCCGGCCCGCCGGCTGGCCTGCCAGCAGGCGCTGGCCGTCGCGGGCGGCGAGGCGGAGCCGGCGGTACGCGACGTCCTGCACGACCGCGAACTGGGCGGTCTGGCGCGGGTGTGGCTCGCCGAACGCGGCGTCTCCGGCGTGCCGCAGCCCACCCAGGACATGGTCCTCTGGCTGGCCGTCGACACCGTCGCCGCCCAGTTGGGCGGGCTGCGGGACGACACCCCGGAGCTGCGCGAGCTGGTGGCGCACCTGGTGGGCATGCACCGCGGCTTCTTCGCCGCCGCCTGGCGCGTGGACCACCCGGCCACGCCGGAGGTGCTGGAGGCGATGGGCCGTCTCCACCCGGACCGCCAGGTGGCCAAGGACGCCCGCAAGGCGGCCTTCAAGGCCCGCTCCCGGGCCGCGGTGTAGCGCGCCGCACCACACCGTCCGAGCGCCCGGCCGTACGCGGCCGGGCGCTCGCGTGCGCTCCCAACTGGGCTTTGTCCTAGACCGGGATGAAGTTGACTCCCGTTGCTGCCAAAGCCCTTTTCGGCAGGGACGAATGCGGTTACGGTCCTGACGGCGGGGCGCGCCCGTCAGCACACCGGCCACACGTCCGCTCACCAGTCACGCATGTCAGGTATGTCGCCACAACGATGCCCCGTACCCGTCGCACCACGGGAGGACGCAACGTGCACCAGACCCGACCGAGACTCCGTACCGCGCTGGCCGCCTTCGCCGGAGCCCTGCTCCTCGGCAGCGGCCTCGCGCCCGGCATGGCCGCCACCGGCGCCGCGCACGAGCCGCCGGCCGCGGCCCAGGACGGCCCCGTCGCCCCCGACCTGCAACAGGTCACCCTCGCCAAGGGCGTGGACCAGGTCGGCGAGCCGATGGCGCTCGCCGTACTCCCCGACGGCGGCGTGCTGCACACCTCGCGCGACGGCACCCTCTGGCACACCGGCGCCGCGGGCGGCACCCGCGTAGCCGCCCAACTGCCCGTCTACCCGCACGACGAGGACGGCCTCCAGGGCGTCGGCGTGGACCCGGACTTCGAGACCAACCGCACCGTCTACCTCTTCTACGCGCCCGTCATGGACACCCCCCACGGCATCGCGCCCAGCGACGGCGAGCCCGCCGAGTTCGAGGCGTACGAGGGCACGAACCGCCTCTCGCGCTTCACCCTGAACGAGGACGGCACCCTCGACCTGGGCAGCGAGCAGACCGTGCTGGAAGTCGGCACCGACCGCGGCCGGTGCTGCCACAACGGCGGCGACATCGCCTTCGACAGCGAGGGCAACCTGCTGCTGTCCACGGGCGACGACACCGACCCCTTCTCCTCCGACGGCTACACGCCCATCGACGAGCGCGAGACCCGCAACCCGTCCTTCGACGGGCAGCGTTCCGCGGCCAGCACCGACGACCTGCGCGGCAAGATCCTGCGGATCAAGGTCGACGCCGCCGACGGCTCGTACACCGTCCCCGACGGCAACCTCTTCACGCCCGGCACCGAGAAGACCAGGCCCGAGATCTACGCCATGGGCTTCCGCAACCCGTTCCGGATGAGCGTCGACAAGGCGACCGACACCGTCTACGTCGGCGACTACGGCCCCGACGCCGGCGCGGCCGACCCGGCGCGCGGGCCCGGCGGTCAGGTCGAGTTCAACCGGATCACCGAGGCCGGCAACTTCGGCTGGCCGTACTGCCACGGCAAGAACGACGCCTACATCGACTACGACTTCGCCACCGAGGAGTCCGGCGAGGCGTTCGACTGCGCCGCGCCCCGCAACGAGTCACCGCGCAACACCGGCCTGACGGAGCTGCCCCCGGCCCAGTCCGCCTGGATCGCCTACGACGGCGACTCGCTGCCCGAGTTCGGCAGCGGCTCGGAGTCCCCGATGGCCGGTCCGGTCTTCCGCCACGACCCGGACCTCGACTCCCGGCTCCAGCTTCCCGAGCGCTACGACGAGCTGTTCTTCGCGGGCGAGCAGGGCCGCGAGTGGATCAAGACCATCGGTGTGGGCGCGGACGGCGGCGTCGGCGCCATCGAGGACTTCTCGTCCGGCAGCAAGATCATGGACATGGAGTTCGGTCCCGACGGGGCGCTGTACTTCCTCGACTACGGCACCGGCTTCTTCAACGGCGACCAGAACTCGGCCCTGTACCGCATCCAGAGTGCCGCCCAGGGCTTCGCGCCCGAACCCGTCGCGTCCTCCGACGCGACGACCGGGCACGCCCCGCTGAAGGCCGCGTTCTCCGCCAAGGGCACCGGCGACCAGGACAGCGAACACCTCCGCTACCGCTGGGACTTCGGCGACGGCACGACCTCCGGGAAGCCGAACCCGAAGCACACGTACAAGAAGGACGGCCAGTACTCCGCCGTCCTCACCGTCACCGACACGGACGGCAACACCGGCACCTCCGCCGTCCGCGTCGTCGTCGGCAACACCCCGCCCGAGGTGGAGCTGAAGCTGCCCGAGGACGGCACGGTCTTCGAGTACGGCGACGCCATCCCGTTCGAGGTGGCGGTCTCCGACGCCGAGGACGCCGAGATCGACTGCTCCCGGGTGCGCGTGGACTACGCGCTCGGCCACGACACCCACGGCCACCCGATGACCTTCGAGGAGGGCTGCAGCGGCACCATCGAGACCTTCGCGGAGGACCGGCACGACGATCACGCCAACCTCTTCGGCCTCATCCGCGCCCGCTACACCGACTCCGGCGGCGCCACGGCCGGCGTGCCGGCGCTGAACACCAGCGCCGAGCACAAGCTCCAGCCCGCGCACCGCCAGGCCGAGCACTTCGACACCGCCGAGGGCGCGGCCGCGGCGAACGCCGAGGGCGCCCAGGGCGGCAAGGCCGTCACCGGCGGGGGCGGCGACTGGATCGCCTTCGAGCCGTACGTGCTGAGCGACATCGCGCACCTGTCCGCCCGCGTCGACGCCGCCGGCAGCGCCGACGGCGCACTGGAACTGCGCGCGGGCGCGCCCGACGGGCCGGTGCTCGCCACCGCCGAGGCGGGCGGCGCGAGCGGCTGGAGCGAGGTGAGCGCCCACGTCATGGACCCGCCCGCGGGGACGACGACGCTGTATCTGGTGTTCACCGGAGGGGAGTTCAAGCTGGACAGCTTCCACCTCGGCAGCGGCTGACGCCGCGCGCCGCCGCACGGCCCGGCGCCCCGAGGGGAGCGCCGGCGGACGGCGGCGGGGAAGACCGCACGCACACGCCCGGCGGGCGCGGGCCGACCCGCGCCCGCCGGGAGGCGACCGGCCGCCGCGCGGCACAGGCAGCGCGCGGCGGGCCCGGAGCCGGGCCCGCGCCGGCCGCTCCCGGGCGCCTTCCGCGCCGTAGCACCGCATCCCCCCACGGCCCCTTGACCCGTACGCCCGACGACACCACCCGAGGAGCCACACCATGCGTCGTACGAGCCTTCCGCTCGCCGGCACCGCCCTGGCCGCCGCCACCCTCGCCGGCGGACTGCTCGCCCCGACCGCGACCGCGGCCGGGGCCCCCGCGACCGGCGCCGCCGGCGACAGGACCTGCGCGGCCCCCGACGCCCGCCCGACGGTCCGCTTTCTGGACGACGACAGCCGCGTGCCCAACCGCACCGCCGGAGGCGGCTGTACGGTCAACGACCTCATCGACGACGAGCGCGCCTGGAAGAGCCGGGGCGCGTTCGTGGCGCACACCGAGAAGGTGTCGCGCTCCCTGCTGCGCGCCGACGTGATCGGCCCGGTGGAGTACGCGCGGCTGATCGTGACCGCGGCGCGGTCCGGCATCGGCGGGAAGCACGGGCCCGCGCCGTACGACGTGATCTTCGACGGCAGCCGGGCGTCGTTCGACGACTGGGGCTACGTCGGCGGGCGCGGCTTCGAGCTGAACGACGACGGCTCGATGGCCACGGGGCCGGAGCCGGCCACCGGCGGGCTCGGGCTGCTCTGGTACGAGAAGGAGCAGTTCGGCGACTTCTCGCTGCGGCTGCAGTTCCGCGACGAGCGGGCGGACGACGGCCGCTCCAACAGCGGCGTCTTCGTCCGCTTCCCGGGCGTGGACCCGGCGGCCAACCCGGAGTGCAAGACCACCGATCCGGCGTGGGTGTCCGTCAACTGCGGGCACGAGATCCAGATCAACGACTCGGCCGAGACCTCCGGCAACGACCCGCGCAAGACCGGCTCGGTCTACGGCTTCGCCGACCTCGACCTCGCCGCCGCCAAGCCCGCCGAGAAGGGCGTGTGGAACGACCTGGAGATCCGGGTGGTCGGCCAGCAGTACACGGTGATCCGCAACGGCGAGGTCATCAACGAGTTCGAGAACAAGCCCGGCCTGCCCTTCCCGGGCCGCCCGGACGACCCGGGCACCAGCGGCCGGCAGTTCGCCGAGGGCTACGTCGGCCTGCAGAACCACGACACGCAGTCGGTCGTGGAGTTCCGCAACATCCGGGTACGCGACCTGTCGTAGCCGGCGCCGCACACGAGACGGCGGGGCCCGGTCACGGACCGGGCCCCGCCGCCGTACGTCTCCCGGGGACGCCTGCCGTACGGGACTACAGCGCCGCCGCGGCGGGCTTGACCATGCCCTTCACGGTGCGCGAGTCGACGTACTCGCCGAGGGCGGTCATCTCCCACTCGCCGCTGAACTGCTTGATGAACTTCGCCATCAGCACGCCCGTGCGGGGCTCGGAACCGGTGAGGTCGAAGCGGACCAGCTCCTCGCCGGTCTGGCCGTCGAGGAGGCGGCAGTACGCCTTGGCGACGTCGGTGAACTTCTGGCCGGAGAAGGAGTTGACCGTGAAGACCAGGCCGGTGACCTCCGGCGGCAGGCCGCCGAGGTGGACGGTGATGACCTCGTCGTCGCCGGCGCCCTCGCCCGTGAGGTTGTCACCGGAGTGCTGGATGGCGCCGTTCAGGATCTGGAGCTTGCCGAAGAAGCAGTTGTCGATCTTGTTGCGCTGCGGGCCGTAGGCGATGACGGAGGCGTCCAGGTCGATGGACTTGGCGCGGCGGCGGCCACCGCCGAAGGCGGGCTCCCAGCCCAGGCCCATCTTCACCGTGCTCAGCAGCGGCTGCCCGCCCTTGACGAGGGAGACCGTCTGGTTCTTCTGGAGGCTGACGCGGCCCTTGTCGAGGTTGATCTTCCCGGGCTGCCCGGCGGCGGGCGGCGGTCCGGGCTGCTGCGGGGCGGCGGCCGGAGGCGGGCCGAAGCCGCCGGGGGCGGGCGCGCCGGGCGCCGGGGGAGCGGGGGGCGGGGCGGCGGGGGCGCCCCACTGGCCCGGGGGCGGCGGGGGCATCGACCCCGGCGCCGGCGCGGCCGGCGGCATGGGCGCGGCGGGCGGCTGCGGGGCGGCGGGCGCCTGCGGGGCCTGCGGCGCGGCCGGGGCCTGCGGTGCCACGGGCGCCTGCGGCGGGGCGGGGGCGGCCGGCGGCGGGGGTGCGGTGGCGGGCGCGGCCTGGGCGGGCGCGGGTTCGTCGACGCTGACGCCGAAGTCGGTGGCGATGCCGGCGAGCCCGTTCGCGTACCCCTGGCCCACGGCGCGCACCTTCCACGCGCCGTTGCGCCGGTAGACCTCCACGACGACGAGGGCCGTCTCGCTCGACAGTTGCGGCGGCGTGAACGTGGCGATGACCGCGCCGCCGGCCGCGTCCCGCACCGTCGCCGTCGGCTCGGTCCCCGAGAACGTGCCGCTGTCCAGGCTGGCGGTGACCACGACCTTCTCGATGTCCGCGGGCACGGCCGCGGTGTCCACCGTGATGGTGTCGCCGGTGCCGGCGGACTGGTGCGTCACCCCGGGACCCGAGGGCTGGTTGTAGAAGACGAAGTCGTCGTCGGAGCGCACCTTGCCGGCGGCGGTGAGCAGGAGGCCCGAGACGTCGAGCCGCACCGGCGCGGTGACGTCCACGGCCACCCGGGCGGCGCTGAGCGGTAGGTTCGAGCCAGGGGTCATCGCAGTCATGCCCCGGCTAACGAACGGCCCCGGTCCGCGGTTCCTCCCGTGTCCGCCGGAAGGGGAGCGTCCGCGCGCCGGTGCGCACCGTGCCCCCGGCCGGCCGCGCCGCGGCCGGAGTGCGCAGGGTCGCCGCCGCCACCCCGGCCGCCGCGACGGCCATCCCGGCCACCGCCACCGGACCGGGCGCCTCGCCGAACATCGCGTAGGCCCACAGCGCCGTGACCGGCGGCGTCAGGTACATCAGCGCGCTGGTCACGGTGACCCCGCTGCGGCGCAGGCTCAGCCAGTAGAAGCCGTACCCGCCGGCCGTGGACAGCACCACCACCCACGCCACCGCCAGCCAGAAGCCGCCGCTCGCGGGCGGCGCGCCCCGGCCGCCGACCAGGGCGACCGCGCCGAAGAGCACGGCGCTGACCAGCACGTGCACGGGCACCGCGTCCGCCGGGGGCAGGGGCGCGCGGGTCCGGCGCTCCAGGAAGCTGGCGCCGAGCAGGGCGGCCATGCCGGCGAAGGGCAGCGCGTACGCCCAGGGCGGTGCCGCGCCGGCGCCGCCGAGGTCGTCCCGTACGACCAGCGCCACGCCCGCGAGCCCGACCGCCAGCCCTGCCCACTGGCGCCGGGTCACCCGTTCGCCGAGCAGCGGCCCGGCCAGCGCGCCGGCGGCCAGCGGCTGGAGCGCGGCGATCAGCGCCGCGGTGCCGGCGGGGACGCCGAGGCCCACGGCCCAGACGATCGCGCCGAGGTAGCCGCCCTGCGACAGGGCGCCGATCACGGCCTGCTCGCCCAGCGCCCGGCGCGGGAGCCGGCGGCGGCGCAGCAGCAGCCACACCCCGCCGAAGAGCGCCGCCGCGGCGATGAAGCGCCACATCAGCAGGGTGTCGGCGGCGGCCTCGCGGGTGCCGAGCTCCGCGCCGATGAAGCCGGAGCTCCAGAAGGCGACGAGACCGGCGGAGACGGCCGTAGTACCCATGCTGACCTCCTTGATTATACCGATCTGTTTACTCTCTCTGCCCAGTGTACTAAACAGGTCGGTATACTGGAGGGCGGAGGTGGTCGCAGATGGCGACGCAGACGCCGGTGCAGCCGCGGCTCACGCCCGCGGCACTGAAGATCCTGGACGCCGCGGAGACGCTGTTCTACAGCCGCGGCATCACCGCCGTGGGCGTGGACCTCATCGCCCGCCGGGCCGGCGTCACGAAGAAGACGATCTACGACCGCTACGGCTCCAAGGACGCCCTCGTCGCCGCCTACCTGCACCGGCGTGACGAGCGGTGGCGGACCTGGCTGCCCGCCGAGGTCGAGCGCACCGCCGCCGGCGGCTCCGCCTGCGACCGGATCCTGGCCACCTTCGACGCGCTCGGCACCTGGATGGACGGGCAGTCCCCGCGTGGCTGCAGCTTCGTCAACGCCGCCGCCGAGCTGCCCGACCCCGGGCACGCGGGCCGCCAGGTCATCGCCGACCAGAAGAGCTGGCTGCGCGCGTACCTGCGCGAGCTGTGCGAGCGGGCCGGCGCCGCGGACCCGGGGCTGCTCGCCGACGAGCTGCTGCTGATCCACGAGGGCGCGACCGTCCTCTACGGGCTGTCCGCCGTGCCCGAGCCGGTCACCGTCGCGCGGCGGCTCGCCGAGGCCGCGCTGCTGCGCGCCGGCTGCACCGCCTGAGCAGCCTGAGCCGGCTGTACCGCCCGAGCAGCCTGAGCCGTACCAGGCCGACACCCGTGCGCAGCGCGCTCGTTCCCGCGCGGGCCGCCCAACTCCCCGCCGCGGCACGGAAGTCGTGCCGCCGCAACCCTTGACGAGCCCTCCGTGCCGCCCTACTTTCAGCGCGTCGTACTTCGTACGTCATATATGAGACGCGATACCTGAGACATGTAAGGGCGGCCATGACCTTCGCTCCCGGCCCGATCCCCTCCCGCACGCAGTACGTGCAGGAGGCGATCAAACACGCCGTCCTCACCGGCAAGCTCACCCCGGGACAGCCGCTCGTCGAAGCCGACCTCGCCGCGCAGTTCGGGGTCTCCAAGACGCCGGTGCGCGAGGCGCTCAAGACGCTGGCCGGCTCCGGGCTCGTGGTGATGAGCCAGTACAAGGGCGTCACCGTCCGCACCGTGGACGCCGCCATGGCCCGCGAGGTCTACGACGTGCGGCTGCTGCTCGAACCCGAGGCGCTGCGCCGCACCGTCGCGCTGGACGCGTCGCTCCAGGCCGCGGAAGAGGCCCTGGACCGCGCCGAGTCCGCGCCCGACGCCGCGGACCGCAGCCTCGCCAACCGGGACTTCCACCGCGCCCTGTACCTGCCCTGCGGCAACCCGCTGCTCTCCCGCATGCTCGACGACCTGCGGGACCAGGCCGCGCTGGTCTCCACCGTCGCGTGGTCCGCCAACCCGTCCTGGGAGCGCGAGGCCGGCGAGCACCGGGAGATCCTCCGGCTCGCCGCCGCCGGCGACGGGCAGGCCGCGGGTGCCGCGCTGCACGACCACATCGCCTCGTTCCTCGCCCGGGCGTTCCCGTCGTGAGCGCCGCCGACGGGCCCCGCACCCGCGGCGGCGCCTCCGCCGCCCTCGCCGCCCCCGACAGGAAGGCAGGCCCCATGGACCACCTCAGGCCCGCGCTCGCCGGTGCCGTCGCCATCCCCGTCACGCCCTTCGACGCGGCCGGGGCCGTGGACGAGGACACGTACCGCGCGCTGCTGCGCCGCCTCCTCGACGGCGGCGTACGGGCCGTCACCCCCAACGGGAACACCGGCGAGTACTACTCCCTCGCCCCCGGCGAGCGCCGCCGCGTCACCGAGCTGACCCTCGCCGAGGTCCGCGGCGAGGCCGCCGTCATCGTCGGCGTCGGCCACGACCTGCCCACCGCCGTCGAGGCCGCCCGGCACGCCCGGGACGCCGGGGCCGAGATGGTGATGGTGCACCAGCCCGTGCACCCGTACGTCTCGCAGAGCGGCTGGGTCGACTACCACCGGGCCGTCGCCGACGCTGTGCCCGGCCTCGGCGTCGTGCCGTACATCCGCAGCGACCGGCTCGCCGGCGACCGGCTGGCCCGACTGGGGGAGCTGTGCCCCAACGTCGTCGGGGTCAAGTACTCCGTCCCCGACGCCGCCCGCTTCGCCGCGTTCGCGCGCGACGCCGGCGCCGAGCGGTTCACCTGGGTCGCCGGGCTCGCCGAGCTGTACGCGCCCGCCTACTGGGCCTGCGGCGCCACCGGCTTCACCTCGGGGCTGGTCAACGTCGCGCCCAAGGTCTCGCTCGCGATGCTGGAGGCGCTGCGCGCCGCCGACTACCCCGCGGCCATGCGGGTCTGGGAGCAGATCCGGCCGTTCGAGGAACTGCGGGCCGCCGACGCCTCCGCCGACAACGTCTCCGTCGTCAAGGAGGCCCTCGCCGCCCTCGGCCTGGCCCGCCGCGACGTGCGCCCGCCGGGCCGCCTGCTGCCCGGTCCGGTGCGGGAGCGGGTGGCGGAGATCGTGCGGGGGTGGGGGATATGACCGGCGAAGCGCCCGGACGGACCGGCGGGCTGCGCAGCCACCGCTGGTACGGGGACGGGGTCGCCGCCGGGCTGCGCTCCTTCAGCCACCGCGCCCGCACCCGCCAGCTCGGCTACCTGCCCGAGGAACACCTCGGCAAGCCGGTCGTCGCCGTCCTCAACACCTGGTCCGACATCAACCCCTGCCACGCGCACCTCCGCGAGCGCGCCCAGGCCGTCAAGCGCGGCGTGTGGCAGGCCGGCGGCTTCCCGCTGGAGTTCCCCGTCGCCACGCTCTCGGAGACCTTCCAGAAGCCCACGCCCATGCTCTACCGCAACCTCCTCGCCATGGAGACCGAGGAGCTGCTGCGCTCGTACCCCGTCGACGGCGCGGTGCTCATGGGCGGCTGCGACAAGACCACCCCCGCGCTGCTCATGGGCGCCGCCAGCGCCGGCCTGCCCGCGGTCTTCGTCCCGTCCGGGCCGATGCTGCCCGGCCGCTGGCGGCGCGAAGTGCTCGGCTCCGGCACGGACATGTGGAAGTACTGGGACGACCACCGCGCCGGTCTGATCGGCGACTGCGAGCTGGCCGAGCTGGAGTGCGGGCTGGCCCGCTCGCCCGGCCACTGCATGACCATGGGCACCGCCTCCACCATGACCGCCGCCGCCGAAGCGCTCGGCATGACCCTGCCCGGGGCCTCCTCCATCCCCGCCGTCGACTCCGGGCACGAGCGGATGGCCGCCGCGGCCGGCGCACGGATCGTCGGGATGGTAGGGGAGGACCTGACCCCCGACCGGATCCTCACGCGCGAGGCGTACGAGGACGCCGCCGCCACCGTCCTCGCCCTCGGCGGCTCCACCAACGCCGTCATCCACCTCGTCGCCATGGCCGGCCGCTCCCGCGTCGCCCTGACTCCCGCCGACTTCGACCGGATCGCGCGCACCGTGCCGGTCCTCGCCGACGTACGTCCCGGCGGCCGTTTCCTGATGGAGGACTTCCACTTCGCGGGCGGCCTGCCCGCGCTGCTCTCCCGCCTGGCCGACGTGCTGCACCTCGACCGCCCCACCGTCACCGGCACCCTGCGCGACCGGCTCGCCGGTGCCCGGGTGCACGACCCGGAGGTGATCCGCCCCCGCGACCGCCCCGTCGCCGTCGAGGGCGGCGTGGCCGTCCTGCGCGGCAACCTCTGCCCGGACGGCGCCGTCATCAAGCACGTCGCCGCCGAGCCCCGGCTGCTCGCGCACACCGGGCCGGCCGCCGTCTTCGACGACTACCGCGAGCTGCAGCGCACCATCGACGACCCCGCGCTCGCGCTCACCGCGGACCACGTGCTGGTGCTGCGCAACGCGGGCCCGCTGGGCGGCCCCGGCATGCCGGAGTACGGGATGCTGCCGATCCCCGCGTACCTGCTCAAGCAGGGCGTACGCGACATGGTGCGGATCTCCGACGCCCGGATGAGCGGCACGAGTTACGGCGCCTGCGTGCTGCACGTCGCCCCCGAGTCGTACGTCGGCGGGCCGCTCGCGCTCGTCGAGAACGGCGACCTCGTCACCCTCGACGTGGCCGCGCGCACCCTGCGGCTGGAGGTCGACGACGCCGAGCTCGCCCGCCGCCGCGCCGCCTGGACGCCGCCGCCACCGCGCTACGAACGCGGCTACGGCGCCCTGTACGCCGACCAGATCACGCAGGCCGACACCGGCTGCGACTTCGCCTTCCTGGCCCGTACGGGCCGGGTGCCCGAGCCCTACGCGGGCTGACCGCCCGGGCGCGCACCACCCCTGCCCCACTCCTGTCCGATATTTCGAACGACGTTCGCGAAGCGCTTCGACGGCACTGATTCGACGGCACTGATAGGAGCAGACATGGCCCAAGCCGTGGCACGGCCGCCGGGACCGGCCCCGCGGCGCGCGGAGAGCCGCCGCGGGGGACGCCGGCGCGGGGGGTCCCGGCGCCTTCCGTATCTGCTGATCGCCCCCGCCGGGCTGCTGATGCTGGGCTTCATCGCGTACCCGATGCTCAGCGTCTTCTACTACAGCCTGCGGCACTACAACGTCACCAAGCCGTGGCGCGACGGCTTCGCGGGCCTGGAGAACTTCACCACGCTGCTGACCGACGACCCGCTGTTCTGGGACTCCCTGGCCTTCAGCGCCAAGTGGGTCGTCGTCGAGGTCGGGCTCCAGCTCGCGTTCGGTCTCGCCCTCGCGCTGATCGTCAACCAGACGTTCGTGGGCCGCGCCTTCGCCCGGGCGCTGGTGTTCTCGCCCTGGGCCGTCTCCGGCGTCCTCACCACGACGATCTGGATGCTGCTCTACAACCCCGCCACCGGCGTGAGCAAATACCTCGCCGACGCCGGCATCGGCTCGTACGGCACCTCGGTCCTCTCCGACACCGGCACCGTCTTCTGGGCCGCCGTGCTCGCCGAACTCTGGCGCGGCGTGCCCTTCTTCGCCATCCTCATCCTCGCCGACCTCCAGTCCGTCCCCAAGGACCTGTACGAGGCCGCGGCGGTCGACGGCGCCGGGCGGCTGCGGCAGTTCGTGCACATCACGCTGCCGCACCTGCGGGACGCCATCATCCTGTCCACACTGCTGCGCGCGGTGTGGGAGTTCAACAACGTCGACCTGCTCTACACCCTCACCGGCGGCGGCCCCGCGGGCGAGACGACGACGCTCCCGCTGTACGTCGCCAACACCGGCATCCACGGCCACGACTTCGGCTACGCCTCGGCCCTGACGACGGTCGCGTTCGTGATCCTCCTCTTCTTCTCGATCTTCTACCTGCGCCTGAGCAAGTTCGGAGGCGACAACCGATGAGCACCGCTCCGACCGCGCTCGCCGCGCCTCCGCGCGCCCCGGGCGCCGCGCCCGCCCCGCCGGCGGGCCGCGGGCGCCGTCGCCGGCGGCGGGCGTACGACGAGGTGCCGCGCTGGCAGATCTGGGTCCCGCTCGGGCTCTACCTGCTGTTCACGCTCATCCCGTTCTACTGGATGCTGCTCTTCGCGGTGCGCCCCGCCGGCTCCACCTCGCTGGTGCCGTGGCCGATGACCTTCGAGCACTTCGACAAGGTGTGGACCGAGCGCAGCTTCGGCACCTTCTTCCAGAACAGCATGCTCGTCGGCGTCGCCACGCTGGTGATGACGACGGGCGTCGCGCTCGCCGGCGGCTACGCGCTGGCCCGCTTCGACTTCCGGATCAAGAAGGTCTTCCTGCTCGGGCTGCTGTGCTCGCAGTTCATCCCCGGCGCGCTGATGCTCGTCCCGCTCTTCGAGATCTTCCGCAACCTGCAGATGATCAATTCGCTGGGCAGCGTCATCGTCGCCGAGACGGTCTTCCAGCTCCCGCTGTCCCTGATCCTCATCAGCACGTTCATCAAGAACGTGCCGTACGCGCTGGAGGAGGCCGCCTGGGTCGACGGCTGCGGGCGCTTCCGGGCGTTCTGCGCGGTGGTGCTGCCGCTGCTGCGGCCCGGGCTGATCGCCGTCGGCTCGTTCGCGTTCGTGCACAGTTGGAACCACTTCCTCTTCGCGCTGATGTTCCTCAGCGAGCAGGACAAGCAGACGATCCCCGTGGGCCTCAACACACTCATCGGCGCGGACAGCGTCGACCTGGGCGCGCTGGCGGCGGGCGGGGTGATCGCGGCGGTGCCGGTGGTCATCGTCTTCGCGTTCATCCAGCGGTGGCTGATCACCGGCTTCAGCGCGGGGGCGGTGAAGGGATGACGCACCGCAACGGATCCCGCGCCACCGCCGCCGGTCCGGCCCACGCGCCGGCCCCCCTGGCCGCGCCCGTGCCCGTCGTGCTGGCCGGGGCGCGCGGGCACGGGCGCCGGCACCTGGAGAACATCCGCCGGCTGGCGCGGGCGGGCCGGGTGGAGCTGGCCGGGATCTGCGAGACCCGGCCGCTGACCGCGGGGGAGTTCGCCGGCGCACCCGTCCCGCAGGACGCCGACTTCGCCGCGCTGCTGGAGCGCACCGGTGCCCGGCTGGCCGTCGTCTCCACGCCGATCCCCACCCACGCCGACTTCGCCGTGGTGGCCGCCGCGTACGGCGTGCACCTGCTGCTGGAGAAGCCGCCCGCGCCGTCGTACGCGCTGTACGAGCGGATCGAGGCCGCGTGCCGCTCCGCCGGCATCGCCTGCCAGATCGGCTTCCAGTCCCTCGGCTCGCACGCCGTGCCCGCCATCCGCGCGCTGGTCGCCGGGGGCGCCGTCGGCGCCGTGCGCGGCATCGGCGCCGCGGGCGCGTGGGTGCGCGACGAGGCGTACTTCCGCCGCGCGCCCTGGACCGGGCGGCGCCGCCTCGGCGGCGTCGACGTGGTCGACGGGGTGCTCACGAACCCGCTCGCGCACGCCGTCGCCACCGCGCTGGCCCTGGACGGCACGGTGCGGTCCGGCGAGGTCGACGGCATCGAGCTGGAGCTGTACCGCGCCCACGACATCGAGGCCGACGACACCTCCGGCGTGCGGCTGACCACCGCCCGCGGCACCGAGATCGTCGCCGCCGTCACGCTGTGCGCCGAACGCGCCGCCGAGCCGTACGTGATGGTGCACGGCTCCACCGGCCGGATCACCTTCTGGTACAAGGAGGACCGCGTCCTGCTGCAACGCGCCGGACACGGTCCGGAGGAGATCACGTACCGCAGGACCGACCTCCTCGACAACCTGCTCGACCACCTCCGCGACGGCAGGCCGCTCGTCGCGCCGGTCGCCGACGGCGGCGCGTTCATGCGGGTGGTCGAGGCCGTACGCACCGCTCCCGACCCCGTGCCGCTGCCCGCCGCCGCCTGGCGCGCCGCACCGGCTCCCGGGCCCGCGGGCGCCGCCCCGCCGGCCGCGCGCCGCGTCGTGCCCGGCATCGACGCGCTCGTCGCCGCCGGCGCCGAGCGGCTGGCCCTCTACTCCGAACTCGGCGCCCCCTGGGCCGCCGGCAGCAGCGAGGTGAGCCACGTATGACGATCCCCTCCCGCAACCGCACCGGCGCCGACGCCGCCACCCTGCTGTGCTGCGCGGGCCGCCGCGTCGGCCGCTACGTCCACCGCCCGCACCTCGCCCGCCGGCTGTCCCCGCGCCCGTACCTCCACCCGCTCACCACCCTGGCCGGGGTGCCGGTCACCGAGCTGATGCCCGCCGACCACCCGCACCACCTCGGCGTCAGCATCGCCGTCCCCGACGTCGCGGGCGCCAACTTCTGGGGCGGGCGCACCTTCGTCCGCGGCCGGGGCCCCGTCGAGCTGGCCGACCACGGCGAGCAGCGGCACGCCGGCTGGCTGCTGCGCGACCCGGACGGCTTCGTCGAGGAGCTGAGCTGGTACGCCCGCGGCGCCGAGGTGCTGCGCGAGCGCCGGGCCGTCGCCGTCGCCCCCGCGGGCGACGGGGCGTGGGCGCTGGGCGTGTCGTTCGCGCTGACCAACGTCTCGGGCGCGCCCGTCTCGTTCGGCAGCCCCGCCACCAACGGCCGCCCCGGCGCGGGCTACGGCGGCTACTTCTGGCGGGCGCCGCGGACGGACCGCCCGCCGCGGGTCTTCACGGCGGCGGCCGAAGGCGAGGAGGCGGTGCACGGGCGGCCCGCGCGCTGGCTGGCGCTGGCGTCGGACGCCTGGACGCTGGTCTTCGCCGGCGCCACGGAGGAGACGCGCCGCGACCCCTGGTTCGTCCGCACCCGGGAGTACCCCGGCGTCGGCTCGGCGCTGGCCTGGTCCGAGCGGGTGCCGCTGGCGCCGGGGGCGAGCCTGACCCGGCGGGTCGTCACGGCGGTGGCCGACGGACGGCTGGACCGCACCGCCGCGGCGGCACTGGCGCGCCGGGCGGTGGCGTGATGGACGGCGGCGTGTGGGGCGGTGGCGCGAAGGACGGTGGCGCGGGGGACAGCGCCCCCTGGGTCCCCGACCGCGGGGACGGCACGTACCGCAACCCGGTCCTCAACGCCGACTACTCCGACCCCGACGCCGTCCGCGTCGGTGCCGACCACTACCTCACCGCCTCCAGCTTCGGCCGCGTCCCCGGCCTGCCCCTGCTGCACTCCCGCGACCTCGTCAACTGGACCCTCCTCGGCCACGCCCTGGACCGCCTCGAACCCGCCGGGGCGTTCGCCGCGCCCCGCCACGACTGCGGCGTCTGGGCCCCCGCGCTGCGCCACCACGCGGGCCGGTTCTGGATCTTCTGGGGCGACCCCGACCACGGCATCCAGCAGGTCAACGCGCCCGACATCCGCGGCCCGTGGACCCGCCCGCACCTCCTCAAGGCCGGCAGGGGGCTCATCGACCCGTGTCCGCTGTGGGACGAGGAGACCGGCGAGGCGTACCTCGTGCACGCCTGGGCGAAGTCCCGCTCCGGCGTCAAGAACCGGCTCACCGGCCACCGCATGAGCCCCGACGGCCGCGAGCTGCTCGACCCCGGCGCGGTCATCGTCGACGGCGACCTGCTGCCCGGCTGGTTCACCCTCGAAGGACCCAAGCTCCACCGCCGCGACGGCTGGTTCTGGATCTTCGCCCCGGCGGGGGGAGTCGGCACCGGCTGGCAGGGCGCCTTCCGCTCGCGCGCCTTCCACGGCCCGTACGAGGAGCGCGTCGTCCTCGCGCAGGGCAGCACCGACGTCAACGGACCACACCAGGGCGCCTGGGTGACCACGGCCGCGGGCGAGGACTACTTCCTGCACTTCCAGCAGCGCGGCGCGTACGGACGGGTGGTGCACCTGCAGCCGATGCGCTGGGACGACGACGGCTGGCCGGTGATCGGCCGGCGCGGCGAGCCGGTCGGCACCGCCCGCAAGCCCGCGACGCCCGACGCGGCCCCGCAGCCGACCGCGGTCCCCGCCACGGACGACGACTTCCCCGGCGGTGCCCCCGGCCCCCAGTGGCAGTGGACCGCCAACCCGCGCCCCGGCTGGGCCGCCGCCCACGACGGCGCGGGGCTGCGTCTTGCCTGCGTACGCACCGCAGACGCCCACGACCTGCGGCTGCTGCCGAACGTGCTCACGCAGCGGCTGCCCGGCGCGCCCTGCGCGGTGACCGTGGAACTGGCGCTGGAGAGCGAGGCCGAAGGCGCGCGGGCCGGACTGGCCGTGCTGGGCGACGCGTTCGCCTGGATCGGCCTGGAGCGCGGGCCCGACGGCGTCCGGCTCGTGCACCGCTTCGCGGAGGAGGTGGCCGAGCGGGAGCGGGACGCCGCCCGCCCGCGCCCGGCGCCGTCCGGCCGCGCCCTCCTCCACATCGCCGCCCTGCCGGGCGCCCGCTGCCGCTTCGCCGCCGACACCGGCGAAGGGCCGCGGGAGTCGGGGCCGGTCTTCGCGGCCACGCCGTGGCGCTGGGTCGGCGCCCTGCTCGGCCTCTTCGCCGCGGCCCCGCGGCCCGGCCCGGACGCCGCCGGGACGGCGCACTTCGGCCGCTTCCGCCTCACGAACGACCCGCAGACCCCTCATGGGAAGAGAGCCGACACATGACCACGACCACACCGTTCAGAGCGGTCGCCGCCGTCTGCCTGGCGACCGCGCTCACCCTCACCGCGTCCGCCTGCGGCGACGACGGCACCAGCGGCGGCGGCAGCGAGGGGGAGGGCACCGGCTCGATCACCTTCTGGGACAACAACGGCGGGGTGCGCACGCCGGTGTGGAAGGAGATCATCGCGGACTTCGAGAAGGCGCACCCGGACATCGACGTCGAGTACGTGCCGATCCCGATCAACGACGTGCAGTCCAAGTACGACACCGCCATCGCGGGCGGCGGACTGCCGGACGTCGGCGGCGTCAGTACCTCGTACCTCGCCAACATGGTCGCCCAGGACGCGCTGGAGCCCGTCGGGGACCGGATCGCGGGCGGTGCGCTGAAGGGCGTGCTGGCCGAGAGCATGACCGAGGGCGTCAAGGTGGCCGGCGGGCGCGGCGAGGAGATGTACTCCGTGCCGACCTCCGCCAACAACGGCACGCTGTGGTACCGCACGGACCTCTTCGAGGACGCCGGGCTCGACGCCCCGACCACCTGGGACGCCTTCTACGACGCCGCGGAGAAGCTGACCGACAAGGAGAACAACGCCTTCGGCTACACCATCCGCGGCGGCGAGGGCTCCATCGCCCAGGCGCTGGACGTGATGTACGGGCAGTCCGGCATCACCGAGTTCTGGGAGGGCGACGAGACGACCGTCAACGCGCCGGAGAACGTCGCGGCGCTGGAGAAGTACGTCGGGCTGTACAAGAGCGTCACGCCCGAGGCGGACGTGAACAACGACTTCGTGAAGATGGTCGCGCAGTTCGACAAAGGCGACATCGGGATGCTGAGCCACAACCTCGGCTCGCACCAGGACCATCTCAAGGCGCTGGGCGAGGACAGGTTCGCCGGGCTGCCGCAGCCGGCAGGGCCGGGCGGGAAGCGGGTGCAGGTCTCCAACCCGGTGGACGGGCTGGGGCTGTTCACGTCGAGTGACAACAAGGGCGCGGCCTGGAAGTTCATCGAGTTCGCCGCGGCGCACGAGTCGAACAGCAAGTGGAACGAGTCGGCCGCGCAGATCCCCGCCAACACCGAGGCGGCCGGGGACGCCTGGATCAAGGAGTCGGCACGGGGCAACGGCGCCTTCGAGTCCCTGACGGACGGCAGCACCACCATCGTGCAGCTCCCGTACTACCTGCCCGACTGGAACAGCATCAGCAAGACCGACAACGAGCCCGCCTTCCAGAAGGTGCTCCTCGGCGAGATGAGCGCGAAGGAGTTCCTGGACCAGATGGCGGAGCAACTGAACGAGGCCCAGGCGGAGTGGCGGGAGCAGCAGTAGCGCACCGCCGGTTCCTCCCCCGTACCGGGTCGGCGGCGGTCGCGTTACGTCGCGTCGCGCACCGCCGCCGGCCCTCCACCCCTTCCCCGTCTCCGTCTCCGTCTCTTTCCTCCTGCTCGTACCAGCTCTGTGAAGGAGCCGCACCATGCGTCAACGGACACGTCACGCGGCGGTCTCGCTCGCGTGCTGCGCGGCGCTGCTGGGCCCGGCGGCGGCCACGGCCGCGGCTGCCCCGGCTTCCGGGCACGACCCGGCCCGCGGGACCCTCCCCGCCGGCGACGGCTGGGCCTCGGCTTCCGGCGGCACCACGGGCGGCGCCGCGGCCGACCGCGGGCACGTCCGCACCGTCCGTACGTGGGACGAGTTCCGCGCCGCGCTGGCGGCGGGCGACGGCGAGCCGCGGATCATCCGCGTCGTCGGCACGATCGACGCGAACGCCGCCGGCTGCGCCGCGTTCGAGGCGCCGGGCTACGACTTCGCCACGTACCTCGACGCCTACGACCCCGCCGTCTGGGGCTACGACACCCCCGTCAGCGGCCCCCAGGAGGACGCCCGTGCCGCCTCCGCCGCCAACCAGGCGGCGGCCGTCCAGGCGTACGTGCCCTCGGACACCACCGTCGTGGGAGTCGGCAGGAACGCCGGCATCAGGGGCGCCGCCCTGCAGATCAAGGACGCCGACAACGTCATCGTCCGCAACCTCACGCTGGAGAGCCCGCTCGACTGCTTCCCGCAGTGGGACCCCACGGACGGCGAGCGCGGCGCCTGGAACTCCGCGTACGACGCGGCCGTCGTCCACCACTCCACCCACGTCTGGCTGGACCACAACACCTTCACCGACGGCCGGTACCCGGACAGCTCCCTGCCGCGCCACTACGGCGAGCTGTACCAGCAGCACGACGGCGAGTTGGACGTGGTCCGCGGCGCGGACCTCGTCACCGTCTCCTGGAACGTCTTCGAGGAGCACGCCAAGACCCTGATGATCGGCAACAGCGACGGGGCGGGCGGCACCGACCGGGGCCGGCTGCGGGTCACGCTGCACCACAACCTGTTCCGCGGCGTGGGCGAGCGGGCGCCGCGGGTGCGCTTCGGCCAGGTCGACGCGTACAACAACCACTACGTGATCACCGGCGCGGCGGACGAGTCCTACTCGTACTCGTTCGGGATCGGCTTCGAGTCACGGCTCGTGGCGGAGAAGAACTCCTTCCGGCTGGCGGACGGGGTGAGCCCCGGCCGGATCCTGAAGAAGTGGAGCGAGGCGCCGGTGACGGCGGAGCACAACCACGTCAACGGCGCCCCGGCCGACCTCGTCGCGGCCCACAACGCGGAGTTCCCGGAGACCCCGCTGCAGCGGGACGCGGGCTGGCGGCCGACGCTGCGCACCAGGGTCGACCACCCGCGGGCGGTGCCCGGCGTGGTGGTACCGCGAGCGGGGGCGGGGAGGATCCGCTGACGGCGCAGGCGGAGCCGGCGCGCCCGGAGCGGCCCGCTCCGGGCGCGGCCGGCGGCGCGGACGCCGTGCCCGCCCCGGCCCTCGCCGGCGTCGTCGACGGGTGCCTGCCCGCGTTCCACCGGCGGCTCCGGGACGAGCTCACCTTCCCGCTCGCCTGGGGCAGTTCCCCTGTCCGCGACTTCGCGGCCTGGCGGCGCGCCGCCCGCGCCACGGTCGAGGCCCACCTCCTCGTCCCGGCGGACGACCCCGGCGAGATCCCGTACGACCCCGAGTTCGCCGACCGCGCCCCGGCGGTCCCCGGCGGTCGCGCCTACAGCCGCGAGACCGTCACCTTCACCCTCAGCCGCTACGCACGCGTGCGCGGAGTGCTGCTGACGCCGTCCGGCGACGGCCCGTTCCCGGCGGTGCTCCTCCTGCACGACCACGGCGCGACGTTCGGCATCGGGAAGGAGAAGGTGGTGGCGCCCTGGTACGACGAGCGGGCGAAACTGCCCGCGGCGCGCCGGTGGGTGCGGCGGTGCTACGGGGGCCGGTTCGTCGGCGACGAACTCGCCGCCCGCGGCCACGTCGTGCTCGCCGTCGACGCGCTCGGCTGGGGCGACCGCGGCCCGCTCGCGTACGCCGGGCAACAGGCGCTGGCCAGTGCCGTCTTCCACCTCGGCAGCTCCCTCGCGGGCCTCACCGCCCGCGAGGACGTGCGCGCGGCCGGCTTTCTCGCGAGCCTGGCCCGCGTCGACGCACGGCGCATCGCCGCCCTCGGCTTCTCCCTCGGCGGCTTCCGCGCCTGGCAACTGGCCGCGCTCAGCGACGACGTCGCGGCGGCGGCCAGCGTGTGCTGGATGACCGGCGTGCGTGACCTCACAGCCCCGGGCGGCGACGCGCTGCGCGGCCAGTCCGCGTACCACCTGCTGCACCCGGGCCTGGCCCGGCACCTCGACTTCCCCGACGTCGCGGGCATCGCCGCCCCGCGCCCGATGCTGTTCTTCCACGGCGGTCTCGACCCGCACTTCACGCCCGCCGGCGTGCGCGCGGCGTACGGGAGGCTGCGCGCCGTCTGGCGCGCGGCAGGCGCCGGGGAGCGGCTCCTTACGCGCGTATGGCCCGGGCACGGCCATACCTTCGCGGTGCCGCTGCAGGACGAGGTCTTCCGGTGGCTCGGCGCCGTGCTGTACGGGTCCGCCGCCGAGGCGTAACACAAGCTCAACCTGATCAGGCGTCTCAGCAGGCACAATGCCACCTGCCGTCCCCACGGTACCGTCCCCCGTCGCCGCTCAGGAGCACCCCCGTGTCCGACCACGTGACCGACAAGTCCCCCGCCCCCGCGCCGAGTCCGGCGGCCCTGGAGCGCCTCTTCCGCATCCGCGAGCGCGGCTCGACCGTCGGCCGCGAGATACGCGGCGGACTCGCCACCTTCTTCACGATGGCGTACATCCTCGTGCTCAACCCGATCATCCTCAGCGGCGCCGAGGACAAGTACGGCAACCAGCTCGACTTCGGTCAGCTCGTCACCGTCACCGCGCTCGTCGCCGCCGTGATGACCGTGCTCATGGGAGTGACCGCCAACCTCCCGCTCGCGCTCGCCGCCGGACTCGGGATCAACGCCGTCGTCGCGTACCAGATCGCCCCGCTGATGACCTGGCCCGACGCGATGGGCCTCATCGTGCTGGAGGGCATCGTCGTCTGCCTGCTCGCCGCCACCGGCGTGCGCGAGGCCGTCATGAACGCCATCCCGCAGCCGCTGAAGGTGGCGATCAGCGTGGGCATCGGGATGTTCATCGCGCTCATCGGCTTCATCGACGCCGGCTTCGCCACCCGCATCCCGGACGCCGCAGGCACCACCGTCCCGTTGCAGCTCGGCGGCACCGGGACGCTGAGCGGCTGGCCGGTCGTCGTGTTCTGCGCCGGCGTGCTGCTGACCGTCTCGCTGCTCGCGCGGGGCGTGAAGGGCGCGATCCTCATCAGCATCCTGGCGATGACCGTGGTCGCCATCGTCATCAACTCGGCCGCGGACGTCGCCGACGAGCAGTGGGGCCTGACCGTCCCGGACTGGCCCGGCGACGTGGTCGAGGCGCCGGACTTCGCCCTGCTCGGGGAGTTCAGCTTCTTCGGGGCGTTCGACGAGGTCAGCGCCGTGACCGTGGTGCTGCTCGTGTTCACGCTGTTCCTCACCGACTTCTTCGACACCATGGGCACGGCCGTCGGCGTCACCAGCGAGGCCGGCCTCCTCGACGAGCGCGGCCGGGTCCCCCGCCTGGGCCGCCTCCTCTTCGTCGACGGCCTCGCCACGGTCGCCGGCGGCGCCGCGTCCGGCTCCTCCAACACCAGCTACATCGAGTCCGCCGCCGGCGTCGGCGAGGGCGCCCGCACCGGCCTGGCCAACCTCGTCACCGGCGGACTCTTCGGCCTGGCGCTCCTCTTCACCCCGCTCGCCCTGGTCGTCCCCTCCCAGGCCGCGGCCCCCGCGCTCATCGCGGTCGGCTTCCTGCTGATGACGCAGGTACGTCACGTCGACTGGACCCGCTACGAGATCGCCGTCCCCGCCTTCCTCACGATCGCCGTGATGCCGTTCACGTACTCCATCACCAACGGCCTGGGCGCCGGCTTCATCGCCTACGTGCTCCTCCAGGTGGTCATGGGCCGCGCCCGGAAGGTGCACCCGCTGATGTGGGCGGTGTCGGTGCTCTTCGTGGTCTACTTCGCGATCGAGCCGATCGAGGACCTGCTGGGCGTGTGAGGGCCCGTGTCAGCCGCCCGGTAGCGTCCGCGGACATGGAGAGCGTCGAACTGAGCGACTTCGTCCCGGACTTCGCGCCGGCCGTCGGCCGGGTCGTGGAGACCGGTCAGCGGGTGCGGGTCACCGACGGCGGCGTGCAGGTGCGGGTGCTGCTCGCGGCGGGGGAGCTGGCCGAGCTGGAGCACTTCGCGCAGCGGACCCGATACGTCCGCGGGCGGCCCCGGCCCACGGACGAGCGGTGGCGCCCGCTCGGACCCGGGGAGCAGGGCCCGTACACCCGGTTCGTGCACGGCGACGGCGTGCGGATGACGTTCCTGCGGGGCCGCGCGGTGGTGGCGGAGCTGCGGTCGGTGGCGGAGCTGGAGTGGATCGAGGAGGCCGCGAGCCTCGGCCGCCAGAGCTTCATGCCGCCCTCGCAGGCCGCCGCGTTCGAGGAGTTCCTCGCCCGCCAGCCCCCGGTCGGCGACGGCATCGCGTGGATCGCGGCGGGCTGGCGCGAGCACGAGCCGTTCAGGGTGCTCGACTTCGTCAAGGGCGTCGCGCCCGAGGACGTCGCCCTCACCTACGGGGCCGACCCCGGGGACGTCGCCGGCGGGCTGCTCCTGCACCAGGTGCGCGAACGGGACCGGCGTGCGGGCACCGACGACCTGACGCGCGTGGTCACGTTCGGCGCGGCGGGCGAGTGGACGTGGCTCGGTTACCACGACAACGACTACGCCGGCCTACTCGACCCGCCGCCCACGGAGCAGATCACGCTCGTCGCGACCGCGGCGAAAGCGATCTACACGTTCGACTACCTGAGGGACGGGGCTTACCAGAACCCCTTCCCGGTCGAGGACGACACCGAGCCGCGGCGGGACCTCTACGAACTCATCTGGTACGCCCCGGGCGAGATGCCCTTCGTCCCGGACGCACCGCTCGGCTTCCTCAACGCGCACATCCGCCGCGCCGAGGAGACGGCCCACCGGACCCACCCCTTCGAGTTGTTCTTCGCCGGGCTGGAACGGGCCTTCGGCCTGGCGCTGCCCCGCGCGGACATCACCGCGGGCCGGGTGCGCTGCGCCCGGCTCACCGGCCGGCCCGCTCGGAGGGTCACAGGTGGCGCGTCGCCAGCGTGAGGCGGTCGCGGGCGTCGAGCAGCGCCTCCCGGATCCCCTGCTCGTGCGCCGGCGTCAGCCGCGCCACCGGCACCGAGCAACTGATCGCGTCCCGCGCGGGCGTCCGGTACGGGACCGCGACCCCCAGGCAGCGCAGCCCGAGCGTCGACTCCTCCCGGTCCAGGGCGTATCCGCGCTCGCGCACCCCGTGCAGCTCCTCGATCAGCCGCTCCCGGTCCGTGACCGTGTGCTCGGTCAGCGGCGCCAGCGACTCCGGCAGCAGCTTGCGGATCTCCTCGTCGGGGTACGTCGCGAGCAGCGCCTTGCCCAGCGCCGTCGCGTGCGCCGGGAGCCGCCGGCCGACGCGGGTGAACGGCCGCAGGTAGTGCTGGGACTGGCGGGTGGCGAGATAGACGATGTTCACGCCGTCCAGCCGCGCCAGGTGGATGGTCTCCGTCGTGTCGTCCGCGAGCCGGTCGAGGGTCGGCCGGGCGGCGGCGACGACCTCGTCGCCGTCGATGTACGACGTGCCGACGAGCAGCGCCCGCACCCCGATCCCGTACCGGGTGCCGGTCGCGTCGGTCTCCACCCAGCCCAGCTCCGTGAGCGTGCGAAGGAGCATGTAGAGGCTGGACTTGGGGTAGCCGACGGCCTGCTGGACGTCACCGAGGCTGTGCATTCCGGGCCTTGCCGCGAAATACTCGAGCAGTTCCACGGTGCGGACGGCAGACTTGACCTGACCACCCCCACCGGCGTCGGCGACCCCCATGGCACTTGACCCTCCGCGTCTGCAGCGATAAAAGTCCAAGAAGCAATTCATGTATAGAGACGGCGTTCAGAATACCGAACCACGGGTATCGTCGGTCACCGTCCGCCGTGTGTGCAAGAGGAACGGAGACATCTCAGTTGTCCGCACCAGTCTGGAGCGTCGATCCCCGTACCGGTAACCGCCGGGAGCAGGTCGCCACCGAGGCGACCGCCGAGGAGGTCGACACGACCGTACGCGCCGCGCACGCCGCCGCCCCGGCGCTCGCCGAACGCGCGCAGCGCGCCCGGTTGCTGCGGGCCGCGGCCGACCTCTTCGACCAGCACGTCGACAAGGTCGTCGAGTGCGCCGACGCCGAGACCGCCCTCGGGCCCGGTCGGCTCAGCGGCGAACTCACCCGCACGACCTACCAGTTGCGTGCCTTCGCCGACATCGCCGAGGCCGGCGACTTCCTCGACGTGCGCATCGACCACGCCGACGCCGCCCTCACCCCGCCGCGGCCCGACCTGCGCCGCTGGAAGGTGCCGCTCGGCGTCGTCGCCGTCTACTCCGCCTCGAACTTCCCGCTCGCCTTCTCCGTCCCCGGCGGCGACACCGCCAGCGCGCTCGCCGCCGGCTGCCCCGTCGTGGTCAAGGCCCACCCCGACCACCCCGGCACCTCCGAGCTGGCCGCGGCACTGCTGCACCGCGCGGCCGAGGAGGCGGGGCTGCCGCAGGAGGTCGTCTCCGTCGTCCACGGCTTCGACGCGGGCGTGGAGCTGGTGCGCCATCCCGTCGTGGCCGCCGCCGGGTTCACCGGCTCGGTCCGCGGCGGGCGGGCCCTGTTCGACGCCGCGGCGGCCCGGCCCCGGCCGATCCCGTTCCACGGCGAGCTGGGCAGCCTCAACCCCGTCGTCGTCAGCGCGGCGGCGGCGGAAGAGCGCGCCGAGGAGATCGGCGCCGGGCTCGCCGGGTCGATGACGCTGGGCGTCGGGCAGTTCTGCACCAAGCCGGGGCTCGTGCTGGTGCCGGCGGGCGAGGCCGGCGACCGGCTCGTCACGTCGCTCACGGCGGCGGTCAGCGACACGGAGCCGGGAGTGATGCTCGACCCGCGGATGCGGGAGGCGTTCGTCGCGGGCGTACGGGAACGGGCCGGGCTGGACGGCGTGCAGAGCCCGGTGACACCGGGCGCGAACGGCGAGCACACCGTCAGCGGCGGCTTCCTCACCGTCGACGCCGAGCGCCTCGCGGGCGGCGGGGAGTACGACCTGCTGACGGAGGAGTGCTTCGGACCCGTGACCGTCATCGTGCGGTACGGGGACGTGGCGCAGGTCTCCGCGGTGCTGGCCCGGGTACCGGGCAACCTCACGGCGACCGCGCACCTGGGCGCGGGGGAGGCAGGCGGCTCGGAGGCCGCCGGCGGTGCGGACGCCGCGGACGGCGGCGCGGCGCAACTGCTCGCCGAACTGACGCCGCTCGCCGGGCGGATCCTCGTCGACGGCTGGCCCACGGGCGTCGCCGTCGCCCCGGCGCAGCACCACGGCGGCCCGTATCCGGCGACGACGTCCACCTCGACGTCCGTCGGCGGCACGGCGATCGAGCGCTGGCTGCGCCCCGTGACGTACCAGAACGCGCCCCAGGCGCTGCTCCCCGCCGAGCTGCGCGAGGACAACCCCGCGGGCGTGCCCCGCACGGTGGACGGCGTCCGGGAGAGCTGACGCACGGGCCGGGCGGCGGCGGTTCGAAGGTTCGAACGCCGTCCGCACTCGTCACCCGTGGGGGCGGTGCGAGCCCGCGAACCGCGGGGTGTCCCGGCAGGATGTCTCCCCGGGAGAGCCCGACGCGCTCCCGGGGAGGAGCACCATGGCCGCCCGGTCCAGGCGCCTGGCCGCGGCGTGCGCGATCGTCGCCGCGCTGGCGTTCGTCGCCGTGCCGAACGCACGCACCGCGGACACGCCGCGCGTCGACCTCGCCGTCCTCGTCGTGGACGACGGCGGGGAGCCGGTCGCGGCGATCACCGAGCACCTGGCGGCGATCGGGACGCCGGTCACGGCGGTGCGGCTCGGGGAGCGGGACCGGCCGCGGATCGACGAGGGGTTCCTGGCCGGAACCGAGGACGGGCGACCGCGGGCGCGGTACCAGGCGGTGGTGGTGCCGGGTGCTCCGGCCCCTGCCGCTGCCCCCGCCGCCGTCCCCGCCGCTGAACCCGCGCGAGCCCTCGGCCACGCGGAGACCGCCGCGCTCGCCGCGTACGAACGGCGCTTCGGCATCCGCCAGGTCGACGCCCACGCCGCCCCCGGCCCGCACGCCGCCTTCGGCGCGCCCGCGTGGTCCGGCAGCCTCGACGGCCGTACGGCCCGCGTCACCCCCGCCGGACGGGCCGGGCCCTTCGGCTACCTCAGGGGGCCCGTGCCGTTCGCGGACCTCGATCCACGGGCGGCCGAGACGTACGGCCATCTCGTCCGGCCGGGCCCGGACTTCACGCCGTACGTGGCCGCCGCGGTACCCGGGAAGCCGCGGGTGCGCGGCGCGCTCGTGGGCGAGCACGCCGGGGACGGCCGGCGCCGGCTCCTCGTGACGTTCGGGCGGCCCGGCGACCGGCTCGCGTACCGGCTGCTGGCCCGCGGCATCGTCGAATGGGCCACGCAGGGCGTCCATCTGGGCGCCGCCCGCTACGCGTTCGCCGTCCACGTCGACGGCGTCTTCGGCAGCGACGCCCGCTGGGACCGCGCCGGCGACTGCACCTCGGGCACCGCCGGGTGCGCCGACCTGCCGCCGGTCCGGATGAACGGCGCCGACGCCGCGTACGCCCGCGCGTGGTCGGCCGACCGGGACCTGACACTCGACCTCGTCTACAGCGGCGGCGCCGCCGAGCGCCACCGCCGCGCGCACGGCGGCGCCGACGCGCTGGCCGACCGGCTGATCACCGACCGCGAGGCGTACCGCTGGGTCAACGGCACGTACGACCGCGCGCCTCTCGGCTGCCTCCGCGGGAGCGGCGGCGGTGCGGCGCGCTGCGCGCGGGACGAGGCCGGCGAGGTGCGGTGGACGCCGGAGCGGCGCATCGCGCGGCAGATCGGGGACAACGTCGGCTGGGGGCGCGTCAGGAACCTGCTCGTGCGCCGGGACGAACTGGTCACCGCAGGCCACACCGGTCTCGCCGCCCCGCCGGGCCAGCCGCTCGACAACCCGAACCTCGCCCCCGCCCTCGGCACCACCGGCGTCCGCTGGCTCGCCTCCGACCGCGCCCGGGACCCGCTGCGGCGCCGCGTCGGGACGGCGTCGACGCTGCCGCGGCACGCGCTGGGACTGTTCCCGGGGGCGGGGAGGGAGGAAGAGCAGGTCGACGCGTACGCGTACCGGTACGGGCAGGGCGGCCGGGCCGCGGGCGGTGCCGCCGAGGCCGCGGGCGACGGGTGCGAGGACGGAGACGGCCGGGACCCGGGCGGCGGCGGCCGGTGCCGGGCCGCGCCGCTCGACCCCCGCTCCGGCTACCGCTCCCACCTCGTGCCCCGCGCGGCCCGTACCGCCCTCGGCCACGTCCTCGCCGCCGACCCCGGCCCGCACTACCTCCACCAGTCGAACCTCGCCGAGGACCGCATCGCGTACCCCCTGCTGGACCGCGTGCTCGCCGACTACCGCCGCCTGCTCACCCCCGCCACCCCGCTCGACAACCCGCGCCCCCGAGCCATCGCCCGCGACCTCCAGCGCCGCGCGGTCTGGGCGGAGGCGGTACGGAACGGGGAGGTCACCGCCTACCGCGTCGGCCGCTTCGTGACGGTACGGGCGCCGGCCGGCGTCGAGGTGCCCGTCACCGCGCCGCCCGGCGCCCGGCAGCGGTTCAGCCGCGGCGAGGCGGAGCCGGGCAGCCCGTACGCCGGGCGGGCCGCCGGCTGGACGTACGCCGATCCGGACCGCGGGGAGGTCGTCCTCCGGCTCCCCTGAACGCGCGGAGCCGCGCGGCGGGTGCTCGTACGGCGGTCGATTCGGCCGTTCACCGGCCGCGTGTACGAGGACCCCGCCGATCCCCGGGGACACCTCGCTGAGCAGCGGCGCGAGCCGGCGTCCCGGCGCGCCGGCGACGGCGGTGAACGGACTGTGCGGCGCACCGGTGTTCCTGCGCGGGCCCCTCCAACGGGTGATATGACGGTCAACTACTGCGATAGAGGGCAGAACCATGTCAGTTTGTACGTGCCGGACGCGATGCGGACATGCACGGTTCGCGTCCTGTGGGTCATTCCTCCCCCTCGGATCGCCCTCGCGTGAGGGAGATCTCCCGGAGCCGGGCCAGGGTCCGCTGGTCCGGCTCCGCTCGTCTGCGATCGACGCGGGGACGATACGGTCACCTGCGGGCCGGCGGCACAGGGCGTCCGCCGGCCGGGACGCGGAAGGGGCGGGTGAGACTGCGGGTGACGGTCCGGGTGATGCTCGTGACGCCGGCGGTCGACGCCGCGCTGCCGCACGCGGTGTTCGGCGCGGACGAGCCGCTGGACGCGGCGGGCCGACGTGCGGCGGAGCGCGCGGGAGCACACGCGGCGGCTTGGCTGCGTACCCACGCGCCGGCGTACGCCGCGCCGTCGGTCCGCTGCCGGCAGACGGCCGACGCGCTGGGGCTCGCGGCCGAGCCCGAAGCGGAACTGGCCGACTGGGACCTCGGCCGCTGGCGCGGGCGGGTGCTGGAGGAACTGGCGGCGACGGAGGGCGAGGCGGTACGGGCCTGGCTGACCGATCCGGCGGCGGCGCCGCACGGCGGGGAGTCGCTGCTGCAGTTGCGGGGGCGGGTGGGCGTCTGGCTGGACGCCCTGACCGGCCCGGCTGTCCCGCCCGACCCGGCCGACCGGACCGGCATGACGGACCCGGCCGGCCCGGCTGTCCCCACCGGCCCTGCCTGGCCACCCGCCCCCAGCGCCGCGAACGGCACCCCCGCCCGCCACGTCGTCGCCGTCGCCGAGCCCGCGGCCGTACGGGCCGCGGTGGTGCACGCCCTCGACCTGCCCTCCGCGGCCTTCTGGCGGCTGGACGTGCCCGCCCTGACCGGCACCGAGCTGACCGGCCGTGCCGGCCGCTGGAGCCTGCGCTGCGGAGTGCCGCTGACCTGGGACTCCGACGCCGAACGCGCCGCCGGCTCCTGACCCGGGTCCGGCGGGAATACCGCCGGTCGCCCGCCCGTTCGTACGGTCATGCGCGTAGAGATCTGGTCCGACATCGTCTGCCCCTGGTGCTACGTCGGCAAGGCCCGGTTCGAGAAGGGTCTCGCCGCCTTCTCCGGCCGGGACGACGTCGAAGTGGTGCACCGCTCGTTCGAGCTGGCCTCCGGGGCGCCGCGGGACGGCCGGAAGACCGTCGCCGTGGAGCTCCAGGCCAAGTACGGCTGGGACGACGCCACGCTCAAGGCGATGGAGGACCGGGTCGGCGCCGCCGCCGCGGCCGAGGGCCTCGGCATGCGCCACGACCGGTTCGTCACCGGCACCTTCGACCACCACCGCCTGCTGCACCTCGCCAGGGAGCGCGGGCTCCAGGACCGGCTCCTGGACGCGCTGTTCACGGCGAACTTCGCCGAGGCCCGCCCGATCAGCGAGGACGACACCATCGTCGACATCGCCACCGGCGCCGGCCTCGACGCCGACGAGGTGCGCAAGGTGCTCGCGGACGAGACCGCCTACGCCGACGCCGTCCGCGCCGACGAGCGGGAGGCCGCCGAGCTGGGCGCGGGCGGGGTGCCGTTCTTCGTCATCGACCGCCGCTTCGCCGTCTCCGGCGGGCAGCCGGCGGAGGTCTTCACGCAGGCCCTGGAGCAGGCCGCCGCCGCGGGCGGGCTGCAGACCGTCGCGACCGCGGGCGGCGACGGTGCCGTCTGCGCGGACGACTCCTGCGACGTGCCGTAGCCGACCGGCCGCAGGCGCAGACGCGTCCGCGCCCCCGCCCGGAGGTCCGGGCGGGGGCGCGGCGTTGTCCGGCGTCAGATCCCCGTGGCGACGTGGACGTACGCCATGCCGCCGGCGCTCCGGGTCACCGCACCGGCGTGAAGTCCCGCGCGCCGATGAAGTCCGGCCGCCGCACGGGCGCCGCGAACGGCTCCACCGCGGCGTTCTCCACGCTGTTGAACACAAGAAAAACGTTGCTGCGCGGGTACGGGGTGATGTTGTCGCCCGAGCCGTGCATGCAGTTGCAGTCGAACCAGGTCGCCGACCCGGCCGCGCCGGTGAACAGCTTGATGCCGTGCGCGTCCGCCATCTCCGTCAGCGCCGCGTCCGACGGCGTGCCGGCGTCCTGCATCTGCAGCGACTTCTTGTAGTTGTCCTTCGGCGTGGCGCCCGCGCAGCCGAGGAACGTCTTGTGCGACCCCGGCATGATCATGAGGCCGCCGTTGGTCTCGTAGTTCTCCGTCAGCGCGATCGAGACCGACACGGTCCGCATGTTCGGCAGGCCGTCCTCGGCGTGCCAGGTCTCGAAGTCCGAGTGCCAGTAGAAGCCGTTGGCACCGAACCCGGGCTTGACGTTGATCCGGCTCTGGTGGACGTACACCTCGGAGCCGAGGATCTGCCGCGCCCGGTGGAGGACGCGCTCGTCCCGCACCAGCTTGTCGAAGACGTCGCTGAGCTTGTGGATCTCGAAGATGGAGCGCACGGTCTGCGTGCTGGGCTCGATGATCGAGCGCTCGTCGGCGCGGATCCGGGGGTCCGCGACGAGCCGGTCCAGCTCCGCCCTGTACGTCTCCACCTCCTCCGGAGTGATGAGCTGGTCGACCGTCAGGTAGCCGTTGCGCTCGTAGCCCTCCATCTCCCAGGGCGGGATGGGCCCGTCGGCACCCGGTTCCGACCAGACCACCGGGTCCTGACGCGGCGTGCTCACTTCTTCGGCGCCGCGCGTCGGGTAGAGGTCGGTGACAGTCGGGCTGGCCATGGTTCTCAGTCCTCCTCAGTCAGCAGGGGGTACACGCCGTTGTCGTCGTGGTCTTCGCGGCCCGTGACCGGCGGGTTGAAGACGCAGATGCAGCGGAAGTCCTGCTTGATCCGCATCGTGTGCTTCTCGTGCCCGTCCAGCAGGTACATCGTCCCCGGCGTGATGACGTGCTTCTCGCCGGTCTCGTCGTTGGTGAGTTCGGCCTCGCCCTCGACGCAGACGACTGCTTCTATGTGGTTGGCGTACCACATGGAGGTCTCGGTGCCCGCGTAGAGCACGGTCTCGTGGAGGGAGAAGCCGACGCGCTCCTTCGCGAGCACGATGCGCTTGCTCTCCCAGGTGCCCGACGCGGACTTGATGTGCCGGTCGGTGCCCTCAAGCTCCTTGAAGGATCGGACGATCACGGTGGTTCTGCGCCTCTCTCTCGGGTCTGCCGGGTCTTTCGGGATCGGTCGGCGGCGGTTCTGTGGTCTGCCGGCGTGTACGCGTCCGCTCGTACGGGACGGCGCGGCGCCCGGCCGTCAGGAGGTCTCGCGGACCGCCCGGGCCAGCGTGCGCAGCCCCTCGTCCAGGTCGTCCGGCGTCGTCGTCAGTGCCGGCAGCAGCTTGACGACCTCGCTCTGCGGCCCCGAGGTCTCCAGGATGAGCCCCAGCTCGAAGGCGCGCCGGCAGACACGCGCGGCGCGCGCCGGGTCGGGGAACTCCAGCCCCCACACCATGCCGCGGCCGCGGTACGTGGCGTCCGTGTCGGCGTGCTCCGCGCAGATCGCGATCAGCGCCTGCTCGATCTGCTCGCCGCGCGCGAGGGTCTGCTTCTCCATCTGGCCGTCGGCCCAGTACGTGTCGAGCGCCGCGGTCGCGGTGACGAACGCCGGGTTGTGGCCGCGGAACGTGCCGTTGTGCTCGCCCGGCTCCCAGATGTCCAGCTCCGGCTTGAAGAGCGTGAGCGACATCGGCAGCCCGTAGCCGCTCAGGGACTTGGACAGCGTGACGATGTCCGGCGTGATGCCGGCGTCCTCGAAGGAGAAGAAGCCGCCGGTGCGGCCGCAGCCCATCTGGATGTCGTCGACGATGAGCAGCATGTCGCGGCGTTTGCACAGCTCGGCGAGGCCGCGGAGCCACTCGGCGCGGGCCACGTTGATGCCGCCCTCGCCCTGGATGGTCTCGACGATGACGGCGGCGGGCTTGTTGAGCCCGGAGCCCTGGTCCTCCAGCAGCCGCTCGAACCACAGGAAGTCCGGGACCTGGCCGTCGAGGTAGTTGTCGAACGGCATCGGGGTGCCGTGCACCAGCGGGATGCCGGCGCCGGCGCGCTTGAAGGCGTTGCCGGTGACGGCGAGCGAGCCGAGCGACATGCCGTGGAAGGCGTTGGTGAACGAGACGATGGCCTCGCGGCCCTTGACCTTGCGGGCCAGCTTCAGCGCGGCCTCGACGGCGTTGGTGCCCGTCGGCCCCGGGAACATCACCTTGTACGGCAGGTCGCGGGGGCGCAGGACGACGTTCTGGAAGGTCTCCAGGAACGCGCGCTTGGCGGTGGTGGCCATGTCCAGGCCGTGCACGATGCCGTCGCGCTCCAGGTAGTCGAGGAGCGCGCGCTTGAGCACGGCGTTGTTGTGGCCGTAGTTGAGGGATCCGGCGCCGGCGAAGAAGTCGAGGTAGGTGTGGCCGTCCTCGTCGTACAGATAGCTGCCCTGGGCCCGGTCGAAGACCGCGGGCCAGCCACGGCAGTAGCTGCGCACCTCCGACTCCAGGGTCTCGAAGACGCTCAGGGCGGGCGGTGTGATGGTCACAGCGTTCTCCTGGGAGATGATCCGATGTGCGGGGGGTACGAATGGTGCGGTGCGGTCAGCCCGCGAGCGGGCCGATGCGGTACAGCAGCTCGGGCTCGTGTCCGTCCGGGAAGTGCTCTCCGCGGAACAGCACGTCGCGGTCGACGTCGGCGCCGTGACGGCGCGCGTACGAGCGGAAAAGCTGGTCGGAGGCGGAGTTGTCCGGGGTGATGGTCGTTTCGAGGCCCCGTATGCCGCGGTCCTGCAGCGCGCGCTCGGTCAGCCCGTCGAGCAGGGCGCCGGCGAGGCCGCGGCCGCGGAAGGCCGCGTCCACGGCGATCTGCCAGACGACGAGGGTCTCCGGCCGGGCAGGTCGTATGTAGCCGGTGACGAAGCCGACCGGGGCGCCGTCCGAGTCCCGTGCCACGACCGTGGTGTCGGCGAAGTCGCGGCACCACAGCAGGTAGCTGTACGAGGAGTTGAGGTCCAGCGACCCGGAGTCGCGTGCGATGCGCCAGATTGCGGCGCCGTCCTCGATTCGCGGGGTGTCCAGCCGGACACCGGCCTCGTCTGCAGATGCGGTACGGGGTTTATCGGGAGGGCCTGCTAGGTCTGCTTGTGCGGCAGTCATGCAGATTGAATTTACCTAGCGGAAATTGAAATCGCACGGCCGGCAGGGGTTACAAAAGGGACGTAGATGTGTTATCCGCGGGCACGCGCGAGCGCGCGAGCAGACGGGGATATGCCCGGTATCTCACGGAATTCCCGGGGGGACTTGGCATCCAGACCCGAAATGTAACGGATTGATAACGACTCCGGCCGCTGTCCGGATTGAGAAGGTTGACTGGCCGAAAATTTACCTGGTTTACCCGGCCGGGAAGCGGGCAGAAGAAGACGGGAAAATCACTTCGCGGAGGCGACGATAAACTGTCGTTAAACATACGTCAATGCCTCACCCCCCGTGTTCGTTCCTTCGCGTGAAGGTGTCTGTGGTACGCCCCGGGAGATCACCGGGGTCGGCCGTTGGCTAGGGTGCCCCGCATGAGCGAGACCCCGGTGCTGCGCGTCCGGGGCCGGGTGCTGACCGGCCGCGAGGAGACCCGAGACGAGCTGTGGGTGGTGGGCGGCCGCGTCACCTTCACGCCGCCGGCCGCCGCTCGTGAGGTCGTCGACATCGACGGGTGGGCGCTCCCCGGGCTCGTCGACGCCCACTGCCACGTCGGGCTCGACGCCCACGGCGCCGTGGACGACGTCACCAGCGAGAAGCAGGCCCGCACCGAGCGCGACGCCGGCACCCTGCTGCTGCGCGACGCGGGCTCCGCCGCCGACACCCGCTGGATCGACGACCGCGACGACCTGCCGCGGATCGTCCGCGCCGGCCGCCACATCGCGCGTACCCGCCGGTACATCCGCAACTTCGCCCACGAGATCGAACCGGCCGACCTCGTCGCGTACGTCGCCCACGAGGCGCGCAGGAGCGACGGCTGGGTCAAGCTCGTGGGCGACTGGATCGACCGCGACGCCGGCGACCTCCGGCCCTGCTGGCCGCGCGAGGCCCTGGCCCCCGCCATCGCCGAGGCCCACCGCCTCGGCGCCCGGGTGACCGCCCACTGCTTCGCCGAGGACTCGCTGCGCGACCTGGTCGAGGCGGGCATCGACTGCATCGAGCACGCCACGGGACTGACCGAGGAGACCGTGCCGCTCTTCGCCGAGCGCGGCGTCGCCATCGTGCCCACACTGATCAACATCGCGACGTTCCCGGAGCTCGCGGCGGGGGGCGAGGCCAGGTTCCCGCGCTGGGCGGACCACATGCGCCGGCTGCACGCCCGCCGGTACGCCACCGTGCGCGCCGCCTACGACGCCGGAATCCCCATATACGCGGGCACCGACGCCGGGGGGTCGCTCGCGCACGGGCTGCTCGGGCAGGAGGTGGGCGAGCTGGTGGCCGCCGGGATCCCCGCGGCGGACGCGCTCTCCGCGGCGACGTGGGGCGCGCGGGAGTGGCTCGGGCGCCCGGCGCTCGAGGAGGGGGCGCCGGCGGACCTCGTGGTCTACGAGGCGGATCCGCTGGCCGACGTGCGGGTGCTGACGGCACCGCGGCGGATCGTGCTGCGGGGGCACATCGTCGCCTGAGGGCGGCGGAGAGAACGCCTGAGGGCGGCGGAAGGCCGAGAGCAGAGAGCCGGGAGGCGCGGGGCAACTTCCGGGAACTGATTCGCCCGATGGGATGAACGAGCGCAGAGTGTCCGTGGCGTCACCCTGAGTGCGTGAGCATGGCGGGGCAGTTGACGATCCGACGACCGTTCACCCGTGGGGGGTTTGTTCCGTGTCCCGTCTGTTCCGCCCGTTCCGTTTGTCCGGTCTGTCCCGCATGCCCGCGACCGTCGCCACGGCCGCCGCGCTGGCCACCTGCCCCGCCCTGCTCCTGGCCGCGCCCGCGCACGCCGACGACACCGACCCCGCCCCGGCGCGTACGGGCTCGGCCGACGCCTCCGTGCTCCGCGCCGACCTCGACGTGTCCCTGCTCGACAGGACCGTGCAGGTGCCGGTGCTCGCCACGCTCAACGAGGTCCGCCTGCCGGCCGGGGGCCACGACTCCGGCGCCGCGGACAAGACCGCACTCGACGTGCGTGTCGACGGCCTCGCCGCCGAAGGGGCCGAACACCCGGACGGCGCCGAGGCGGTGACCCTCGCGCGCGCCGAAGTCGCCACCGCCGACGCCACCGTGGACGAGGACGGCGCCGAGGCGTCGTCGCACCTCGCCCGCGCCGAGGTGCACGTCCCCGGGCTGCCCGCGCTCTCCCTGATCAAGGTCGAGGAGGTGACGTCGGAGGCCGTGTGCGCGGTGGGCGAGAAGCCGGTGGCCGAGTCCGACACCCTCGGCTCCGTCACCGTGCTGGGCAAGCGCGTCACGGTCACCGTCGGCGGGGAGCCGACGGTGGTCACCGTGCCGGGCGTCGGGGAGGTGTCGCTCGGCTTCTCGCAGACGGAGACCACACGGTCGGCGGCGAGCGCCGCGGCGCTGCGGCTCCAGGTGTCCGTGAACCCGCTGAAGCTGAACGTCGCCGAGGTCGCGGGCGAGGTGACCCTGGTCGAGGCGGCCTGCGAGACGCCCGCCGGCGGTACGGACACCCCGGAGGAGCCCGGCGACCGGCCGCAGGGGGACGCGGAGCCGGTGCAGGACGCGAAGCCGGCGGACCCGGGCTACGAGCGGCGCCTCGCCGAGACGGGCGGCAGTTCGGCGACCCCGTACCTGGTCGGCGGCGCGGTGCTGCTCGTCGGCCTCGGACTGGCCGGCGTCGTGCTGGCCCGTTTGCGGGCGCGGGGCTGAGACGCGCGAGAGCGGCGCGCGTACGGCACCGCGTTCGAAGGCCGTACCGGTAGGCGCGCGTTCGCCCGCGTACCGGTACGGCCGCTACCCCTTCGGCGCCCCGGGCGGCAGGAACGGCAGGTCGCCCGGGGCGCCGGACTCGATCAGGCGCAGCAGCGCCTTCGTGTCCGCGTGCTCCTCGATCAGGTCCCCCAGCCGCTCCAACTGCTCCTCCCGCAGCCCCGCGAACGACGTGTCCGGCGCCGGCACGAACGCCCGCCCCGCGTCCGCCGCCACCCGCCGCAGAAACGCCCGCCGGAAGCCGTCGTTCTCCAGCGCACCGTGCCAGTGCGTCCCCCACACCTGCCCCACCCGGCACCCGGCGAGGAACGGCTCCCCGCCGCGTATCTCCGCGACCCCGTGGTGGATCTCGTACCCCTCCACGGGCTCGCCCAGCGCCGTCCCCGCCGGCCGGCCCAGCGTCTTGTCCGCCGCGAACTCCACCCGCACCGGCAGCAGCCCCAGCCCGGCCACGGTGCCCGCCGGCCGCGCCTCCAGGCCCTCCGCGTCGGTGATCCGCTCCGCCAGCATCTGGAACCCGCCGCAGATGCCCAGCACCGGCCGCCCCTGCGCCGCCCGCCGCGCCACCACCGCGTCGATGCCCCGTTCCCGCAGCCACGCGAGCGCCCGTATCGTGCCCCGCGTCCCGGGCAGCACCACGAGGTCGGCGTCCGCCAGTTCCTCCGGCCGGTCGGTGAACTGCACGGCGACGCCCGGCTCCGCGGCCAGCGCGTCCACGTCGGTGAAGTTCGACATCAGCGGCACCGGCACCACCGCGACCCGCAGCACCTCCGCCCCGTACGGCGGCCGGGACGGCAACTCCCGTATTCGGCCGCGCAGCGACAGCCGCAGCCCGTCCTCCTCGTCGATGCCGAGCCCGTACCGGTACGGCAGCACCCCCAGGGTCTGCCGCCCGGTCAGCCCGCGGAGCATCGACAATCCCGGCTCCAGCAGCGCCACGTCACCGCGGAACTTGTTGACCAGGTAGCCGGCGACCAGGCTCTGGTCCGCGGCGCTCAGCAGCGCGGTGGTGCCGAAGAACGACGCGAAGACCCCGCCCCTGTCGATGTCCCCGACGACCACGACGGGCAGCCGCGCCGCCCGCGCCAGGCCCATGTTGACGATGTCGCCGTGCCGCAGGTTGATCTCCGCCGGGCTGCCCGCGCCCTCGCAGATCACCACGTCGTACGAGCGGCGCAACTGCTCCAGGCAGTCCGTGACCGTGTCGAACAGCTCCCGCTGCCGCTCCCCGTGGTAGTCCGCCGCGCTCAGCTCCGCCACCGGCCGGCCCAGCACCACCACCTGGCTGCGGGCCTCGCCGCCCGGCTTCAGCAGGACCGGGTTCATCAGCGCGCTGGGCTCGGTGCGGGCCGCCGCCGCCTGCATGGCCTGCGCCCGGCCGATCTCGGCGCCCTCGCGGGTCACGTACGAGTTGAGCGACATGTTCTGCGCCTTGAACGGCGCGACGGCGACCCCGCGCCGGGCCAGCCATCGGCAGATACCGGCGGTGACGACGCTCTTGCCCGCGTCCGACGTCGTGCCGGCGACCAGCAGGCCGCCGGCACGCGCCGTCACTTCACGATCAGAAAGATCCCGTACGCCACTGCCGCTGCACACAGCGTGAAGCATACGTACGCGCCCGTCCTGGCCAGGGCGGAGGGTGCGGTCTCCGTCTCCGCGGCGCCGTCCGGCCCCCCGGGTTCCGTCCGCGGCGAGAGGCCGACGATGCCGACCGTGAAGAGGCCCACGAGCGCCACCGTCATGACGAGGCTGACGCCGAAGACCTCGCCGAGTGCTGCCCAGTCGATGTCCATGCTGCTTCCTCAGTGCTCAGTCGGGGATCGGCCGGTCAGACCGTGGCCCGGGAGGTGGATCGCGGCGACGGTATGCTCACCCGCTCCGCGGCGCCGTCCGCGCCGCCGTCGGCGGCGGCCGCGACCGGCTGCCCGGTCTGCGGGTCCACGTCGTTGACGTTGGAGTGGTCGACCCGGTCGCGGCGCGAGGCGGCCCAGATCGTCGCGCTGGCGGCGACGCCGAGGACCGCGACCGTCACCACACCCCAGTCGCCCCGGTCGGCGAGGAACGCCGCCGCCCCGGCGATCAGCCCCGCGGCCGGCAGGGTGAGCCCCCACGCGGCGACCATCCGCCCGGCCGTGCTCCAGCGCACCACGCCGCCCTTCCTGCCCACGCCGGAGCCCATGATCGACCCGGAGCAGACCTGGGTGGTGGACAGCGCGAAGCCCAGGTGCGACGAGGCGAGGATCACCGTGGCCGAGCTGGTCTGGGCGGAGAAGCCCTGCGGCGGCTGGATGTCGGTGAGGCCCTTGCCCATGGTGCGGATGATGCGCCAGCCGCCGAGGTACGTGCCGAGCGCGATGGCGACGGCGGCGGAGACGATGACCCAGGCGGGCGGGTCGGAGTCGGGGGCGAGCGAGCCGCCGGTGATGAGCGCCAGGGTGATCACGCCCATCGTCTTCTGCGCGTCGTTGGTGCCGTGGGCGAGGGAGACCAGGGCGCCGGAGGTGATCTGCCCGGCGCGGTAGCCCTTCGCCGTCTGGCCTGCGGAGCGGCGGGCGGCCAGGCGGTAGGTCAGCCGGGTCGCGGCGGCGGCGGCGATGCCCGCGACCAGCGGTGCGGCGACGGCGGGGATGAGGACCTTCATGACGATGGCGTCCATGTGCACGCCGCCCCAGCCGACGGAGACGAGCGTCGCGCCGATGAGGCCGCCGAAGAGGGCGTGCGAGGAGCTGGAGGGCAGCCCGGCGAGCCAGGTCAGCAGGTTCCAGACGATCGCACCCACCAGCCCGGCGAAGATCACTTCTGGCCGGATGCCGGACCCTTCGTCGATGATGCCGCCGGAGATGGTCTTGGCGACTTCCACGGAGAGGAAGGCGCCGACGAGGTTGAGGACTGCGCTCATCGCCACCGCGGTCTTGGGCTTCAGCGCACCGGTGGAGATGGTGGTGGCCATGGCGTTGGCGGTGTCGTGGAACCCGTTCGTGAAGTCGAACACCAGGGCGGTGACGACGACGACTCCGATGATGAGAGTGAGGTGTTCCATGTACCCAAGCAATCCGCTCGAAGGTCGGGGGCCGTGAGGAACGTAGGTACTCCGAGTGAACACAAGGTGAACTGGACCGGACGGGGCGGTGACGGCATCGCACGGGTGTCGCAATGTCCCCGGCCCGGATGCTTCATGCGCAGGTCATAGGGAGGATACTGGTGCGTCACGCATGGCGTGAGCTTGTGGGGACCGCCCGGCGGATGTACGCCGAAGGGCTGGTCGTCGGAACCTCGGGAAACGTCTCCGTACGGGTGGGCGATCATGTGCTCATCACGCCGACCGGCGTTGCCTACGACGAGTTGGGCGACGACGACCTCGTGGCCGTCGACCTGCGGGGGCGGCAGACGGAGGGCGCGCTCAAGCCGACGAGCGAACTGCCCATGCACCTCGCGGTCTACGGGAACACCGACGCGCGCGCCGTGGTGCACACCCACGCCGTGCACGCGACGGCCGTCTCCACGCTCGTGCCCGAGCTGCCCACCGTCCACTACGCGACCGCGGCCCTCGGCGGCCCGGTGCGCGTCGCCCCGTACGCGCTGTACGGGACGGCGGAGCTGGCCGCCGGCATGCTGCGGGCGCTGGCCGGGCGGTCGGCGTGCCTGCTGCAGAACCACGGCACCGTCGCCCACGGCGCCGGTCTTGCGCAGGCGTACGAGAGGACCGCGCAGCTCGAATGGATGTGCCGGGTGTGGCTGGCGGCCTCTTCCGTGCCGGGGCTGAGCCCGTCGCTGCTGTCGGCGGACCAGCTCGGGGAGGTGGCGGAGAAGCTGAAGGGCTACGGCCAGGGGTGAGGCCCCCGCGCGGACGGCCGGCGCCCGGCGTGACCCGGGCGGGTCCGCGCACTGGCAGGGGCCGGTTCGTACGCGGACAATGGCCGGGATGCGTATCACACCGGCCGCCGCGGCCGTGACCAGCCTCCTCGCCGCCGGACTCGGCGCCGGGGCCGCCGCCGTGGCCGCCGGGCGGTACGGCTCCCGGGCCGCTCTGCGGCCCGCGCCCGCGGGCCCCGTCGGGTTCGGCGGCGCCCGGCTGCGGGTGATCGCCGCGGCCGACGGGCGGGTCACCCTCGCGCCCGGCTCGGCGCCCGCCCTGCGGCCCGAGCGGTACGGCCTGGCGGGCGACGGCGTGCACGCCGTCGTCGGCCCGCTGCTGCGCGCCGAGTCGTGGCCGGGCGGCCGGCTCGTGCGCAGCCTGGAGCGCGTCACGTACGGCAGCCTCGACGCGGGCACGCGGGTGCGGCTGACGCCGAAGGTGTACACGGGCACGCCCGCCACGGCCCTGCGCATCGCATACGAGGACGTGACCGTCGAAGGACCGCTGGGCCCGCTGCCCGCGTGGTACGTGCCGGGCTCCCGCGGCACCTGGGTCATCGCCGTCCACGGCCTCGGCGACACCCGCGAACAGGCCCTGACCGCCCTGCCGTTGCTGCACGAGCTGGGGCTCCCGGTCCTCGCCCCCGCCTACCGCGGCGACCCCGACGCCCCGCCGCCCCCCGGCGGCCGGGGCGCGCTCGGCCACGCCGAGTGGCCCGACCTCGACGCGGCGCTCCGCTGGGCGCTGCGCCGCGGAGCGCGGCGCGTGGTGCTGTACGGCTGGTCCGCCGGCGCCACCATGGCGCTGCGCACGGCGGCGGAGTCCCCGGCGGCCGACGGCATCGCGGGGCTGGTGCTGGACTCGCCGCTGCTCGACTGGCGCGCCGCGGTACGGGCCCTGGCCGGGCGCTCCGGCGCTCCCGGGCGGCTCGCCCTGCCGGCGCCGCTGCGCGGCCTCGCGGTGCTGGCGGCCGAGGAGTACCGGGAGTTGGACGCCGCGCTCGCCGTGCCCGACGCCCCGACGCTGGTGCTGCAGGGCCGGGCCGACGACGTCGCCCCGCTCGCCGCGGCCCGGGCGTTCGCGGCCCGCGGCGGCGACCGGCTGCTGCTCCGCGAGGTCCCCGACGGGCGGCACGCGGCGCTGTGGAACGCCACCCCGGAGGCGTACGAGGAGACGCTGCGCCGCTTCCTGACCCCGCTGCTCTGACCGGGGGCCGACCCGGATCCCGGGCCGCCGCGGCGGCCGCAGACGGCCCCTCGCCAACCCCGGATTGGGCTTTCGCCGCCCCACCCGCGAGACTTGGTGCGTGATGGCGCACCGTTCGCACCACCCGCCGCTCCGCCTCGTCCCCAGGCAGCCCCGCCGCGAGATGGCCGCCGCCGCCCGCCGGGCCGTCGTCGACCGGGCCCTACGCCCCGCCCCGCGGCCCCCGGAGGGCATCGCCTCGCCCCGGGTGCTCGCCGGCCACGCCCGCACCCTGCTCGCCGGGGCGGTGCGGGTCGCCAGGTGGGCCGAGGGGCGGGCACAGCCCTGGACCGAGGCCCCGCAGGCCGAGTGGGACCGGGCCCGGCTCGCGGGCCTGGTCGAGGTGCAGGGCGCGTACGCCCGCCCCGCCTGGCGGCTGCGGGCCTGGGACCGCGACGAGCGCGCCGTGCTCCGCGGCTGGGTCGCGCTCTTCGACGCCTGGTCGCTGGCCCACCCCGCGCCCGAGCCGCTGGCCCACGACTCCGTCGCCCTCGGCGACGCGATCGAGGCCATGCCGCAGATGCTTGCCCTGCTCCACCTCACCGGCGGCCCCGTCCGCGTACCCGCGCTGCTCGACCTCCTCGGCCAGCGCGTCGAGGAACTGCGCACCGAGCGCTGCGAGGTCGCGTACGGCAGCGAGCACACCCCCGTGCCGGGCCGGGCCGCCGAGCCGCCCGCCGCGGAGGCGGCGGACGCGGAGCTGCCGGGGCTGCTGCCCGGGCTGCTGGACTGGGCGCTGGAGGCGTTCGCGTCCGTGGGGGCGCTGACCCGCGACGGCGCCGACGTGTCGCTGACGCCGCTGGGCCACTGGGCCGTGTGGATGAAGATCGAGCAGATCTGCATCGCCGCCCAGGGCCCGGAGGGGCACATCGAGAAGCCCGCGGAGGCGATGCTCCGCAGTTGCGCGGGGCTGACCCCGGGACCGGCCCGGGCCGAGTACCGCGCGTGGCTGGCGGCGCGTCCTGCGGGCAGCGCGGTCGCCGAGCTGCTGGAGGTGGCGCGCGGCGACGACGCGCTGCTGCGCGGGCTGGCGTTCGAGGCGCTGCGCGCGGTGGGCGCGGCGGCGGAGGGCGCGGTGCGCGCGGCGTGCGCCGAGCCGATGCTGCGGCCGTACGCGCTGCTGTGGCTGGCGGAGCAGGAGGGCGGCGACGCGGACGACGCGCTGGGCGCGCTGAGCCGCGAGGAGGCGACCTGGCTGTGGGTCGACACCGCCGCGGCCGTCGCCGACCACGGCGAGGGCAGCCTGCTGGTGCGGCACCTGGAGTCCGCGGTGCAGGGCAGCGTGCCGGCGCTGCTGGCCGAGGTGGGGGGCGCGGGCCATCCCCGTACGGTCCAGGTGCTGGTGGCGCTGGCCGCCGCACACCCCGACCCGGCGGTCGCCAAGGCCGTCCGCCGGGCCGCCTTCCGGGTGCACACCGGCGGCGGCTGAGCGGGGCGGGCGCGGCCGGTCGGGCGTGGGTCAGCCGGGGTCGGGCGCGTACGTCCCGAAGCTCCAGACGTTGCCCTCGTGGTCCCGCGCCATGTAGTCCCGCGATCCGTAGTCCTGGTCGGTCGGCGGCATCAGGATCTCCACGCCGTGCGCCACGGCGTGCCGGTGGTGCGCGTCCACGTCGTCCACGACCACGTACACCCCGCTCGGGCCGGCGCCGCGCATCGCCTCGTCGAACCTCCCGCCCCTGTCCTTCGAGCCGAGCATCACCATCCCGTTGCCCTGGGCCAGCTCGGCGTGCGCCACCGTGCCGTCCTCGGCCTCGTACACCGCGACCTCCCGGAAGCCCAGCCCTTCGGTCAGCAGCCGGACGGCGGCCTTGGCGTCGCGGTACAGCAGGGTGGGGTAGACGGTCGCGGGGTTGTCGCTGCCGGGCATGCTGCTCACGTCCTCTCGATCGCTGTACGGGCAGTCTGGCACCGGCCACCGACACCGGCAGCCCGGCCGCGCTCCCCGGCGCCGGCGGCGAGGGCCGGCGGCGGGGCCCGGCGGCCGGGGTCCGGCGGAACAAACGGGTTGCGGCCCCGGATACACTGGCCGCATGGCAACTCTCCACGTGCATTAGACGGGGTAACGCGTCCGCACCGTCCCTGCCGCCGTCGACCCTGCCTGGAGAACTTCCGTGATCACCGCCACCGGCCTGGAGCTGCGCGCCGGCGCCCGCGTCCTCCTCGAATCCGCCACCTTCCGCATCGCCAGGGGCGACCGCATCGGTCTGGTCGGGCGCAACGGCGCCGGCAAGACCACCCTCACCAAGGTCCTGGCCGGCGAGGGCCAGCCGGCCGCGGGCACCGTCTCCCGCGGCAGCACCGTCGGCTATCTGCCGCAGGACCCGCGCACCGGCGACCTCGACGTGCTCGCCCGCGACCGCATCCTGTCCGCCCGCGGCCTCGACGCCGTCATCCGCAAGATGCGCGAGGACGAGGACCGGATGGCGAACGGCCAGGGCGCCACCCGCGAGAAGGCCATGCGGCGCTACGAGCGCATGGAGACCGAGTTCCTCACCAAGGGCGGGTACGCCGCCGAGGCCGAGGCCGCCACGATCGCCGCCAGCCTCGGGCTGCCCGACCGGGTCATGGGCCAGCCGCTCCACACGCTCTCCGGCGGCCAGCGCCGCCGCGTGGAGCTGGCGCGGATCCTCTTCTCCGACTCCGAGATCCTGCTGCTCGACGAGCCGACGAACCACCTCGACGCCGACTCGGTGGTCTGGCTGCGGGACTACCTGAAGACGTACCACGGCGGCTTCGTCGTCATCTCCCACGACGTCAACCTCGTCGAGACCGTCGTCAACAAGGTCTTCCTCCTCGACGCCAACCGCGCCCACATCGACGTCTACAACATGGGCTGGAAGCTCTACCTCGCCCAGCGCGAGGCGGACGAGAAGCGCCGCCGCCGCGAGCGCGCCAACGCCGAGAAGAAGGCCGCCGCGCTCAACGCCCAGGCCGACAAGATGCGCGCCAAGGCGACCAAGGCCACCGCCGCGCAGAACATGGCCCGCCGTGCCGAGCGGCTGCTCTCCGGGCTGGACGCGGAGCGGCAGGCCGACAAGGTCGCGCGGCTGCGGTTCCCCGACCCGGCCCCGTGCGGCAAGACCCCGCTGACGGCCGCGGGCCTGTCCAAGTCGTACGGCTCGCTGGAGGTCTTCACCGACGTCGACCTCGCCGTCGACAAGGGCTCCCGCGTCGTCATCCTCGGCCTCAACGGCGCCGGGAAGACCACCCTGCTGCGGCTGCTGGCCGGCGTCGAGAAGCCCGACACCGGCGAGGTCACCCCCGGCCACGGCCTCAAGCTCGGCTACTACGCGCAGGAGCACGAGACCCTCGACCCGGACCGCTCGGTGCTGGAGAACATGGCCTCGGCCGCGCCCGACATGGACGCCGTCGAGATGCGCAAGGTGCTCGGCTCGTTCCTCTTCTCCGGCGACGACGTCGACAAGCCCGCCCGCGTGCTCTCCGGCGGCGAGAAGACCCGGCTCGCACTGGCCACCCTCGTCGTCTCCTCCGCCAACGTGCTGCTGCTCGACGAGCCGACCAACAACCTCGACCCGGCCAGCCGCGAGGAGATCCTCGGCGCGCTGCGCACCTTCACCGGCGCCGTCGTCCTCGTCACCCACGACGAGGGGGCGGTGGACGCGCTGGAGCCGGAGCGGATCATCCTGCTGCCGGACGGCGTCGAGGACCTCTGGAACGCGGACTACGCAGACCTGGTAGCGCTTGCTTGATCACCCCCGTCTGGATCATTCGGCTCATGGGTGATCCATCATCTGAGTGAGTGCCGCTCGTACCACGGCGTGGCGCCTGGTCACCGGGCGTGCGGCGCCGGCTACGCGCGCACTCGCCGCCGCCGCGCCCCGGCACCGCCCCCTGACCTGCCTAATCACTCGGTGCCGCGGTCCCGGGCGGTCGGCGGGAAGGCTCGGAACGCCTGGTTCCGACAGCCCGCGGGAGGAACTCGGGGGAAAACCTCGTGTCGCGGACCTTGCCGAACGGGTGGCCAGGAGGCCATAAAGGGGTGATCATGAGAGTCCAGAGCGCACTTCCGTACGAGGAGGCACGGGTGGCCGAGACTCTGAAGAAGGGCAGCCGGGTTACCGGCGCCGCGCGCGAAAAGCTCGCGGCTGACCTGAAGAAGAAGTACGACTCCGGGGCGAGTATCCGGGCGCTGGCCGAAGAAACCGGCCGCTCCTATGGATTCGTGCACCGGATGCTCAGCGAATCCGGCGTGACCCTCCGCGGTCGCGGCGGTGCGACGCGAGGCAAGAAAGCGGCGTCCTGACGGACCGCCGCGGCCGCCCTGACCGGTGGCCTGGGCCCGCACAGGCACCCGGCCGGTCCGTCGGACCGGCCGGGTGGTTACTGTTCGGTATATGACAGAGCTGCTGCACAGAGACGGCGTACGGCTCGCCCTGGACGGCGAGGACGGCACGCTGGCCACGGTGACCCTCGACCACCCCGCCCGGCGCAACGCGCAGTCGCCCGCCATGTGGCGGGCGCTCGCCGCGGCGGGGCGCGAACTCCCCGGCAGCGTCCGCGTGGTGGTGCTGCGCGCCGAGGGCAAATCCTTCTCCGCCGGACTCGACCGGCAGGCATTCACCCCCGAAGGCTTTGCCGACGAGCCGTCATTCCTTGAGCTCGCCCGCTATTCCGACGGCGACCTCGACGCCGTCATCGCCGAATACCAGGAGGCGTTCACCTGGTGGCGGCGGAATGACATCGTTTCCCTCGCGGCGGTGCAGGGACATGCGATTGGCGCGGGTTTTCAGCTTGCCCTCGCCTGCGACCTCCGGGTGTGCGCGGACGACGCGCAGTTCGCGATGCGGGAGACGTCCCTCGGGCTGGTGCCCGATCTCACCGGAACCGGCCCGCTGGTGCAACTCGTGGGATATGCACGGGCGTTGGAGATGTGCGTGACGGGACGCCTCGTGCAGGCGGAGGAGGCCGAGCGGACGGGCCTGGCGAACCTCGTCGTCCCGGCGGCGGAGCTGGGTGCCGCGACCGCCGACCTGGCGGCGGCGCTGCTGGCGGCGCCGCGCGACGCGGTGATCGAGACGAAGGCGCTGCTGCGGGAGGCCGCGGGGCGGAGCTACGACGAACAGCGCACCGCGGAACGCGCGGCGCAGGCCCGCAGGCTGCGGGACCTCGCCGGGGCGGGGGAGTAGGAGACTCGGCCGCGGACGGCCGGGGGCCGGGGCCGCCGCGGTGGCCCCGGGCGTACGGCCGGGTGCGAGCCGGGTGGCCGCGGCGTGCCGCCGCGCGGAGCGGGTTACCGGATGTCGGTGACGAGGACGGTGACGGTCGCGGCGGAGGTCCGGGCGCGTACGGCGAGGGCGACGTCGAGGGCGCGGTAGGCGGAGTCGACGACGACGCGTACCTCGGCGTGGTCGCCGTCCCGCAGGACGCCGCCGTCGAGCACCCCGGCCACTTGCGGCGCGGCTGCCGCGGCGGGGGCGCCGGTGCCGGCGGGGGCGCCCGTGCTGGTGCGGGTGTCGGTGCCGGTGCGGGCGTCGGCCCCGGTGCGGGCGTCAGTGCCGGTGCGGGTCTCGGTGCTGGGGCGGGTGTCGGTGCTGGTGCCGGTCGCGGTGCCGGTCGCAGTGCCGGTCCCCGTGCTTGTGCTGGTGCCGGGGTCGGTCGCGGTGCCGGTGCCCTGAGCCGGAGGGCCGGGCTCTGCGGCGGTCGGCGGGGTTTCCAGAAGGCCGGTCACGTGGATGTCCGCCGCCGCCACGCGCAGCCCGAGGCGCTCTTCGGCGCCCCGCAGCAGCGCCTCCCGCAGGGCCTCCGCGGTCGCGGTCATCGGCCGGTCCGCCGCGGCGTCGCACTCCGCGGCGATCCGCAACTCCCCGTAAGGCAACGCACTGACGGGCGCCGGCCCCACCCCCGCCGCGGCGCCGTCCGCGTTGCCCGCGCCGTCCGCGGACTGCGCACCGGACCCGGAGCCGTCCGAACCCGCCTCTCCCCCGGCGGCCACCGCGTCCTCCGCCGGGCCCACCCGCAGCCCCGTCACGCGGGCCTCGCGCACCCCCGCCGCCGCGCGGCGCAGCGCACCCGCCGCCGCCCGTTCGGCGATCCACGCCCCGTCCTCCGCGGCGCCCAGGGGCAGCAGCCTGCCGAGCCCCACCTGCTCGCGCACCGCCCGCTCCCAGCTCCCCACCGTCATGCGCCCCATTCTCCCCCGCCCACCCGTTCGCCGGCCTTCGGTGGGCCGGCTGTCGCATTCCCGTGGCCCACTTGCTAGCGCACCGCCCTCAGCCCTCCGCCGTTCCGCACCGCACACACTCCCGCGCGCGGCCCACCCGATCGCCGGGGCCCGGGTGGGCGGGCTGTCGCGTTTCCCTGGCCCACCTGTTCGTGCGCCGCTTCCTCGCCACGGTGCACGCCGTCCCCCCTCCGCCCCGCGCGCGGCCCACCCGATCGCCCGGGCCCGGGTGGGCCGGCTGTCGCATTCCCCTGGCCCACCCCGGGCAGGGGACGGATAGTGGGGGGCGAAACGAGCGCACGCCACGTTCGTGAGAAAGGGTGGAGACGGTGAGCAGCGAGTCGACGGTCAGGGAGGTCCCGCGGGAGTCGGCGGCGGCCCCGCCGAAGGTGCTGGGCACGCGGCGCGGCACCGGTGATCCGGCGACGCGCGGGCGGACGACCATCGCCGACGGGGTGGTCGAGAAGATCGCGGGGCTGGCCGCGCGCGACGTCGTCGGCGTGCACGCCATGGGCAGCGGCCTCGCCCGCACCACGGGTGCCGTACGGGACCGCGCGCCCGGCTCCGCCCGCGCCGTGGCCGGGGTGCGCGCCGAGGTCGGCGAGGTGCAGACGGCCCTCGACCTGGAGATCGTCGTCGACTACGGGGTCTCCATCACCGAACTCGCCCGCGCCGTACGGGAGAATGTCATCTCCGCCGTCGAGCGGATGACCGGCCTCGAAGTGGTCGAGGTCAACATCGCGGTGACCGACGTGAAGCTGCCCGACGACGAGGAAGAGGGGGCCGAGCAGCCGCGGCTGCAGTGACGGCGGGGCGGGGGACCCGCCTCGGGGAGCGTGGGGAAGGTGCGTGCGATGAGCATGGCAGTGGTCGGCCTGCTGGCCGGCATGGCGCTGGGATTCGCCGGCTACTTCGGCGGGTTCGGCGCCTTCCTGCTGGTGGCGGCGCTCGGCGCGATCGGCTTCGTCGTCGGCCGGGTGCTGGACGGCGACCTGGAGCCGGGCGACTTCTTCCGCAGGCCGGGCGAGCGCGACGACCGGCGGCGGTGACCGGTGGCGTCCGCGGCGAGCGGGGAGCACGACGCCCAGGCGGAGCAGGCGGGGCAGTCCGCGCCCGCCCCCGGGGCGCAGGAGGACGGGGCGGAGGCCGAAGGACCCGCCGTGCCGGCGGGGGAGCGGGGCGCCACCCGGATCGAGGACCGCGTCATCGCGAAGATCGCCTCCCAGGCGGCCCGCGAGGCGCTCCTCGGCGCGCCGGGAACCGACGCCGCGCACGCCGCCGTCGTCGTACGGGGCGGCACCGCCCGCGTCCGCGTCGGCGTCCACCTCGGCTTCCCGTCCGACCTCGGCGCCCAGTGCTGCGCCGTGAGTCGGGCCGTGACCGAGCGGGTAAGAGCCCTGGTCGGGCTTGAGGTGCCGGAGGTGGCCGTGGAAGTCGAGCGGCTGCACGCGACGGAGCGGCCGAACGCGCCGCGGGGGAGGGTGCGATGAGCGGGGACCGGACGACGTCCCGGCCGCCGGGCGGCACGGCGGGTGCCGCGACCGCCGAGCCGGACGAGTGGCGGCAGCGCACGTCGGCCTCCGGGTACGCGGGCGAGCCGGCCGACGGCGGGATCGCCGGCGCGGCGGCGGCCCGCTTCTGGTCCGTACGCCGCGTGCCCGCCGCGCTCACCGCCGCCGCGGCCACCGCGGGCATCGGCCTGCTGCTCTACGACGTCGTCGCCGTGCGCGCGGAACGCCCCGCGATGCGCTGGCGCCGCAGCGTCGCCGACGAACTCGCCGCCCGCCCGCTCGACGACCCCTGGGTGCTCGCCGCCGCCGGCCTGGCCGTGCTGCTCGGCGCCTGGCTGGTGCTGCTGGCCGTCACCCCGGGGCTGCGCGGCGTGCTGCCGATGCGGCACGCCTCGCCGGACCTGCGGGCGGGGCTCGACCGGCGGGCGGCGTCCGTCGTGCTGCGCGACCGGGCCATGCAGATCTCCGGCGTGCGGTCGGTACGGGTCACGGTGGGCCGGCGCCGGGTCAGCGCCCGCGCCGAGTCCCACTTCCGCGAGCTGGACGACGTGCGCGCCGACCTCGCCGCGGTCCTCGGCGAAGGCATCCGCGAACTCGGCCTCGCCCGCAGGCCGGAGCTGTCCGTCCACGTACGCCGGCCGCCGGCGAAGGGGTGAGCGCGATGCTGCGCGTGGTCAACCGGATCCTGCTCGCCGTCGCCGGCCTCGTGGTCGCGGGCGCCGGCATCGCCGTGCTCTTCGCCGGCCTCGACCTGCCGCGGCCCGGCTTCGCGCCGTACGCCGACGGCTCCGACGACGTGCTGCTCAGCCGCGGCACGCGGCTGCGGTGGCGGGACGAGGGCTGGTGGTGGCCGACGGTGATCGGCGGCCTGTCGCTGCTCGTCCTCTGCTGCGGCTGGTGGCTCGTCGCCCAGTTGCGCCGGGGCCGGCTCGGCGAGGTCGTCGTCGACACCGGCGGCGGGGTCGTGCCGGGCGCGCCCGGTGCGGACGGCGGCAAGGCGAAGGACTGGGCCTCCGCCACCGACCCCGACACCGGCGAAACCGAGTCGGCGGGCGGCACGCTCACGCTGCCGGCCGCCCCGATGGCCCTGCTGCGCGGGTCCGCGCTGGAGGAGGTGCTGGCGGAGGAGGCCGGTGCGCTGGAAGGGGTGGAACGGGCCCGGGTGACGCTCACGGGCCGGCGCACGGCGCCGCGCGCCGGCTTCGGCGTCCTGCTGGGCCCCGGCGCGCATCCCGCGGCGGCCGTGGACCACATCGAGGAGCGGGCGCTGGCCCCGGCCCGCGCGTCCGTGGGGCTCGCGCGGCTGCCCGCGGAGATCCGGTTCCGGGCGGCCAAGCACCGGCCGGAGCGCGTCTCGTGACGGCGCGGGCGGGCGCGGGCCCGTAGGTCTTATCCGTGGCCGTGGCCGTGGCCGTGGCCGACCGCGGCGGTCGCGCGGTGCGCGCGGCTCGTACCGGCGGTACGGCCCGTACGGCGCACGCGCGGCCGGCCCGGGGACCGGGCGCCGCCCGTCGCGCCCGGGGGTAACCGGCGTCCGCGGCCGGCGTCCGTCGTCGCTCGTGCTCTCCGGAAGGCCATCGGCTCAGATGCTCCGCCGCATGCCGCCGTCGATCGGCAGCATGATCCCGGTCAGGTACGAGGCCGCCGGCGACAGCAGGAACGCCGCCGTGCGGCCGAACTCCTCCGGGGTGCCGTAGCGGCCGAGCGGGATCTTCGCCTCCATCCGGGCGCGGGCCGCCTCCGCGTCGCCGGACAGCGCGTCCAGCTCGCGGGCCCGGTCGGTGTCGATCCGCGCCGGCAGCAGCCCCACGACCCGCACGCCGCGCGGCCCGAGGTCGTCGGCGAGCGACTTGGCGTATCCGGCGAGCCCGGGGCGCAGTCCGTTGGAGATGGTCAGCCCGGGAATCGGCTCGTGGACGGAGCCGGAGAGCACGAAGCCGATGACCCCGCCCTCCGCCAGCTCGCCCGCGGCCGTCCTGGCCATCCGCATCGCGCCGAGGAAGACGGAGCCGAACGCCGTCTCCCACTCGGCGTCGGTGTTGGCGGTGGCGTTGCCCGCCGGCGGGCCGCCGACGCTGATGAGCACGCCGTCGAAGCGGCCGAAGCGCTCCCGGGCGGCGGCGATGAGCCGGTCCGGGGTGCCCGGGTCCGCGTTGTCGGCGGCGACGCCGACGGCCGACCCGCCGAGCGCGGCGGTGGCGTTCGCCACGCGGTCCTTGTCGCGGCCGCTGATCACCACCTTCGCGCCCTCGGCGAGCAGTTGCTCGGCGACGGCGAGACCGAGGCCGCGCGAGCCCCCGGTCACGACGTACGCGCGGTCGTTGAGTCCAAGATCCATGGGGGTCAGTCTGCCGCCATCTACTCGGCGGGCGCCAGGGATGGGGCACGGTCGTCGTCCGCGGCGGGCCGCGCCGGGGCGGCGGCGGTCTCCCCGGCCCCGCCCGCCGCCGTCGCGCCCGGTGCCTGCCCCTCCGCCGCGGGATCGTCCGGCCCGGGCCCGTCCCGCGTGGACGAGTCCTCCGCCGGCTCGTCATGCGCCGCCTTCGCCGCCACCTCCTCGCGGTCGCGGCGCTCGCGGCGTACCAGAACCCACCAGCCGAACGGCACCGCCGCCGCGAAGATCCACCACTGGATCGCGTACGCGATGTGCACCCCGATGCTGCTGTGGTCCGGCTCGGCGACCGGCTCCGGCTGCCTGCCCGCGGGCCGCGGCGAGGTCCCGACCAGCTCGACGAAGCCGCAGAGCACCGGCCCCGGCAGGCCGTCCGCGGCCTGGTCGGCGCTGTTGATCAGCATCACCTGGCGGTCCGGCAGGCCCGCCTTGTCGCGGATGCCGCTGCCGGTCGTCTCGTCGGGGCGCAGCCGGCCGGTGACGGTGACCTCGCCGGCCGGCGGGGGCGGCACCTCGGGGAAGGTGGTGAGGTCGGCGCCGGCGGGCACCCAGCCCCGGTTGACGAGGACCGCGGAGCCGTCGGCGAGGCGGAGCGGGGTGACGACGAAGTAGCCCTGCTTGTCGTCGGCGCCGAGCCGCTGCCGTACGACGACCTCCCGCTTCGGCTCGTACGCGCCGGTGGCGGTGACCGTGCGCCAGGTGTCCGCGCGCGGCACCGGGCGCCCCTCGCGCGTCAGCCGGTCCACCGGGACCGGCTTCGCCGTGAGGTTCCGGGCGACGAGGTCGTTGCGGGCGACCCGGTCCTGGTGGCGGTGCAACTGCCAGAAGCCGAGCTGGATCATCACGGGGATGAGCAGGACGGCCACCAGGGTGACGATCACCCACTGCCGGGACAACAGGAAGCGGTACACCCCTCGACCGTACTCCCCGGTGTGCCGCCGCCCGACGGGACCCCGGCCGGGGCCGCTACCCCGCCCCGCCGTCCGCCGCAGGCCGGGTGTCCGCCGGCTCGACGTCCCGCATGAGATGGAGGAAGGCCGCCTCGTCGATCACCGGGGTGCCGTGCGCCGCCGCCCGCGTCACCTTGCTCGTCGGCGCGCCCGGGTCGTTGGTGACGAGGACGCTCGTGTAGCGCGAGACGCTGGCCGCGACGTGCAGCCCGGCCTCGACCGCCCGGTCCTCCAGCAGGCTGCGGTCCACCGACGTGTCGCCGGAGAACGCCACGCGCATGCCCTGCCTGAGCCGGCCGCCGCGCACGTACCGCCCCGGGTTGGGGTACGGGGACGGGGGCAGCCGGCGGTTCGGCCGCCAGGTGCGCCACTGGTACGCGCCGTGCCCGCCCGGCGAGCGCGTGCCGCCGGAGCCGCCGGCGGCCCCGGCCGGCGCCTGCTCCGCCCACTCGGTCAGCGGCTGGCAGGCCAGCAGCGGCAGCCGGGCGCCGGCCTCGGCGGCCTGCCGCAGGCTGGGGCGGAAGATCTCGGCGAGGACGCGGGCGTCGTCCTCGGCGTCGTGGGCCCTGCGCTGGGCGACGCCGAAGTGGGCCGCGAGCGACGCCAGCCGGGCGTTGGGCAGCGGCAGCCGCAGTTGCCGGGCGAGTGCGATGGTGCACAGCCGCCGGCGCACCGGGGCCGTGAGCCCGGCGCGCGCGTACTCGCGGGCGATCATCATCCAGTCGAAGACCGCGTTGTGCGCGACGAGCACCCGGCCCTCCAGCCGCGCCGTGAACTCCTCGGCGATCTCCGGGAAGAGCGGTGCGTCGGCGAGCATCTCGCGGGTGAGGCCGTGGATCCACACGGGACCGGGGTCGCGACGCGGGTTGACCAGCGTGTACCAACTGTCCTCGACCGTGCCGCGGGCGTCGAGCCGGTAGACGGCGGCGGAGACGATGCGGTCGTCGGAGCGCAGGCCGGTGGTCTCGACGTCGACGACGGCGTACGCCTCCGGGTAGTCGGCGGGCCAGCGGTCGGCGGGGGCGCCGGGCGCGGGGATGCCGGGGGCGGGGATGGCCTGGTGCCGTTCGACCGGATCGGTGCCCGGAAGGGGCTGCTGCTGCGCGACTTGACGGGGACTCAGGGGCGCCGCGCGGTCTTCGAGCATGGGTTCAGAGCATAGAGGCTGCCACCGACACCGCCGCGCGTCCGGGTGCCGCCGGGGGCCGTCCGGGGGCCGCCGAGGGGCCGTCCGCGGTCAGCCGGAGGGCTGCCCTGCCGCCGGTCCGCGCGGGGTGACCAGCCCCGTTTCGTAGGCGATGACCACGAGTTGGGCCCTGTCCCGGGCGCCGAGTTTCGTCATCGCCCGGCTGACGTGCGTCTTTGCGGTGATCGGACTGATGTGCAGCCGGGCGGCGATCTCCTCGTTGCTGAGACCCCCGCCGACGAGGGTGACGACCTCGCGCTCGCGCCGGGTGAGGTCGCGCAGCGCGTCGTCCGCGTCGGGCGCGCCGCCCGCGGGGCGGGAGACGTACTCCTGGATCAGCTTGCGCGTGAGCGCGGGGGAGAGCAGCGCGTCGCCGCGGGCGGCGACCCGTACGCCGTGGAGCAGGTCCTCCGGCTCCATGTCCTTGACGAGGAACCCGGCGGCACCGGCGCGCAGCGCGCCCCAGACGTACTCGTCCACGCCGTAGTTGGTGAGGATCACGACGTGCACGCCGGCGAGTTCGGGGTCGGCGGCGATCCTGCGGGTCGCCTCGATGCCGTCGAGCACCGGCATCTGCACGTCGACCAGCGCCACGTCCGGCCGGTGCCGCGCCGCCAGCCGGGCGCCCTCGGCGCCGTCGGAGGCCTCGCCGACCACCTCGATGTCGTCCTCGGCGTCGAGCAGCGCCCGGAACCCGCCCCGGATGAGGGCCTGGTCGTCCACGAGCAGCACCCGGATCACGGGGCCGCCTTCGCCGCGGGCCCGGCGGGCTGCCGCACCGGGAGTTCGGCACGTACCCGGAAGCCGCCCTCCGGCCGCGGCGCGGCGTGCAGTTCGCCGCCGAGCGCGGTGACGCGCTCGCGCATCCCCGTCAGACCGATGCCCGGCTCCGGCGGCGCGGCCGGGTCGGCGGCGCCGTCGTCGTCGACCTGGACGACGACCCTGTCCGGCGCGTACGACACCTGCACACCCACCGCCGCCGCGGGGCCCGCGTGCCGCGCGGCGTTCGTCAGCGACTCCTGCACGATCCGGTACGCCGCCCGGTCCACCTCCGCAGGCAGCACCGGCCGCTCGCCCGCGACGGCCACCGTCGCCGGCACCCCCGCGCCCCGGGCCCGCTCCACCAGTTCCGGCAGCCGCTCCAGGCCGACGCCCTCGGCGCCGCCGTCCGTGCTGCGCAGGACGTGCAGCGTGGCGCGCAGCTCGCGCGCGGCGTCGCCGCTGGCCTCCTGGATGGCCAGCAGCGCCGGCGGGGGCTCCGCGCCGCGCTTCCTCGACAGGTGCACGGCCACCCCCGCCTGCACCTTGATCACGGAGATGCTGTGCGTGAGGGTGTCGTGCAGCTCGCGGGCGATGCGCAGCCGCTCCTCGTCGGCGCTGCGCTGCGCGTTCTCCGCGGCCCGCTCCTCGGCCTGGGCGAGCATCGCCTCGTGCTGGATGCGCATCGCGGCGGCCATGGCGCACGCCACCACCCAGCCGAAGCTCAGGAACCGTTTCTCCAGCGCCGCGCGCAGCGCCTCGTCGCTCAGCGGGAGCAGCGGCAGCGAGCCGAGGCTGACCGCGAGGGAGGCGAGGGCGACGACCGCGAAGAAGGCGCGGTGCCCGCCGCGGATGCAGCGGTAGACGGCGACCAGCAGCGGCAGCACCGGGCTGCCGTCGGGATAGCCGCGGAGCTGGTAGGCGACCATGGCCACCGCCGTGACCACCAGCACCGCCCGCGGGAAGCGGTGCCGGGCCACCAGCGCCGCGCTGCCCGCCGTGCCGAGCACCCAGGCGAGCGCGTCGAGCCCGGTGCGCCCCTCCGGCGCGAGCAGCATCGTGCCCACGCAGCCGAGCGCCACGACGGCGGCGAAGCCCGCGTCCCTGGCATACGCGCGGGCACCCCGCGCCGTCTTCCGCCCGTCCTCGATCGCGGTCGCGAGGTAGCGGAACACCGTGTGCTCGCTGTTCGCGTCCGTCTGCGCTGCCGCCGTCATGCCCTGCACCGTAGCCAATCGGCGCCGGTCAGGCGTCCTCCGGGAGGTGCAGCGGGCGCTGCTACGCAGGTTGCAGGCGGCGGGCCCGTACACCCCCGACGGCAGCGCGGGAGCCGCTCGACGGACGATGACGAGCCGCGGCCCGGGGGCGGATCGTGGAGGCCGACGGCAGCCGGCCGCCAGACGGCCGGCACGGGGACGGCGGACGGGAGACCCACCATGCCCTTTCACGGAGCTGACGGAGACCAGCGCGTACGGATCCCGCAGCCGGCGGCGGCGCGGGATGCCGTACGGGAGCCGGAGGCGGTACGGCACGTGGTGCCGCACGCGGTGCGGCGCGACGCCGCGCGGTGGGACGCCCGGCGCACCCGGCACCTGCGGCTGCGGCTGGCGGACCCCGCCCGCCGCGCCGAGGCGCGGCGGCTGCTCACGCTCGTCCTCGACGTGCCCCCGCTGCCCGGCGCCGACCCGGCGGTGCTGGTCGCCGAGGTACCGGACGGCCGGCGGGCCGTGGACGTCCTCATCGAGCTGGCGTGGGCGCGGATCGAGCTGGACGGGTTCGGTCTCGACGCCGCGGCCTGACGGCCCGCGCCGGGAGCGGTGACGAGGGAGCGCGCCCGGCGCCGGCCGTCAACTCCCGGGGACCCGCGGACACTTGGCGGCACGCCCGGCACGTATCGTGTGGCGCGTCCATGCAAAAAAGTGATGGCGCGGGCGAAGAGGGCGGTGACACGATCCCCCGGTGGACTCACGATATCTGCGCGCTTTCGTGACGGTGGCCGAGACCGGCGGGATATCCGCGGCGGCCGAACGGCTCGGGTACGCGCAGTCGAGCCTCAGCGCCCAACTCCGCCGCCTGGAACAGGAACTCGGCGTCACCGTCGTCGTCCGCACCTCCACCGGCGCGTCCCTCACCGAGGCCGGGAGCCGGCTGCTGCCGTACGCGCGCGAGGCGCTGGAGATCGACGAACGCATGCGCAGTGCCGCCGCCGCCTCGCGGCCCCGGCTGCGCATCGGCGCACCGGAGACGCTGGCGGGCGAGTGGCTGCCGGACATCGTCACCGCGCTCGACTACGGTGCCGGCGGGCCGGACGCGGACGCGGAGATCAGCGTCGTCGTCGGGTCCCGGGAACGCCTGGCGGAGCAACTGGCCGCCGGCGAACTGGACCTCGCCTTCCACTTCGACGACGGCAGCCGCACCGCGGGCCCCAGCGCGGTCGTCGGCCACGAGGAGGTCGTGCTCGTCGCCGGCCCCGCCCACCCGCTGGCGGGCGCGGCGGAGGTCACCGAGGCGGACGTGCTGGCCGCCGACTTCCTCGTCGCGGAGCCGGGCTGCAGCTCGACCGTCCTCTACGACCGCCTCACCCGCGACCTCCCCACCCGCACCCGCGCCGCCACGGCCGCCGGCTCCCTGCCCGCGCTGCGCCGCCTGGCGGCGCACGGCCGCGGCCTGGCGCTGCTGCCCAGGCTGGCCGTCGTACGGGACCTGGAGGACGGCGGCCTCGTCGACCTCACGCTGGCCCCGCGCCCCGGCCCGGTCGCGATCGAGGCCCGCTGGCGCCGGGACCCGGGCCAGGCGGAACCCACACTGCGCGCGGTCCTCCGCCTCGCCCGCCGCCACACCGACCAGCTCCCCGCCTCGCCCGCCCGCCGGCGGGCCCCGGCCCCCACGGCCTGACGCGCGCGGTGGTACGGCCCGGCGGTCCTCACCCCACCACCCGGGGCAGGAGCGCGGACGCGACCGTGGCGTTCGGCCGGCGCCCGCGCGAGCTACTCCGCTGTGCGAGCAGCCCCTCGCCCCGTGCTCACCACGTCTTCCCGGCCTGCTCGCCGGTCGTGCGGTTGATCCGGTTGAAGAAGTTCGTCAGCGCGATCTCCAGAGTGATCGCCCCCAACTCCTCCTCGCCGAAGTGCTTCGCGGCCGTCGCCCAGACCTCGTCCGTCACCCCCGGCGCGCCGTCCTGAAGCCGGGTGGCGGCCTCCGCAAGAGCGAGGGCCGCCCGTTCCGCGTCCGTGAAGAACGGGGTGTCGCGCCACGCGACCACGTGGTGCAGGCGCTCGTCGGTCTCGCCCGCCTCCTTCGCCGCGCGGATCGTCGCGAAGACGCAGGGACTGCAGCCGTTGATCTGGCTGGTGCGCAGGTGGACCAGCGACAGCAGCCGCTGGTCGACGCCCGCCGCGTGGATCGCCTTGTACAGGTGCCGGACCGCCGTGGTCACGTCGGGGTTGGCCGGGCTCGTCATGCGTGCTTCCATCGGTGCTGCTCCCTCATCGGTTACCTGTGCCCCTCCGGGCCCGTCATCCCTCATGACGGAGCAGCACCGAGGAAGGTAACCGCATGTCCGACCCCACCGCCGACGTGGCCCAGGCGTTCGAGGCCCAGCGCGACCGCCTGCGCTCGGTCGCGTACCGCATGCTCGGGTCGCACGCCGACGCCGAGGACGTCGTCCAGGAGGCGTGGCTGCGCCTCGCCCGCCAGGACGCGGCCGGCATCCGCAACCTTCCCGGCTGGCTGACCACCGTCATCGGCCGGATCTGCCTCGATGTTCTCCGCGCCCGCCAGGCCCGCCCGGAGGCGGTCTACGACGACCGGCTGCCCGAGGTGGTCGTGGCGCCCGACGACGGGCCCGCGCCCGAGGACGACGCGGTGCTCGCCGACTCCGTCGGGCTCGCGCTGCTGGTCGTCCTGGAGTCGCTCGGCCCCGCCGAGCGGCTGGCGTTCGTGTTGCACGACATGTTCGCCGTGCCGTTCGACGAGATCGGCCGGATCCTCGGGAAGTCCACCGCCGCTGCCAAGATGCTCGCCAGCCGTGCCCGCGGGAAGGTGCGGACGGGCGCACGGCCCGCCGGGGCGGTGCGAGAGCAGCGGGCCGTCGTGGAGGCGTTCCTGGCGGCGTCCCGGCGCGGTGACTTCGAGGGGTTGGTACGGGTGCTTCACCCCGACGTGAAGCTGACCGTCGACACCCCCGCCGGCACCGTCGTCACCCTCGGCGCGACCAAGGTCGCCGCCGGGGCGCAGGTGTCCGGCGGCGTCGCCGCGCGAGAGCGGGCGGTGCTCGTGGACGGCAGGCCCGGGATGGTCTCGTGGCACGGGGACGGCAGGCCGCGGGCGGTGCTCGCGTTCACGGTGGACCGGGGGCAGATCACCGGGATCCGGATCGTCGTGGATCCCGCCCGGCTCGCGCGGCTTGACTTGCCGGATCCGGCATAGCCCCCCGCACGGACCCCGGGACTCTCCGGCCGCCTGCGCGGACGTTCCGCGGTTCGTCCGCCAGACTGTGCCCATGGCCGACGCCGCCCTGCCGACCCCGCGCCGCCGGCCCCGGGTGCGCCGCGGGGACGTGGCGCGGGGTGCCGTCGGGGTGTTCGCGGCGGCTGCCGCGGCGCATCTGGTGGGGCGGCTCGCCGGGGCCGACCTGCTCGTGCACACCACCAAGCCGCTGCTCATGCCCGCCCTCGCCGCCTACGCCGCCGCCCGCGGCGCGCCGCGGGCGCTGGTCGCCGGGCTGGGCTTCGGGTGGGCCGGGGACGTGCTGCTGCAGGTGGGCGGGGACGGGCCGTTCCTGGCCGGGATGGGCGCGTTCGCCGCCGGGCACGTGTGCTATCTGACGCTGTTCCGGCGCGAGGGGCGGCTGCCCCGCGTGCGGGAGCGGCGGCTCGTCGTCGGGTACGGGGCCGCCTGGGGCGCCGGCGTCGCCGCGCTGTGGCCGGGGCTCGACCCCGCGCTGCGCGGGCCCGTGGCCGCGTACAGTCTGCTGCTCGCCGCGATGGCGCTGTGCGCCGCCCGGTCCGGGGCGCGGGTCGGTGCGGGGGGCGCGCTGTTCCTGCTGTCCGACACCCTCATCGCGACCGACCTGGCCGGCCGGCCGCAGCCGCCGGCCGCCGGGTTCTGGGTGATGGCGACGTACCTCGCCGCGCAGTACCTCATCGCGGACGGCCTGCTGCGCCGCCGCCTTCCCGCCACGACGGACGAGAAGCCTGTCGCCATCGATGACACGCCGGCCGCCAACGGTGACGCGCCCGCCGTCGCGGCCGACGCATCCGTCGCCGCCGACGCCCCGCCCGCACACGGCGAAGGCCGGGCCGCAGCGCCCTGAGGCACCGCCGCCCGGCCCGGCGCGGGACTTGCGGGGGAAGGGGCCCTGCGGGCCGCCCCCTGAGCCCGGTTACGTCACCGGCCGGCCCTCACCGCCGTACGGCGTCGTACGCGTCCACGATGCCGGCCCCGTAGAAACCGTTGTTCCGCTTGCCGCCGGTGCAGGTGGAGTCCTCCACCCCGTTGCCGTCCGGGTCGTAGAACTCCGGGCAGCCGGGGTTGTCCGCCTGCACCTTCATCACCATGTGCAGCGCCAGGGGCGACAGCCGCGGGTGCTTGCTCTTGATGAGCGCCGCCACGCCCGAGGCGTGCGGGGTGGCCATCGACGTGCCCTGCAGCCAGCCGTACTCGTTCTCCGGCAGCGTCGACAGGATGCGGCCGTTCTTCGACGGCGTGTCCGGGATCTGGTAGCCGTCGCCGCCGGGCGCGGCGAGGTCCACGACCTTCTCGCCGTAGCTGCTGTAGTACGACTTGTCGTCGTCGACGCCGGTCGCCGAGACGGTCACGATGCCCGGCAGTTGGGTCGGCACGTCCCAGCACTCGGACGGGTCGATCGTGCGCTCCCCGGGCGTGGTGTCGTTGGGGCTGGAGCCGTCCACGATCTCGTCGGAGGCGAGGTCGTCGTTGGAGTTGCCGGCCGCGGCGAGGTGCAGGGTGCCCTTGCCCATCGCGTACAGCGAGGCGCGGTTGACCGCGTCGACGATCGCCCGCTGGTCGGGGTCGTCGAGGCAGTTGTAGAGCCACGGGTCCACGTAGTAGCTGTTGTTGGTGATCTCGATGCCGTGGTCGCCCGCGAAGACGAAGGCGCAGACGACGGCCTCGGCGTAGAACAGCGCGGTGTCGGGCTCGCTCACCTTGAGCGAGGCGACCTGCACGCCGGGCGCGACGCCGGCCACGCCGACGCCGTTGCGTGCGGAGGCGATCTCGCCCGCGACGTGGGTGCCGTGGTAGTCGCCCTGCGGGTCGTACGGCCGCCAGGCGCCCTCGGTGGTGTCCGCGACGCCGCCGACGCAGTTGGCGGACTGCTCGGCGGAGAAGTTGGCCTTGAGGTCGGGGTGGCGGTCGTCCACGCCGGTGTCGATGACGCCGACGGTCACGTCACGGCTGCCGATCGAGACCTTGTGCGCCTTGTCGGCGCCGATCGCCGGCAGATCCCACTGCTCGTTCTCCAGCGGCTCCACGTCCGGGTCCTGCGAACGGGCCTGGGCGGCGCCCTTGTAGACCTCGGGCGCGCTGGTCTCCAGCGTCCCCGACGGCGTCAGCGGCGCGGTGCGGCTCGCGCCGGCGGACTGCACGCCGCGCACGTCGCGCAGCTCCGCCGCGAAGTCCGGGTTGGCGGAGTGGGCGACGAGCACCCCGATCTTCTTGTGCGTGACGACCACCGAGCCGTCCGCGTCGGCGATCGCGTCCTCGACGCGGGCGATCGTCCTGGCGTCGGTCTTCGTGTTGACCACGTACGACAGCGGCTCGCCGGCCGCGGCCCCGCTGTCGCCGCCGGGCTCGGGGGCCGACGCGGCGGAGGCCGCCCCCGGCAGGAGGCCGAGCGCCGCCGCGAGGGTCAGCCCGAGGGGCACCGCCAGCAGGCGTCGGCCGCGGGGTCGGAGATGAGTCATGGGATCTCCAGATCATCGGTCAGGAATCCGCCGCGGACCGGTGCCGCGGTCAGGTACACGGCAAGCGAACGTAGCGCTGATCACCCGCGGCCATCAATACATCGCCCTGCAGTCTCTTTTGGCGTGTCGGCACGCCAGGCGCTCCCGGCACAGTCGTCACGCGCGTACGGTGGAACGTTTCGTGACGCAAGGTCAACAAACTGTTGAATGTCGGTGTCCTGGCGTAGGCTTCCTGAGTCAGGTACCGCCGTGGGAGGGCCTTCTCCATGCTGCGTGACACCTATGGGCGCGTCGCCACCGACCTTCGCGTGTCGCTCACCGACCGCTGCAACCTGCGGTGCACGTACTGCATGCCCGAGGAAGGGCTCCAGTGGCTCGCCAAACCCGAGCTGCTCACGGACGACGAGATCGTCCGCCTCGTCCGCCTCGCGGTCACCGAGCTGGGCGTGACCGACGTGCGCTTCACCGGCGGCGAGCCGCTGCTGCGGCCCGGGCTCGCCGGCATCGTCGAGCGCTGCGCCGCGCTCGCGCCCCGCCCCAAGCTCTCCCTGACGACCAACGGCATCGGCCTGGAGCGCACGGCTCCGGCGCTCAAGGCCGCGGGCCTTGACCGGGTCAACGTCTCGCTGGACACCCTCCGGGCCGACGTGTTCCACCGGCTGACCCGCCGCAAGCGCCACGGCGACGTGCTCCGCGGCCTCGCCGCCGCCCGCGCCGCCGGCCTGGAGCCCGTGAAGGTCAACAGCGTGCTGATGTCCGGGTTCAACGAGGACGAGGCCCCCGACCTGCTCGGCTGGGCCGTCGAGGAGGGGTACGAGCTGCGGTTCATCGAGCAGATGCCCCTCGACCCGCAGCACGGCTGGCAGCGCGACGGCATGATCACCGCCGGCGACATCCTCGCCTCCCTGCGCACGCGCTTCACGCTGACCCCCGAGGGCGACGCGGCGCGCGGCTCCGCGCCCGCCGAGCGGTGGCTCGTGGACGGCGGCCCGGCCCGCGTCGGCGTCATCGCCTCCGTCACCCGGCCCTTCTGCCGGGCCTGCGACCGCACCCGGCTGACCGCGGACGGACAGGTGCGCAACTGCCTGTTCGCGCGCGAGGAGACCGATCTGCGCGGCGCGTTGCGCTCCGGCGCGCCGGACGAGGAGATAGCGCGGGTGTGGCGGGAGGCGATGTGGGGCAAGAAGGCGGGCGCGGGCCTCGACGACCCGTCGTTCGTCCAGCCGGACCGGCCGATGTCCGCGATCGGCGGCTGACACGGCGCGGTGGGCCGGCACGGCGCAGTCGGCCGGCACGCCCCGGTCGGCTGACACGGCGCGGTGGGCGACTCTCCCGCGCGGCCGGACTCCCGGTTCCCGCGCTCAGCCCCGTTCCGGCCCCTGGCCGCCCGCGCCACCGCCGCCGTCGGTGCCGGCGTTCTCGTCCGCGCTCGTCGCCGCCCTCTTCTCCGCCTCCTGCCAGTCCGCCAGCGTGACGACCTCCTTGAGAAAGTCGCGCACGCCCAGAAACCGGCTCAGGTATTCGCGGTGCTCCTCGCACGCGAGCCACGTCTTGCGCCGCTCGGGCGTGTGGAGCTTCGGATTGTTCCAGGCGAGCACCCACACCGCGGGCGCACGGCAGGCCTTCGCGGAGCAGATGAGAGCGGGATCAGCGGTGTTCACAGGGTCCCAGCCTACGACCCGGAACAAGGGCGACGCCGGGCGGCCACGGGGGGAGCCGCCCGGCGTCGGTCCGTCGCTCCGACGGGGGATGCGGAGCGCGTACGAAGTATGTCACGCGGGGAGGGCCGCCCGGCACTGGATCGGCATATTTGATTTGAGGTTTTTCTGAGCTTGCACAGTTGGTGATCAAACGGTCGGCGGAGCGCTATCGCTTGTGGTCGACTCGTTCCCGGCCGGGGCCGGTTCGCCCGGGAAGTCGGGCTTTCGTCCGGTCCGCGGCGGCGGGGCGATCACGGCGCGCTGCGTGGTGACGCGGAAGGTGGAGGGCAGCGAACGGACGTTCTCCCGGCCCGCGTTCGCGATGACCACCGCGAAATACGGAATGAACATGCCGAGGACGAGCGCGACGACCGCGATGTGCCGCTCGACGTTCCAGAGCAGCGCGGCGGCCACCACCGAGACCGCGCGGATCACCATGGAGATCACGTACCGCCGCTGCCGACCGCGCACGTCGTCGTCCAGGCTCTGTCGCGCACCGGTGATCCTGAACACGTCGGCATCGCCGCGGCGCTTCCGCTTCACGCTCCACCCCCTGGTACTGGGATACGTCCCCAAGGTACGCCGGGAAAGCCCTCCCTTCGACGGCGGGGTCGGACATACCGCCCCATAACCCGAACGGCCCTGGCCGGAATGCACCCTCCGGGCTGCCACCGGAGACTGACACGGCAGGCGGACCCCGCCGCACGAGGAGGCGACATGAGCTGGCTGTGGGCGATCATCGTGGGCCTGGTCCTGGGCGTCATCGCCCGGGCCATCCTGCCCGGCAAGCAGGCCATTCCCCTGTGGCTGACCACCGTCTTCGGCATCATCGGGGGCATCATCGGGAACGCCGTTGCCTCGGGGATCGGCGTGGACGACACCAGGGGAATCGACTGGATCCGGCACATTCTGCAGCTCGCCGGCGCCGTGGCCGTCGTGGCCTTCGGCACCCCGCTGTACGACAGGATGCGCGGCTACAAGAAGCGCAGCCCACGGTAGCGAATCCCGCCTGGCGGCATCCCGCCCGGCCGCCCCGCGTGCGTACCGGCGCGCGGGGCGGCCGGGCGCGCCGCTCACCCGGGCCCGGCGACGGCCCGCCCCGGCGACTGCCGGTCCCGGCGACGACCCGGTCCCCGGCGGCTCAGCCGGCCTCGGGGGCCGCCAGCTCGATCGCTGCCAGGTTGCGCTTGCCGCGGCGCAGCACCAGCCAGCGCCCGTGCAGCAGGTCCTCCGGAGCGGGCACGGCGTCCTCGGCGGCGACCTTCACGTTGTTCACGTACGCCCCGCCCTCCTTGACCGTCCTGCGGGCCGCCGACCTGCTCGGCGCCAGGCCCACCTCGGCCAGCAGCTCCACCACGGGACCCAGCTCGGCGACCCGCGCGTGCGGCACCTCGGCCAGCGCCGCCCGCAGCGTCGCCTCGTCCAGCTCGCCCAGCTCACCCTGCCCGAACAGCGCCCGCGACGCGGCGATCACCGCGGCGCACTGCTCCGCGCCGTGCACCAGCGTCGTCAGCTCCTCCGCCAGCGCCCGCTGGGCTGCTCGCGCCTGCGGCCGCTCCTCGGTCTGCCGCTCCAGCTCCACCAGTTCCTCGCGGCTGCGGAAGCTCAGGATCCGCAGGTAGCGGGAGACGTCGCGGTCATCGACATTCAGCCAGAACTGGTAGAAGGCGTACGGCGTCGTCAGCTCCGGATCGAGCCAGACCGAGCCGCCCTCCGTCTTGCCAAACTTCGTGCCGTCGGCCTTGGTCATCAGCGGCGTCGCCAGCGCGTGCACCACGGCCTCCGGCTCGACCCGGTGGATGAGGTCGGTGCCCGCCGTCAGGTTGCCCCACTGGTCGCTGCCGCCGGTCTGCAGCGTGCAGCCGTACCGCCGGTACAGCTCCAGGAAGTCCAGGCTCTGCAGGATCTGGTAGCTGAACTCGGTGTAGCTGATGCCCTCCTCGGACTCCAGCCGGCGGGCGACGGCCTCCTTGGTGATCATCTTGTTCACCCGGAAGTGCCGCCCGACGTCGCGCAGGAACTCGATCGCGGACAGCCCCGCCGTCCAGTCCAGGTTGTTGACCATCCGGGCGGCGTACGGGCCCTCGAAGTCGAGCAGCGGCTCGATCTGCGCGCGGACGCGCTCCACCCAGCCGGCGACGACCTCCGGGTCGTTCAGCGTGCGCTCCGCGTCCGGCTTGGGGTCGCCGATCTGGCCGGTCGCGCCGCCGACCAGCGCCAGCGGCCGGTGCCCGGCCGACTGGAGCCGGCGCATGGTCAGCACCTGCACCAGGTGGCCGACGTGCAGGCTGGGCGCCGTCGGGTCGAAGCCGCAATAGAACGTGACGGGACCGTCCGCGAGCGCCTTGCGCAGTGCGTCCTCGTCGGTGGACAGGGCCAGCAGCCCCCGCCACCGCAGCTCGTCGACGATGTCCGTCACGTCTCTCGTATCTCCTCGGTCTCGGTCCTGATCCGGCCCCCGGTCCCGTACGCGGCCGGCGCCCGCGGCCACCCCCGCGCACGGGGGTGCCGCGTACGAGGGTAATGGCGCCTAGACGCCCTGGCTGACCGAGCTCATGTTGAAGTCGGGGATCCGCACCGGCGGCATCGCCGCCCGCGTGAACCAGTCGCCCCACTCGCGCGGCAGCGTCCGCTCCGTGGCCCCGGCCTCGGCGGCCCGCCCCAGCAGGTCGACGGGCGACTCGTTGAAGCGGAAGTTGTTCACCGCCCCGGTCACCTCGCCGTTCTCCACCAGGTACACGCCGTCCCGGGTCAGCCCGGTCAGCAGCAGCGTCGCCGGGTCGACCTCGCGGATGTACCACAGGCAGGTCAGCAGGAGCCCCGGCCCGTCGTGCCCCAGGCCCGCGACCATGTCGTCCAGGGACTTCGTCCCGCCCGCGTCCAGCACCAGGTTGTCCACCTCGGGCGTCACGGGCAGGCCGGTCAGGTCCCCGGTGAAGCGGTCCGTCAGCAGGTGCTGCAGCGTGCCCTCACGCAGCCAGTCCGTGGGCCCGACCGGCAGCCCGTTGTCGAAGACCGACCAGTCGTTGCCGGAGGCGTGCGCGATCACGAACGGCGCCGACTCCAGACCCGGTTCCGCCGGGTCGCTGCGGAGCGTCAGCGGCAGCCCGGCGAGCTTCTCGCCGACGCGCGTGCCGCCGCCCGGCCTGCTGAACACCGTGCGGCCGTCGTGCGCGTCGCGGCCGGAGGCCGACCAGAACATGTAGACCAGCAGGTCCGCCACCGCGCTCGGCGGCAGCAGCGTCTCGTACCGCCCGGCGGGCAGCTCCACCGCTCGCTCCGCCCACGCCAGCCGCTGCGCCAGCTCCGCGTCCAGCCCGGCCGTGACCTCGGCGGTCACGTCGGTGAAGTCGCGGGTCGACAGGCCCGCCCAGGCCGACCTCGTCCGGTCCGGCGACTTGGCGTTCAGCTCCAGCGTGCCGGTCGGCTGGTCGTGGCGCAGCCGCAGCCCGGTGGAGGTGCCCAGGTAGGTGGAGGTCAGCGTGTGGTTCGCGAAGCCGTAGAGCTGCCGGCCGCCGGCCCGGGCGCGGGCGAAGGACTCGCCGAGCGCCGGTGCGAAGTCGGCGAACACGTCGGAGGAGGTCTCGGCGGGCGGCTCGGTGAAGTCGGCCGACTGCGGCACGCCCTCGACCAGCGGCCGGGCGTCCTCCGCCGGCCCGCTGTCGCGCGCGGCGGCCTCCGCGGCCCGTACCAGCGGCTCCAGGTCGTCGGCGGTGACGGCGGCGCGGGAGACGACGCCGGAGGCCGTGCCCTCCCGCCCGTCGACGGTGGCGATGACGGTGAGCGTACGGCCGCGGGTCTCGCCGTTGGTCGTCAGGGCGTTGCCCGCCCAGCGCAGGTTCGCGCTCGACTCCTCGTCGGCGATCACGACGCAGCCGTCGGCGCGCGACAGCTCCAGGGCCCGCTCGACGGTCTCGTGCGGCTCGGTCGTGCGGGTCGTGCGCGTCATCGGCCGGCCTCCTGGGTGGTGTTGAGGATGTTGACGTTCCGGAAGAGCGCGGACGGACAGCCGTGCGAGACGGACGCGGACTGGCCGGGCTGGGCCTTGCCGCAACTGAACGTGCCGCCGAGCACGTACGTCTCCGGGCCGCCGATCGCCGACATCGAGCCCCAGAAGTCGGTGGTCGTCGCCTGGTAGGCGACGTCCTTGAGCTGGCCCGCCAGCCTGCCGTTCTCGATCCGGAAGAACCGCTGGCCGGTGAACTGGAAGTTGTAGCGCTGCATGTCGATCGACCAGGAGCGGTCGCCGACCACGTAGATGCCGCGCTCGACCTCGCCGATCAGCTCCTCGGTCGTCGGCCCCTCGGGCGCCGGCTGCAGCGAGACGTTCGCCATGCGCTGCACGGGCACGTGGGCGGGGGAGTCGGCGTAGGCGCAGCCGTTGGAGCGGTCCGCGCCGGTGAGCTTCGCGATCCGGCGGTCGGTCTGGTAGCCGACGAGCACGCCCTCGCTGACCAGGTCCCAGGACTGCGCCTGCACGCCCTCGTCGTCGTAGCCAATGGTGGCGAGCCCGTGCTCGGCGGTGCGGTCGCCGGTGACGTTCATGAGGCCGGAGCCGTACTGCAGCGTGCCGAGCTTGTCGAACGTGGCGAAGGAGGTGCCGGCGTACGCGGCCTCGTAACCCAGCGCGCGGTCGAGCTCGGTGGCGTGGCCGACGGACTCGTGGATCGTCAGCCACAGGTTCGACGGGTCGACCACCAGGTCGTACGAGCCGGCCTCGACGCTCGGCGCCGCCATCTTCTCGGCCAGCCAGCCGGGAATCCGCGCCAGCTCCGCGTCCCAGTCCCAGCCGGTGCCGGTCGCGTACTCCCAGCCGCGGCCCGCGGGCGGAGCGAGGGTGCGCATCGAGTCGAAGTCCCCGGAGTCGGTGACCGTCACCGCGGTCAGCTCGGGGTGCATCCGCACCCGCTGCTGGGTCGTCGAGGTGCCGGCGGTGTCGGCGTAGAACTTGTTCTCCTGGACCGCGAGCAGCGAGGCGTCCACGTGGGAGACGCCCGGGGCGCGGAGCAGCCGCTCGCTCCACTCGGTCAGCAGCCCGGTCTTGTCGGCGTCCGGCACGTCGAAGGGGTTCACCTCGTACGCGGAGATCCACGTCTGCTCCGCGTGCACCGGCTCCGGCGCCAGCTCGACCCGCTCGTCCGCCCCGGCCGCGGCGATGACCCGCGCCGACAGCTTCGCCATCGCCACCGCCCGGGCGGCGACCCGCGCGGCTGCGTCCATGGTCAGGTCGACCCCGGCGGCGAAACCCCAGGCCCTGCCGTGCACCACGCGCACCGCGTAGCCGAGGTCCGTGGTGTCCGTCGAGCCCGACAGCCTGGCGTCCTTCAGCCGCCAGGCGGCGCTGCGCACCCGCTCCAGGCGGAAGTCCGCGTGCTCGGCGCCGAGCGCCCGGGCCCGCGCGAGCGCGGCGTCCGCGAGGGCGCCGAGCGGCAGCGCGAGAAACGCGTCGTCGAGGGAATGGGACACGTGGGAGTACCTCCGGGCTGCTCGTGTGCGGAATCGCCGCCGACCGCGTACGCCGGAATGTCGGACAGACCGGCCGTGGGCACCATAACCCCCGACGGCTGCGCGGAGGGACGTCACCGGGGGACAGTGGGCTGACTCAGCGTGTGCGGTTCTCCCGGTGTGTGGCCGGGTACGCCGGGTGAGTGAGCAGATAGTGAGGGGGTCTCCAAGCCATGGACGTCTTCGGTGTCCACCACGACCTCATCGACGAGTACCAGGCGTTCACCAGCTCTCTCGTTGCGGTGCGTGACCCGGAGATTCAGCGGCACCTCGCCGGAGAACGGGAGCGCAAGGCCCGCTGGTCCGACCCCAAACTCGCGCTGAACCCCGCCTTCCGCTGTTGAACGCCCTGGCCAACAGCCAGGTCGACGAGCTGGAGCTGTACTCCAGTGGGGCGTTCCGGAGGATCGGCGCAAGGTGACTTTCGCCAGGTACACCGGGCAGGAGGAACTCCGAGAGCAACCTTCAGGTGCTCCGCAGGCAGCCGGACATCCTCCTCACCAACTACGTGATGCTGGAGTACCTCCTGACTCGCCCCATGGAGCGGCGGGAGCTCATCGGCGACGCCCGCGGCCTGCGCTTCCTCGCCCTCGACGAGTTGCACACGTACCGCGGGCGGCAGGGCGCCGACGTCGCCCTGCTCGTGCGCAGGCTGCGAGACGCCTGCGAGGCCCGGGAACTCCAGTGCGTCGGTACGTCGGCGACCATGGCCACGGCGCGGACCTTCGCCGAAGCGCGGGAAAAGATCGCCAAAGTGGCCACCCGGCTGTTCGGTGCGACGATCTCACCGCCCCGGGTCATCGGCGAGACCCAGGAGCGCTCCACCGACCCCGGGACCGACGTGGTGCCGGGGGCCCATTCCCGTGAGCCCCTCGCCGACGCGGTGCGCCGCGCCGGCGAGGGGCTCCCCGGCTGCCGGCCGGCCATGACGTGCTGAAGTGTGATCCGCTCGCCGTCTGGGTGGGGGACACGGTGGGGCTGGCCGTGGAACCGAGTGGGCTGCTCGTCCGCCGCTCTCCGGCCACCATCCCAGAGGCCGCCGGTTCTCTGGCCGCCGAAAGCGGAGAGCCGGCCGAGGTCGGCCCTTTCCCTCCGTGACAAACGCCTGTGGCCGCTGTCTCTGGATCGCCATGTCTCTTTTCCACCCCCGCCTGTCCACGTCGTCACGATGTGCTGCCGGATTACTGCCAACCTCTGCATGTGGACACCTTCAGGAGGCGCTCGCGCTCGGCTACCTCGTGCCGCGGCCTCCGCAGAGTGGATGCGGAGCCCGCACCCAGAGGAGGCCGGGATCGCACTTCACTGCGATGCGTGACCAGGGCTAGCCTCGTCGCAGCGGTGCGGTCGTCGATGGGCCACAGGGGGCTGGGAACGTGGGGAATCGTCCTACGGATTGGCATGTGCTGGACCTGGACGAGGACCCCACGCCGGGTGATCCGGAACGGGTAAAACAACTCGCTCGTGAGCTGCACGACTTCGCCGATGACGTGGCGGATGCGCTGCGGGACATCAAGGGCATGGCGGGTGAGGACGCGCTGCTGCGCTGGGCGGGGAAGACCGCCAAAGCGTTCCAGGACGAGTTCGAAGAGGTCCCGAAGAACCTCAAGAAGCTCCAGCGCTCCTACGACCTGGCGGGCGACGCCCTCGCCGCATACTGGCCGAAACTGGAGCGGGCCCAGTCGTTGGCGGACAAGGCGCTTGCCAGGGGCCGGGAGGCACAGAGCGACCTGACCGCCGCCAACGGCCGCCTTGATTCGGCGAACTCCTGGGTCGAACGCGCCACGGCGAAAACCGAGGAGTACGACGAGAAAGAGGGCAAGGACAAGCCCGACGAGTCCGAGGTACGCGCCGCCACCCGCAACGCAACCGACGCCAAGTCCGCCCAGACCAGAGCCCAGACGGCCGTCGACAACGCCGAGTCCGGCCTGGAAGCGGCGAAGAAGATGGCCGCGGACGCGAAGAAGATGCGTGAGGACGCGGCGTCGGAGGCGAAGGACAAGCTGGAGGAGGCCTCCGACGCCGGTATTCAGAACCGTAAGTGGTGGGAGAAGGCGGTCGACTGGGTCAAAGACAACTGGGACACCATCGTCAACGTCTGCAAGGTCATCGTCGCCGTCCTCGGCATCGTCGTCCTCATCATCGGCGGACCCCTGGCCTGGGTCGTCCTGGCCGCCGCCCTCGTCGTCCTCGCCGACACCCTCGTCAAATACATGAACGGCGAAGCCTCCCTCTGGGACGTGGCCTTCGCCGCACTGGACTGCATCCCGGGGATGAAGGGCCTGACCACCCTCGGCGGACTGGCGAAGGGCCTCAAGGGCGGACTCAAGGCGATGAGGAGCCTCAAAGGCATGAAGGCGGCCGTGCTCGGCCTTGCCAAGCGTGGCCGCACCATGCTGGATGATGCCGCTCAAGGTGCGCACAACCGCCTCAAAAATGTCGTCTCCAAGCTCACCGACCCCGTCGACCTGGCCACCGGCGCGATGTATCTCCCCCAGACCGATGTCAGGCTCCCCGGCCTGCTCCCGCTGGTCTTCACTCGACGCGTTTCTTCCGCATACCGGGCTGGACGATGGTTCGGCCCCACGTGGGCCTCCACCATCGATCAGCACATAGAGGTCGATGATCGTGGTGTGGTCTTCGCGACCCATGACGGACGCGTGCTCGCGTACGCGCATCCCTCCGGTCCCGAGCCAACCATGCCGGAACAAGGTCCGTGTTGGCCCCTGGCGAAGCTCGACACCGGCGGTTACAGCATCACCGACCCCGTCACCGGTCACAGTCGGCGTTTCGCTTCTCCTGACACCGACGGCATATGCAGGATCGAGCAGATCGTCGATCAGAACGGTCACAGCATCGACTTCACCTACGATGCCGACGGGTCACCCACAGGTCTCGTCCACTCGGGCGGCTACCACCTCAAACTCACGACCGTCGACGACCGCGTCACCGCACTCCACCTCGCCGGGGCCGCCGACGACGGATCAGATATCGAGATCAAGCGCTTCGGATACGACGAGGACGGCAATCTCGCCGACGACAACAACTCCTCTGGTCTCTCCCTGCGCTATACCTACGATGAGCGCCTGCGCATCACCACCTGGACCGACCGCAACGATCGCTCCTACCGCTACACCTACGACGAGCACGACCGCTGTATCGCGGAAGGCGGCGAGGCCGGGCATCTCGCCATCACCCTGGACTACGACGCTGTCAATCCTGCCTGGCCCGGCCACCGGGTCACCGCGCTGACCACCGCCGAGGGCCATACAACCCACTTCGTCATCAATGACAACTGCCAGATCGTCGCCGAGATCGATCCGCTGGGTCACACCACACAGAGCGCATACGATGCTCAGCATCGCCCCCTGTCCAGCACCGACGCGCTGGGCCACACCACCCGCTACACCACCAACCCCCACGGACAGCCTGTCGAAGTCGTGTACCCCGACGGATCAACAGTCCGCCGCGAGTACAACGGCAGCCAGCGGCTCGCGGCTGTACACCTGCCCGACGGGACAAGCTGGCACTGGGAGTACGACGACCGCGGGAACCTGCTCAGGGAAACCGATCCCACCGCGTCGACAACCCGGATCTCGGTCGACGACGCCGGCCGGCAGACTTCGATCACCGATCCGCTCGGCAACCGCACCGCCGTCATCTGCAACACTGCCGGTCTTCCGAGGGAGATCATCGATCCCCTCGGTGGCACGAGTCGCTACGAGCGAGACTCCTTCGGCAGACTCGTTGCGTACACAGACGCGCTCGGGGCTGCCACACGGCTGGAGTGGACGGTTGAAGGACATCTGGCCGCCCGTACCGGGCCGGACGGGACCGCAGAGACGTGGACGTACGACGGGGAGGGCAACTGCACTGCCCACATCGACGCTGCAGGGCAGCAGACCACGTACGAGTACACCCACTTCGACCTGCTCGCGGCCCGGACGGATCCCGACGGTACCCGCCACTCCTTCGACTACGACACCGGCCTGCACCTGACCCGGGTAACCAATCCCCAGGGCAACACGTGGAACTACACCTACGACGAATGCGGCCGCCTGGTCGGGGAATCTGATTACGACGACCGCACCACCAGCTACGCTCTCGATGCTGTCGGCCGGCTGGCCCTTCGCACAGACTCGCTCGGCCAGACGATCGCCTACTCCAGGGATCCGCTCGGACGAATTGTCGCCAAGGACGCCGACGGGCTGGCCGTCCGCTACCACTACGATCCCGTCGGCCGTCTGCGGGCCGCGACCGGCCCGGACGCAACCCTGGCCTACGAACTCGACGAACTCGGCCGCATTCTCTCCGAAAGGGTCAACGGCCACACCACCACCTACACCCGGGACGCTGCCGGGAACCTGGTGAACCGCACCACCCCGACCGGCGCCTCGACTCAATACCACTATGACGCAGCGGGCAACCGCACCCAGGTGACCACGAACGGACATGTACTGGCCTTCGAGCACGACCCGGCCGGACGCGAAATCATCCGCCGTTCCAGCAACATCACCCTCACCACAGGTTGGAACTCCGCCGGACGCCTCGCCCACCAGTCCCTCACAGCCGGCCCGGAAGCCGCCCTGATCCAGCAGCGCAGCTACACCTACCGTCCGGATGGGCACCTCAGCGCCCTGGACGACCACCTGATCGGGCAGCGAACCTTCGGGCTCGACCCGGCCGGCCGCGTGACGGCTGTGTCAGCAGCCGACTGGACCGAGTCCTACGCGTACGACACCCTCGGCAACCAGACCCACGCCGCCTGGCCACCCCGGCATGCCGGTGGCGACGCTACCGGAGAACGCGCCTACGCAGGTACCACCCTGGTCCGCGCAGGCCGCTACCGCTATCAGCACGACTCTGCCGGGCGCCTTGTCCTGCGCCAGAAGATCAACCTATCCAGGAAGCCCGATTCCTGGCACTTCTCCTATGACGCCGAGGACCGTCTCACTGAAGCGATCACCCCGGACGGCACCGTCTGGCGTTACCGCTACGACCCCCTCGGCCGACGCTGCGCCAAGCAGCGCATCGCCGATGACGGCAGCAGCGTCGTCGAAGAGTCCGTATTCACCTACGACGGTGCCACCCTCATCGAACAGAGCACGACAGGCGGCCCGTATTCCCACACTGTCACCCAGACCTGGAACCACGACGGACTGGCTCCCATCTCCCAACACGAACGCCTTAGCGACACCGCCACCCAAGACGAGATCGACAGTCGATTCTTCGCTATCGTCACCGATCTCGTCGGCACACCGAGCGAACTCATCGATCCCAGCAACGGTGACATAGCTTGGCGAACCCTTACCACACTCTGGGGGGCCGCCGCACAGCTCAGTGCTACCGCTGACACGCCGCTTCGGTTTCCTGGCCAGTACGCGGACGCCGAAACAGGCCTCTACTACAACATCAACCGGTACTACGACCCCTCAACCGCCCGGTACACAACCCCGGACCCACTGGGTCTGAGTCCGGCCCCCAATCCCGTCACCTACGTCACCAACCCCCATACCTGGGTAGATCCACTTGGGCTGACTCCAGAAGGCGATATCGAATGGGTGGACCCGGAAGACATCAACTTCTCACAGCGAACTGTGACGGAGAACGACTACGCCGATCGCATGAGGGCAGGAGACTGGGACTGGTCACGTCCCGACGCTCCACTGGACGTCATGGATGTCGATGGCCAACTGGTCTCGTACGATAACCGCAGGCTCGATGCGGCACGTGAGGTCGGGCAACCGGTACCGGTAAGACGCGTGGATCCGAATGCACCACACCCGGCCTCGACGACCGGAAGAACATGGGGTCAACAGTTCCACCGGAGAATGAATTCGGCACGAAACCGGAACGAACTGGGCGAACCCGTCCCGAGGCAGGGGCTGAGTGAGCGGCCTCGCCGACTACCACCAGGAGGTTGCGGCAGGTGAGCGTCATCGAGGATCTGTGGAGCGAATTCAGACTACCGATCCGCAACGCGCTGTACTTCCGGGACGGGGTGTCGTACGAGGTGGTCATCGACCCCGACAGCCCGAGCGGGCTTCGGGTGCTGCAGAGTTTCGACCTCGCCGACTACGTCGCATCTGATCCGGACTGGACCTCAGAGGTGGACGGACTGACCTCGATGGAGAGGGAAGACGGGGACTTGCTCTGGGCCGGCGACGGGTCCTATGGCTCCGAAGGGTTTGTTGCCCGCCTGAGAGGTGATCGCACGTTGGTATGGGCGATCTTTCTCACAGACTCCAACCCGTTTACGGAGATCCGGACATCGGGACGTGGTGCAACATTCCTTTCGACGTCCGGTGTCAGGATCACTCTGGATGTCGACGACCCGAGAGCCTGAGGGTTCCCCGAGAGCCGGCAGGCGTGCTCTCGGATCAGATGGCGCCTCACGAGCGTCGGGGGAACTTTATGCCGACAACGGTCAAGCAATCCCCGCCGAGGGCCACCGCGGAGCCGCACCTCGCCACGGCCGCGGGAAAGTGCGCGCGATCTCGACCGGAGGTCGCCAGGCGGGACTCGTGTCCAGGGCTTCCCGCCATGCGCGGCGCCGATGGCCACCGGTCGCGCGCGGTGTACGAGTCAGCCGGTTCGCCGCCCCGACCGCAGCAGCCGCACCCGTACACCGTGAGGAAGGGAAGCTGTGCCCTCTGCGACCACTGTCGTAGCTGGCGTCTGCTACAACGCCGCCGTCATCCTGAGGTGTGACGCGCCGCAGGACGGCCTTGCGTTCGGAGACCTGGGGCTGCGCGTTCCGCAGGATCATCCGCGACTGGAGAGGTGCCGGTGGGGCAGGAACGGCTGCTCATCTGGAGGCACGTCGTTGATCTGGAGCGCCCCTGGCCAGCGCTGGCGGCCGACATCGGGGGCCTCGCCGAGAAGATCGACCAGGCCCGGTCCACGCGGGGCTGAGGAATGCCGCAGGGTAGACCCCGGGGTCCTTCTGTAGAAACCCCACAAGTGTCCGCCGCGGGCCTGTGTGGGGGGCGGAATGCCCGTGGCGCGTCCCGTACCGATAGCTTCTCGGGTGAGGAGTCCTGGAGGAAGTCCGGGAAGTACCAGGGAGAAGGGATGTTTCCTTGAGCCGCTCGGTTCTGGTCACCGGAGGCAACCGCGGTATCGGCCTCGACATCACCCGCGCGTTCGCCGAGGCGGGCGACAAGGTCGCGTTCACCTACCGCTCCGGCGAGCCGCCCGCGGCGCTGGTGGAGCTGGGCTGTCTGCCGGTGCTGTGCGACATCACCGACACCGAGCAGGTCGACCGGGCGTACAAGGAGGTGGAGGAGGCGCACGGCAACGTCGAGGTGCTGGTGGCCAACGCCGGTATCACCAAGGACCAGTTGCTGATGCGGATGTCGGAGGAGGACTTCGCCTCCGTCCTCGACACCAACCTCACCGGCACCTTCCGCGTCGTCAAGCGCGCCAACCGCGGGATGCTGCGGGCCCGCAAGGGCCGCGTCGTGCTCATCTCCTCCGTGGTGGGCCTCATGGGCTCCCCGGGCCAGGCCAACTACGCCGCTTCCAAGGCGGCGCTCGTCGGCTTCGCCCGCTCGCTCGCGCGCGAGCTGGGCTCGCGCAACATCACCTTCAACGTCGTCGCGCCCGGCTTCGTCGAGACCGACATGACGCGCGCGCTGTCGGAGGAGCGGCAGGCGGAGATCTTCGCGCAGGTGCCGCTCGGCCGGTACGCGCAGCCGGCGGACGTCGCCGCGGCCGTGCGGTTCCTCGCCTCCGACGACGCCTCGTACATCACCGGAGCCGTCATTCCCGTGGACGGCGGATTGGGCATGGGTCACTGAGCACCATGAGCGGAATCCTCGACGGCAAGCGCGTCCTCATCACCGGCGTGCTGCTGGAGTCGTCCATCGCCTTCCACGCGGCGAAGCTGGCGCAGGAGCAGGGCGCGGAGATCATCCTCACCGCGTTCCCGCGGCCCACGCTGACCGAGCGCATCGCGAAGAAGCTGCCCAAGCCGACGAAGGTCGTCGAGCTCGACGTCACCGACGACGAGCACCTGGCGCGGATCGAGGGCATCGTGCGCGAGGAGCTGGGCGGGCTCGACGGGCTCGTGCACTCGGTCGGCTTCGCCCCGCCCGACGCCCTGGGCGGCAACTTCCTGCACACGCCCTTCGAGTCCGTCGCGACGGCCATGCACGTGTCGGCGTTCTCGCTGAAGTCGCTGACGATGGCCTGTCTGCCGCTGATGCAGGGCGGCGGGTCGGTCGTCGGCATGACCTTCGACGCGCAGTTCGCCTGGCCGCAGTACGACTGGATGGGCCCGGCCAAGGCGGCGCTGGAGGCCACCAGCCGCTACCTGGCCCGCGACCTGGGCAAGGAGAACGTCCGCTGCAACCTGGTCTCGGCCGGGCCGATCGGCTCCATGGCGGCGAAGTCCATCCCCGGCTTCACGGACCTGGCGGACGTGTGGAACACGCGCTCGCCGCTGGAGTGGGACATGGCGGACCCGGAGCCGGCGGGGCGCGGGATCGTGGCGCTGCTGTCGGACTGGTTCCCGAAGACGACGGGCGAGATCGTGCACGTCGACGGCGGCGTGCACATCATGGGCGCGTAGCGGCGGGCGCGGGCGCCTTCCGTACGGCCGGTGCGGCCGGCCGGCGGCCCCCGCGCGGGGTCGCCCGTTCGGCGTAGGCCGGTGGGCCCCGGGCGGGGCCGCGGCGCACCCTGAAGGGGCAGTTCCCGTCCCCTTGTGGTGCAGCAGCGACGCTTCGCGCGAGCGTCGCCGTACGGCCGAGGAGGTTCCGTGGTGCGTGAGGGCCCGCGTCGTCACGGCCGCCGCACCCGGGGCTCGGCACGTCGGCGTACGCTCCTGGGCGCGGCCGTCACCCTCGCCGCCGGGCCGGTGGTGCTGGGCGCCGCAGGTCCCGCGGGGGCCGCGGACTCCGCCGGCGCCGACGGGCGCGGCGGGCCGACGAAGGCCGAGTGCCGCACCGCCGTCACCGGGTCGACCGTCACGGCCCGCTGCTTCAACGCCGGGCCCTACACCGACGCCGTACGCCTGCACATCGAGTGCGCCCGGTGGTGGGACCCGGACGTGGACGGGACGCCGATGCGGCTCGACCCCGCGGAGGGCGGCGAGTTGCGCGACCGCTGCTGGTTCGGCGTCGCCCGGGCATGGGTCAGCCACGAGCCGATACGGGACGTGCCGGAGGGCTGAGCGGGGCCCGTCAGCCGCCGAGGGCGGGCTCCGGCATGCAGCCGTAGGCGTGCCCGCCCGCCTCCGCCGCGGCCGTCTCCGCGTCCCCGGCGCGGATCGCGGCCACCATCCGCGCGTGGTCCAGGTGCTCCGCCGGCAGCAGCACGTCGCCCACCTTGGAGCGCAGGGTGGTGCGGACGACCTCGCCGAGGTCCGCGTAGATCGCCGTCAGCACCTCGTTGTGCGACGCCGCCGCCACCGCCAGGTGCAGCGTCGCGTCGGCGTCCACGAACGACGCCGCGTCCCCCGACTCCCACGCCTCCTCGCGCCGCCGCAGCAGCAGCTCCAACTGCGCCATCTCCGGCTCCGTGCGGCGCACCGCCGCCAGCCGCGCCGCCTGCGCCTCCAGGGCGCTGCGCAGCTCCGCGACGTGCCCCGGCCGGGCCCCGGCGAACCGGCGCTGCATGACGCCCGCCAGCTCGCTGGTGGCGGCGACGTACGTGCCGGAGCCCTGCCGGATGTCGAGCAGACCGTTGTTCGCGAGGGCCCGCACCGCCTCGCGGACGGTGTTGCGCGCGACGCCCAGTTGCTCGACCAGTTCGGGCTCGGTCGGGATGCGGCTGCCGACCGGCCACTCGCCGGCGGTGATCTGCGTGCGCAACTGGGCGATCACCTGGTCGGTGAGGCTCGACCGGCGCGGCGACGTCAGTGCCATGTCTCTCCCGTGCTCGGACGACGGAGTCGACAACCATTCATCCAATGATTCTATGATGGTCGGCATGCCACGCCGCAGCATCCTCGCCAAACCCGCCGAGACCCCGGGGGAGACGACCGGAAAAGACCAGGCCATGGGGCCGGCAGCAGCCCCGGGGCCGGCTTCCGCGGCGCGGGTGGCGCCGTGGGTGCTGCGGCTGACGATCCCCGCCCTGCTGCTGGCGGCGGTCAACCTGCGGCCCGCGATAGCCTCGCTCGGCGCGGTGCTGGAGGACGTACGCACCGACATCGGCATGAGCGGCACGGTCGCCGGGCTGCTCACCTCCATGCCGGCGCTCTGCTTCGCGGTCTTCGGCAGCCTCGCGCCCCGCCTCGCCCGCCGCTTCGGCACCGTGGCCGTCGTCGCCGGCGGGCTCACCGCGATCGGCGGCGGCCTGGCGCTGCGCCCGCTGTTCGGCAACACCCCCGCGTTCCTCGCCGCCAGCGCGCTGGCGCTCGGCGGCATCGCGGTGGGCAACGTTCTGATCCCCGTCATCGTCAAACACTGGTTCCCGCACCGGGTCGGCTCGATGACCGGGCTCTACTCGATGGGCCTGGCCCTCGGCACGGCCTCGGCCGCCGGGCTCACCGTGCCGGTGAGCGAGACGCTGGGCGGCAGTTGGCGCCTGGGGCTCGGCCTCTGGGCGGCCGTCGCGGCGGTGGCCGTGGTGCCGTGGGCGGTGCTGTCGCGCGGATCGCGCCCCGCCGCGTCCCCCAAGGACGCCGCCACCGAAACGGGCACCGGCACCGAGGCGGCGGGGCCCCCGGCGGAGCCGGCACGGCCGGTCCGTATCACCTCAAGCCCCACCGCGTGGGCGCTCGCCGTCTTCTTCGGCCTCCAGGCCACGGCCGCCTACGTCACCCTCGGCTGGCTGCCGCAGATCTACCGCGACGCCGGCCTGTCCGCGTCCACCGCCGGGCTGCTGCTCGCCCTGTCCATGGGCATGGGCGTCCCGCTGGCCTTCGTGCTGCCGCGGATCGCGGCCCGGCTCGACCACCAGGGGCCGCTGGTCGTCGTGCTCGGCGCCTGCGGCCTCGGCGGCTACGCGGGGCTGTGGCTGGCGCCCGCGGGCGGCGCCTGGGTATGGGCCCTGCTGCTGGCCGTGTCCAACTGCGCGTTCCCCCTGGTCCTCACCCTCCTCGGGGTGCGGGCCCGCAGCCACGCCGGCCTCGTCCGGCTCTCCGCCTTCGCGCAGAGCACGGGCTATCTGATCTCCGTCCCGGGCCCGCTGGCCGTCGGCGCGCTGTACGGGGCCACGGACGGCTGGGACGTCCCGCTGGCGGTGCTCGCGGGCTTCATGGTCGCCCAGGTGGCGGCGGGCATCGTCGCCGGCCGCGACCGCGTGGTCGAGGACGAGGTCTGACGGCGGGATCGCCGGGCCGCCCCGGCCGCCGGAACCGGCGCGCCGGCGCCTGGGCCGCGGGTCTCGGGCCTCAGGGCGAGGCGATCGTGGCGATGACGCCGATGACCACGAGGATGGCGAGGATCGTGCCGAGCACGTAGAGCAGCTTGCGCTGCCCGTTCTGGGGGTTCGGGTCGAGCACGGGCATGCGGACAGTCTCGCATCCCCGCCCCCCGCCCGTCCGCGAGGGCGCCGGCGTGCGGCCCGGGGGTGGGGCTAGCACCACCCTCCCCTAGGGGGCCAGGGTCAGGGGGAACTGGGTGGGTCACCGGATGGGACGGGCGGCCCCGGGTCCGTAGGTTCGAAGCAGCACGAAGGACTCGGGACGTCAGGCAACCCACGGAGGCGAAGATGTCAGCCGATGCCCCCACCCAGCCCGTACCACCGGCGGCGCAGCGCTGGCTGCCGTGGTGGTCTCTCGCCCTGCCCGTCATGGCGTTCACCGCCCTCCTGGCCCTCCGGCTGTTCTGAACCGCCCGCGCAGGGGCGTGGCGGCCCGTCACTCCTGGCGGGAGACCCGGCGAACTGCCCGGACCCCGCGGCCGGTTTCGTGCGAAGCTGAGCTTATGAGCGCAGGAACGCCCCGCAGCATCGTCCTTCTCCGACACGCCAAGGCCGACTGGGCCCAGGACTCCGATCACGAGCGCCCGCTCGCCGAGCGCGGCCGGGCCGACGCTCCCGCCGCCGGCGAGTTCCTCGCGGCCCACGACATCGACCCGGACCTGACTCTCTGCTCCAGCGCCAAACGGACCCGCGAGACCTGGAAGCTCGTCGTGGGCAAGCTCTCCCGGCGCCCGCGGACGGTGTACGAGGAGCGGCTGTACGAGGCGTCGCTCGGCGAGCTGATCCAGGTGCTGAACGAGGTCCCCGACGACGTCTCCACGCTCCTGGTCGTCGGCCACAACCCCGGCATGCACGGCCTCGCCGACGCCCTGGCGGGCTCCGCCGAGGGGGACACGCTGAACAGGCTGAGCCGCGGCTTCCCGACGTCGGGCGTGGCCGTGGTGGAGTTCGCCGGCTCGTGGAAGTCCGTGGAGCACGGCGTGGGCCGGCTCACCGAGTTCTGGGCGCCGCACCAGCAGTGAGCCCGTGAGGCCGCACGCGAAGGCGGCCGGAGGATGTCCGCGTTCCCGGGCATCATCGAGGCATGGGTGACACCTCCGCCCGGCTGCTCACGCTGCTGTCCGTGCTGCAGAGCGGGCGCGAGCACAGCGGCCCGGAGCTGGCCGGACGCCTCGGCGTCAGCGTGCGCACCGTACGCCGCGACGTCGACCGGCTGCGCGCGCTGGGCTACCCCGTGGACGCCACCGTCGGCGCCGTCGGCGGCTACCGGCTCGCCGCCGGCACCGCGATGCCGCCGCTGCTCCTCGACGACGACGAGGCCGTCGCCGTCGCCGCCGGGCTGCGGGCCGTGGCCGCCGGGGGCGCCGGGGGGATGGAGGAGACGTCCGTACGGGCCCTCGCCAAGCTGGAGCAGGTCCTGCCGGCACGGCTGCGCCGCCGCGTCTCCGCGCTCCAGCGGGCCACGGTGCCGCTGACCGTGAGCCCGGCGGGCGCGGTGGCGGCGGCCGGGGCGCCGGTGGCCGCGGAGGTACTCGCGGCGCTGGCCGCGGCGAGCACCAGGGGGGAGGGGCTGCGGTTCGGGTACCGGCGCGGGCGCGGGGCGGGGGAGGACGAGCGCGGGGCCGGGGCGGAACAGCCGGGGCGTACGGCCCGGCACGTCGAGCCGTACCGCCTCGTCAGCACCGGTCAGCGGTGGTATCTCGTCGCGTACGACTGCGACCGCGCCGACTGGCGCAGCTTCCGCGCCGACCGGATCGACGACCCGCGGCCCACCGGCGTCCGCCACCCCCCGCGCGAGCTGCCCGCCGCCGACGCCGCCGCCTTCGTCGCCGAGTCCATCGCCGGCCACCGGGGCCGGTACCGCGCCGTCGTCACCCTGCACGTACCCCTCGACGAGGCCGTACGCCGCCTGCCGCGCGGCGCGGGACTGCTGGAGCCGGCCGGGGCCGACCGCTGCACGCTGGTCACGGGCGGCGACGCGCTCGACTGGCTGGCCGTGCGGATCGCGCTGCTCGGCGTGGACTTCGAGGTGCGCGAGCCGCCGGAGCTGGCGGACTTCCTGCGCGACCTCGGCGACCGCGTCAGCCGGTCGTGTCCGCCGCCTCCACCTCGTCGCGCGTGATGCCCAGCAGGTAGAGCACCGCGTCGAGGAACGGCACGTTCACCGCCGCGTGCGCGGCCTCCCGGACCAGCGGCTTGGCGTTGAACGCCACTCCCAGGCCCGCCGCGTTGAGCATGTCGAGGTCGTTCGCGCCGTCCCCGATCGCCACCGTCTGCGCCAGCGGCACGCCCGCCTCCGCGGCGAAGGCGCTCAGCAGCCGGGCCTTGCCCGCCCGGTCGACGACGGGCCCGGTGATCCGGCCGGTGAGCGTGCCGTCGACGATCTCCAGGGTGTTCGCGGCGGCGAAGTCCAGCGCGAGCCGGTCCTTGAGGTCGTCGGTGATCTGCGTGAAGCCGCCGGAGACGACGCCCACCTGGTAGCCGAGGCGCTTGAGCGTACGGATCAGGGTGCGGGCGCCGGGCGTCAGGCGTACGTCCTCGCGCACCTTGTCCACCACCGACTCCTCCAGCCCGGCCAGCAGCGCCACCCGTGCGTGCAGCGACTGCTCGAAGTCCAGCTCGCCGCGCATCGCCGCGGCGGTCACCTCCGCGACCTCGGCTTCGCAGCCGGCGTGCGCGGCGAACAGCTCGATGACCTCGTCCTGGATGAGGGTGGAGTCGACGTCCATCACGACGAGCCGCTGCGCCCGGCGCTGCAGCCCGGACGCCACGACGGCGACGTCCACGCCGAGGCGGGCGGCGGCTATGGCCAGCGCGGTGCGCAGCTCCTCGGTGGCGGCGCCGGAGACCTCGAACTCCACGGCGGTGACCGGGTACTTCGCGAGCCGGAAGATGCGGTCGATGTTGGCGCCCGTGCCGGTGATCGCGGCGGCGATGCCGGCGGTCGACTCGGCGGTCAGCGGCTGCCCGAGCACGGTGACGTGGGAGCGGCCGGGGGCGCGCGGCTCGTTGTCGCCCGTGCCGGAGATTATCTCCGCCTCCAGGCCCATGGAGTCGGCCCAGGAGTGGATCGTCGCGCGCAGCTCGCCCTCGGTGGCGCCGACGGGCGGGGTGACCAGGGCGCACAGGGTGATGCGGCCGCGGGTGACGATCTGCTCGATGTCGATGACCTCGACCCGGTAGGCGGCGAGGGTGTCGAAGAGGCCGGCGGTGAGGCCGGCGCGGTCGCGGCCGAAGATCTTGACGAGAAGCGTGCGGGCGACGGTGGTCATGATGGCACCACGGTATCGCGGCGGGGCCCGCCGGCGGCCGGGCGGGTCGGGGCCGCGGCGGGCGGCGGCGGGGCCGCTGGGCTGGGAGATTGCGGTGGGGAGTACGTGCGGTTGCCGGGGGCCGAACGGGCGGGGGAGGGCGCCGGGGCTCCCCGCCCGGCTCCCGGCGCGCCCGCGCGGAGGGAGCCGTATGCGATCAAGTGCCGTCAACGGGCGCGAAGCACCCGGGAGCGGGCGGCAAGCGGACGTCCAAGTTCCGTCTCGTCCCGTGACCCGCGTTTTCGTGAAGCGACTGTTACTGAAATAGTTCCTCAGGATGTTCGCCATCCCTAGACTCCTTACGGGCCTGTGGAAGTCAGGTGCCGTGCAAGGGGCACCTCGGGGGACAACTTTGTGGGGCATGGAGTGCCTGAACTCGTACTTGAACTGAACGGACAGACGTGGACTCTCGACCCGGCACGCGCCTATCGCGTCGGGCGGGATCCGCAGGGGGACGTGGTGCTGGAGGACGCCAGGGTTTCCTGGCGGCACGCCAGCCTCCGGTGGGGCGGCCGTAGCTGGCTGCTCGAGGACGTCGGCAGCACCAACGGCTCGTACGTGGAGGGCCAGCGGGTCCACCAGATCGAGGTCGGCCCCGGCTCGGTCGTGTATCTCGGCAACGCCACCGACGGACCGCAGTTGCGGCTCTCCGCGCCGGCCGGCGCCGCCGCCGCCGCTCCGGACGTGTACAGCGCGCAGACCGCGATGGCCCAGCCGCCGCCCGGCGCCCAGCAGGTCGCGCCGCCGCAGCACGCGCCCGGCGCCGGCGCCTGGGGCGGCCCCCCGCAGGGGCCTCCGCCCCAGGGCCCCCCGTTCCAGGGGCCGCCGGCCGGCCTGCCGCCCCAGCAGCAGCCGTACGTGCCGCAGCAGCACTCCGCGCCGCAGCGCCCGCCCGCCGCCGCCGGCGCGGGCCACGGTGGCGGCGGTCCGTCGGCCTACGGCGACCGCAGCCCCACGACGTTCCACCAGCTCTCGCTGGGCCGCGTCACGCGCATAGGCCGTGCGCTGGAGAACGAGCTGGTCGTCTCCGACCTCCAGGTCTCGCGCCACCACGCGGAGTTCCGGTCCACGCCCGACGGCCGCTCCGAGATCGTCGACCTCGGCAGCCACAACGGCACGTACGTCAACGGTGAGCAACTGCCGCAGCGCGGCCGGCGGCCCATCGGCCCGGACGACATCATCGGCATCGGTCACTCCACCTTCCGGCTGGTCGGGGACCGGCTCGAGGAGTTCGTCGACACCGGTGAGGTCAGCTTCTCGGCCCGCCACCTGACCGTGAAGGTCGACGGCGGCAAGGTCATCCTGGACAACGTCTCCTTCGGCGTGCCCGAGAAGAGCCTGGTCGCCGTCATCGGCCCGTCGGGATCCGGCAAGTCCACGCTCCTGAAGGCGCTGACGGGCTACCGCCCCGCGGACGTCGGCGAAGTCCTCTACGACAACCGGAACCTCTACAAGCAGTTCGCGGAGCTGCGCCACCGCATCGGGCTGGTGCCGCAGGACGACATCCTGCACACCCAGCTCACCGTCACCCGCGCCCTGCGCTACGCCGCCAAGCTCCGGTTCCCCGGCGACACCGCGGAGGCCGAGCGCGCCGCCCGCGTCGACGAGGTGCTGCGCGAGCTGAAGCTCGACATCCACAAGGAGAAGCGGATCAGCTCGCTCTCCGGCGGCCAGCGCAAGCGCGTCTCGGTGGCCCTGGAGCTGCTCACCAAGCCGTCGCTGATCTTCCTGGACGAGCCCACCTCGGGCCTCGACCCGGGCATGGACCGCGACGTCATGCAGTTGCTGCGCGGGCTGGCCGACGACGGCCGTACGGTCCTGGTCGTCACCCACTCCGTCGCCGAGCTCGCGCTCTGCGACCGGCTGCTGGTCATGGCCCCCGGCGGTGGCGTGGCGTACTTCGGCCCGCCCGAGGAGGCGCTGAACTTCTTCGGCTACGAGACCTGGGCCGACATCTTCTCCGCCTTCGAGAACTACCGCGACTACGACTGGAAGGCCCGCTGGCAGGGCTCCCAGCACTACCAGATGTACGCAGCCGACATCGACGCCGTGGCCCCGCAGCCCGTCGCGATGCAGCCGCCGCAGATGCTCCGCCCGTCCAAGCCGCAGGGCTGGATGCCGCAGCTCTGGACGCTGATGAGACGGTACGTCTCCGTGCTGGCCTCCGACCGCTTCTTCATCGCGCTGACCATCATCCTGCCGGTGGTGCTCGGCGTCGTCAGCATGGTCATCCCGGCCGAGTTCGGGCTCGGCTACGGCCCGCAGAAGATCCACCTGATCAACAGGGACGCGGGCACGATCATGCTGATCCTCGCGATCGGCGCCTGCTTCTCCGGCGCCGCGAACTCGGTGCGTGAGCTGATCAAGGAACGGGTGATCTACGAGCGAGAGCGGGCGGTCGGCCTCTCCCGCTCCGCGTACGTGATGTCCAAGGTCCTCGTCCTCGGCGTGATCACCATCTTCCAGGGCGGCGTCATCAGCGCCATCGGCGTCCTCAGCCGCAACAAGCTGCCGGAGGAGGGCGTGATCCTCACCGACCTGCCGGCGGCGGAGCTGGCGATCAGCGTCACCGCGCTGGGCCTGACGTCGATGATGGTGGGCCTGATCATCTCGTCGCTGGTGAAGACCTCCGAGATGACCATGCCGCTGCTGGTGATGTTCGCCATCGTGCAGGTGGTCTTCACCGGCGTGCTGTTCCAGTTGCACGGCACCCCGGGCGTGGAGCAGCTCGCCTGGCTGATGCCGTCGCGCTGGGCGGTGGCCGCGATGGGCTCGACGGCCGACCTGAACGTGCTGCTGCCGTGGGACAGCGGCGAGACGGACACGCTGTGGGAGCACACGGCGGGCACGTACATGCTGAACATCGGCGTGCTCCTCGTCATGGGCGTGCTCTGCGGCTTCCTCGTCGCCCGGCTGCTGCGCAAGCACGAGCCCGAGGTCATGCGCTGACCCGCACCCCGACCGCCGGACGGGCGGCACCCCGGCCCGGGGTGCCGCCCGTCTGCCGTGTGCGCCGCCCGGGGTCCGGTCCGCACAGCGGCCTAGGACCGAGGGCTGACGCGGGCCCCGTCCGCGGCTGGATCACGGGGATCGGCCCGGCGGGTAGCGTGAGGAGCGTGTCCACCCCCGCCGCCGGCCCCGCCGCCGGACTCGAAGCGGTCAGCCGCGCCCTGCTCGCCATGAGCCGGCAGGTCCAGGTCCGCGACGTGCTCCAGACGATCACGGCGTCCGCGCGCGAGCTGCTGCAGGCCGAGTACGCCGCCCTGGGCGTGCCCGACGACCACGGCGGCTTCGCCCAGTTCGTCGTCGACGGCGTCAGCGACGCGCAGTGGAAGGCCATCGGCCCGCTGCCCCGCCAGCACGGCATCCTCGCCGCGCTGCTGGAGGAAGCCGAGCCGGTGCGGCTCGGCGACGTACGCAAGGACCCCCGCTTCGGCGGCTGGCCCAGCGCCCACCCGCGGCTGCGGGACTTCGTCGGCGCCCCCATCGCCGACGGCGAGGAGGTACTCGGCGCGCTCTTCCTCGCCAACAAGCAGTGCGAGCCGGACGAACCGCCCGCCCCCGACGGCTGCCGCTTCGGCGCCGAGGACGAGGCCCTGCTGCGTACCCTCGCCGACCACGCCGCCATCGCGCTGACCAACGCCCGCCTGTACGAGCGCAGCCGCGAGCTGACCATCGCCGGCGAGCGCGCCCGTATCGCACACGAGCTGCACGACGCCGTCTCCCAGAAGCTCTTCTCGCTGCGCCTGACCGCACAGGCCGCCGCCGCCCTCGTCGACCGCGACCCGGCCCGCGCCAAGGGCGAGCTGCAGCAGGTCGCGCGGCTCGCCGCGGACGCCGCCGACGAGCTGCGCGCCGCCGTCGTCGAGCTGCGCCCCGCGGCCCTGGACGACGACGGCCTGGTGGCCACCCTGGCGACGCAGGTGCAGGTGCTCGACCGGGCCCACCGCGCCCGCGTCACCTTCACCTCCGCGCAGGTACGCGCCCTGCCCGCGGCGCAGGAGGAGGCGCTGCTGCGGGTCGCGCAGGAGGCGCTGCACAACGCGCTGCGGCACGCCGACGCCGGCCTGGTCGAGGTCGCCCTCACCCGGCACGGCCGCGGCGCGCGGCTGCGGGTGCGCGACGACGGCCGGGGCTTCGCCCCGGAGGCCGTGCGCTCCGCCGGCCGCCACCTGGGCCTGGTGTCCATGCGCGACCGGGCCGCCGGGGTCGGCGGCGGTCTGACCGTCCAGTCGGCGCCCGGGCAGGGCACCGTGATCGAGATGGAGGTGCCCGGTGGCTGAGGCGGACGAGAAGCGGCGGACCGAGGACCCGGAGGGTACGGACGCGCCCGGCCGGATCCGGGTGCTGCTGGTCGACGACCACCAGGTCGTCCGGCGCGGGCTGCGCACCTTCCTGGAGGTGCAGGACGACATCGAGGTCGTCGGCGAGGCCGCCGACGGCGACGAGGGCGTGGCCCGTACCGCGGAGCTGGTGCCGGACGTGGTGCTGATGGACGTGAAGATGCCCGGCACCGACGGCATCGAGGCGCTGCGCCGGATCCGCGAGTCCGGCAGCGCGGCGCGCGTGCTGGTCATCACCAGCTTCACCGAGCAGCGCACCGTCGTCCCCGCGCTGCGCGCGGGCGCCGCGGGCTACGTGTACAAGGACGTCGACCCCGAGGCGCTGGCCAAGGCGATCCGCTCGGTGCACGCCGGGCACGTGCTGCTGCAGCCGGACGTCGCCGGGGCGCTGCTGGCGCCGGAGGCTGGCGGAGGGCCCGCGCAGGGGCGGGGGACGACGCTGACGGACCGCGAGCGCGAGGTGCTGGCGCTGATCGCGGACGGCCGCTCGAACCGGGAGATCGCCCGCGCGCTCGTGGTCTCGGAGAAGACCGTCAAGACGCACGTGTCAAACATCCTGATGAAGCTGGACCTCGCCGACCGGACGCAGGCCGCTCTCTGGGCCGTACGCCACGGCGTGAGCGGCTGAGACGCCGACCGGCGGCCCTCGGCCCGGCGTTGCGGAACGTCGTCCTCCGATCCGAGATTCATACTGTCGTGTAGATGTCGCCTGATCGGCGCAACCGCGCCGCGCCCCCCGCGTTCTCCATGGCATGCCGCGGCACACGCCGCGGCCGACGCGAGGAGGAATCTCATGAGGAACCTGAAGCGGGCGGCAGCCCTCACCATCGCCGCGAGCGGCCTGGCCGTCGCCGGCGCGGGTGTGGCCGTCGCGCAGAGCGGCGCCGGCGCCCAGGGCACGGCCGTCGGCTCCCCGGGCCTCGGCTCCGGGAACCTGGGCCAGATGCCGGTGCACATGCCCGGGAACGCCTGCGGCAACACCGGCAGCTTCATCGGCGCGCTGAACCCGGCGTTCGGCAACCTCTGCATCAACCGCTGACGACCAGCGGTCTGCCGGCACCGGAACCGGCCCCCGGGCACCGCCCGGCGGGCCGGTCCGGCGTATCCCCGGCGTTCGTACGATCGCCGCCCACGGCGCCGAACGGCGGGCTCAGGCCGCCGCGGTGTGTCCCGCCGGACTCCTCAGCCGTTGCGCAGCGGCCCCCGGGCCCCGGGGCGTACGCGCCGCCGCGGCCCCGCGCACCTCACCCGCGCTCCAGCTCCTCCACGAACGCGTTGTACGCCGCGACCCGCGCCCGCCGTGCCGTCCGCTCCAGCGGCCGCAGCGCCTCGCCGCGGGCCGCTATCTGCCCCGCGCTGACCGCCGCCCCGTGCCCCTCGCCCGGATCCCGCGCGATGTCCACCAGCGCACCCACCCGCTGCGCCAGCTCCAGCACCCGCACCGCCCGCGGCGGATACCCCGGCGCCAGCACCTCGCGCCCCCGCTCCGCCCGCGCCCGGTACGCCGCCAGCGCCGCCTCGGCGACCGGCCCGGAACCCGCCACGTCCAGCCGCGACAGCACCTCCGTGGCCTCCCGCATCGCCTCCGCCAGCTCCCGCTCCGCCTCGCCCAGCGACGGCACGTCCGCCGGCGGCGCCTCCCGCACCGGCAGGCACCGCCACCGCACCCGGACCACCTCGTCCCCCTCCGGCCCCACCGACCAGACCTCCGGCACCAGCCCCTGCGGCGGCCCTCCGGTCACCAGCACCGCCTCGCCCGCGTCCAGCGCCGCCGCGTTGAACTCCGGCGGCCCGGAGAGACCCAGCGGATGCCCCGGCACCGGCAGCGCCACCCGCAGACCCTTCGCGCCCAGCGCCCGCAGCCGCCCCAGCGCCATCGTCAGGCCCACCCCCTCGGCGGACTCCTCCTCCGACAGCCCCGCCACCCGGTGCCCGGCGTCGTCCGCGACGATGCGCTCCGCGGCCTCGTCGGGCGAGATGTGCCCGGAAAGCAGGGCATTTCCCCAGGCCGCCAGTCGGCCTGAACGTGGTTCTTCGAGCATGGCACCAGCCTACGGACCGGGTCCGACATCGCGTGGCGTAGGTTTGCCCTGGGGCGGTGTCGCAGGCGCGCACCGCGTACGAGGACCGACACTGCAAGGGGAGACGGCACGCTCATGAGCGATGTACTGGAGCTGGTGGACGTATCGGTGGTCCGCGACGGCAGGGCTCTGGTCGAACAGGTCTCCTGGTCGGTCGCGGAGGGCGAGCGGTGGATCATCCTCGGCCCCAACGGCGCGGGCAAGACCACACTGTTGAACATCGCCTCCAGCTATCTCTTTCCGTCCACGGGCACCGTCCAGGTCCTCGGGGAGAAGCTCGGCAGCGTCGACGTCTTCGAGCTCCGCCCGCGCATCGGCATGGCCAGCGCCGCGCTCTCCGAGAAGCTGCCCAAGAGCCAGACGGTCCTGCAGACCGTCCTCACCGCCGCGTACGGCATGACCGCCACCTGGCAGGAGAGCTACGAGGCCGTCGACGAGGACCGCGCCAAGGCGTTCCTCGACCGCCTCGGCATGAGCGAGTACCTGGAGCGCAGATTCGGCACCCTCTCCGAGGGCGAGCGCAAGCGCACCCAGATCGCCCGCGCCATGATGACCGACCCCGAACTGCTCCTCCTCGACGAGCCGGCCGCGGGACTCGACCTCGGCGGCCGCGAGGACCTCGTACGCCGCCTCGGCCGGCTGGCCCGCGACCCGTACGCGCCCTCGATGATCATGGTGACGCACCACGTCGAGGAGATTCCCCCCGGGTTCACGCACGTGCTGATGATCCGGCAGGGCAAGGTCCTCGCCGCCGGACCCATCGAGGACGAACTGACCTCCCGCAACCTCTCGCTCTGCTTCGGCCTCCCGCTCGTCCTCGACCGCGCCGGCGACCGCTGGACCGCCCAGGGCCTCCCGATGTCCAAGGCGTAGCCGCCGCCCCGGGCATCTGTCCCGAATCCCTTGCCCCGCAATAGCATTGGACCCGTGGACGCATGGGTGTGGTGGCTGATCGCCGCCGTAGGCTTGGGCATTCCCCTGGTGCTGACCGCCATGCCGGAGTTCGGCATGTTCTCGGTCGGCGCGGTCGCCGCCGCCGTGACGGCCGCCCTGGGGGGCGGACTCACCGTACAAGTGATCGTCTTCGCGGTCGTCTCGACCGCCCTCATCGCGGCCGTCCGACCCGTGGCGCGCCGCCACCGAAGCCAGGGCGGAGCGGCGACGGGCGTCGACGCCCTCAAGGGCAGACGGGCGGTGGTGCTGGAGCGCGTCGACGGCTCAGGGGGGCGCATCAAGCTCGCCGGCGAGGTGTGGAGTGCACGGGCGCTCGACGCGGGCGAGGTTTACGAGCCCGGCCGGCAGGTCGATGTCGTGGACATCGACGGTGCGACCGCCGTCGTCATGTGAGCCGTCAGGTGACCGGAAGAGCCCTTACGGGCAAGGCCGTTCTGCCACACTCGGCGGCTGGGCCGCACAATTGGATCACTAACCGGGGAGCAGCATGCAGCCGATCATCATCGTCCTGATCATCCTGGTGGTGCTCGTCTTCATCGCACTCATCAAGACGATCCAGGTCATCCCGCAGGCCAGTGCGGCCATCGTGGAGCGCTTCGGCCGCTACACCCGCACCCTCAACGCCGGCCTCAACATCGTGGTGCCGTTCATCGACACCATCCGCAACCGCGTCGACCTGCGCGAACAAGTCGTGCCGTTCCCACCGCAGCCCGTGATCACCCAGGACAACCTGGTGGTGAACATCGACACCGTCATCTACTACCAGGTCACCGACGCCCGGGCCGCCACCTACGAGGTCGCCAGCTACATCCAGGCCATCGAGCAGCTCACCGTCACCACCCTGCGCAACATCATCGGCGGCATGGACCTGGAGCGCACCCTGACCTCCCGCGAGGAGATCAACGCCGCGCTGCGCGGCGTCCTCGACGAGGCCACCGGCCGCTGGGGCATCCGCGTCAACCGCGTCGAGCTGAAGGCCATCGAACCGCCCACCTCCATCCAGGACTCGATGGAGAAGCAGATGCGCGCCGACCGCGACAAGCGCGCCGCGATCCTCACCGCCGAAGGCGTCCGGCAGTCCGAGATCCTCACCGCCGAGGGCGAGAAGCAGGCCGCGATCCTGCGCGCCGAGGGCGAGGCCCGCTCCGCGGCGCTGCGCGCCGAGGGCGAGGCGCAGGCCATCCGCACGGTCTTCGAGTCCATCCACGCCGGTGACCCGGACCAGAAGCTGCTGTCGTACCAGTACCTGCAGATGCTGCCGAAGATCGCCGAGGGCGACGCGAACAAGCTCTGGATCGTGCCCAGCGAGATCGGCGATGCCCTGAAGGGACTCGGCGGCGCCCTGGGGAACTTCGGCCCGCCCTCGCCCACCGGCGGCGACGCAGCCGCCGCCCCCAAGGCGAACACCCGCAAGGCCCCCACCTACCGCGAGCAGCCCCCGCTGGAGTAGGCCCCGCGCCCGCGCACGCACGTCGTACGACACGAGCCCGCCCCCGGTCGTTTCAACGACCGGGGGCGGGCTCTCCGCGTACCGCACGGGCGGGGCACGCACGCGCCGGAACTCAGGCGGCGACCGGGACCTCGCGGCCCTCCGACACCGCCAGCCAGTCCGGCAACTGCTCCCGCTCGCGCACCCCCAGCGCCAGCAGCAGCGCGTCCGCCGGCGTCGGCTCGAACGGCCGCCGCAGCAGCCGCATCCCCGCCTGCTCCGGCGTCCGGTCCGCCTTGCGGTGGTTGTCCGCGGCGCAGGACGCCACCGTGTTCAGCCAGGTGTCGGCGCCGCCCAGCGCGCGCGGCACGACGTGGTCCACGGTCGTCGCACGCCGGCCGCAGTACGCGCACCGGTGCCGGTCACGTACCAGCACACCCCGGCGCGACCACGGCGCCCGTCTTCGGAACGGCACCCGCACGTACCGGCACAGCCGGATCACCTGGGGCACCGGAAGCTCGACGCTCGCCGCCCGCAGCCGCATGCCGGAGTGCGCCTGCTCGACGACGGCCTTGTCCTGGAGCACCAGCACCACCGCACGGCGGAGCGACACCGTCGACAACGGCTCGAAGCTCGCGTTGAGCACCAGCGTCTCGCGCATCCCGGTCACACCTCCCGACTCGCCTCACCGAGCGGCGAGGTGGCTCCACTGTGCCCCGGGAGATCAGCCGCGACAACGCAATTTCAGCCCGCCGCGGGCTCCTCGTGCGTGCCGATGAGCCGGGCCCTCGCGAGGGTGTGGAAGCGGAGGTTGAAGCCCACGACGGCCGGTGTCGCCGCCGCGTCGGGACCCAGCTTCTCCTGGTCCACCGCGTACACCGTGAACACGTACCGGTGCTCGCCGTCACCGGGCGGCGGCGCCGCACCTGTGAAGTCGTGGGTCCCGGCGTCGTTCCGCACGGTCACGGCGCCCTGCGGCAGCCCGGCCATGTCCCCCGTGCCCGCGCCCGCCGGCAGCTCTGTCACGGACGCCGGGATGTCGAACACCGACCAGTGCCAGAACCCGCTGCCGGTCGGCGCGTCCGGGTCGTAACAGGTGACGGCGAAGCTCCTGGTCCCCTCCGGGAACCCCGACCAGCGCAACTGCGGCGAAGTATTGCCCTTCGCCCCGATCTGCGCGTCCGGCAGGGGAGCGCCCTCCTTCACGTCGTCGCTGGTGACGGTGAACGACGGCACCGCGGGATGGAAGTCGTGGGGCAGCGGCGGCCGGTTCTGCTCGGGCACGTGAGACACCTCCGGGTGGCTGTGACACAGGGACACGACGTGGCGGTACGCGCACACGCGCACACGCGGTACGCCCGCCACGGCGTCAGCCTAACGAGCAGGGGCCGGGGCGCCGCCGCCACACGACGGGCGGCTCAGAACCAGTTGCGCCGCGACCCCACCTCGGAGATCCACTGGCCCAGGTACGCGCTCCAGTCGGTCTCCTGGAAGTCTGTGAGCCCCACCTGGAACTTCCGGAACGAGTCGCCGCCGTCCGTGAACAGCCCCGGCTTCTTGTCCATCTCCACCACCACGTCCATCTGGTGCCCGTCGGCGAGGAACGTCAGCTCCACGGCCGTCAGGCCGCGGTACTGCTGCGGCGCGTAGAACTCGATCTCCTGGTAGAACGGCAGC